>JBFMGD010000059.1:0-5241 GCA_040751775.1 Bacillota bacterium | reverse complement strand
CACCAGGTTAAGGCTGACGGCAGCGATTACAAAGACACACATATAGATGGCGACACTGGAGAAATAACCGGAGATAACACGGTTGCTGATTAAGAGCTGCACACCGCTGGCGGCGGCATATGACACCAACACCCATAACAACTGCTTGATCCACGGGTATTTTTTCAGCATGACCGCCTACACCTTCTCCCTGATGTTCTTACCGAGTATACCGGTTGGTTTGATCAGTAAAATTAAGATTAGAAAAGCAAATGCCACCGCGTCACGAGCCATGGAAAAACCGAAGGCGCTGACACCCTGTTCGGTAACTCCCAGGATTAAACCCCCGAGGGCCGCTCCCGGAATAATACCGATGCCGCCGAGCACCGCGGCAACGAAAGCTTTTAAACCGGGCATCAGGCCGATTAACGGATCAACCCGGCCGTAATACAAAGTATAGAGAATTCCGCCGGCGGCAGCCATGGCCGATCCGATGGCAAAAGTAAAAGAGATGGTGGCGTTGACGTTGATCCCCATCAGCCTGGCCGCATCCTTGTCGAGGGATACGGCGCGCATGGCCCGGCCCATTCTTGTCCGGTGGACAATAAATTGCAAGATTATAATTAAAATAACGGTTGTGATCAGAATCAGTATCTGGCGGTTGGTAATCGTCGCTCCCAGAATATTATAGCCCTCGCGAGGTAATAAGGAGGGATAGCCGCGCGGTTCGGCGCCGATAAAATAAACACCCAGGTTTTGCAATAACATGGACACTCCGACCGCGGTCATCAGAGCCGCTAGACGGGGAGCGAAACGCAGCGGTTTATAAGCCAGGCGTTCCACTGTCATACCGAGCAGAGCGCAAACTATCATGGCCACGGCGATCGTGGCGATAATGTCAACCGCATACAGGGCATACGTATTTTCAAGTGCAGGCCAGACTGAAGCAAGCCGGGCCCCTACATCGACGTTGTTTTTAAAGAAAAATCCGACAAAAGCGCCGATCATAAAAATTTCCCCATGGGCGAAATTAATCAGCCTGATAATTCCATATACCATCGTGTAGCCTAGGGCGATGAGGGCATAAACGCTTCCCAGCGCAATACCGTTAATCAGCTGCTGCACAACCTGTTCCAGTAGGCCCAACCGTACTTCCCCCCTGCCTGGAAAAATATATTGACAAGAGGGGCTGTTGCCAGCCCCTCTTATCGATTCATTATTTACTTGGGATCTATTGTTGTTTTGTAGACCTGAGCCTGGTCGACAATCTCGATGATTACAGCCGATTTAATGGGGTTGCGGAATTCGTCAAAGGTAATCGTGCCGCTTACGCCCACAAAACCGTCGGTCGCAGCCAGGGCATCACGAATCGCGAGGGAATCGACACTGCCGGCCCGCTCGATAGCGTCAAACATCAGCTTTGCCGCATCATAAGCCAGGGCAGCCAAAGCGTCGGGGGTTTTACCGTTGTACTTAGCTTCATAAGCAGCCACGAAAGCATCCAGTTCAGGGCTGCTGGCATCGGGGGAATAGTGGTTGGTGAAGAACCCGCCGTTGGCGGCATCGCCGGCCAGTTCAAACAGCTGCGGGGAGTCCCAACCGTCGGCGCCTAAGAAGTAGGCGTCAATGCCTTGCTCATCAGCTTGCTTAAGGATCAAACCGGCAGTGCCGTAGTAGGAGGGAATATACACTACATCGGGATCAGCCGCTTTTACGGTTGTCAGAATCGCGGTAAAGTCTTTGTCCTGATCGGTAAAGCCTTCCTTAACCAGTACTTCACCGCCGCCGGCCGTGAAGGCTTCCTCAAAAACGTCGCGCAGACCCTTGCTGTAATCACTGCCCATGTCGGTAAGGATAGCGGCAGTTTTCCCTTCCAGGTCCTCTAGGGCAAACTGGGCTGCTACCTGACCCTGGAAGGGGTCGATGAAGCAGGAACGGAAGATAAAATCACCGACTTCGGTGACGGCCGGGTTGGTTGACGTCGGGGACATCAGCACGACACCGGCATCCTGGGCGACAGGCGCCGCTGCCAGAGTATTAGTACTGGCTACGGGGCCGAGGATGGCAACCACGCCATCACTTTCAATCAACTTCTCTGCCGCGAGCGAAGACTCCGCGGCTGTCCCTTTGTTGTCGTAGAAAATGATTTCTACTTGTTTGCCGAGGACACCGCCGGCCGCATTAACTTCCTCAAGGGCCAGTTCGATCGCTTCCTGGCTGGACTGACCAAAAGTAGCGATCTCGCCGGTTAACGGAAAGATAGCGCCGATCTTGATCACTTCCGGTTCTTCTACGGTCGAGCCACCGCCGCATCCTACCGCTGTCAAGGCAAGAGCGACAATGAGAACGACTGAAACTGCAAACCACACTTTTTTAGACATCTTTTCCCCTCCTGATTTAAGTATTTTTTTACGTTTATATAAACCGCCTAGGGATTTACATAAACGTATACACAATTATAGTCCAAGCAGTAAAGTTGTGTCAATCAAAAATTTAACAGAAGGGTGCAGTTAAACGCTGTTTCAAGAAGTTTGGGGCCGCCGGATCAAGTCAACATAATACTAAAAAATTTCAGCGGTGTCGCTCCATCCAACAAAAAATATTCAAATTCCCATAAACTCACCGGCAGGATTTGACCGAGTCCAGCCGAAACTTAGAGGGATGCACAACTGATCATACTAAGGGAGCTGTAATATGCGCAATACCAACCTGATTTACCTGTTAATGGTTTTGGTCGCTATTTTTTGGGGCGGCACATTCAACGCCGCCACGTTCGCCCTGAAAGATCTGGAACCGTTCACCGTCGCTTTTTTCCGTTTCGCCATCACCGTGCTGTTCCTGGCGCCGCTCAGCCGGCGGGCCCTGGCGACAGCAAAAGTGAGCAAGCGTGATCTTTGCGGCTTTTTCCTGATGGGGTTAACAGGTGTTTTTGCCTACAATGCTTTTTTCTTAACCGGCATGCGGTTTACTTCCGCGGTCAACGGTTCCCTGATCGTATCCGCCAGCCCCATGGTCACCACGCTGCTGGCAATCCCATTTTTACATGAAAAAATTACCATGACCAAGCTGAGCGGTTTTCTGCTGTCGTTTCTGGGAGTCACCCTCGTGGTCAGCGGAGGCTCTTTGTATAACCTGCTCGCCCTGCAGGTAAACAAAGGCGACCTGATTATTCTGGGCGGGATGCTCAGCTGGTCCCTTTATGCCCTGGTCGGGAAAAGAGTGATGAGCCGGTTTTCTCCGCTCGTCACGACAACCTACAGTATCTTGTTCGGAGCGCTGCTGCTGCTTCCCTGCGCCCTCCTCAGCGACCCGGGGTTTAAATCACTGGCTCATGCAAGCTGGCCCGCCCTTTCCGCGGTATTATATATGGCCATTTTTGCCTCGGTGCTTGCTTTTCTTTGGTGGAACCAGGGCGTGGACAGGCTCGGCGCCGGCCCGGCTTCGATTTTTCTGAACCTGATTCCGGTAGCGACAATGGTGATCTCTTTATTTTTCAGGGAGCCGGTGGTCCTGACTCAAGTGTTAGGCTGTCTTCTCGTAATCGCCGGGATTTCATTAACCGCATCAAAAGTACGGGTCGGGAAGCGCGGGGACGGTTCTTTTGCTTCCATTGCCGACTAGAATATTTGATTAGATACTTACCCTAATCTGAAAGGAATGTCGCGCATTGTCCCAGCCGTATGACTGGGTTACCCCGGTTAACAGGAAAAAAGCCTTGATATTTTTAATCATGGCCTCATTTTTATGGAGTATTGGCGGCCTTTTCATTAAGTTGATCATCTGGCACCCGATGGCCATCGCCGGCATGCGCAGCGCGCTGGCGGCACTGACGATTTATATAATCGCCGGGAGGCGTGTACGGTTTAACTGGTCCCCGGTTCAAGTAGGCGGCGCTTTTGCCTACGCCGGCACGGTTACTTTTTTTGTGGTTGCCACCAAGTTGACAACAGCGGCCAATGCGGTTCTGCTGCAATATACCGCCCCTGTCTATATCGCCATATTCGGCTACCGGTTTATTCGGGAAAGGACCGCCCGGGTGGACTGGCTGGTGGTGGCTGTTACCCTCTGCGGCATGGTCCTCTTCTTTTTCGACGACCTGACTGCAGGCAGTTTTTGGGGCAATGGCAGCGGTGTCCTGAGTGGTTTCTCTTTTGGCCTGCTGATCTTATGTATGCGCAAACAAAAAGACGGCTCCCCCGTGGCAACCGTCTTATTGGGCAACGTTATTACCGCGCTGGCCGGCCTGCCGTTCATGTTCGGCTCTCCCCTGCCGGACTGGGCCGGTTGGGGCGCCCTGGCCGTGCTGGGCATTTTCCAATTGGGCATATCGTATATTATCTACTCGATCGCCTTAAAAACCGTTACCGCCCTGGAAGCGGTGTTAATCCCGGTAATCGAACCTTTATTCAATCCTCTCTGGGTCCTGCTTTTCCTTGGAGAAATCCCCGGCCCCCGCTCTATTATCGGCGCCCTGCTCATTCTTGGCTCCATTACGTTTTACAGCTTATTAAAAACAATACAATCGCCCCGCGATATACCGGATCGAGTTTAGTGGGCCGAATAACCGTCCAAAAAAGACGATAATAGTGTCCCGATCAGACATGAACTCACTCCTATCGGCCGTTTGTTCTTCTTACCATGAACTTATCCGGTTCCCTGACAAAGCCAAATTGTTCATACAGTTGATGCGCATCGGCTGTTGCCAAAATACCCTTGAGAAACTTCAATTCTTCATATCCGGTAATTGTATCAATCAGTTTTTTACCGATTCCCAACCCTCGATATTCTTCAAGGACGAAAACATCCCCGATCCAGTAAATTGTAGCCCAGTCAGTAACCACCCTGGCAAACCCAATCTGTTTCCGATCGTGATAAACCCCAAAACATAACGATCTTTCGATCGACTGCTCGATCACTTCTGGCGGCCTGTTTTTTGCCCAGTAGCTGTTTGCCAAGAAGCTCTTAATCGCGTCCAAATCCAACAGCGATTTGTCTGAACTAATAAGGTAATCCTTGTACCTGACTTCCACCGGCGTAACCCTCACTAAAAAGATTAATTATAAATACTATATATCCTTTATAGCTAAAAAAGAGAAAACCTGGTGATTAGACCTGGTTTTCTCTCAACCTAATTATTTTCCGGCGGGGACCTACTCTCCCGGGGGCCTGCGCCCCAAGTACCATCGGCGCTGGAGGGCTTAACTGCCGT
This sequence comes from Bacillota bacterium, assembly GCA_040751775.1. Classification (GTDB taxonomy): domain Bacteria; phylum Bacillota; class Dethiobacteria; order DTU022; family DTU022; genus JBFMGD01. The sequence goes on along the minus strand of JBFMGD010000059.1, from coordinate 53 downwards.
GTTCGAGATGGGAACGGGTGTGACCCCTCCGCCATACCCACCAGAAATCAAGA
>JBFMGD010000058.1:0-12303 GCA_040751775.1 Bacillota bacterium | reverse complement strand
ATTCAGCTGAAAATTTTCTTCTCCCCATCTTATGTGAACCTTCTTTCCTGGCAGTTTCCTGCCTTTTATTATATCAGGTTCACTTAGGATTTCGAAAATTTTGTCTGGTTTCATGGGGACATTATACCATTACACAAACCTCCTTCCCCTAGCATTATTTTGATTTTAAATTAATGCAAACTAATTAACTAAGCAATTATACTAAAGTATAAATTTTCATGTTATTACCCGGGAATAATGATGGTTTTAAATAGAGCACATTAGCTCTTCACCCCCGCGCGGGGAGAATTTGTACCGCGTTGCGGCCGCAAAGATAAGTAACGCTCTGCTGTATCTCACCGGACAGGTATTCAAAAACCCCCTTGCCGCAAACCGGGCAGTGCGCATTTTCCCATATGTAATACCTGCCTTAATCCGTTGCCTTTTCACTTTTCAGCACTCCTTCGCCGGTCTGGTTTAAAAGTTTTCAGTAATTTCGTTCTCCAGAGTCCGATTCATGCTGCCCGACACGAATCCTTCCAAATCCAGGGTGGTAAAAGCAAAACCGATTTTCTTGAAATACTCCGTTATCTCGCGGCCGAGCTCAAGCAAAACAGGCATCTCTGCCGCGGAAACCTCGATACGGGCCAACTGCCCGTGATAACGCACCCTTAAATCTCCTGCAATGCCGATTTGCCGCAAAAAACGCTCGGCGTCTCCTACCCGCCTGATTTTATGGCGATCCAGGCTCTCACCGTACGGAAAACGTGAGGCCAGGCACGCTGCGGCGGGTTTATCCCAATTCGGCAATCCTTCCCGGCGAGCAAGCCACCGTATCTCTTGTTTGGTCAAACCCGCTTCTTTTAGAGGACTGCGCACTGCACTTTCGGAAGCCGCCCTTAAGCCGGGGCGGTAATCCTTGGCATCGTCGGCGTTTGCTCCGTCGATTACCGCCGGGAGGTTTTCCCTCCTCGCCAAATTGGCAAGCTCTCGATACAGCTCCATCTTGCAGTGATAGCAGCGATCGGGAGGATTGGCATATAACTGCGGCAAAGACAACTCATCGGTTAAAATCACCCGGTGCTCTACCGCCAGTAGCCCGGCCATCCGTCGTGCTTCATTAATCTCTTCCTCCGGATACAGTTCCGAGGAAGCGGTTATGGCCATTACCCTGTTTTCTCCCAAAACCTGCCGGGCTTTATACATGAGATACGTACTGTCAACACCTCCGGAATAGGCAACCACCACCCCACCCAATTCTTTCAAAATAGATGCAAGCATCTTTTCTTTTTGCCCGGCCCGGCCGGCGATAATCTCTTCTAGCACCCCGGTCTCTCCTCTCACTTTAGGATAAATAAAAGCTCTTCCGCATTCTTGCTGTCATCGGGCAGCAGGAGAGGCCGCGATCTTCCCTCACTCCAGGCATAACCCGCCTCGATCAGCACTTGCCGGCCATCGATCCAGTCTAAAAAATCGCAGAGGGTAAACAGGTGAATATTGGGGGTGTCATACCACTGGTATGGCAGGGCGGGAGTGACCGGCATGCGGGCGGTTTCCAGGAGGTTTTTCAGCACCCTCCAGTGGTTGAAATTAGGAAAACTGACCATGCATCGCCGGCCGATGCGCAGCATCTCATCCAAAACCAGCATGGGGCGGTGCACGGTCTGCAATGTTTTCTCCAAAATAACATAATCAAAGGAGCCGCTGCTGAACTCGCTCAAACCCAGGTCGAGGTCACACTGGTACACGGGCACGCCCCTGGCCACGGCCGCCGCCACCTGCGCCGGGTCGGCTTCCACGCCCTGGCCGATCACGCCCTTTTTGTTCTGCAACCGGGACAGCAGCTCCCCGTTTCCGCATCCCAAATCCAGCACGCGCGAGCCGGAGGGAATCAACTCGAAAATGAGATCGTGATCCCACCTTTTCCTTTTGTCCAACGCATGCATCATATCACCCGCACTCCTTCCAGGAATGACCTAACCAGCGGCGTGGTTTTTTCCGTCTCCAGCAGGAAAGCATCGTGACCGTACGTGGAAGGAAGATCGATGTACGTTACCGTTTTCCGGCAGGCAAGCATGGCCCTGGCGATCTCCCGGGTACTTTCAGGCGGATAGAGCCAGTCGGAGGAGAAAGAAATGAGCATCAGCTTTGCTTTGATAGATTCGCAGGCTCCGGCCAGATCCCCTCCGGTGCGGAAAGCGGCATCAAAATAATCCATGGCCTTGGAAATGTACAGGTAACTGTTGGCGTCGAAACGCTCTCCGAAGGCGTGCCCCTGATATTCAAGGTAATTTTCCACGGCAAACTCCTTCGCCAGCTGGAAACCGGGCGCAAAACCGTTTTGAAAGCGGCGGCCGAATTTTCCTTCCATGGATTGATACGACAGGTAGGTAATATGCCCCAGCATCCGCGCGATTTCCAGTCCGCAGAGATGTTCCTTGGCGCCGTAATACTCCCCGTTATTGAAGCAGGGATCGCTCATAATGGCATGCCGCCCCACGGCGTTAAAGGCCAGGCCCTGGGCGCTCAGCCTGGCGGCGGCGGCAAAGATGATGGCCGAACTCACCCGGTGTGGATGCTCTATGGCCCAGGCCAGCGCCTGCTGGCCTCCCAATGAACCGCCGGCCACGGCCAGCAGCTTGGGAATGCCCAGATGATCCTGCAGACGCACGTGCAGGCGCACCCAATCCTCCACCGTAACCACCGGAAAATCCAACCCGTACGGCCGGCCGGTGCGCGGGTTGATCTCCCGCGGACCGGTGGTGCCGTAGCAGCTGCACAGGATATTGGCGCAAATCACACAATACCGCTTGGTGTCAAAAGCCTTTCCGGGCCCGACCATGCTGTCCCACCACCCGGGCCGGTCCTTGCGCCAGGGACGGTTGTCTTTTTCCCAATCCGCGTCCCAGCCGGCGGCATGAGCGTCGCCGGACAAAGCGTGCAGGATGAATATGGCGTTGTCTTTCGCTGCCGAGAATTGACCGTACGTCTCGTACTCGACAATAACCGGATAAAAATCAATGCCGCAATCCAGGGACAGAGGATTGGCCTTGTCCGCCAGGATCACCCGTTGCGGCCTGGTCCACCCCACGGAACGCGAGGAATTGGACGGATCATAATCTTTGGAATCGCTAAGTTTTGCGTTTAAGGGATCGGTCATGTTTCTCTCCTGTTACGCGATACCTTCCTGGCTGGCCTGCAAAGCCTGCTCCAGGTCGGCGATAATGTCTTCCAAGTCTTCCAGGCCGACGGAAAGGCGAATAAAATCTTCGGTGACGCCGGTCGAAAGCTGCTCTTCCTTTGAGAGCTGCCGGTGAGTGGTGGAAGCGGGGTGAATGATCAAGGTTTTGGCATCACCTACGTTGGCCAGGTGAGAAACCAGCTTCACCGCGTTAATCAGGCGAATTCCCGCCTGAAGGTCTCCTTTTATACCAAAACCGACAATGGCTCCGTATCCCTGTGGAAGAAGGCGCCTTGCCGCCGCATGGTCGGGGTGATCTTCCAGGCCGGGATAGTTTACCCAGTTCACCGCCGGGTGCTGCTGCAGCCACCGCGCCACGGACAAGGCGTTTTCGTTGTGTTTTGTCATGCGCAGGGGCAAAGTTTCCAAACCCTGCAGGAAGAGAAAGGCGTTAAACGGCGAAAGTGCCGGTCCCAAATCGCGCAGCAGCTGCACCCTCGCCTTTACACAGAAAGAGATGCTCTTAAAACCGTCTTGGCCGAATTCGGTAAAACTATCCCAATACTTGACGCCGTGATAAGTAGGATCAGGTTCGGTAAACTCGGGAAACAAGCCGTTGTTCCAGGGGAAATCGCCCTTCTCCACGATGGCTCCGCCGATGGAGGTGCCGTGACCGCCGATAAACTTGGTGAGGGAATGCACGACCAGGTCGGCGCCATGTTCGAAAGGACGCAACAGGTACGGAGTGGTTACCGTGTTGTCCACGATCAGCGGCAGGCGGTTCGCCCGGCAAACGGCGGCTATCTCCTCGATGGGGGCAATGCTGTTTTTCGGGTTACCGACAGATTCCAGGTAAACGGCCCGAGTATTCTCGTCGATGGCCCGCAAAACATGGTGCGCCTCCGCCGTATCGACAAAACGAACGGTAACGCCGAATTTGGGAAGGGTGTAGCGAAACAGGTTATACGTCCCGCCGTACAGGAAACTGCTGCTGACGATATTTTGGCCGGCCCGGGCCAGGTTCAAGACGGCCAGGGTGATGGCGGCCTGCCCGGAAGCCACAGCCAGGGCGGCTGAACCCCCCTCCAGTTGGGCCAGGCGCTGTTCCAGGACCTCCGTGGTCGGGTTCATGATGCGGGAATAAATATTACCGAATTCCTTGAGGGCAAACAGGCTGGCGGCATGCTCCACGGAATTAAAGACGTAAGAAGTAGTCTGGTAGATGGGCACCGCCCGCGAACCCGTAACCGGATCGGGCTTCTGCCCCCCGTGCAGGGCAACGGTCTGAAGGCCGAGTTGCTTAGGCATATAATCCTCTCCTTTGGTTTCAAGTAAACCGTTTTTAACTTTAGACTGCCTTACGTCAGTCCATACGACGGAACACCTCTTCTTTCATACTATTTCTATAGGAATAGGCTAATTATAATTATTGTTAAAATGAATGTCAATGGTAACACGTCTATTGTGGAGAAAGGATCTGGCCATCGAACAATGAGGGGCTTGAAAGGTTGGCTTAAGTATTATCCGGGTGTCTATCTTATCTCTTTTTCCATGTAACTAAATAGCTAATCTAGCAAGATCAATATCATCCATGTCAGAGAACTATAGAAGGGGTAGCCGCAACTACCCCTTCTAAAGATATATTCTGTCAATCCTGTTTATTTTAATTCAAAGCCTGACCCCCACGGGTTGCAAAGAGGGTTTGGTTTTTGATCGGGGTTCTCAAGCCTGGCGCTGCCGATAAGATTGTAGAAATCTTGCCAGTATGTGAAGGGGAATTCCTTTTCGGCTAAAACGTCGGCCAGGCGGTCCCGGGCGAAAACAAAATCGGCCTGGGAGGCGCCAAAACGATCGTTCGTGCCGTCACCCGTGTAAATCACCTTGAATCCCTGCTGCTTCAGCGCCGCCACATGGGCCGCTTTGCAGTTCCCGCAGACCGGGCAGCTTATATGCGCATGCACGGTCAAAATTTCCAACCTACCGTCCACACCCGCAACCGCCTCATTTTTATAGAGCCGGTTGATATAAGCGAGGCAGCCGGCCGCTTCAAGGATCGGTTCAATGTAGAACCCGAAGCCGTCACTGGCAATATAAACGCTGGCTCCTTCCGAACGGGTATATTCAAGAAACTCTTTAAATCCGGGCCTAAGCGTTGCCTGCTCCAGGGCGAGTGAGATCATCATCTCCAGGTCGGCCGGCAGCACCGCAGAGATCTCCTTCAGCCAAACCTTCATTCCAAACTCTCTCCGGCGATAAGCCTGTTCAATCTCCCAAAACTTCCGGGCGTCGAAACGGCGGGCCAGTTCTGTAGACAGATCTGCCGCGGTGATTGTACCGTCAAAATCTAAGACGTACGCTGTATTTAGTTTATTCACTGAAGTCATCCCTTTCGCTTATAACTGCCGCTACCGTTCTCAACTATAATGCATCCCTACCGCCACCCCGGCTGTTGCAGAATAGCGTAAGCAGTTAGGGTTAAAATAAAATACAACGCCATTAAAGGCAGGCGCATCTATGGATCACTTTATACGAGGGTTTGTTACCGGCGGAGTCGTTATGCCTAACCAGGTTGGCGGCATAATCTGGAGCCTGGTCACCGCCTATACCCTGAAGCGCCTGGATCATATCCCGGAAAGGGCAGGCTGAAAAACAAACTCTGCTCTGTTCAAGCCGCATTTAGCTGCCGATTACAAAAAACAAGACTACGACTGCAACCGCAGGGATCAACCAGATCAGCGGGTGCCAGTTCCACAGGCGGCGACCGTTATAGCCGCTGAAAGGGAAAAAGGGCAGCACCAGGTCAAAAAAGGCGGTAAAAAGGGCAATATAGGCGAATATGTCCAGGTTATAGCCAGGCTCATTACCGAGCAGGCGATAAACCGGCACGGCCCAGGCTGCCGGCAGCAGAAAGAAGCTGCCGGCCAGGGCAACCCAACCCAGTTTTTCGGCATGCTCGCGGTATTTCCACCCGGTTTCGCGCGGATAAACCGACCCGGGCACCGGGAAAAACCAGCCAAAAAACACAGCCAGCAGTGTGTTTAAGAAAAAGCCCGATTCCCAGACCCGGAAGCGCACCTTCAGGCCTTGCAGCCATGCCGCCAAACGCATCGTGATTTCTCGACCGCCGAGTACAAGAGCAAAGCAAAGAGGCACGGCGGTTAGGGCGCGCCTGTCCAACTGGGCGAAGTTGTTGAGCCGCCACATCGCCAACAAAGCGATCAGTGCGCTGACCAACAAGCCGCTCCACCATTGCAGCGCCGGGGCATCTTTTTGCGGTTCCGCCGGCCGCACATAAAGAAAATGGCCCACATCCATATAATGAAACGTGTTGATCCAGACCGGCAGGATGTTCAGGCCATAGCGTTTCAACTGCTGGCCCGGCGAGAGGATGTGAAACTCGCGGGATACGAAGATGTTAATCGAATCGGTGTTGTTGCCCTCGATGATCGCAAACACCTCGGCTATTTTTTTCTGCTTAAAGTGTTTTAGGGCAGCGTCGAGCAGCTTTTGCCCGGCGCCGCACCCTCGCGCTTCGGGGGCGGTAAAAATCCATTCCACCAGTCCGCCCTTGCCCCGGCGGGGCAGGTAAAAGCTCTTCAAAATGACCCCGCCCAGCGGTTTTCCATTGCCCTCCGCCACCAGGATATCGCGTCCTCTGAATGTGACAAACAACCGCGTCAAAAATGGAAATGAACGGTTGAGCATGCGGCGGATCAACGGCTGTTCCCCTTTTTTGATCGGCCTGACTTTTATTAATACGTTCTTTTCCATCTGCTCACCTCGAACTTTGTCTCATTCTTCGTCGTTTTAGCTCGAATATCCTTTTTATAGCGGCAACACCGGGAACATACCCGTTAAACTAAAGCCAACCCAATCCTACGCCAAAGATCAACAAGAGCGCGATATCTACAGCAAAAATCGTTCCCACGGCAGTAAATTTCTTCTTTAATGTGTCCATATCGAAAACCCAGTAAGCAACCACGAAAAAGTGCAGGTAACCGAAAAGTATAATTAACAAAGGAAAACGGGCGCTCCAAAAAGGAAATTCCCAGGTTAGCGCCCCGGCTAGGTTGAGCACAATCTCTACCCCGACGGCTATGACCGAGTTGAGCAGGGCATAGAAAAGACGATTGGGCATGCCCAGTATTTTGAGACTGCGGTCCGCAGGCAGCAACTTGACCGCCGCGATCCCCAAAATGGCAAACATCATTGATATCTCGATATTTAATCCGACCAGGATCAGGTAGGCGGTATCGGCCGGCGCCCCCCAAAGCGGCGCGAAGCCGTTCAGGTGAAATATAATCGAGTTAACGATTTCATTAAACCAGTCCATCCCCCACAACGCCAGTCCGGCGAGGACCACGCTCCAATTGCCCTTACCGATTTCATTGTAATAGATGAAAATAACAATTACTAAAATGGGCACCACATACCACTGGAACTGGGCCGGATCCCTTAAGATTGATAAAGCGCGCATTGCTGAATCAGCCATAACCCATTCTCCTTTCTTTGCTAACAGTTATGGTGATTATAGTTATACAAAGTGCCTTATTTTTCCTGCAAGGCGCAATCAATCGAATAATGAGACAAGGAACCGTCCCTTGTCCCATATTCCACTACTTGAAGTAGAGGGCGCCGACTGGGCAAGCTTTGACGCAGAGGCCGCACTCGTTGCAGGGGGAATCGGCTAGAGGGACGTTCTCATGGGTGGAGATGCCGCGCTGCATGCCGCGGCCGGCGAAGCCGATCGCCCCGATTTGGGCTACCTGCCGGTCTTCCCAGACGCAGCGCCCGCAGAGGACACAGCGGCTGCGGTCGAAGGCAAAGGTGGCCGTGCTCTCGTCGATTTCAAATTCACGCTCCAGATGCTTGAAGCGCCCATAGCGCAGCTTCAGCCCTCGTTCGCGGGCGATTTGCTGTAAGCCGCAGGCTTTGTTCGCCGGGCAGGCAGCGCACTTGAGTCGATGGTCGGATAAGAGCAGTTCAAAGGCGGTGCGCACCAGCCGGTCCACCCGGGGGCTGCGCGTTTGGACGATCATACCGTCAGCGGCGGCCTGCGTGCAGGCGGTAACCGGATCGCGGTGTCCCTCCAGCTCCACGAAGCAGAGACGGCAGCCCGCGTTGGGCCTTTTTTCATCCTTGACGGCGCAGAGATGCGGGATATAGATACCGTTATCCAGGGCCGCCCAGAGCAGTTTCTCTCCGGCGTGCGTTTTGATTTCTTGGCCGTCTATAATCACGGTTATTTTTAAGCTCATTTACCTGGCCCCTCCTTTTCGGCGAGCTTGGCGGGCGGAGAGAGTTTGACCACGGCTTTATACTCGGGCGGGCAGACTCTCAGGCAGTTGTCGCATTTGACGCACTTATCCTGATAAATCGCTTTGAGCCCGTTATCGCGGGTGTAGATCGCTTCCGTGGGGCAGCCCCCGACACAAACGTTGCACAGCTTACTGCATTTGCGTGGTTCGATATAGTAGGCGATTAAATCGGGGCACATCAGGGCCGGGCAGCGGCCTTCGCTGATATGCGTCTCGTACTCGTCGATAAAATAGCGCAGCGTGGTCAGGACGGGGTTGGGCGCGGTTTTACCCAGGTTGCACAGGGAACCTTCCCGCACATCTTCGGCCAGTTCCTTCAGCAAGGCCAGGTCCTCCGGCTGACCCTCTCCCCGGGTGATTCCAGTTAGGAGATCAAGCATATGCCGCGTTCCCAGGCGGCAGAAGGTGCATTTGCCGCAGGACTCCTGCTGGGTGAATTCGAGGAAGTAGCGGGCCACCGCCACCATGCAGTCGTCTTCGTCGAGAACCACCAGGCCGCCCGATCCCATGATCACCCCGGCCTCCTGCAGGGAATCGAAGTCGATCGGCACATCCAGCGCCGCTTCAGGCAGGCAGCCTCCCGAAGGGCCGCCGATCTGAACCGCTTTGAACTGCTTCTCGCCGGGGATCCCTTCGCCGACATCGAAAACAAGCTGGCGCAGGGTGGTGCCCATCGGCACCTCCACCAGGCCGGTATTGGTTACCTTGCCCACCAGGGAAAAGACGGCCGTACCCGGGCTGCCGGCGGTACCGGTTTCTTTAAACCAGGCCGCCCCTTTGCGCAGGATGTGCGGCACATAGGCAAATGTCTTGACATTATTTAAAACCGTGGGGCAGCCGCGGCGGCCGGCAACAGCCAGGCGAGGCGGCCGGGTCTGGGGAATGCCCATGCGCCCCTCCATCGATTCGACCAGGGCTGTGGCTTCACCGCAGACAAACGCCCCCGAGCCCTGGAATACCGCCAGGTCGAAGGAGAAGCCGCTTCCCAAGATATGCTCGCCCAGCAGGCCCTGATTCCGCGCCTGCCGGAGGGCATGTTCAACCCGGCGTACCGCCGTGGGATACTCGGCGCGGATATAGAGATAGCCGCGCGAGGCGCCGACGGCGTAGCCGCAGAGGATCATCCCCTCGATCACCTGGTGCGGGTCGGATTCGAGAATACCGCGGTCCATAAAGGCGCCCGGATCACCCTCGTCGGCGTTGCAGATCACGTATTTCTCGCCCGCACCGCCTGCGGCGCCCGCCGCGTTGAGCGTGGCCTCCCACTTCAGCCCGGCCGGAAACCCGGCCCCGCCGCGGCCGCGTAGGTTTGCTGCTTTAATCTCTTTTAAAACCGCGGCCGGTTCTCCCGCCAGGGCGGCGGCCAGGGCCGCGTAGCCGTCCGCGGCGATATATTCATCAATATCCTCCGGGTTAATCAAACCGGATCGACCGAGGATAATCTTCTCTTCATAAGCGCCCCGCGGGAAATCGGAGAAGGTGGGAAAGACGTCGTTGGCCTCCAGGGCCACCAGGGCATATTCGTAACAGGGCTCGTCGCCCGCCAGAAAATCTTCCGTGAGCCGGTGCACCAACCCTTCATCCACGCGGCCGTAGCACAGGGGGGCGAAACCGGGCTTGGCGATCACGGCCAGCGGCTCGGCGTAACAATGCCCCATGCAGCCCACCTCGATCACAGGAATGTCGAGGTTGCGGGCCGCGATCTCTTTTTCAAAAGCTTCCTTCACTTTAAGGGCGCCGGCGGCGACCCCGCAGGTGGCGGTACCGACCCAAACGACCGGTTTCTGTCTTATTGAATCCACCCTGGCCGCGGCTTGCTCCTTCAACCGGCCAAAGTTCTCAAATATTGATGCGTTCAATATTTTCTTTCCCCTTCCTGCTCTCTCTTAGCCGCGTCAGCCGCTTGGGCCGGGCTGTTCTTTTGATCCGCAAACTGAAGAATCAATCCGTCCACCCGGGTGGGGGTGACCCGGCCCTCCACCGCATCATTTACAACCACAACCGGCGCCATTGTGCAGCAGCCGACGCAGGCGACCCGTTCCAGGCTGAATTTACGGTTTGCCGTGGTTTCGCCTTCTTTAATTGCCAGCCTTCGCTCAAAGGATTCCATGGCGATCCGCCCACCGGCCATGTAGCAGGCGGTGCCCATGCATACTTTAACCTGGTGCTCTCCGGGGGGATTCAGCCGGAACTGATTGTAGAAGGAGGCCAGCCCGTACACTTCCACTGCCGGCACACCGGCCGTCTCGGCTATTTTAGCCATGGCCGGCCCGGGCAGGTAACCCAGTTTCGCCTGAACTTGCTGCAGGACGGGAATCAGGTTCTCCTGCACGTCATCCTGATCATTGAGAATTTGCTCTACAACTGCGAGTATTGCTTCTTTTTCGCCTGCGGGGAGTTGCAACGAACATATCTCCTTTGACTGCCGCCGCTAATCGAACCATGTAAAACGCACGGCAATAAGATTTTTGTCTCTTGTCTCTATTTCATTATAGCGTTTTTTTTATTTTATGGGGAGGGCCAGCTTGGGAAAATTCGGCCAGGGCTTTGATTTCCGCCAGGTGTTCGTAGAGCGAACAGGCGAGGTGCTGCCGCTGCAGCAAGGCCGGCTGAGCCCGGATCGAGCATAAAAAGCTTGATTCACAGGCTACTTTCAGCCCGCCATGCCGGATATTGTCAACGGCAACAGGGATAAAGGGGCAGGGTTCCACCCCGCCCTGGGAGTTAATGTGCAGCGACAGCCGCCCCGCCGCCGAGCAGCGGTTATACGGCCCGTATTCATCGTGCGGGAACTGGATTAACGCCATCGGGCCGCGGCGCCGCAAATCAATAACGCGCCGCCTGAAAGCATCCCGCGCGCGGTCATCCAAAATCCACTCGGGGCGCGGCTGCGGCCCGCTGGGAACATACTCCGTAAAAAGACCGATCGAACAGCCCAGGGCGGCCATCTCGTCAATAAAGCGGTCCGAGCCGAGCCGTGCCGTATTCACGGCGGTATTCATGGCCGCGAATCCGAAACAGGCGCCGGCGGCACGCAGGTTGTGCATGGCAATAACGGCGTCATGATGGGCCCCGGCCTGGCGGCGCCCGTCGGTGTCACCGGGGAAACCCTCAATACTGATCAGCTTGATGATGTTGCCGCTGCGGGTAATTTGCCGGGCTGATTCCGGAGTGATATGGGTGCCGTTTGAGATCAGAATAAAGAGCAGGCGCCGGCGGCGGGCGATTAAATCGAGCAGATCGTCTCGCAGCAGCGGTTCTCCGCCGGTGACTACGACGGCGGTGACACCGAGCTCGGACGCTTCTTTAAACAGCGCATTGAGCTCGGCCGTGGTCAATTCATCCTCCGTGGCGCGATTGCGGGAGTAACAACCCTGGCAGTTGTAATTGCAGCGCATGGTCGGGCTGACGGCAATCACGGCCGGCACGGAACCGTTAATCCGGCGCAGGCTGCGCGACCGCCGGCGGCGCGCGCCGATGATTTGCCGGGTGATATTGAACAGATAACAGAGCCGGCGCGGTTGAGCTTGCCTGCACCAATTATATTGTTATTAATATCCGATTGCCACTCTTTTTTGAAGATGTGTTAAGATTAGCAGAGTAGACCACAGGTAAAGGGGCGAGAAACAAATGAACCGTTTTCATGTCGGAGGAAGAGTATTTAAAACAGCACTGGCTGTAACCCTGGCTATCTTTTTGGCGCAGCAATTCGGATTGGAGAGAGTTACTCTGGCGGCGATCATAGCCTTGTTAACGGTGCAAAGAACATTTTTTCACTCCCTGGTTCAAAGCCTGGTCAAGCTGGGAAGTGTACTGATCGGCGGG
>JBFMGD010000057.1:0-12907 GCA_040751775.1 Bacillota bacterium | reverse complement strand
ATCTGCAGATTGTTCCCTCGGATGATAATCTCACCGTTTTTTACCCCAATGCGCACCTGGTTTTCGTCATAGTTGATTACCCCACGGTGGTTCTCCAGGTAAATCTGAATATTGCCGACCATGGTCATCCGGGGCAGGTCGAGCATCACTTCCCGGGGCAGTTCAAAAAGATCGGATATAATGGCCTTCAAACTACCCTTATCTCTTTTCGAAGGCATCGATCAAACAACTCCCGCCTGATAAATTGTAAATTTCTATTAATCTATGCTCAGAGAAAGGGAAATAAAACTGATCATAATGGGACAAGGGGCAGTTCCCTGTCCCATTATGATCAGCGCGTGGCGAGGACGGCAAAAATTTCGTAGATGATTTTGAGAGCGGCCCAGGAGGTGATGTCGGAACAGTCCAGGGGTGGGGACACTTCAACTATATCCGCGGCCTTTACGGGAAGGCGGGTGAGTAGTGCACGGATCAGCTCAATCACTTCCCGCGTGCTCAGGCCGCCGCCTTCCGGGGTTCCGGTGCCCGGGGCGAAAGCTGGATCAAGGACATCAATGTCGAGAGAGAGATAGACAACGGCGGCGCCGGCCATGGCCGAACAGATCTGGTCCAGGGTTTTTGGCAGCCCCTGGCAATAGAGTTTTCGCGCGCCGATTACAGTGATAGCGGGGTTGGCCCGGATAAACTCGAGTTCTGCCGCCTCATAAGAGCGAATGCCAACCAAAGCCAGGTGATCCGGCAAAATATTTGGCTGTTCCAGGGAACGGCGCTGGGTACAGGCGTGAGACCAGGGATGACCGTCGTATTCGTCCATCAGGTCACAGTGTGAGTCAAAATGGATTATCCCCACGGGAACAGCGCTATGGTATGACGCGAACGCTTTGATCAGCGGAATGGTCACGGAATGATCGCCTCCTAGAAAGAGGCAAAACCGGCCGGTTTGAAGCGCCGTTGCCGCCTGCCGCTCCACTTCGTCGAAAAAGCGTTCCCAGCGCAGGGTCAACGCTACATTGCCCTGGTCGGCCAATTTGAGGTGCCGCAAATCCTTCCCCTCTTCGGAAAAAGGAGGCAAGATTCTGGAGAGCTCCCTGAGCCGGTCCGGCGCCGCCGCCGCTCCCCGCGACGCGCTTACCGCGCCGTCAAACGGCACGCCCAATATAATCAGGTCGCTCTGCGCCGGCGCGGTACGCCCGATTTCATCCCAAGGCGTGTTTTTATTCATTCCCAACCATCCTTTCCATATCACTATTCCGCGCGCAGGGCATCAATCGGGTTGAGCTTGGCCGCCTTGTTGGCCGGGTAGATGCCGAAAAAGATACCGACAAACAGGGAGAAGAGCAAGGCGGTAACCACGACCCTAAGCGAAAAAGCGGCGGGCAGATCGATCAGGTTATTTAACACCCGAACCAGGCCGTAACCGAAAAGCATACCAAGGAGCCCCCCCAGGCTGCTGATTACCGCCGATTCCACCAGGAATTGAAAAAGAATATCCCGCCTTTTCGCACCCAGGGCTTTATAAATGCCGATTTCTCTGGTCCTTTCCGTTACGGAGACCAGCATGATATTCATAATGCCGATCCCCCCCACCAGGAGAGAGATACCGGCAATGCCGCCGAGCAGTAAGGTCATCGTGCCCATGACCTGGTTGACCACGTCGAGGATTTGCGCCTGGTTGAAGACCAGGTAGGCATCTTCATCGCGAAACCGGTATTTGAGGGTCGCTTCGATCGCCGCCACCGCCCGGTCAACAGACTGGGTTGATTCGGCCTCGATATAGATGGTCTGCACGCCGGGGCTGTGAAAAAGGCGTTGGGCAGTGCTGACCGGGATCACTATTTTGCCGTCATCGGAACCCATCATGCCGTATCCCTTTTCCTCCAGGATTCCGACCACGGTGAACGGGGTACCGTTGATTCTAATCTCCCGCCCCACCGGATCGGTGGCGGGGAAAAACTCCGCCACTACTTCCGATCCCAAAACAGCCACGTTTTGCCGGTAAGTGACATCGGTAGGCACCAAAAACCGACCCGCCTGCGCATAGTGCGTCCGTACTGCCTGGTACTCGGGGCTGCTTCCTTCCACGGCGAACACAGCTGTCTTGTTGCCGTACTTAATCGTGCCCTGCGTACTGATCACCGGGACAGCGGCCTTTACCCCGGCTTTTTCTCCCAGATCCCGCACTTCGTCCAGGGTCAGGGCTGTCTTTGTACCCCGGCCGGTGACCATAACGGTAATCAGGTTTGATCCCATCCCCTGCACCTGTTCCGTGACGGTATCGCTGGCCCCCTGACTGATGGAGACCAGAGCCACGACAGCAAACACCCCGATAATCACACCGAGCATGGTCAGGAAAGAGCGGAGCTTGTTGGACCAGATCGCATCTAAAGATAAGCGGACAGCCTGCAGAAAATTCATTGACCAGTTCCCCCTTCCTCGCTTACCCGTCCATCCTGGATTTCGATCCGGCGCGCCGCCTGCCGGGCCGCCTCGGGGTTATGGGTGATCAAGACCAAAGTTTTCCCCTGGGCATGCAGCTCCCGCAGTAGCGTCATTACATCTTTTCCGGAAGCGGTATCCAGATTGCCGGTCGGTTCGTCGGCCAGGATGATCGCGGGATCGCCGGCAATGGCGCGCGCCACCGCCACCCGCTGCTGTTGCCCCCCCGAAAGCTGGGTCGGGCGATGGTCCATCCTCTCCTTAAGGCCTACCCGTTCCAGGGCCTGCCTGGCCCTCTCCAGGCGCTCCCGGTAACCCATCCCCCGGAAAATGAGGGGACGCAACACATTGTCCAGAGCCGTCAGCCGGGGCATCAGGTTAAAGCTCTGGAAGACAAAGCCGATCTGCCGGTTTCTTACCTCCGCCAGCTCGTTGTCGCTGAGTCGGCTGACCTCCCGCCCGTTCAGCCAGTACTGCCCGGAGGTGGGCACGTCGAGGCAGCCGATGATATTCATTAAGGTGGATTTGCCGGAGCCGGAAGGGCCGATCACGGCGACAAACTCCCCTTCAGCAATATGCAGATTAACATCCCGCAGCGCTTCAACTTTCACGTCCCCCATCAGGTAGACTTTGTTCAGAGCTTGCGTACTGATCACTGCCCGTTCCCCTCCTGGCCCGATCCGAACATCATGCCTCTTTGCGTTTCTAATTCGCTGCTGGAACCCTGGATGATGATCTGCTGTCCTTCCGTAACACCGCTCAATATTTCGATAGATGAAGTGTTGTGAGCCCCGGTCACCACCTTCACGGGTTGGGTGGGGCTTTTGCCCGGCTCCGGCTCTTCCGCAAGCACCATGACCATGCTTTCACCCTCTTGTTCAAACACCGCTTCAATCGGCACCAGCAGCGTATCGGCGCGCAGATCAACCAGAATGGCGGCGCTGACATTCATGCCCACTTTGAGGCCCTCCACCGGCTCGATGGCCACGGTAACGTCAAAGGCGGCCACGCCCCCCAGGATTCGTCCCGTGGAGGAGACCCTGGTCACTTCGCCGGCGATCGCCTGGCCCGGCAGGGCATCGGCTGTGATGCGTACGGTCTGGCCTGCCTCGACCTTATTGATATCCAGTTCGTCAACAGGGATCACCACCTGCAGCCTGCTATAATCAACGATCGTGGCCAAGAGCGTACCCTGGGGCACGCTCACCCCGACATCGGCGGTGGACGGCTCCGGTAGGACCACTGTGCCGTTGATCGGGGCGTAGATGACGCTGTCCTCCCGGTTCTGCTGCTGCTGCCTCTTTAATTCAGCCAACTCCAGGCGGGCCTGCTCAAGCTGAATATCATTCAAGGAGAGCTGGTAGTTTATCTGGTCAGCCCGATCCTGGTCCTTCAATTCGGCGATCGGCTGTCCTACCAATGCTGTCAAACCTTCTTCCACCATGCGATTGGTGATAGTCCAAGTCCCAGAAGCGGAAAGAGGGGCGGTTACCGACTCCTCCGGGGTGGAATGGATTAGCGCGATTGGGGTGCCGCTTTTAACCTTTTCCCCCACCTTTACCAGCCACGTCACCGTGCCTTCCTGCGGCGCCTGCACGGTAACGGTTGTTTTTTCATCTTTCAGGTTTTTGCGCTCACGCTCGAGCCTGGCTAGGTCAAGCTCCTTCAGTTCAATCTGCGTGCTCAAATCCTGGAGCTCCAGCGTCACCAGTTTCTGCCCGGCGACAACTGCCAGTTCATCTTCCAACAGGTATGTTTCGATGGTGCCCGCCATGCGGGTCCGCACCGCTTCTGCCACAGCCGCGCCCACTGTGCCGTTGCCCGTCACCCACACTTCCAGGTCTCCCCGCTCCACCTGAACCAGCATCTCGGAAGGCTGTTGCCGGGCTTCGTTGACCCGCCGCACTAGATTGCCGATTACTACACCAATTACAATCAGCCCAACCAGGGCAACGGCGAGCCAAATCAAGTACTTCTTGTTGAACTTCATTGAACATTCCCCCAATACCGGTTAAATTCACTTAGCTTATTCATATGACAACCGAGTACGGCCATAGTAGCGATCTATCTATCCATCCCCCGGCAGTTACATTTTATTATGAACCTCGTTAAAGAAAGCGAAGACCTCGGAGAGAAGTGCGGCCAGCTCCCTGCTTTTCTCTTCTCCCAGATGATTGGCCAGTTCCTGGAATAAAGAGAAAAAAACAGCGGCCACCTCTTTTAAAACAGCCTCACCTTTGTCCGTCAGAGAGACCCGGACTACCCGCCTGTCATCCGCATCAATCGTCCGCTCCACATAACCGTTCTTTTCCAGGCCGTTCACCAACTGTGTAACCGTCGGTGAGGCTACCTTTAACTCTTTGCCGATCTCGGACACTTTGATACCGCACGTACCGGGATCCGCGTTTTCCATGATGCAGAATAAGACCATCGCTTCGCTGGGCTTCAGTTTCGCCACTGTGCGATTCTTCCAGTGCAGCCGTTTGAACTGCAAGAAAGCACTCTGCAGCTCCTGAGCGGTCTCGCGCCCCACCTGATTCATCGTCTCACCTCTTTTGATGCAATGCTTAGGCTTATTAATTATTAGGTTACCTAATTATATACCTTGTCTTAACCGGATTACAATATCTTTTTAGATGACAGGGGGACGGCAGACTGTGTAAAAACCATCCTGAGGGGGAACGTCATTACTTGATTTAGAGTCTTATCCAGTGTGGTTTTAGTGATGACAAAAAATGTGTCCTTTTCTCATTGCTTTAAGTCTTCGGCTACATGATAGCCTCGCTAAAGTTATTCCTTTTGGAGTTGCATGCCCTAAACTTCGAGCCGTCTACGGCAATGAATTCCCGGCTAAATAGTTCCCACTGCCTACATAGCAATGTGAATTCTTTAAATACTTTCTTAAGCGCTTCTGTATTATCTGCCCTAAAGTTTGAGATAGTCTTATGGTCAGGCTTCTTCTTTATTTAGTAACCACATCACTTCTAAGTTCCGGCCCGCTTCTGATTCAAGCCCTCCTTCCAGTTATTGGGGAAAAGTATGGCAGCCCCCATTTTTCCAGAAAAAGGGGGCTGTCCGAAGGACAACCCCCTGTTTAAATAGTAGTTTACCGCTACCGCCGGCTGCGCGGCGGGTCGAGTATTTCATGGAAGATAAATGCGGAGACCAACTGCTCTTTATCGGTAAAAATATGCTGCAGCTTGCCAGCCACCCGGTGGGCTTCCGCGGCGGCAGCGATCGTTGCCGGAGACTGATGCCGCCTCATTATTTCTTGATCCGGAACCGGCCTAGCCGGCATACCGGCTTGCTCAACCGGTAGCGGCGGCGGATTTTCCGGCCGGGCCTCGCCGGTGTTGTAAGCGGGATCATAATCCCGCCTGATCACGCCCGGGCGCTGCTGCTGCGGCGCTCCGGCGGGGTAATATTTACTGTTCGATCCCTCATTGACCCGCTTGATCAGTGAGCCGATGATATTGAATACGATCATGGCCAGGATGCCAATTACAAATATTTCCACAGCACGCGTTCACTCCCCTCTGGCGCCGTTTAACCGGAACAACGGATTACTTGCCGTCCGCGTTCTGGTCCGGTTTACCCAGCTTGCTAATCGTATCCCGCATGTTGGTATCGGCCAATACGTTTTTCAGGTTGTAGTAATCCATAACACCCATTTTGCCCTCGCGCAGAGCCTGGGCCATCGCCCGGGGCACCTCGGCTTCGGCTTCCACCACCTTGGCCCGCATCTCCTGCACAGCCGCGATCATCTCCTGCTCCTGGGCCACGGCCATGGCGCGGCGCTCTTCGGCCTTGGCCTGGGCGATACGCTTGTCGGCTTCCGCCTGGTCTGTTTGCAGCTGCGCACCGATATTTTTGCCCACATCAACGTCGGCAATATCGATGGAGAGGATCTCGTAAGCGGTTCCGGAGTCCAAACCCTTGTTCAACACGGTATGCGAGATGCGATCCGGATTCTCCAGAACACTCTTGTGCGTGTCGGCAGAGCCGATCGTGGTTACGATCCCTTCGCCGACCCGGGCGATAATCGTTTCTTCACCGGCGCCCCCCACCAGCCGATCGAGATTGGCGCGCACGGTTACCTTGGCCCGGGCTTTGACTTCAATCCCGTCCTTGGCCACGGCGGCAACCACCGGCGTCTCGATTACCTTGGGGTTTACACTCATCTGGACCGCCTGGAGCACGTCCCGGCCGGCCAGGTCGATCGCGGCCGCCCGCTCAAAAGGCAGCGGGATTTCAGCCCGCTGGGCCGCAATCAGGGCGTTGACCACCCGGTCCACGTTACCGCCGGCCAGGTAGTGCCCTTCCAGTTTGTTCACGTTCAGATCCAAACCAGCCTTGGTCGCCTTAATCAGCGGGGCGACAATTTTAACAGGAGCCACGCGGCGCAGCCGCATCCCGATCAGGGCAAAAATACCGACCGGAACCCGTGCCGCCAAAGCTGAAATCCAGAGCCCCAGGGGGACGAAGCTGAAAATAATCGCCAGGAATAAAATGGCTAATCCGACAAAAACAAACAGGATAATTAATTCAGGCATTTTTAAACCTCCTTAAAATTATACAACAACTACCCAACGTTATTCGCCTATGGGCACGGTCAAGCACACAATTAGTTGAGTGCCTGATGCCCCTAAGTTTTTCTAATTCCCAACATCCATACTCCAACTTCCAGGAGGGCACGGCATGCCTGTCCTGACATATTCCCACTTCCCACTTCTCACATCTCACTTCTCACTTGGCCGGACCACGACCCGCACTCCTTCTACATAAACCACTTTAACCGGCTCCCCGGCCGCGATAAAGCCGCCTTCGCTGACCACGTCCACCCGCCGGCCGTCAATTTTCGCCGCCCCGGCCGGACGCAACGGGGTTAGCGAAACTCCTTCCAGGCCGAGCAGGCCTTTCTGGTCGGCCGGCGCCACGTAACCCAGTTCAGCCCTCTCTTCATCCGAGAGGATAATATGGCGCAAGGCGCCGCGGCGGGCGAAAAAGCGAAAAGCCAGGGTGGATAAAGCGCCGGCCAGGACCAGCGAAACGGCGAGCATAATTAAACCGGTCTTCACCGAGGCCGCGGCCAAAACAATCGATGTAACCGTAGCGGCCAGCCCGGCGATCCCGAATACCCCGAAGCCGGGGATAAACGCCTCCACCACCATCATCACCACCCCGAAAATAAAGAGAAAAACAACCCAGTACTCGGCCAAACCGGCGGCGATATGCCCCCCGAAATAAAGGGCGAAGGCCAGCAGGCTAAAAAGCCCGGCCGCCCCAAACCCGGCGGTAAATACCTCCAGGACCAGCCCCCCGATACCGATTACCAGCAGGATCGTGGCGATAACCGGGTTCGTAGTCCAACTGACCAGGCGGTCGGTAAAATCGGGGCTGTAATCAACGAGGTTCGCACCGGACAGCCCGAGCAGCTGCAGCAACTCGGTTTTACTTTCCACGGTCCCCTCGCTGTAGCCGGTGGCCAGCGCTTCACTGTAGGTCAGGGTGAGCAGGGTTCCTTTTTCCACGACACCCGGCACCGCAAGCTCTTTGCGCACCATGGCGGCGGCAATTTGCGGGTCACGGCCCCGGCGTTCGGCTACCCCCTTCATCTCCGTTTCCCAGTAAGAGAGAATTTTCTCATCGGTTTCACCGCCGAGGCTGCGCGGTTCTGCCGCGCCCATGGTCGCGCCGGGAACCATATAGATTTCCTCAGCCGCCAGGGCCAGGTAGGCCCCCGCGGAAATGGCCCGGGGCCGAACCAGGGCATAAATCGGCCCGGGGAAATCATCCATATGGCGCCGGATCGCTTCCGCCGAATCAAGATAGCCTCCCGGAGTGTCCAACTCCAGGATAACAGCCACGGCACCGGCCTCCTGAGCTTCTTGTAGAGAGTGCCGCACGAAATTGGTCATACCGGGATCAATCGTGCCGTGGATTGGAATCACCGCCACAACCGGACCGCTTCCGGCAGTACCCGCGGTTACTGCTGTAAAAAACAACCCGGTCAGGACCAATAAACACCATCCGGCCAGTCTAATGGCTCTTCGCACAATCTAGCCTCCCCATTTCTGTCTGAACTGCAAACTGTAAGGCAAGAACAGCCGGCTTTGCCCTTACGCAAGACACGGCAAGGCGAACTCCAACCACCGGGTCGGATCTATTTCCTGGAGCGAAGTGGAGCACTTACTGTTACCTGAAAAAACCCGGCTGGTTAACCGGGTTATTGAAGCTTGTTTTCCACAGCCCGGCGCAAGACAGCGCCGTCGGCCTTACCCTTCACTTTGGGCATGAGCCAACCCATTACTTTTCCCAGGTCGCTCCGGGAGGCCGCGCCAGTTTCACGTAAAGCCTGATCAATCAGCGCTTCCAGCTCCGGCTCGGTCAGCCGGGCGGGAAGATATCCCTGCAGCAGGGCAATTTCCTGCTGCAGCCCCTCCAGGAGTTCAGGCCGGTTAGCCCGTTCATAGTCTTTGAGAGCCTCCTGCCGGCGCTTCACTTCCCTCGACAGAACCGTGAGTTCTTCATCGGGATCCAGAGGCCCTCTTTTAGCGATAGAAGCGTTTTTTAACTCGGCCCTGAGCATGCGGATTACCGTCAGGCGGAAGCGTTCCTTAGCCTTGGTGGCTTGTAACTGGTCTTCAACCAGCTTGTCTTCCAAAGACACGGAAATCCCCCCTAGTAGAAACGCCTCTTCCGTGCAGCCTCAGCTTTCTTTTTACGGCGCACGCTGGGTTTCTCATAATGCTCCCGCCGGCGCACTTCCGATAAAATGCCGGTACGGGCGCACTGTTTTTTAAACCTTTTCAGGGCCTTATCCAGTGTTTCGTTTTTACCGACCTTGACTTCTGCCAATATATTTCCCCCCTCTCCAAAGACAAACCGTTGCCGAAAATAATTTCAGGTTATAATCGCAGATTTCAAATACCCCGGCCTTTGGCAATGGTTTGCAATAAAGGTCTTCCTCCTAAGAGGTGGAGATGCAGGTGAAACACCGCCTGACCGGCATCTTTCCCACAGTTAATTACCACACGGAAACCTTTTTTATCGAGTTTGAAAGCGCGAGCCAGGTCATTGATTACGAGGTGCAGGCGCCCGATTAAGGTTGCATCGTCTTCGTTAAGATCTGTAAGGGTGGGGATATGCTTGCGCGGCACCACCAGCAGATGGACTGGAGCGGCAGGATAAATATCTTTAAACGCAACTATTTCTTTATCCTCGTAGACAATATCCGCATCCATCTCTTTATTGATGATCTTACAAAAAATGCAATCAGAGGCCATCCCTTCTCCTCCCGCCGGTTAATATGAAAAATCTTGTAATATTATAACACAGCAGACCGGCCTTGAGAAGCAAGCTTTCTAAGCTGCCCGCAGTCTTACTGTGACCCGGTGAGAATACTTCGGCACAGGGTCCAGTTATACCTTTCAACGGAAAAAATTTTAAGCGGATAAAACTGATTAGTCCGCCTGAGGCTTAATCAATCATCATTCCGGCCGCCTTGCACGGCCTGATAATAATAAGCTATAATAAATTAATCTAAGAGGAGGTATTCAGGGCAATGGGTTCGATCGAACTGGTTGTAGAAGAAGCACTGCGGCGGGATGACCTGTCGCTGATAGACGTGCGCTCCCCCGCCGAGTACAGCGAGGCATCGATCCCCGGCGCTGTGAACATTCCTCTGCTTGACGATGATCAGCGCCACGCGCTGGGCCTGCTCTACCGCCAGGCCGGTGAAGCCGCCGCGCGGCGGGCCGCCCTGGCGCTGGTGGCGCCAAAACTGCCGGCCCTGGTTGAGCGGGTTGCCGCCGCCGCCGGAGATAAAACAGCGCTGCTCTACTGCTGGCGGGGCGGCCTGCGCTCCTTAAGCCTCTGCCAGATTCTCGGGCTAGTGGGAATTCCCGCCCTGCGCCTGAAGGGCGGCTACCGGGCCTATCGCCGCTACAATCACCTGCGCCTGGAGAGTTACCGCCTGGAAAGCAAAATGCTCGTGCTGCACGGCCTGACCGGTGTCGGCAAAACAGAGGTGATCGAGGAGCTGATCCGGCGCGGCTACCCGGCGCTGGACCTGGAAGGCCTGGCACGCCACCGCGGCTCAGTGTTCGGCTCTGTCGGCCTGGGGCAGCAGCGCTCGCAAAAGGATTTTGAAACGCTGCTGCTGCATGAGCTGGACCGTTTTCACGGTACTCCATACCTCGTCGCTGAAGGAGAAGGCCGCCGCATCGGCAACGTGCACTTGCCGGGTTTCCTGGTGCGGGCCATGGAAAACGGCAGCCACCTGCTGTTAACCGCCTCCCTGGCGGACCGGGTGCGGCGCATTGTCGAAGAATATCTCCCCCCGTCTTTAAGCGGACCGGAACTGGAGCAGATCCGGCATGCGGTCGAATCACTGCGCCGGCGCCTCGGTCCGGCCAAAACAGAGCACCTCTTGACCCGGTTGGATCAAGGAGAATACCATAGCGTAGCGGAAATTCTCTGCCGGGACTACTATGACCGTCTTTACGGCGACGCCAAGCCGGGCCGCTATGATTTCGCGGCCGAAATCGATACCGCCGACATGCACCGCGCGGTGGAGCAGACCGCCGCTCTGATCGATAAACTAAATCACGCCTGCCGGGAGACAACCCGGGAGAAAGGAGTACTGGTTAAATGAACCCTTACGATGCCGTTCATGCCCTGGGGAAAGCGCTGCAAGATTCACCCGAATATAAAAGTTTTCAGGAAGCGCAGGCCGTTTTAAAAAAAGACGCCTCCGCCCGGGAAATGCTGATTGATTTCAGGACGATGCAGCTAAACCTGCAAAAACAGCAGTTAACAGGGCTGGAGGTAGCCCCGGAACAGGAAGAAAAGCTGGAGAAGCTCTACCAGGTTATCGGGATGAATCTCACCGTGAAGCGTTTTTTGGAGGCCGAATACCGTCTCGGCGTACTCTTGCAGGATGTGCAAAAAATCATCTCTGAAGCGA
The DNA here is from genome assembly GCA_040751775.1 of Bacillota bacterium. Taxonomy (GTDB): domain Bacteria; phylum Bacillota; class Dethiobacteria; order DTU022; family DTU022; genus JBFMGD01. Next base: position 1,503 of record JBFMGD010000057.1, on the reverse strand, counting down.
TCGGCGATCTCTTTGATCCGGACCTTTTCGGTTTAAGCGACGAAGCAGACAGTGAAGCAGGGGACAGTTAAACCGTGCCCCGGCCTCACTATCAAGCGCTATTGGTCGACCTCGACGGCACCCTGCTCGAAATTGACATGGACCGGTTTATCGCCGTCTACATGCAACGCCTTGCGCATAGCTTCACCGATTACACCGCCCCCGAGCAATTTGCCGCGCACCTGCTCGGGGCTACCGGAGCGATGGTGCGCAGCGCTGATCCGGTAACGATCAATGAAACGGTCTTTTTTGACGACTTCTGCCGCCGGATCGGACAACCCCACGCGGCGGTCCGCCCGGTTTTTGACCGGTTTTACGAGACTGAGTTTCCGCATTTAAAACCGTGCAGCAACCCACGACCGCACGCCGGGGCAGTCGTTGAATCCGCCCGCGGCAAGGGATTGAAACTGGCCCTGGCGACAAACCCGATCTTCCCGCGTATTGCGGTGGAGCACCGGCTGGCCTGGACCGGTTTATCCGGGGACGACTTCGATTTAATCACCACGGTGGAAAATATGCACTATTGCAAGCCCAAGCTGGAATACTACCTGGAAACAGCAAAATTACTCGATTGCCCGCCGGCACTGTGCCTGATGGCCGGCAACGATGTCCAGGAGGATTTAGCCGCCGCCGCGGTGGGTATGGACACCTTCATGGTGGATGACTTCCTGCTCCACCGGCGTAAAGAAGAAGAACCGCTGTGTACATATCGCGGTTCCCTAAAAAACCTGGTTGATTTTATCGAAGCTCTCGACGGGTAAATGATGTGGTGAACCCGGTGCCGGCTAACCCGGCCGGGCAAGGCCTGGGTTAGTCGGTTTCCTCAACTACTTCATCCAACTCCAGTTCATCCCCGTCGGCCGGGGTAAGCACCACTTCCTGCAGGATCCGATCTTCTTGATCCAGGAACAACCAGCGGGAGACCGCCGCTACTTTGTCCCGTTCCACGGTCACAACATGATAGTAGTTCGGCTGAACATTTACCCTGACCTGAACCTGTACCGAACCGTCCTCCTGGGGAAACACCTGTATGTTCCTAATTTCTCCGTTTACCGCCCGCACGGCCATTTCATAAACTTCATTAAACGGGTAATCGGGCATTCCGGTATGTTCCTCCTGCAGCTCAACCCATTGCGCCGCGGTCTCCACTACCCGGAATTCAGCGTTACTCTCCATCTCGCCCCGGTCAGCGGTAACAAATGTCAGCACATTTTTTACTTCTTCATCAGGGACGATCACTTGCTGCTCCGCGTTGCGAAAAAAATTGTCATAAATGGATAGGCTGACCAGAAGGACCAACAAAAACAGAAGCGGCAGTAATCGCCGGGCCTCAATCACAAAAAAACGGTGCATTTAAGGTCCTCCCTTTCCTGTACACTTTTACCTTAATAGTATGCACCGTTCATTCAATTATGTCTGACCGGCCGCGTTCCCCCAAATAATTTGATTTTCCACCCGCTCCAG
>JBFMGD010000056.1:0-12913 GCA_040751775.1 Bacillota bacterium | reverse complement strand
TTCATAACAGCGAGATTTTTAATATGTCTGGGGATAGCTATCGGGTAAGTCACCGTAATACCATTTTATAGCAATTAACGTCCAAAATTATTGGCCGTTCTTCATCCAAAAGTGTTGACCGATCACAGGTGGTCAAAGTGTATCCTGGAACAACTATCTAACTACTATTCAAACCAATCAACGAATGGCGTATTTAGTATTGTGGCCGTCATTATTTGAGGCCCATTATGTTAATGGGATTGGTTATCGTGCTTATAGTTCAGGTGAAAAATACGCTAGAATTGTTGATAATTGGAATAAAACTACTGATAGGTATTACTATTGGAATTCAGTCTGTAAGTATTTGGGATATATGTATGTAACAAGATAAACAATAAAACAGTACTAATAAGTGTATAATTATTTTTGATACAAGAGCACCGTTCTTCAGACAACAGTGCTCTTGTAAAAAAAACAATAAGGTCTTTTCTCGACATAGAAACGCCGAAAAAGGATTAACTTAACTTGGTAATTGCCGGCGAGATAGAAGTTTTTGCTTTTTTCTTATGTGGAGCAAGGCATAAGCTTATGGTGCAGGGAGAATATGCCATGATAAAACAGGTCCAACGTAAAAATATTGTTATTGCTGCAATTGTATTTGCGGTTTTTATGATCATCTATCTAGCATCTTATCTTCCAAGGGATTATAGCCGCTTGACTTGGCAAATTTTTGTTATTGCCTTAATCGGTTCCACACCTTTAGTCTGGAAAAAATATTTTTTTTCGGCAATATTCTTTACCGGCTTTTTTTGCGGAGGAGTGTTCCACTACGAAATATTGGCAATTGCGGTGATTATAGGCATAATCGTGGAATTGATTAACAAGTATTTAATGAAAAAGAAAACAGCTCATGTCATAATCATTCTGGCCGTAGTAATAATCGCCGTAACTTTATTGTTATGGTTGCCCGGGGTTTCATTAACCCTGGACGGATTGCTGATCGAAGATGCGTTAATTTTGCATCGGGAAAGTTTTTCTTCATGTGATTTGATCATTTATAGAGTTGATTTTATGATCGGGGATGGTTACATTGTCGATGAAATCACCAGGCCTTTTGGCGTGTTCTATCGAAGCGAGTGGCTTAGCGGTTGGTTTCGTGATACTCCATTCATGTTTTATGATCGATATGATCAACCGCTGGCTTTCGTGTCCCTGATCAAGCGGGTAGACAATGAAATTTTCATCTATATAGAACCAATAAACGAAGCCATCGCGTACTTTATAATCGGCGATTTCTGTGAAAAAGTATATGCATTGGAAGAAGCCAAGAAAGCGGTTGATTACTATATTCTCATAGAAGTAGAGAGCGATTATATTGTATTGCGTGACGATCAAGAGAGGTGGCAGCCTTATCCCAGGTTTCCTGGCATAATTGCGTTTGATCGGCACGGGGAGTTGGTCGGAGGAGCTATTTGGGATGTTCCCTGGTACGATCCCTGGGATGATTAAAGTAACCTTAATACTATCCCGATAAAAAACTGCAGGGCACGTATTGGCGTACCCTGCAGTTTTGTTTATCCATGTTGCCGCTTCCGGGGTTGAGTTGAACAGCGCCCGGGCCGGTGTCACGGGCTTAAGCTGAAGCGTTCTTTTTCTCTTCCTCTTCGCGCAGCACGCGCCGCAGCACCTTGCCGACCATCGTCTTGGGCAGCTGATCCCGGAATTCGACCAGCTTGGGCACCTTGTAGGCGGCCAGGTTGGACTTGCAGAATTCGATGACCTCTTCCTCCGTCAGGGTTTCCCCTTCCTTCAAAACAACGTACGCTTTCAAGGTTTCGCCGCGGTAGGGGTCTTTGATGCCCGCCACGGTAGTTTCCATGATCTTGGGGTGAGTGTAAAGCACTTCTTCGATATCGCGGGGATAGATGTTGTAGCCGCCGGCGATAACCATATCTTTCTTCCGGTCCACGATGTATGTATAGCCGTCTTCGTCAACCTTGGCGATGTCACCGGTGTAAAACCAGCCGTTCCGCAAGCTGTTGGCGTTTTCTTCGGGCATGTTCAGGTAACCTTCCATGATGTGGGGCCCTTTCAGGCAAATCTCGCCAATTTCGCCGATCGGCAGCTCTTTCTCGCCCGTTTCCACGTCCACGATCTTCATCTCAACGTCGGTAATCGGCAGGCCGATGCTGCCCGGTTTGCGCAAACCGTGCACGGGGTTCGCGTGGCTGACCGGTGAAGTTTCGGAGAGGCCGTAACCTTCCACCAGTTTGCCGCCGCTGTTTTTCTCGAACTGCTGCTGCACCTCAACCGGCAGGGGTGCGGCGCCGCTGACGCATACCCGGATCGAGCTGAGGTCATGTTTTGCAAGGTCGGGGGCGTTGTTGATCGCCACGTAAAGAGTGGGCACCCCGGGGAAGATGGTCGGCTTCTCTTTATCGATCGTCTTCAGGACGTCCGCCAGGACAAAGCGAGGCAACATCACCACCTTGTTTCCGTTCAACAGCCCCAGGTTCAGGCAGGTGGTCATGCCGAAACTGTGAAAGAAGGGCAGCACCGCCAGGATCACCTCCTGGCCATGCTTGGCTTTTACATCCCAGGCTTTTAACTGCAGGACGTTGGCCACCAGGTTGCGATGCAGCAGGACGGCGCCCTTGGAGACGCCGGTGGAACCGCCGGTATACATGAATACGGCGCGGTCCGATGGTTTAACCTCGGCGGGGGTGACGCTTTGGCCCTTGTGTTCGTTAAGCAGGTTTAAGAAATTTAAGTCACCGGCCTCCAGACTGACCCGGTCGCCTTCTTTTTTCTCTTTGGCTACCGTGTAAAGAAAGCTTAAGAAGCCGGGAAAGAAATCTTTGATACTGGTGACGATTACATTCTTTAAATTAGTTTGCGGCTGCACTTCTTTAATGATTTTGTAGAACCGGGTCAGCGTGACGATCGTTTCCGCACCCGAATCTTTAAGTTGATGAGCCAGTTCGCGGGCCACGTACATCGGGTTGCACGGCACCACGACCGCTCCCAAAGAGAGAGTGGCAAAATAGGCAATCGGAAACTGGGTGCAGTTCGGCAGGTGTATCGCCACCCGGTCACCTTTTTTAACTCCCAGCTTTTGCAGCGCTGCGGCGAAATTTTGCACTTGTTCGAGCAGAGCGTTGTAGGTTAGCTCCCGGCCCATAAAAGAGACGGCTGCCTGGGACCCGTGTTGCCGGGCGGACTGGAGAAAAAGTTCATATAGGGAAATATCGGGGTAATCCATGCTGTGAGGTACTTCGGGTTCATAATTTTTGAGCCAAATTTTTTCCATTTTACAACCTCCTCTTTATTTCGTGTATATATTCTATATCATTTAAATTATTCCTTCTTAGTGTTAAATTCTAAAGAAAAAATAAATACATTTAAAATAATATTTAAAATATTCTTACAAAAAACCAGATGATCATGGCCGCCTCCAGGGCCAGTTTAACCGGGATGCCCAACCAAAAACCGAGGGAGGCGCCCAGTCCGGAGCGGACAGCCTGCTCAATCTTGCGGGAAAAAATCAAGTCGGCCAGTACCGCGCCCAGAAATGGACCGGCAATCAGGCCGATCGGAAAAAAGAAAAGACCGACGAAAAGACCGAGCATGGCGCCCCAAAGAGCGGCTTTACTGCCTCCAAAACGGCGGCTGCCCATCGCCGTGGCCAGGTAATCGGCACCGATTACCGCCAGCGCCAGCGCTCCCTGGATAATAAAAAAGAGCGTGTTGAGTTCGTTAAACCCTACGGCGAAGGCGTAGATCAGCATCCCCAACCAGATTAGCGGCGCTCCGGGCAAAACCGGTAGAATGGAACCGAGCACCCCTACCAGGAAAAACAGGCAGGCAATAATTAAAGCGGCTATTTGCATATTGATCACCTCGATTTTGGTATTTGAATAGCGAGGCACTATTTAATCATATCATAACAGTGAACGACCGGCATAAAACTTGCGTTTATAATGGAATATAAAAAGGATTACACCAAAAAAGTAATGGAATATAAAAAGGATTACACCAAAAAAGGTAGAATATAAATATTTAAGTTAATATTATGCCAAGTCATAAAGGGGGGAATAGATGATAAATTGTGTAAATTGATGTTAAAATCATTTTTTTAATCAGGAGGTGAATCTTGTGAAAGCTTATAAACTTGAAATACGGGTAACCACAATCTGTTTGATCCTGGTCTGTCTAACCGGCGGGTTTTTAAGCTCATTTTTTGTAATTTTGAATGAATCATTTTTCAGCAAGGTGGCTACACCGGCTCATCTTGTCCAGTATTACGGCGAATCGATGTTTGTCGTTCAGAAATACGTGATGGGATTTCCGCTCCATTATTTCTTGTTGATCGTTTTCAGCTGGATCGGTGTCAGCTTAATCGGTGCGATTTGGTGTTTGGTGATGGATAAACTTGAGGATCAGCAGCGGACCTAAATTTCCTGCCGAAAGGAGGTAAAAAGGCATATGGAACCGAGAGGCGAAGTTTTTGTTTTAGGTTTGATCTTAAGCCTGGCCGTACTGTTGATTTCGGTATTGATCAGCGTTTGGGCGCGGCGCTTTACCCGTAGCTTAGGCGATTACTATGTGGCCGGGCGCAGTATCGGCGCTCTCAACAACGGGTTGGCCATGGTCTCCTTGGCGTTGAGCCTGACCACATTTATCGGTTTGACGGCGCTGATCATTGAAGGGGTTTATATTGCCGTCGCCGTCTACGCCGCATTCACGGCATCTTTCATCGGATTAATGATCTTGGCGGCGCCCTACTTAAGGCGGCACAAATCTTTTACCACTATGGCCTTCATATCGGAGAGATATGACAGCAAAACCCTGCGCATCATGTCGGTAATCGTGATGCTGGTTGTCAGCGTTCTCTACCTGGCCGGTAACCTGAAGGGAATCGGCATTGTCTTCTACTACCTGCTGGGTGTGCCCGAGATTTGGGGCATTATCGTCGGCGGCCTGGTGGTAACTTTGTATGTGACCCTGGGCGGCATGTACGGCGTTACCTACAATCAGACCTTTCAGACGATTGTGTTGATCTTTTGCATGATGTTTCCGGTGGCTGTTGTGCTAAAAACCTTAGGCGCGGCGGGTTGGGCTTTTCCGCCCCTGGGTTACGGCAATATGGTCACTCTGATGGAAACAGTAAAGCCTCATTATTTCTGGCCGATGCTGGTTCACCCGGTCACATATATCGCGATCTTCCTCGGTTCGTTCTTTGGGATCATCGGCCTGCCTCACTTCGTGATGCGCTTCTTCACCGTGCGTGATGCCCGTGAAGCGCGCTGGAGCACAGTGCTCTGCGTCTTCCTGGTCGGCCTGGTGAACACCACTGTTTACGCCACCGGTTTCGCGGCTGTGTATTACATGAATACTTCGGGGATCACTATCCCGGCCGCCGCTTATGATTACATGGTTTTCCTCCTGGTTGAACAGCTGGCCGGACAGGGATGGTTGGCTATCGTCGTGGCCGGTGCTGTTGCGGCCGGTCTCTCCACCGTGGCCGGTTTGCTGATGATCATGGGAGCCGGCTTGATTCACGACCTCTATGGGGCGATTAAACCCGCGGTGGACGACGAGAAGAAGCTGCGGCTTTCCTACGCGGCCATGTTTATCGTCGGAATTCTCGTCATAGTCTTCTCCCTTAACCCGCCGCAGTTCATCCTTGAGGCGATCATGTGGTCCTTCGGGATTGCCGCCGGGGGCTTGGGGGTGCCGATCGTGCTCGGGATCTGGTGGAAACGCACCAATAAATACGGCGCCGCCGCCGGGATGATTGCCGGCTTCTTGCTATGTTTTATACCGTGGCTGATGATCGGTTACCTGGGCATGAACCCGGTCGAGATTCCCTTCCCCTTCTTTGCCAAGTATTTCTACGGGCCCCTGGGTTGGATCAAGATTACCGCTATCGGCGTCCCGGTTTCCTTTATCCTGACGGTGCTTGTTTCATGGCTGACCCCCCCGCCGCCGGAAGCGCTGCAGCGGCAGGTGGACGAGATGCACGGCTGGCAGGATTACGAGCCGAAGCGCTATAACGGTAAAGGGTTGCCGATCACGATCATCGTCCTGGCGGTAGTGGTGATGTGGTTTATGACGACCCTATACGACGTTTTTCCAAAGTAGAGCCATGGGAGGGGAGACACCCTGAAAGGATGTCTCCCTTTTAAAATTTTTTCAGGAGGTGACTGCCGCGTGGAAAATTGGGAGAAGCTGTGCAAGACGCCCTACAAAGAGATCAGGGAGATGCAAAACCGGAAACTCCGGGCTTTCATCGCCAATCATATCTACCAGTACAGCCCTTATTACAGCAACCTGATGAAAGAGCAAAAAATTGATCCTTTTAAAGTTAAAGGGATTGAAGATTTGCGGCACCTGCCCTTTACCTACAAGTGGGACATCGCGCCCACCGACGAGGAACCGCAAAAGCATAAGGATTTTATCATCAGACCCGATGAAGAAGTGTCAGAGAAATACGGGCACCTGGCCAAGATGTCGCTGACCGGGGGCAAAGCGTTGGTGGAGGAGAGGACTTACGATTTTAAACCGGTCCATATGCACTTTACCACGGGCCGCACGGCAATGCCGACACCGTTTGTTTATTCAAAGCGGGATCTGGAAAATTTACGGGAATCAGGTTACCGCCTGATGAACGTTTTCGGGGTAACCGGGGACGATATTACGATCAACTGCTTTCCTTTTGCACCGCACCTGGCTTTCTGGCAGACATTTTTTGCCGGTGAAAAGATGGCTGTAGCCGGGTTCCACAGCGGCGGCGGGAAAATTGTCGGCACCCAAAACCTGATGGATGCCTTTGAATACCTGCATCCCACTGTGGCTGTTTTTATACCCGGTTACTGCTATTACTTCCTGCGCGAGGCGGTAAAGCAGGGACGTGACTTTTCGTCGGTGCAGAAGATCTTCTTCGGGGGTGAGCGGGTTCCGCCGGGTTTGAAGGATAAGATTAAAGAGCTCTTTACGCAGCTGGGCGCGCCGAACGTGATGGTGCTGGCCACTTACGGCATGACCGAGGCGAAAGTGGCCTGGGCCGAATGTCCTTCGCACGACGAGTATTATGGGTACCATCTCTACCCCGACATGGAGGTATTTGAAACCGTTAACCCGGAAACAGGCGAACCTGTCGGCGAGGGAGAGGAAGGCGAGATTGTCTATACCGCCCTCGATTGGCGGGGCACTTGCGTGCTGCGTTACCGCACCGGCGATGTGGCCAAGGGCGGCCTTTTATACGAACCCTGCCCCAACTGCGGCCGCACCACCCCCCGGATCAGTTCCAATATTCAGCGTAAATCCGAGTTCAAGGAATTCAGTATGACCAAGGTCAAGGGCACGCTGGTCAACCTGAATAACTTCTTCCCGCTGATGATGAGCCACCCGGATGTGGAAGAATGGCAGGTGGAGATGCGCAAGCGCAACAACGATCCCTTCGACTTGGATGAAATCTATCTTTACGTGGCGGTCAAGCCTGATGCCGACCGGGAAAAAATTGCGGGCGAATTGAAACAGAAGGTATTGCGGGATACGGAAGTTTCGCTGACCGATATTGTATTTCGTTCTGTGCCTGAGTTGATCAGCCAACTCGGTATGGAGACTGAGCTGAAAGAAAAGCGGATTTTAGACAACCGTCCAAACAAGTAGGAATTGAAAGGAGGTATAACATGCAGGCATGGTCAAAAATCAGCCGGATGCCGGCGCCGGGCATTAAAAAGATGCAGGACGAACTGCTGCAAAAAATGATCCGGGAGCTAGCGGCGCGGCATCCTTATTACCGGGCGTTGTTTAAAGAGAAAGGTATTGATCCCTCTTCCGTAAAGGGAGTCTCGGATTTAAAAGGGCTGCCCTTTACAGATAAAGGTGATATCCTGCCCCCCAAAGACAATCCCTCTCATCCCAAGCAGTTTGTCCTGGAACAGACCGCCGCGGATGAAGCCTCCCCTAAAAAGAGCGGTTTGAAGCTGTTTGGGAAAAAAGATGCCGAGCCGGTTTCCAATGAATACAAGTTAGCTTCCCTCTATTATACCGGAGGGCGTACGGCCAAGCCGGTGCCGCTGGTTTACACTCACTACGATCTGGAAAACGTAAAGGAAGCGGGCTTAAGGGCTTTCGATATCTGGGGCCTGGACAGGGACGATACCCTGGTGAACGCTTTTAGCTTTGCGCCGAACATATCGTTCTGGCAAATGTACTACAGCGGCATGGAGATAGGCAGCACGGCGCTGCAAACCGGCGGCGGCCGGGTGCTGGGGATGGAAAAGATTTTGCGCGCCCTGAACAACATGGAAGCACCGGTTATGGTTGCCTCTCCCGGTTACGCCCAGTTTGCCATGCAAACAATGGCCCACTTCGGCTTTGCGATGAACAGTCTGGAACGGCTGATTGTCGGTAATGATTACACGCCCACCGTACAGGTAGATCGTCTGAAAAAGCTGATGGAAGGAGTGATGACCAAAGGTACCGTGGTCCAGCGGATTTACTTTGTTTCCGAAGCCAAGTCCGGCTGGGCCGAGTGTGAACCCGAACAAGGATATCACCTTAACCCGGACCACGTTTTGGTGGAGATTGTCGACCCCGAAACCGGCGAGATTAAGAAAGAAAGAGAAGCGGGTGAGGTTGTGGTGACGAACCTGGATGCCCGTGGGACCGTATTCTTGCGTTTCCGCACCGGTGATACCGCCACGGGCGGCTTGACTACGGAACCGTGCCCCAAGTGCGGCCGGACTGTGCCGCGGATCCTGGGCGATATTGAACGCAAATCACTCATCTTTGCATTGCAGGGGAAAGACGGTGCGCAGAAATTTAACGGTAACGCTTTACGCCGCTTCATGATCAATAAAACCGACGTGCTGCAGTGGTATGCCGAACTGCACCGTAACGGGCAGTCCGATACCCTAAAGGTAGTGATTAAGGCTTCCAAAGAGATCGATGACAAGGGGTTGACTGATACCCTGGCGCGGCAGCTTGCGGATGAATTCAAGGTACCCGTGACGATTGATACGAGTTCTCTCGAGGCGATCATCGACAAAATAGGGATGGAGAAATCTATAACCGAGCAGCGCATCTTCGACTTGCGCGCGTAAGAATTAAGCAACTGCTCAGAAGTCGGATTTAGAATTCAGGATGTAAGAACCACGAAATCAATTCTAGAGGGCAAGCTCTCCGCCGTTTACGGCGGAGAGCTTTTTTCGCGCGTAAAGATTAAATTTTCCGTGGGATAGGCTTCTAACGGCAACCGGTATTTTTCATATAATCAGCTTATAAACTAACTAGATGAAAGAATAACTTAAGGGGGTATTGCGGATGTCATTAAAAAGCACGGTGCGCACCACAATTGCAGTCCTGTTATGCCTGTTGTTAATATCCGGCTGTTCGCTGCTTGATCGCGGCGTGCAATCCTCTCCGCAAAGGCTTGCCGAAGCCTACCTGGAAGCCTTTAAAAACAGTGATTATGATACCATGCTCAGTTTGTGCCTGCCGGGTGACGAAACTCCGGAGGAACTGGAATTCACTCGCAAGTTCGTGCAGATGATCGAACTGACGGCGTACTCTGTCGGGCCGGTTGAACGGCTTTCCGACGAAGAGGCACAGGTCGAGGTGACACTGACCCTGGTGCTGATGGATTACGAGAGAACGGAAACCGACCGGATCAGGGTGGTTAAGGCGGACGGCAAGTGGTATATCACCGATTATTTGCAACCGCTGACCGGCGCTTTCGGTTCACATGAATAAACGCCTTCCCTGCCGCCGGCCAGAGTTATGATTGCCTGATTGATAATCAATTAATGATCAATTAAGGATCAGGCTTTTAAATAAAAACCGTAGATGGTATAATTAAAGCAATACTTAGGAGTCAGTAGCTCTAATCTAAATTTACCCATCGCTAATTTTACCCTGTTACAGAAAGGCGGCGGTATCTTGGGCAAAATTCCGGAACCAGTTAGCCTGGAAACAATTGAAAAATGTCTTTCTGACGCCCTTTTTATTATCGACAGTTCGCAAAAAGTGGCCTGGTTAAATGCGCGGGCGGAGGAAATATTTTGCGTAAGCCTGGTTGACGCCCGGGACAAGACCCTGGAAGAAGTAACCGGCATTAAGAAAATTGTCCAGTTGCTCAGCGACGTTATGGAACAGGGGATGCCGCTGGCCTGTTCTTACGAAGGGGCGACCGTAAAGGTAAAACGCTTCAATCAGCGTTATTTTTTTAAGATTGCCATTAATCCCGTCCATCGCGGTGATGCGCTGTGGGGTGCCCTGGTCCAGTTAACCGACGTTACCCGTTTCCATGAAATGGAGAAGATCAAAAGCGACTTCGTATCGATCGTATCGCATGAATTCAGGACACCGCTGACGACAATTATTGTGGGCGTAGAGATGCTCCGTGAAGGTATGCTCGGCGACCTGACGCCGCGTGGGAAAGAAGTGCTGGAGGCGATCGGCTCGGACTGTGAACGGCTGACCCGGTTAATCGACAACCTTTTAGAGCTGTCCCGGATTGAATCGGGCACTATTTATGTGGAAGCGGAGCCGCTCGATGTGGCGGATTTAATCCAGGAGGCCGTCCGGCCGATGGAAATCCAGGCGGAAAGTAAGGGAGTGGAACTGATTACCGACCTGCCTCCCGAGATACCGCCGGTGGCGGCCGACTTTAACAAGGCTGTCTGGGTTTTAACCAACCTGATCGGCAACGCGTTGCGCTATACTGAAGCCGGAGGAACGATCACGGTTAAGGTCCGCCAAAGAGGAAACCGCCTCTTTTTCTCTGTCCAGGACACCGGATGTGGTATACCCAAGGAATACCAGGAGAAAATATTTAGGAAATATATCCAGGTGCGTAAACCGGGCAAAACAAAGGGCGGTGTCGGTCTTGGCCTGGCGATCGCCAAGGATATCGTGATGGCCCACGGCGGTGAAATATGGGTGGAGAGTGAGGAGGGCAAGGGAACGACCTTTACCTTCACCTTTCCCTTGTTCCGCCAGGAAGAGCAGATCAGTTAAGCGGTTAAGGAGGTTCTCATGGGTAAAAAAATACTGCTGGTTGAAGACGAAAAAAACATTATCTTAGGCGTCCGCACCTGCCTGGACGCCGTGGGTTATCAGGTCGAAATCGTGGAAAACGGTGAGGATGCCCTCGCTTTTGTGCGTAAAGACAAGCCTGACTTGATCCTGCTCGATTTACTCTTGCCCAAGGTGGACGGGTTTGAAGTGTTGGCTGTCTTAAAAAGCGATCCGGCAACCAGCGCTATTCCGGTGGTTGTACTCACCGCCAAGGCGGAGGAAGAAGACCGGCAGAGGGTTCTCGACGCGGGCGCAAACGCGTATATGACCAAACCTTTCCGGCCCCAGGATTTATGGGATATTCTTAAAAAGTATTTACCCGAAGATTTGGAAAGCTGACTGTAACTTTTTATGCGGGGCGCCTGCAAGGGCGCCTATTTTTGTTTCGAAAAAGGAATTGTTAGCCGCATCTCGAATTAAAATGCAGGTACACAGCGTCGAAGGAGGCAAGGTTATGTTTAAAAAAGTCTTGGTTGCCGTCGATTTTTCCGGTCCGGCTCTTGAACTACTCAATGCCGTCTCAGATTTAAAGGAGATGGGTTTGGAAGAACTGGTGATTGTCCATGTCATCCGGATGGAGACCGCCGGGCGGGGGATCGGGGCGCACCGCCACCGTTTCTTAAGTAAAATTGAAGAAAAAAAGAAAGAGCTGGAATCGGAAGGTCTCAAGGTTAAGGTAATTCAGCCCGTAGGCAGCCCTGTTGAAGAGATTAAAGGATTAGCCGAAGAAGAAAATGTCAACCTGATCCTGATCGGTTCCATCGGTGAGGGAAGCGTAGTACGCGAACTTTTCCTGGGCAGTACCGTGGCTAATGTAATCCGGGTGACCAAAAAACCGGTTTTGATTGAGAAGTACGATAAAGTCAACGGCAAGCCTGTGCGCAAGATTATTTTTGATCAAAACCGGCCGACCACGGCGCTGCTGGCCACGGATTTTTCCCGGAATTCCCTGCAGGTATTTGACTTATTCCTGGAAAATTACAAGATTTTCGATAAAGTTATTTTGCTGAATGTGATCGATGAAGGCTATACGATAGAGCAGGTGGAAGAAAACAAGCGCAAGGCCGAGGAGAAGTTAAAAATTTGGCAGAAGGAATTCGAAGAGAAAGGTTTGGCGGTGGAGCTTTGTGTTGTCGTGGGCATCTCCTCCGAGGAAATCGTTAAAATCGCCAACGAGAAGGAAGTATCAGTGGTGGCCCTTTCGAGGCGCGGCCGCGGCATGATCGATGAACTGGTGATCGGAAGTACCGCCGACCCCGTGGTGCGGCGCAGTTCCCGTCCTGTCTTATTGATCAAGGGATAACCGGTGAGATGTGAGAGAAGTGAGACGACAATAAGCATTTTTCAACCGTAGGGGCACGGCATGCCGTGCCCTCGTGATATTCAATTAGCCGGGGGTATTTAAGTTGGAAATGGGAAAAGGCAAGGTGATTGTCGCCCCCAATGCTTTTAAAGGATCCCTCAGTGCGCCGGAGGCGGCTGCGGCAATCACCCGGGGGCTGACTGAAGTTTTCCCGCACCGGGAGCTGATCGCAATACCGCTTGCGGACGGGGGAGACGGCACCACGGAGTGTATTATCCGGGCCACCGCGGGGCGCCTGTTTCGCCGGGAAGTGACCGGTCCTTTGGGAGGGCGGGTCGACGGTTTTTGGGGCCTGACCGGTGACGGTTCTACCGCCGTGGTGGAGGTCGCCGCCGCTTCGGGTCTGGCTTTGCTGACCCGGGATCAACTGAACCCGTGCGATGCGACCAGCTATGGTACAGGTGAATTGATTAACGCGGCCATTGAAAGCGGCTGCCGTGCCATTTTTGTCGGCCTGGGCGGCAGCGCCACCAGCGATGCCGG
>JBFMGD010000055.1:0-13206 GCA_040751775.1 Bacillota bacterium | reverse complement strand
GTGGAGATTCTGGCCGCTCGCGGCCGGCCGCCCGCGGTGCGCCTTTCCGGCAGCGCCCGCAAGCTGGCCGAGCAGCGCGGTATCACCGGCGTGGAGGTATCCCTGACCCACGAACCGCCTTTCGCCTGCGCGATTGCGGCAGCGTACAAGAAGCAGGAGGCAAGAGGATAGAATTCAGGATGCTTCTTGTTTCTTGTAGCAGCCCGCCTGCTTTTATAATCTTTACCAGGCGCGGTGAGAGGCCGTGTGCGGCGGTGAACCTGGTCCCTTTTGTTAGGTTGAGCACGCTTAGCGCTTCATTTTGCAACTGCGCGTGCAGATCTTTGATCACCAGCCTGTCACCCCGGTCGATCCGGTCGCAATCTGCCGGCTCGGCGAAGGTAAGGGGCAGAATGCCGAAGTTGACCAGGTTGGCACGGTGAATCCGGGCAAAAGACTTCGCCAGCACCGCTTTCACCCCCAGGTACATCGGCGCCAGCGCGGCATGTTCCCGGCTGGAGCCCTGGCCGTAATTCTCTCCTCCCACCACCAGACCGCCGCCCGCCTCCCGGGCGCGTTTTGCAAAACCCTCGTCAATCGCGGCGAAAACATACTCGCTGATCGCGGGAATGTTTGAGCGCAGCGGGAGCACTTTAGCCCCGGCCGGCATGATTTGATCGGTGGTGATGTTGTCGCCTACCTTTAAAAGTACTGTCATCGCCAGTTGATCCGGCAGCGGTTCGCTTAAGGGAAGCGGTTTGATGTTGGGACCGCGGTTGATCTCCACCTGCCGCCCGTCAATGGGCGGCGCGATGATCAGGCGGTCGTCGATGATTACGGCAGGCGGTTCGCGGCGCACGGGGTAGTTTCCCAGTTCCCGCGGGTCAGTCAGCGATCCGCTTAGCGCGGTTGCGGCCGCGGCCGCAGGCCCGGTCAGGTAAACCCGGGCATCGGCGGTGCCGCTGCGCCCTTGAAAGTTGCGGTTAAATGTGCGCACCGAAACCGCTCCCGATGGAGGCGCCTGGCCCATCCCGATACAGGGGCCGCAGGCCGTTTCCAGGATCCGCGCTCCCGCGGCGATCAGCTCCGCCAGGGTGCCGTCCCGGGCCGACATCTCGAGTACCTGTCTTGAACCGGGGGCAACAACCAGGCTGACCCCCGGGTGCACGACCCGGCCTTTTAATATCTCCGCCACCAGGCGCAGATCCTGGTAGGAGGCGTTGGTGCAGCTGCCGACCGCCACCTGTTGTACGGGGATTGAGCCTATTTCCCGGATCGGACGCACGGCATCGGGACTGTGCGGGCAGGCTGCCAGCGGCTCCAGCTTTGCCAGGTCGACGGTTATTGCTGCATCGTAAGCGGCGCCCGGATCGGCATCCAGAACCGTCCAGCTTTCCTCGCGCCCCTGCGCCTGCAGGAAACGCCGTGTGGTTTGATCGCTGGGGAAAAGAGAAGAGGTTGCGCCAAGTTCCGCTCCCATGTTGGTAATCGTAGCCCGTTCCGGAATGGAGAGGCGTTCCACCCCGGTGCCGCCGTACTCGAGCACGTAACCCACACCGCCCTTGACGCCCAAACGGCGCAGCACTTCCAGGATGATATCCTTGGCCCCCACCCAGGGGGGCAGCTCACCAACCAGGTTTATTTTGAACACAGCCGGGGCGGTCAGGTAAAACGTACCGCCGGCCATCGCCACAGCCACGTCCAGGCCGCCCGCTCCGATCGCCAGCATCCCCAAACCGCCCGCGGTGGGGGTATGGCTGTCTGAACCGAGCAGCGTTTTTCCGGGCACACCGAATCTTTCCAGGTGCACCTGGTGGCAAATACCGTTGCCGGGCCGGGAGAAATGGATCCCGTAGCGAGCGGCCACCGACTGCAGGAAACGGTGGTCATCGGCGTTTTCGAAGCTGCCCTGCAGAGTATTGTGATCGACATAACTGACCGACAGCTCCGTGCGCACCCGCTCGATCCCCAGTGCTTCCAGCTGCAGGTAGGCCATGGTTCCGGTGGCATCCTGGGTCAACGTCTGGTCGATGCGGATACCAATCTCGGCTCCGCGCCGCAGCTCCCCCGTTACCAGGTGACGCTTCAGTATTTTAGTGGTGATATTTTCCGCCATGAGTGATCTGCTCCTCTCCCCGGTGAGTTGGCTAAAATATAGCAGAAAGCGGCGGCATCGTCAACGACGCTTCGGGGGAAAAGTGTGCCCAACGCCGCTAATTTTTGGTCCGGGTAAAATAGATGTCCACGGGCAGCAGCGGGATCAGGGCACAGATCAATAGCATAATACTAATATAGCAGATTTATTAACCGGGAAACAGCGCCCCGGTAAGTATTGACATGGTAAAACAGGGGTGGTATTCTTTGTTCAAACGGTTTTTTTTCACATAATACCTGAGTCATTTGGTCAGAATTAAACCAGGGAGGCCGGAAAGATGAAGTTATCGGCGAGGGTTGAATACGGGGTTAGGGCCATGTCCGTCTTAGCCTTTCATTACCAAAACGGCCCTATGCCGCTGCGGGAAATCGCGCGCCAGGAAGGAATATCTTTTCAATTCCTGGAACAGATTTTCCCCGACCTGCGCCGGGCCGGCCTGTTGGAGAGTGTGCGCGGTGTGCGGGGCGGTTACCTGTTGGCCCGGCCGCCGGCGGAAATTCGGGTCGGCGATATTGTCCGGGCGGTGGAAGGCCCGATTACCCCGGTTAACTGCCTGGCGGAACCGTCTACCGGCGAATGCTGCCACCGGACAGAGGGTTGCCTGACCCGGCATGTTTGGGAGAAGCTGCGGGACCGGATCAATGAAGTGCTGGATGAGGTATCTCTGGCTGATTTGATTGATTGGAAACCGGCTCATTTAATCAATTAAGGGGGTATACATCTTGGAAAGCCGGCAAGTATATATGGATCATGGCGCGACGACGCCGTTACGGGAAGAAGTGCTGGAGGCGATGCTTCCCTACCTGAAGGAAAAATACGGCAATCCTTCGAGTATCCATTCACCCGGGCGGGAAGCCCGTAAAGCGGTGGATGAAGCCCGGGAGAAAACAGCGACGGCCCTCGGTGCCGAACCGGCTGAAATTTTCTTTACTTCGGGCGGCACGGAATCGAATAATATTGCCCTGTGCGGCGCGGCGCGGCTGAAGGGTAAAGGCCGGATTATCACTTCCGGTATAGAACACCACGCGGTGCTGGATGTGTGTCAAGACTTGGAAAAGCAAGGCTTTGCGCTCACTATTCTGCCGGTAGACCGCCAGGCCATGGTTGATCTCCGCTCGGTAGAAAAAGCGCTGGACCCGGACACATTTTTAATTTCCATTATGATGGCGAACAATGAAGTGGGTACGATCCAGCCGATCCGGGAAATCTGTACCCTGGCCCGGGAGAAGAGCATCCTGGTGCATACTGATGCCGTGCAAATCGTGGGACAGCTTCCGATCGATGTAAAAGAACTGCAGGTTGATTTTTTAACCCTCTCGGCCCATAAATTTAATGGACCCAAGGGAATCGGCGTCCTCTACGTGCGTAAAGGGATTCCCCTGAGCCCGCTCTTCAGGGGAGGCGGGCAGGAGCGAAAACTGCGCCCGGGAACAGAAAATGTGGGCGGCATCGTCGGCCTGGGAAGAGCCCTTGAACTGGCGGTAGGGGAACTGCCCGGCAAAGCCGAACAGTTGCAGGCGTTGCGTGACCGGTTAATCAAGGGGCTCCTGGCGATGGAGGATGTGACCTTAAACGGCCATCCCCAAAAGCGCCTGCCCGGCAATGTCAACGTCAGCTTTAAATATATTGAAGGTGAATCTTTGCTGCTCAGCCTGGACCTGCAGGGAGTGGCCGCCTCCAGCGGCTCAGCCTGCACTTCCGGTTCGCTGGACCCGTCCCATGTGCTCATGGCGATGGGGTTGGATCACCAGGAGGCGCACGGTTCTCTGCGTTTGACCCTGGGGCGGGGCAATACCGCGGCAGACGTGGATTATGTTTTACATGTGCTTCCTCCCATTGTCGACAGATTACGTAAAATGTCGGCTCTCTATAAAAAAGAACGGTAAACGCCAGAGGGTAGGTATAAGAAAGGAGAACGCCTGCTTTGTACAACGAAAAAGTAATGGATCACTTTTCAAACCCCCGGAACGTAGGAGAGATTACCGATGCCCACGGTATCGGTGAAACCGGTAGTTTCAAATGCGGCGATACTATGAAGATTTTCATCAAGGTGCGGGACGATAAGATCAGCGAGATTAAATTTCAGACCTTCGGCTGTGGAGCAGCCATCGCCAGCAGCAGCATGCTCACAGAGATGGTGAAAGGGATGCGGCTCGACGAAGCCCTGCGCGTCACCAACCAGGATGTGGCGGACCGGTTGGGAGGGCTGCCTCCCCTAAAACTGCACTGCTCCAATCTGGCCGCGGACGCCCTGTATAATGCGATCAATGACTACCGGAGGCGCAACGCGGCAGCCAGCTAGCGCCCTGGCTGAATCTGCAGCGGTTCCCGGTGCCTTCCGCCCGGGCTACCTTAACATAGCCTGCCATGGCCCGGGGACACGGCATACCGTGAGAGCACGGCAGGCCGTGCCCCCGACCGGCTTGGCGGATTAGTTGTTTGACACCCCCCAACTTTCATCTTTGCTCACTGCTTTGCTCACTGCACGGTTTGCCTGCATAAATCTATCTCCCCCAGGCATATATTTAAGTATTGTTATTACTCATTACCGCAATCCTAATCGCGCGGCATTCTGAGAATAAGAACAGAGTATTACTGCCAAAGTGGGGGATATTTTTTGCCTGGAAAAGCGATCAACTGGACGAGCAGGCGGAGAAACCGCTACATTTCTTGGAAAAAATTGCTATTCTATCTTTTGCTGTTAACAGCCCTGGCTGTTACCGGGCGGAGTCTCCCGGCCGGATTGTCAGGCGGGCAATCCCCTGCTGTCCCCATATCTGCAACTGCCGGCTTTCCGGGGGGCTTATCAGATCATGGCACAGCGGAAACGCCGGAAGCGTCGACGCTTTCCCGGTTTTTTCAGAAATTGATCGCGGATAATATACCGGGCATGAAGCCGCCTGTGGTGACGGACCGGGAAGAGATTCAGGGAGTGGTGCTGGACGCTTTCACCTCCCTGACCGGTGTGGACCCCCGGGATCCCCGCTCCATTTTGAGCGCAGAGCTCGGCGTGGCAGCCCTCGTTCCCCTGCCGGAGCTTCACCAGCCGGGTTGGAACCCTTCGAATGATGCAGATGCGGGAAGTGATCCGGCCGGCGATCCGGAACAACCAAGTAATAATCAACCCGTGTTTTCACCGGTTTTTCCTTTACCGGGGTATGGAGAACCGACGGCTTTAATCTATCACACCCATATTACCGAGTCGTTTAATGATCCCCATTTTTCTGAGAATCTTGCGATTACCGTAGCCCGGCTGGGGGTGGATTTAGTCGATCTGCTGCAGGAAAAGTACGGTTTGCCGGTATTGCATGATACCGGGCTTTATGACTTGCCGAGGCAGTATGCATATGAGAAAGCGCGGCCGGCTGTGGAAGGGATCCTTGCGGACAACCCGCAGCTGCAGATGGTGATTGACATACACCGGGACGGTATGCCGCGAGAGCTCACCACCACGCGGCTGGACGGGCGAGAAGTGGGGAAAATATTAATCGTAATCGGTACCCGCAATCCCGGCTGGAATCATAATTTCCGGTTTGCCCTGCGCTTGCAGCAAGAGCTGGAAGCGGTGGCGCCGGGTTTATCGCGCGGCATCCGGCAGCAGGACTTTATCTACAATCAAGACCTGCATCCTTGTGCCGTCCTGATCGAAGTGGGCGGGCATCAAAACACCCTTGCGGAGGCGGCGCTTGCCGTCCCATACCTGGCAGAGGCCCTGGCCCGGACCTATTACGTCTTTTTCGTGCAGAATTGAATATTAAAAACCCATCCCGTTCATCTTATTAGTAAAGCCAATAAAAACGGGAGGGCTACTGAAATGCGTTACCTCCTTTATTCGACAGCCGTCGTTTTACTGGTGCTGCTCCTGCTCTACGGTGGCTTAAACGTAGTCGAACAGAGCATGCAGGAATTATTAGCGCTGGATCGGGAGCCTGCCGCTTTTGCCCTGCGGCGTTTAAAAAATGGAAGCGTGGAACTAATCTTCAGCGGCAGCACCTATTCGCTGGACCTTGACCGTCTTTTCAGTACTGTTCAGAACTGGTGGGAGCTAATGCCGTGGGACGGCGGCAGCGGTGGTTAGCGCCGTCTATTTTTTTCCGGTAAAATCTTGACAAAACCCCTACGGGATGATATTTTTGAATAGAAATTAGCACTCGCTTGCTTAGAGTGCTAACAAGCCGCAGGGGAGCTAGAGCTATGATCACCCTTAGCGAAAGGAAAAAGCGAATATTACAAGCAGTTGTTGCCGACTACATCCGGACAGCGGAGCCTGTCGGATCGCGTACCATTGCCCGAACATACCGCATCGGCCTTAGTTCGGCTACCATTCGCAACGAGATGGCTGACCTGGAGGAGATGGGCTACCTGGCCCAGCCGCATACTTCCGCCGGGAGAATCCCTTCTCAAAAGGGTTACCGTTTTTATGTGGACTACCTGATGGATCCCGGTGAACTAAGCGATGATGAGGAACTGGAGATTATACACTCCCTTGGAATCGAAAAGATGCGCGAGATCGAACAGATTATTGTCAGCGCGGCCCGGGTGCTCTCTTCGATTACCAACCAAACATCTTTGATCATGGGGCCCCAGTTCAGAAAGAGCGCCTTCCGGCAGCTGCGCATTTTGCCTCTTGATGAAAAAAGAGGTCTGGTTGTGCTGATTACCGATACCGGTTTTATCAAGAATAAAGTGATCAATCTGCACCAGACTCTTTCGCCGGCCGAACTGCACCAGGTTGTTACCTATCTCAATCAGAAACTGAGCGGCTTAAATATCGACCAGGTTACCACCTCTCTGATTAACGAGCTCAAAAGAGACCTCTTCCGCCGCCTGGAGGTGCTTGAACAGGCTTTTATATTGCTTGAGGAAAGCTTGAAGGAAGAGCAGCAGGTCCGGGTATTTCTCGGGGGGACCTCCAATATTCTGAACCAGCCCGAATTTAGAAATGTCGAGAAAATCAGGCGGATGCTGGCTCTCTTCGAGCAGGAATCGCTGCTCTTCGAAATCCTGGAAGAGCATCTCGGTGAAGATAATATCGTTGTAAAAATCGGCAAGGAAAACGCCTTTGAAGACATCCAGGAATGCACGCTGATCACCGCCGCCTATAAAATCAACGACAAGACCCTTGGCGCGCTGGGGGTCCTGGGGCCGATCCGGATGAACTACGAGCGGGTAATCGGGGTAGTGCGCTGCATGGTGGACAAACTAAACCGGAGCCTCAGCTCCTAAGCATAGAGGCTGATACGGAAAGAGCAGGTGAAAAGAATGTGTCCAGGAAAGCAAAAAGATGAAGATTTGAATGAAGATCCGGTGCAAGAATTCGCGTCTGATGAAAATCAGGCGGCAGAAGAGTCTCTGAACGGCGCCGCTAATGGGCTGGAAAGTTCGGCTCCCGCCGCTGCAGAAACCGCCTGGCAGCGGGAAAAGGAAGAGCTGAGCGGGCAATTGCAGCGCAAACACGACGAGCTGCTCCGCAAACAGGCTGATTTTGATAATTTTCGCCGGATCAGCCGGTCCGAACAGGAAGAAGCCAGGGAGTACGCCCTGTTTTCCTTTCTGGAAAAGCTGCTGCCGATTTTGGATAACCTTGAGCGGGCGCTGCAGTCGGCCCGCCAGGCCAACGTGGCCGCTACTTACGTGGAGGGTTTGGAGATGATTTACAAGCAGCTCGCGCATCTGCTTGAGCTGGAAGGGGTTACGGTAATCGATTGTGCAGGCCGTCCGTTCGATCCCCATTACCACCATGCCGTGATGCAGGCGGCAGAAGGAGAAGGGGAGCCGGGTACAGTGACGGAAGAGTTGCAAAGGGGTTACATGCATAAAAAAAGAGTGCTTCGGCCGGCCATGGTTAAAGTTTGCCGGGATTGAAGCGGCTAATCATTCAAGAACAGATACTATTAACAGATACTATTAAGGAGGTTTGTGAAATGGGTAAAGTAGTAGGAATTGACCTCGGTACCACCAACTCGGTTATTGCAGTATTAATGGGCAGTGAGCCCGAAATTATACCCAGTGTCGAGGGGAGCCGTTTAACTCCCTCGATCGTGGCTTTCACCAAGGACGGGCAGCGCCTGGTTGGCCAGGTGGCCAAGCGCCAGGCTATCACCAACCCCGAGCGGACCATCCTGTCGATTAAACGGGAGATGGGGACCAACCATAAGACCAAAATTGATGATAAGAGCTATACGCCGCAGGAGATCTCGGCTATGATCCTGCAGAAATTAAAGCAGGATGCCGAGAGCTACCTCGGGGAGACGGTCACCCAGGCGGTAATCACCGTTCCCGCCTATTTCAGCGACAGCCAGCGCCAGGCGACCAAGGATGCCGGTAAAATCGCCGGCCTGGAAGTGCTGCGCATCATCAATGAGCCGACGGCGGCGGCCCTGGCGTACGGGCTGGATAAAAAGGGTGAGCAGAAAATTTTGGTGTTCGACCTGGGCGGCGGCACCTTCGATGTCTCCGTTCTGGAGCTGGGTGACGACGTGGTTGAGGTTAAGGCCACCAGCGGCAACAACCGTCTCGGGGGCGACGATTTCGACGAACGGGTGATCAACTATGTGGCGGAAGAGTTTAAGAAAGACCACGGCATCGATCTGCGCAAAGACCGGATGGCGCTGCAGCGCTTGAAAGAGGCGGCGGAAAAGGCCAAGGTCGAACTGTCCACGGTTACCTCGACCGGCATTAACCTACCCTTCATCACCGCCACCCAGGACGGCCCGAAACACCTTGATATGAACCTGACCCGGGCCAAGTTTGACGAATTGACCGCCGACCTGGTGGAGAAGACGATGGGCCCCACCCGGCAGGCGCTCTCCGACGCCGGGCTGAAGGCGGAAGATATCGACCGGGTTCTCCTCGTGGGCGGTTCCACCCGGATGCCCTCGGTGCAGGAAGCGATCCGCAAGCTGCTGGGCAAAGAACCGCACAAGGGAGTAAATCCGGATGAAGTGGTTGCCCTCGGCGCGGCCTATCAGGCCGGGGTGCTGGCCGGAGAGGCCAAAGACGTGCTGCTGCTCGACGTAACTCCTCTTTCTCTCGGGATCGAGACGCTGGGCGGTGTCGCGACGAGGATTATTGAGCGCAACACAACTATCCCCACCAGCAAGAAACAGGTATTCTCCACCGCCGCCGACAACCAGACCAGTGTGGAGATCCATGTGCTGCAGGGAGAGCGCGCGATGGCGGCCGACAATAAGACCCTGGGCCGGTTTATGCTGGACGGGATTCCGCCCGCGCCGCGCGGGGTGCCCCAGATCGAAGTGAGCTTCGATATCGACGCCAACGGTATCGTCAATGTATCGGCCAAGGATATGGCTACCGGAAAAGAGCAGAAAATTACCATCACCGCCTCCAGCGGCCTGGATAAAAGCCAGATTGACCGCATGGTCAACGATTCTGAACAGTTCGCCGAAGAGGACCGGAAACGCCGCGAACTGGCTGAAGCGCGCAACCAGGCCGATTCACTGGCTTACAGCGCTGAAAAATCGCTCAAAGACTTAGGCGACAAGGTCGAACCGGCCAAGGCCGAAGAGGTGAAGAAAGCGGTTGAAGAGCTGCGCGCCGCCTCCCGGGGCGATGATCCGGAAAAAATCAAGCAGGCTACGGAGAAGATGAACGGCTTCATGCACGAACTTTCCGCCAAGCTCTACGAACAGGCCAAGGCGCAGCAGGGCGGCGGTGAAACCGCCGGGGGCCCGGGAGGCGCTCCCGATGATGGTGGAAATGTAGTGGACGCCGATTACGACGTTAAGGAAGACAAGTAAAGGAAGCACGGGGACGGTTCTTTTGCTTCCTCGCATCGATGGGGTTTTGCGATAGCGTGTGATAGGGGCACGGCAGGCTGTGAGGGCACGCCATGGCGTGCCCTCACGTTACGGATGCCGATAAAACCGGAATGAGAAAAAAATGATTAATTAACGTTGATAGGATAGTAGTGATTGTTGTTTCGAAAAGCAACGATTTAATGTATTATAGTATAGAAGTGAAAGTGTTCCTGCAGCGCTTTGACCAGTTTAAGCTAAAGGATGATCGAACCGTTGGCTAAAAGATGTTATTACGAAGTTTTGGAGATAGAGCGGAGCGTCTCCACCGAAGAGATCAAAAAGGCGTTCCGGCGCCTCGCCCGCCAGTACCATCCTGATTTTAACAAGGAACCGGACGCGGAAATTCGTTTTAAAGAGGTAAGCGAAGCCTACGAAGTTTTATCCGATCCTCAGAAGCGCGAACATTACGACCGTTTCGGCCACCAGGCCGGACCGGGCGGTTTTGAAGGTGGTTTCAACAGCGCTGATTTCAGCGGCTTCGGCTTCGACAGTATCTTTGAGAGCTTTTTCGGCGGCTTTGGGCGCCGCCGCCCGCCCGGCCCCGAACAGGGATCGCACCTGCGTTACGATATGGAAATCACCCTGGAAGAAGCTTACCACGGCAGAACCAAGGAAATTAAAATTCCGCGCACCGAGCTCTGCCCGGACTGCAAGGGCAGCCGCGCCAAGGCAGGCAGCAAGCCGGAAACATGCTCCGCCTGCGGCGGCAGCGGGCAGCAGCAGCATGTCCGCAACACCGCTTTCGGCCGTATGGTCAACGTGGTAACCTGCGTTGCTTGCAGCGGGGAGGGGCGCATTATAAAAGAGCCCTGTCCGGCTTGCCGGGCCCAGGGCCGGGTTGTCCGCGAAAGAAAGATCGACGTGAAAATTCCGCCCGGCGTCGAGCACGGTTCCCGCCTGCGCATCGCCGGCGGCGGTGAAGCGGGGCTGCGCGGCGGCTCGGCCGGCGACCTCTACGTAGTACTGAGCATCCGCTCCCACAAGCTGTTCCGCCGGGAAGGCGACGATCTGGTTTACGAGATGACGCTCGACATGGCCCGGGCGGCCCTGGGCCTGGATGTGGATGTGCCGACCCTGGATGATAGCCCTTCCGTCTTAAAGATCCCGGAAGGAACACAGCCTGATACCGTTTTCCGGATTAAAGGGAAGGGGATGCCCCGCCTGCGCGGTTCCGGTAAAGGTGACCTGCGGGTTAAGGTTAAAGTGACCGTGCCGAGGCGGTTGAGCCAGCGTCAAAAACAGCTCTTGGAAGAATTCAGCAAGTTAAGCGGCGATAAAGGGTTTATTGACCGGATGAAGGATGCTTTGGGCGGCAAATAAGGGGTAGCGCCGGTTTGGAGTGAAAAGATGCATCAATTTTTTAAAGAGGGGGCGGCGCTGGCGGCAGGGCAGGAAATGTCACTGGATGCGGACGATCTCAACCATGCCTGCCGGGTTCTGCGCCTGCGCAAGGGTAGCCCCGTGACCGTGGCAGACGGCCGGGGCAGCGCTTTTTTTGGAGTGATCTCTTCCATTAACCCGCATGATGCGCGCGTGCTGTTGGTGGAACCGGCCCCCCCGGCGGAACCGTCCCTCAGGTTGACCCTGCTGCAGGCTCTGGCCAAGGGGGAGAAGATGGATTTAATCGTCCGCCAGGCGGTGGAGCTCGGCGCAGCGCGGATCATTCCTGTGCTCACCGAAC
Organism: Bacillota bacterium; assembly: GCA_040751775.1. Classification (GTDB taxonomy): domain Bacteria; phylum Bacillota; class Dethiobacteria; order DTU022; family DTU022; genus JBFMGD01. The sequence continues at coordinate 1,571 of JBFMGD010000055.1, read as the reverse complement.
GCAGCATTCCCCGTTTGCCTGCCGGAAAAGAGGACGGGCGCCTCGAGCGCTGGCGTAAAATAGCCCGTGTGGCGGCAGCCCAGTGCCGGCGGTCTGTTCTTCCCGCGGTGGAACCGGTCCATGATTTTGCGCAAGCCCTGGGCCTGTTAGCCGGAGCCACGGCTCTGGTGCCGTGGGAAGGCGAAACGGATTATGGTTTTAATGAAATGTTGGACCGCCGCAGCCCTGCAGATAGGGCTGTTTTGCTTTTTATCGGCCCGGAGGGGGGGTTTAGCCGGGCGGAGGTAGAGGCGCTTTCCGGCGCCGGCGCCCGGACCGTTCACCTGGGCCCGCGCATTTTGCGGACCGAAACCGCCGCCGCCGCTTTAACCCTGGTTCAGGCGGCCTGGGGTGACCTGGGGGTTGAGCGGCAATGAGAAAAAAAGTGGCTTTTTATACACTGGGCTGCAAGGTAAACTTCTGTGAAACGGAGTCTTTGCAAGCCCTTTTTGAAAAAGCGGGTTACACTGTGACCGGATTTGACACCCGCGCCGATGTTTATGTGATCAATACATGTACAGTGACCAGTTTAAGCGATCATAAGTCCCGCAAAATGATCCGCCGCGCCCGGCGTCTGAATCCTGAAGCCGTGGTGGCGGCGGTGGGTTGCTATGCCCAGGGTTCTCCCGAAGAGATTAAAGAAATGGGGTTGGTCGACCTGGTCGTCGGCACCCGGGGCCGCGAAGCACTGCCGCGGCTTGTCGAGTCGCTCAGGCCTGGTTGCCCGCTCAACCTGGTGGAGCCGTATCAAGAGACGGGCGCCTTTGAAATTTTGCCCCCGGTGATCCACCGGGGCCGGACCCGCGGTTTTCTAAAAATTCAGGAGGGCTGCAATCAGCGCTGCACCTTCTGCATTGTACCCCACGTGCGGGGTCCGCTGCGCAGCCTACCGCCCGCGGAGGTGCTGGCGCGCGCCCGCGCCCTGCTGTGGGGCGGCTGCCGGGAAGTTGTGCTCACCGGTATCCATCTCGGCCTCTATGGAGCGGATCAGGGCGAGGTAACGCTGGCCGGGCTGCTGCGCGGTTTCGAGCAGCTGCCGGGCCTGCTGCGCGTTCGGCTCAGCTCCCTGGAGCCGGCTGATATTACCGGGGAGTTGGTAGAACAGATCGCCGGTTCGGATTTGATCTGCCCGCACCTGCATATCCCCTTGCAGAGCGGTGACGGTGAGATCCTGAAACGGATGAACCGGGCTTATACTCCCTCGGAATACCTCTACCTGGTCAAATGGCTCAAACAGGAGCGGCCGGGTCTTGCCGTGAGCGCCGATATCATTGTCGGATTTCCCGGTGAGACCGAGGAGCACCACCGGCGCAGTATGGATTTGGTACGCCGGGTTCAGTTCAGCCGCCTGCATGTTTTCCAGTATTCAGCCCGCCCGGGCACCCCGGCGGCCGGTTACCCCGACCAGCTGCCCCGCGCGATTAAAGAAGAGCGCGGCAAAGAGATGGCGGCCCTCGGAGAGGAGATGGCCGATCGCTATATGCGACAATTTATCGGCACTACCCAGGAGGTGCTCGTGGAGAAAGTGAACC
>JBFMGD010000054.1:0-13215 GCA_040751775.1 Bacillota bacterium | reverse complement strand
GCCGTCGCGCGGGTGGATAAAGGCGATCCGGCGCGCGTGCAGCGCCTGGCCGCGGCGCAACTCCGGCGGCAAATCACCCTGGCGGACCGGGCCGTAGAGCGGGTCGCCGGCCACGGGATAGCCGAGAAAAGCCAGATGGACCCGGATCTGGTGTGTGCGCCCTGTTTCCAGGTTGATCTGCAGCAGGGTAAAGCGATCCAGGTACGCGAGAACCTTGTAGCGGGTCAGCGCCTCTCTTCCCCCGGGCACCACGGCCATGCAGCGCCGGTAGCGAGGGTGGCGTCCGATGGGAGCGTTCACCCGGCCGTTCTGCGGGACAACCCGGCCGTGAACGAGAGCCAGGTATTCCCGGCGCAGAAGACGTGATTTTAGCTGTTCCGCCAGCGCCTGATGGCTAAAGTCATTTTTGGCCGCCACCAGCAGCCCTGTTGTATCTTTGTCCAGGCGGTGCACGATGCCGGGACGGAGAGCGCCGCCGATGCCGGACAGATCGCGGCAGTGGTAGAGCAAGGCGTTAACCAGGGTGCCGCCGCTATGCCCGGGCGCCGGGTGGACAACCATGCCCCGCGGTTTATTGATCACCAGCAAATCCTGATCTTCGTAGACAATATCCAGCGGAATCAATTCGGCTTGCACGGTTGACGGAGCAGGGTCGGGGATGGTACAGGTGATCAAATCGGCCGGCTGCACCCGGTAGTTCTTATCCGGGCATGCGGCGCGGTTTACCGAAACCGCTCCGGCGATAATCAGTTTTTGGGCCATGGTACGGGAAAGACCGGCGACCTGACCCGTCAAATAGACGTCCAGGCGCCGGCCGGCTTCCGCAGTTGTGACCACGTGATCGTCAATCATTTTTGAGAGGTTCTGCCGCTTTTTTTGGCGCCCGCCGCCAAGACCGTGAGAATCATCAGCAGCGCTGCCGCCGTCAAGCCGAGGCTGAACAGTTGAGCCGTAGTCAACCCTAACCAAACCGCCGGTTCTTCCCGGAAAAACTCCGTTGTAAAGCGCAGCAGGCCGTAAAGCGCGGCCAGGGCCAGGAGGTTGAACCCACTGAAAGGCCGGACCGGACGCAACAGCTTCAGCAGGACAAAGATGATAATCGCTCCGAAAGAGGCATAGAGCTGAACCGGATGGCGCAGCAGGTTGTCCGCCATCGAAACCGGCAAAGCCCAGGGAACCGAGCTCACTTCGCCGTAGCAGCAACCGTTTAAAAAGCAGCCGATCCGCCCGAAAGCGTAACCGAGGGCCAGGTACGGCGCCAGCAGATCGGCCATCTTATAGAAATCGATCTTACGCCGGCGGCCCCAGATCAGCAGCGCCAACGCGCCGCCAAAAAAAGCGCCGTAGAAAGAGAGGCCTTCAAAGCGGGCAAAGAAGATGCTCAACAAACGCCCGCTGAAAAGCTCCCAGTTCAGGGCCACGTATAGAAGACGGGAGCCGAGCAAACCGGCGGCCGCGGCGACAATGATTGCTTCAAGAACATGATCGGGGTTAATCCCCTCCCGCGGCGCTTCCCGAAACAAAACCAGCGCCGCCACCAAAATAGCCAGGGAAATCATCACCCCATACGAATAAATACTGATCCCACCAATTTGAAATAACACAGGATGCACGTAATCATCTCCAAATATAAATTGAGGTAGCGCTAAGATTTCCCGTCAAGAACCGGAGACATGCGCCAAAACGAAAACAGAAAGATGATGATGCCGATGACAATGGCGGTGTCGGCCAGGTTAAAGACTGGGGGGAAGATCGTAAAACTGATAAAGTCGGTCACATAGGTGCTCCGGATCCGGTCGACCAGGTTGCCCACGGCGCCGCCCAGCTGCAGGGCCAGCCCGATGCGCAGCAGAGAGAAACCGGCAGGCAAAGTACGGTAAAAATAGATAATAAAACCCATCACCAGCAGGGTCACGATGATAAAAAATACCGTCCGGTAAGGAAGCATACCGAAAGCCGCCCCGGGGTTGCGCAGATAGGTTATATATAAAAAATTATGAATTACAGGGATTGATTGGCCGGTTTCCATCAGCGCATCAACGATATACTTGGATATCTGGTCCAGGCCAACAACCGCCGTCGCGATTAAAAATAAACGCAAACATAATCCCTCCAGCCTTAAACTGTTGTTTTTCATTTTAACATAAGCTTAATCGTAAAAACAAGCTAATCCGTCAGCTGGTCCCGGAAATCCTCGTTCGTCAAACGGTCAACATCTTCCACTAAACCTGTCTCTTCATCTTCCAGGCCGTCTTCGAAGATGCGCGGCCTTTTATTGTGCCGGGCCACCTCTTGCCAAAAATCCTCCTGGTCAAAACCGGGGTCACCAAAAACTATTTTTTGTGCAAAGGGCGGTAGAAACCGTTCCTCTTCAACCGGCCGGCGATGCGGATCGAGCATCCCTCTTTCCTCTTCTTCCTGACAAAGCAGGCACAAGGGCGCCTCCGGGGCGGCCGCCAAACGAGCCGGGTCGATGTTTTCCCGGCAGCGACGGCAAACCCCGTATCGGCCGGCATCGATCCGTTCCAGCGCCTCCTCAACCAGGCGCAGATGGCTGAGATGATGCTCCCGCAAAGAGAGATCCTTGCTGCGCTCAAAGTTTTCCGAACCGAGGTCTGCCGGGTGATTGTCGGCAAAGGAGAGCTCCGTAACGCTGTCCCGGAAAGCCACGGAGCGGTTCCTGTTCAGCGGTTCGCCCAGCTGTTCCAGGAGACGCCTTCTTTCTTCTCTTAAAGCCGCCTCTTCTTTTTCCCATAAGGCCATAGCGAACACCCCTGATCATAAATTTTGATTTACAATTTTAATCAATTCAGCGATAAAGTCGCCGATCACGGGCAGATTCAACATAACAATCCTTTGCAGAAAATAGAGCAGCACTGCCGCCAACAGAGTTGCTCCGATCGCGATGCCCAAACCGCGGGCGATCCCGCCTAAGAAGTTGATGAACAGGTAGCGCCGGGGATTATTCAGCAGCGCGACATACTCAGCAATATTAAACTTCTCAATATCCTGCGCCAGTTTGCCCAGCTTCACCAGCAAATCTCTTTGCAGCCGGCTGCCGGCAGAACAGTCTTCTTCCCGCCAGTCGTCCATTATGCTCCCCCCATTCGCCAATAATTATTTTCCCCCGCAGTAAAGATATTAGTTACGCAACATCCTAAGCAGTTCTTATAAAGATAAAAAATGCGGCCATCCCGGCCGCACTAAGTACAACCCTCAGTTTAATTGGCAGCGCAATCAGGCTTGCTCTTTTTTCGCCTTCTCTTCCTCCACCAGGACGCGGCGCAGCAGCTTGCCGACGGCGCTCTTGGGCAGTTCAGCGCGAAACTCGATCGCGCGCGGCACCTTGTACCTGGCCAGTTTATCCGCGCAAAAATCAAGCAGCTCCTGCTCCGTGGCTGTAATCCCGTCCTTGAGTACCACGTAAGCTTTGATCACTTCACCATAATAGCTATCCGGGATGCCGGCCGATACAACTTCCGCCACCTTGGGATGCTCAAAAAGCACTTCATCCACTTCGCGGGGGTAAACGTTATAGCCGCCCGTGATCACCATATCTTTTTTCCGGTCGACAATGTAGAAATAACCGTCCTGATCCATTTTGGCGATATCGCCGGTATACAGCCAGCCGTCCCGCAGGGTTTCCGCGGTTTCTTCCGGCCGGTTCCAGTAGCCTTTCATCACCTGCGGCCCCTTGATAATCAGCTCCCCCTCTTCACCCGGGGGAAGCTCCCTGGCGCCTGTTTCCAGATCCACGATCCGGCATTGGGTATCGGGGTAGGGCATGCCGATGCTGCCGGGTTTGCGTTCTCCCACCAACGGGTTGCAATGGGTCACCGGGGATGCCTCCGAAAGGCCGTATCCCTCCAGCATCTTCGAACCGGTGCGCTCCTCGAAGCGGGCCATCACGTCAACGGGCATCGGCGCCGCGCCGCTGTTGCAGATCTCCACGGCATCGATATTGTACTGATCCGCTTCCGGGTGATTGGCGATAGCGGTATAGATCGTGGGCACAGCCGGGAATAGGGACGGTTTGTACTGCTTGATCAGCTCCAGCAGCACATCGACGTCAAAGCGCGGCACCAGGACCTGCCCTGAAGGCAGGGTCAGCCCGGTATTCATCACGCAGGTCATCCCGTATGAATGGAAGAAAGGCAATATCCCGATCCCGTAATACTGGGTGATACCGCGGCCGAATTTTTCGTCAATCCAATCTTTCAGCCATTCCTTGATCTGGGTTACGTTGGCCGTGAGGTTAAAATGGGTCAGCATCACCGCCTTGGGAAAACCGGTGGTGCCGCCGGTATATTGAAAAACAGCGATATCCTCCTTCGGATCAATCTCCGCCCGGGGCGAATCCGGCGAGTACTGCTGCAGCAAGTCCTCAAACCAGAGGTTTTCTCCCTCCACCTCGGTCCAGAGCATGCGGGCCACGATTACCCGCTCCACGGGTACCTGATCGCGCACGGCATGAAATGAGGCGAATACCGCGTCCACCCCGAAGAAGATCTGAGCCCCCGAATCATTGAGGATAAACTCCACCTCTTTGGGCGTATACAGCGGATTCATCTGCACGACCACGGCTCCCAGTTTCATGCAGGCGTAATAGGTGTAAACATATTGCGGGCAATTCGGCAGCATCAACGCCACGCGATCCCCTTTCTGCACCCCCATGTCCGCCAGCGCCCCGGCGATCCGGTCGATGTTTTCCTGCATCTCCCGGTAGGTGATTTCATTGCCGAAAAAAACGAGGGCAACCAGGTCGGGGTATTGCGTGGTGGTTTTCTTCATGTAGTCATAGAGGGAAATCACAGGGTAATCCAGATTCCAGCGAACCGGGTAATTTTTCAACCACAGTTGATCAGCCACTGCACTTAACCTCCTTTTGTTAAATTGTTGATATTTTTTCTAATATTCTTTTTTGAAGTAAATATTCCTTTTTCTTTTCCGAGATAATAAAAGTAAACCCTCCCCGCGTTTCAGGGAGGGTTCGGTAATCAATAATACTGCCGGCGCTGCTACTCAACGACGGAGCGGCAGCGTGCGCAAAGACCTTCTTCGAGCGGCGCGTAAATCCAGCAGCGCGGGCATTTATCGCCGGCAGCCTTGGTTACCGCCAGTTTGACGGCGGCGTCCCGACCTTCGCGGGCGTCTGCCGCGGCGCCGGCCGTGCCTTCATAGAGGCGTACTTCCGAAACGATAAACAACTTCGCCAAAATACCGCGGCGGTTGTGCAGGAGACGATAAAGCTCGCCGTCGGCCCAGATCGACAGGGTTGCTTCCAGCGAACCGCCGATACGCTTATCCTGGCGGGCTTGCTCCAAGATTTGAGACGTTTCTTCCCTTACAGCCAGAATCATCTCCCATTGCCCGCCGATTGTCTCATCCGCCCAGGCCGGATCCGGCTCGGGCCAATCGGCCATCTGTACACTGACCGACCTCTCACCGGGCAGCATCCGCCACAGCTCTTCCGCGGTAAAGGTCAGGATCGGGGCGGCCAGGCGGGTCAGGGTTTCAAGGATAATCATCAGGACGGTTTGCGCCGAGCGGCGTGCCGGGTCGTCTTTACGCGCGCAATAGAGCGTATCTTTGAGCACATCCAGGTAAAAATTGCTCAGGTCAACCACGCAAAAATTATGCAGGGCATGGAAGACCATGTGGTATTCGTATTCTTCGTAAGCCCGGGTGACACGCTTGATTAAACCGTCCAGCCGGTGAAGAGCCCAGCGGTCCAGCTCTTCCATGCGGTCATAGGAGACGGCCTGTTCAGCCGGGTTGAAATCAAAACAGTTGCCCAGCAAGAACCGGCTGGTATTGCGGATCTTGCGGTAGACCTCGGAAAGCTGCTTTAAAATATCGGGTGAAATGTGAATATCGCTGGTGAAGTCAGCCGAGGAAACCCAGAGTCGCAGGATATCGGCACCGTAGTGCTTAATGATTTCCACGGGCGCAATCACGTTGCCCAGCGATTTGGACATCTTTCTCCCCTCGCCGTCTACAACCCAACCGTGGCTGAGGACACCCCGGTACGGCGGTTCACCGCGTGTGGCCACTGAGGTGAGTAGTGAAGAATGGAACCATCCCCGGTACTGATCGCTGCCCTCCAGGTAGAGATCAGCCGGCCAGCGCAGCTCCGGCCGGGTTTCCAGGACCGCGACATGGCTGGAACCGGAGTCGAACCAGACGTCCATGGTATCGCTCTCCTTGCGGAACCCGCCGCCGCCGCAGCCCGGACATTGGAAGCCGTCCGGCAGTATCTCGGACGCTTCCCGGGCAAACCAGGCATCAGACCCTTCCACTGCAAACAACCGCTTAACCGCTTCAATGGTTTGCTCATTGATTACCGCCTCACCGCAGTCCTGACAGTAGAAGATCGGGATGGGCACCCCCCAGACCCGCTGCCGGGAGATACACCAATCCTGCCGCTCGGCGATCATATTATAGATCCGCTCTTCTCCCCACGGCGGCGTCCAGCGGACGCTTTGCACCGCGGCCAGCGCTTCCTTGCGGAAGCCGTCAATAGAAGCGAACCACTGCTCGGTGGCCCGGAACAACACCGGTTCCTTGCAGCGCCAGCAATGCGGATACTGGTGTTCAATTTTGGCCGCTTTCAGCAGCGCGCCTTCTCTTTGCAGCGCCTCAATCACGGCTTTATTGCCGGCATCGTAACGCAGCCCCGTAAATTCACCGGCCGCCGCGGTAAAAACGCCGGCGTTGTCCAGGGGGCTCAGTACGGCCAATCCATACACGCGGCCGACTGCAAAGTCTTCCTGGCCGTGCCCGGGCGCGGTATGCACGCACCCGGTTCCCTGTTCGAGGGTGACATGCTCACCCAAAATTAACGGCGACTGCCGGTCGTAGAGGGGATGGGTACAAACAATACCCTCCAGGTCGCTGCCCTTGAAGCGTTTCAACACTTCCCACGGCTCGGCGGCGCCCAGGGCCTGCCGCATTTCTTCGCGCAGCCCCTCGGCCAGGAGGTAACGCACCGCGCCGGCCTGCACCAGAACATAATCAAAATCAGGGTGCAGGCAGATCGCCAGGTTGGCCGGGATCGTCCAGGCGGTCGTTGTCCAGATCAGGCAGTAGCAGTCACCGCCGCCGTCCAATAGACCCCGGTCGTCGGTTACGGCAAATTTTACATAAATAGAATCGGAAGTCCGGTTGCCGTACTCGATCTCCGCTTCTGCAAGCGCGGTCTCGCAGCCGGCGCACCAGTAGACCGGTTTTAAACCTTTATAGATAAAGCCGCGGGAAGCCATTTTCCCAAACACTTCAATTTGCCGCGCTTCAAATGAAGGCACCAGCGTCAGGTAGGGGTTTTCCCAATCGCCGCGCACGCCCAGGCGCTTGAACTGCTCCCGCTGGATATTGACATATTGCAGGGCGTATTCACGGCACATCCGCCGGAACTCCAGGTCGGATACTTCCTTGCGATTGATCCCTTTTGTCTTGATGATCTGGTGCTCAATCGGCAGCCCATGCGTATCCCAGCCCGGCACATAGGGGCTGTCAAAGCCGCGCATCGTCTTATACTTGACGACGATGTCTTTCAGAACCTTGTTTAAGGCGGTACCCATATGAATATCACCGTTGGCATAAGGAGGACCGTCATGCAAGATGTAACGCGGCGCCCCCCGGCGGTGCCGGCAGACCTGGTCGTAAATCTTTATCTTTTCCCACCAGTCCAGGATATCCGGTTCCCGCTGGGGCAGCTGCGCCCGCATCGGAAAGTCTGTGCTCGGTAATTGTAGCGTTTCTCGGTAGTCCAAAACTTTCACCTCACCATTGATCGAGATCAAGTAATAAAAAATCTCCTCCCAGACAGGGACGAGATTTACTCCCGCGGTACCACCCTTTTAACCGCCCGCAAAGTTAGCTGCGGGCGACCGCTCATCAAGGACGAATAACGGTGTCACCGCCCGTGTCTACTCTCGAAACGGCAGCTTCGATTTGGCACGGGAACTCCCGGGAGATTTTCAACGATACCGGTTTACCGGGCTTTCACCTCTACCCCGGCTCTCTGCAAAAACTGCCATATCGCCTACTGGCCCGTTCACAGAAGAAATATAGAATATTATACCAAGTATAACCCGTAGAAGCAATTCTTAAACAACGATCAAACTTACTTCATCAGTGCTAAACGTCAATAAATCCAAAGCTACCGGTGATCACCGTGCGGACGCTGGGGGTCAATCCAATCTTCCATCTCCAAAGCGGAAAGCTGGGCTTCGATAAACGAACGGAAGCGCATCTTGAAAACCTGGGCTTGTTTGAAAAGTTCCTCGTGCTCGGCCAAAACTTTACTGGAGCGGTAGCGGGCATCTTCCACGATCCGCTGCGCTTCCCGATCCGCTTCCCGCCGAATCAGATCCGCTTCCCGGTTGGCGTTCTGTTTTACATCTTCCGCGGTTTCCTGGGCCACCACGATGGCATTGTGCATAGTCTCCTCCAGCTTTTGATAGCCTTTCAGCTTATCGTTCAACTGGCCGATCTGTTCCTTTAACTCAATATTTTCCCGGATCAACTGCTCGAGATCTTTGGCAATCCGATCGAGAAACTCATTCACTTCCTCTACCGCGTAGCCGCGAAAAGAGCGTTCGAATTCCTTGTTGTGAATATCCATCGGCGTTAAACCCATCATTATCCCCCCTGGTCCTCTTAAATCTCTTTAACTCTACGATATTCGACAGCTGCCCGGTTGTTCCTGCCTGATTAGCTATATTTTTTCAGTGCAAGCCGCATCCTTCCTTTGCGGGTTTCGCCGGTAACCGCCTCTATTTCGAGGCGGCCGCGCCCCTGCAGTGAGACCAGATCTCCTTCCTGCAGGTGAAACGCCGGCGAGTCTACGAAGCGCCAGTTAACTTTAACCAGCCCCCCCTTAATCAAGAGCACCACCCGGGAGCGGGATAAGCCAAAACCGATGGCGAGCACGGCATCCAGTCTCATACTGGCCACCGTCCCGCTAATCGCCTTCCCCTCCTCGGCGGGCAGCGGCAAATTGGCGGCATCGACAGTGAAGCATTCCACGGGCAAATTTGCCACCTGGACCAACTGCGCGCAGATAAAAGCGGCTTTTGACTGATCCAGCATTATAATCGCCTTTCCGTCCGGCAGGAGCACAATGTCGCCAACCTGATCGCGGCGCAATCCTAAACCGAGCACAGAGCCCAAAAAGTCCCGGTGGCTGAGCCGGGCGTCGCCAGCCGGGCCGCTGACCATCAGGCAGGCTACTTCCGGCAGGATCCCCTGCTGGGCAGCCGGGCTCACGCGGAGACGCACCCGTTCCGCGCCGGAATAACCGCCAAACACAGTTGTCGAGAGATGGGGATAGTCCCGCAGCAGCGCCGCCGCGATCTCCAGCTGCAGGGGATCGAGAAACGCGGTCTGAAAAGCCTCTTTTCCGGATAACGATTCCACCTTACGGATCAGTGCCTGGCGCCATTTTTTTTCACTTTCTGTCAACGGTCCCGGCCGGCGGGGTATAGGCATCACTTTCACCACCCGGACCGGATAAAGAAATACTGGTAAATCAACTGCCGGGCCAGGCTCAACAGCAGCAGTAAAACCAACGGCGATAGATCAAGGTAACCCATCCCAACCCGTACCGTGGGCAAAACCCGGCGGAGGGGGGCCAGGATCGGCTCCGTCAAGCCATAAACAACGCGGTAGATACCGACCAGAGTCGGGTTACCGTAAAAGGAAGCCTGAAACCAGGATAGTATGATCCGTGCGATGAGAATATAGTAGTAGATCTGAATAAAATACATTAAACCAGTACCAAGAGTGTAAATGGCAATACCTCCTCATAATAAGATTTTTCAGCTCCGCGGCCCGAACAGGGCGGTGCCGAGCCTGATCAGGGTAGCTCCTTCTTCAACCGCCACCGTATAATCGTTAGACATGCCCATGGAAAGATGCTCGAGCGCCGGACCCGGCCCGGCGAGATCCCGCTGCAGCTGCCGCAGCGCTCTGAAAACAGGCCTCGCTTCTTCGGGGTCATCCACCCACGGCGCCATCGTCATCAACCCTTGCACTTGAACCCGGGTAAAGCGACGCATTTCATCGAGAAAATCAGGCAGTGCCGCGGGATCAAGGCCGAATTTTCCCTTCTCCCGGGCCACGTTAACCTGAACCAAAACTGCCGCGCTGCGGCCCAGCTGTTCTCCCCAGTGCTGCAGCGCCTCGGCCAGGTGCAGGCGGTCCAGGGAATGGATCAATGTAAACCCGGACAGCACCTCTTTGACCTTGTTGGTTTGCAGGTGACCGATAAAATGCCAGCTGAAGTTCGGGAAAGCCTCGAGTTTAGCTTTCGCGTCTTGCAGCCGGTTTTCACCGAAATCACGCAGGCCCAGCTCCGCCGCCTCGCGAACCTGCTCCAGGCCCACTGTTTTCGTGACCGCGAGCAGCCGGATCTCCGCCGGGTCCCGCCCGGAGCGCCGCGCAGCGGCGGCAATCTCCGCTGTGACGCGATATAAATTTTCGGCAAGCATAGCATAAACTCCTAAATTTTGACTTCTGAATGCTTACTTCTACTCTATTATACCTGAATTTAGTCTGAAATGAACTCTAATTCAACCTTTGCCCTTCACGCACCAGGTCGGGGCGGCCGATAACCATCGTATACGGCTCCAGGCCGTCCACCAGCGCCCTGTTATCCTGATAGTCGATTACGGTTACCGGGTTAAAGACGACGCTGCCGCCGCTGTTGATAAACACCCCTGTCTGACCCTGCTGTGCGGTAATTGCCGGGGCGGGAATAATAATGCCCTGCTCTTGCCGAAACCTGATCGATGCACTGCTCCAGCGCACCCGGTCAAACCCGGGCAACTCCTGATCCAACCTGTAGGTCAACCGGACTTCACTGGCGGCGGCATCGATGACCATGTTTTCCAACACTGCCTGCACCGGGTTGTCAGGGGCATAATCAAAAACAATAGTCACGCTCTCCCGGGCAGCAATCCCTCTGCCGGAATCCAGGGGCAGGATTACATGGTAGAGCCAGCTCCAGTTATTCACTATCTTCAGCAGCGGGGCGCCCGCTTCGACAAATGTGCCCACTGCCAAATCTCCGACAGTTTTGCTAGCAGCGCTTTCCACCAGTTCCCGGGTAAGGTAAGCCTCTTCCCAAAGCGATTCCCAACCGTCCACATAGTATGACAGCAAACCGGCCGTCTCAGAGGACAGAGTGACCGTTTCCTGAAACCAGGGTGGAATCTCCCCGGTTAAGACTACCGGTTGATCAGGCTGATCCGCCGCGGCACCGTGCCACAGATCCCGCAGATACTGTTCCAGTCTACTCCACAGAGTCTTCTCCGTTAATATTTCCGTCTGCAAATCCAAAATATCTTCCCGGGACAGCAGCAATATCGTCACCAGGTGCCGGCCCACAGCTATCCTTTCCCCGGATGGAGCCAACTCCACGATAATGCCGGAAGCAGGAGCGCTGATCACCTGTTCGCGGCGTGTGACCACGCCTTCTGCCGCCACGCTGTAATCAAAGAACCCCGGTTCGGCGGTGGTTATTTGCAGGCGCCGGGCAAAAAACAGCATTCCCATCCATTGGGAGCCGGCCTGGATTACCAAAACAGCAACCAGGCCCAGCACCAGATAAAAAACCAGCGCCTGTTTAACATGGCTGTGGCGGCGTCCCTCACCCGGTATCACCGTAAAATTTTTACCCTGGTCTGGTAAGCGGCGCCGGCTCAACCGGAGCAACCCTCTTTTACCGGCGAAATGGCCATAAAACCAATCATCCGTCCAGTTGCGCCCTGATCCCGGCGGTATGAATAAAAGAGGTCCGGCCGGCAGGCGGTACACCACGCCGCTTCCGCGAGGGATTCTGCTCTAATCCCGGCGCGGCGCAATTGGGTTGCGTTTATCGCCGGCAGATCGAGGTGATATTCGCCGGCCGTAGCATGTGCCAGGTAAGGCGGGCCGCCCCACCCGGCGGAGTGAAACTGATCGGCCACCGCTTCGTTTACCTGGTAGCATTGCCGGCAAATGCCGGGACTAAGCGCCGCCAGAATCCCGCCGGGAGCTACGGCGAAGTGTTCCGCCAGGTATTTGACAACCGTTCCCGCCATGTTCCCCAGCGTGCCGCGCCAACCGGCATGAGCAAGGGCGATTACACGCTCACGAGGCGCGGCCAGGAAGAGAAGCAAGCAGTCGGCGGCGTATGCCGTCAGAACCAGGCCCGGTACTGCGGTAACCAGGGCGTCACATTCGGAGAGGTAAGAACGGGGCAGCGCTCCCCGGCCGCGATCCTTTTCCGTAACCAGGGCTACGGTGGTGCCGTGCACCTGGATGCCGGCAACCAGGGCGCCGGCATCGTAACCCCACGGTTCGAGCAAACGGCGCCGGTTTTCCATGACCCGTTCAAATTGATCATCGGTATGAAACGCAGTATTCAAGGAGGCGGCTGCACCGGTACTGCAGCCTCCCAAACGGGTGGAAAATGCATGATCGACTATCCTTGAGGCGTTTAAAAGGGGCGACTGCAGGTAAGCCAGTTCGCCTCGTTTGATCAATGCGAAACCATTTTTTGAGCCTGCCATTTTATACCTCGACCAATTTTATAATCATGGCTGTCTATCCTAAAGCGAACCCTGCCATAACACCGGGGTTTCGTGCCGCAGCGAAAGGGGCAGGTCCAGGAGGCGCTGATTACGCGAGCCCCTGAACGGTAGGGCCAGGTCTTTTTCTTTCTCGATAAAAGGACCGTCAACCAGTAAGAACCCCGATGTAAGCAAAAGGCGAATATCCGGGTCATTACGGCTCTTATTCAGCAGCTCTTCAAAAGTATAACCCGAATAGATTACCAAATTCAAGCCTAAAAGTTGAATTCCCCGGGCCAGCCGGGCCAGGGGCCCGGCCTGTGCAAAGGGTTCACCGCCGGTAAAGGTAACCCCGTCAATGCCGCACGCTGCTCTGATCCGGGCCAGCAGACCCGAAACGCTGATTGAACTACCGCCCGCGGGGTCGTGTGATGCAGGGTTATGGCAGCCGATACAGCCGTGCGGACAACCCTGGACAAAAAGGGCCAGGCGTATTCCCGGTCCGTCCACTACACTCTCCGGCACAACGCCGGCAATTCTCAACTTGTTCACGGCTGACGCGGCGCGAAATGCGGCCGGCGGTCTGCCAGCTCCACGCGTTTGGCTGCGTTGAAACGATCGTCGGTGGAGAGGTAACCGGTAATCCGCCTGATGCGCC
>JBFMGD010000053.1:0-15916 GCA_040751775.1 Bacillota bacterium | reverse complement strand
TCCTCGGCATGTTTGAGGAAATTGTCCCCCTGATCCCCGTAGTGGTTATTTTAGCGTATACCATGGGTTGGGACGCTCTGCTCGGTCTCGGTATGAGTTTGCTTTCGATCTGTTTCGGCTTTTCCGTGGCGGTTTCCAATCCCTACACGGTAGGCGTGGCCCAGAGACTGGCCGGCCTGCCCGTATTCTCCGGCCTGCCCTACAGAATTGTTGTTTTCATCGTTCTTTATGCGCTCTTGTGTGCATTTCTGGTGGCTTATGCCAAACGGCTTGACCGCAACCCCCACAAGTCGCTTGTTTATGAGGAAGATCGGGAGATGCAGGCCCAATATGCTGCCGTCTACGGCGAGGCGGGGTCCGGTTCTGCTATGGCGGCAATTCCGCGGGAATCGGTCAATATCCGGCGCGCCACCACCTGGTTTCTCTGTTGCGTCGGGGCGATCCTGGCGGTGATCATTACCGCCACCCTGATTGAAGGTTTTTCCGATTTCTCCATGCCGGCCATCGCTCTGATCTACCTGTTTGCCGGGGTCGGCGCCGGTCTGCGGGGCGGGCTCTCGGTGAAGGAAGTGGCCTCCACCTTCGGTAAAGGTGTGGCCGGGATTGCGCCCGGCATCGCCCTTATCCTGATGGCGATGAGCGTCAACTATATTATTATCCAGGGCGGGATTATGGATACTGTAGTCTACCGCGCTGCCAGCCTGATCTCTGCAGAGGTGCCTTTCACCTCGTCGTTTATTATTTACGGCTTGGTGCTCACGGTCAACTTTTTTATCGGCTCCGCTTCGGCCAAGGCGATGCTGCTGATCCCGATCATTACGCCCCTGGCCGACCTGGTTGGGCTGACCCGCCAAACCATGGTCCAGGCTTTTTGTTTTGGGGACGGTTTTTCCAACGTGCTTTTCCCGACCAACCCGATCCTGCTGATCTCCCTCGGGTTGACCACCGTCAGCTACGTGAAGTGGTTCAAATGGATCATCGGCCTACAGCTTGCCGTTCTGGTGGTTACAGCAGCTTTTCTCGCCCTGGCGGTTCTGATCGGTTACGGGCCTTTTTAATAACTATGATAGGCTGTCAAGCGTTGTTGAGGCTTCTTTAAGCAGGCTGCGCATTTTTTTCTTTAACTCGTTTTTCTGGGACGGGTCGAGCGACGCGGGGGTCCCGGCGTTTATCTTGGTTTTGCTGATCGACTTCTGCAGAAAACGCTCTATCTGGTCACACGAAAAAAAGAGCCCCCCGAGACTTTGCCGGACCGGGTCACCAGCATCAGCGGAGCTACGCTAAAGCAAATTAGCGGGAAAAGAGCCGTAACCGGCATAGTGGTGCGGCGGAATAACCAGGATCAGTCAATCCGGGTGGATGGCGTCTTTATCTATCTGCTAGGCAACCGGCCGGTAACCGGCTTTTTGGAGGGCGCATTGCCCACCGATGCATACGGTTGTCTCCAGGTGGACGAGAACTTGCAGACCGCCATCCCGGGTGTATTCGCCGCCGGGGACGTACTCTGTCCGGAAATTAAGCAAGCGGTAGTAGCCGCCGCCGAGGGCTGCCGCGCGGCGATGCAGAGTGTGCGTTACTTAAACCACAAGGTTGCCATCGTCAATCGTTAAATCTCCGGTCTTGCCACCTCATTATTGCTGCGTGCAATCCTTAACCCTGGCAGGGTAGCGGTAAATTTGCACCCTGGCATTACGATTCAACCACCGAAAAATTGATTGGTTTACGAATTAATGATCAAGCGAAGGGCCTGACAATCAAAATAAACAGCTGCAGGGATATCAGGCGGCGACGAAGAACTTCTTTTTCCGGAGAAGAGGTGAGCCCTTCCTTGGATCAAGACAGCGTTTACCGCTGGCTGGAGCCGGCGGTGTCGGGCGACAAACAGGCAAGGGAAAGTCTGATCGCGCAGTGCCGTCCATTTATTTTGCAAGAAGCACAACGGGTTTGCCGCCGCTTCTTGGAATGGGGCCGCGATGATGAGCTTAGCATTGCCTTGATCGCTTTTAATGAAGCGATCGATGCCTATTGCGCATCGAAAGGCGCTTCATTTGAACAGCTGGCCAGGCTTGTAATCAAAAGGCGGTTGGTTGATTACTTTCGCAGGGCCGACAATAAGCCGGATACTTATTTAGCTTCTACCGAGGTTGTTTCCCAAGCCGCTGTTGAAGAAGATTGGGAGCGGACCGCAAGAGAAGAAGAAATCGAAAAGTACAGGCGGGTTTTAAATGACTTTAACCTTAATTTCAAGTTAGTGGCCGATGCCCAGCCCAGACACAGGCAGACACGGGAAACGTTACGGTGCACTGCTAAAATCCTGGCCGGAGATCAAGAGCTGATGAATTACCTCCATAGCAGCGGCAAACTGCCGAAGCGACGGCTTTGTGAACTGGCGAAAGTGACACCGCGTATTTTGGACCGGGGACGGAT
This sequence comes from Bacillota bacterium, assembly GCA_040751775.1. Lineage (GTDB taxonomy): Bacteria > Bacillota > Dethiobacteria > DTU022 > DTU022 > JBFMGD01. The sequence continues at coordinate 13,489 of JBFMGD010000053.1, read as the reverse complement.
TTACGTAATCGCCCTGGCGCTATTACTTGCCGGAGAGGAACTGCCCCATTTACAGGACTACGCGCGGGAACTGACAGGCAAGGGAGAGAATTCGCGATGAGAAAGGCGCAGGGCATTGTCCTGGATATCGATAAAAAGAATCTTATTCTGCTCACACCGGATGGCGATTATCTAAAAGTGCCGCATCCGGGCGGCCGGGTTAAAATCGGCGATGAAGTATGCTGCCGGTTAACCGTGCCGGCCTGGCCCAAAGCGATCGCCGCCGCGGCCTGTCTGGCCGCCGCATTATTCTTACTGATCGTTGTCTACCCCCCGGGAACTCCTTTTAGCGGAGTGCCGTGGAGCGGTGACGCCGTGCAGGGCTACCTTGTTTTTGAAATCAACCCGAATTTTGAACTGGCTTACAACGAAAAGCTGGAAGTTACCGCCTGCCGTGCCCTGAACGACGACGCCGTCTTATTGCTGGAAGGTTTGCAAGAAAGGGCTCAGCTGTTCGATGCTGTAAAATGGTTGCTGGAGCGTTCCGTTTCCGCCGGTTACATCGGCCGTACACTGGAGGATAACCTGGTCCTGGTAACGCTTGTTCAGGTGGGGCAGGCGGAAATTTTGCCGGAACCGCTGGCAGATCTTATCGAAGAGCAGTTAGACCGGTTCGGTATTAACGGTTATGTGGCTGTATTTGAAACAGATGCGCGGACACATCAAGAGGCCGTGACCGGCGGGCACTCTTTGAACCGCTACCTCGTGGTGGAAGCTTTGCGCCGGCAGGGCGGCGAGGCCAGCCCATTGGACGACAAACCCCTGGCGGATCTGCTGCGTGAGCTGAACAGCAATTTCCCCGGCGGACTGGTCCGCGCCACGGGCCAGCCGGAACCGCCGCCGCAGGATTCACCCGATCCCGCTGATTCACCCGGCCCGCCTGATCATGAGCCTGCTCATCAAGGCAAACCTGAACCTGACCCAGAGGAAAAGGGAACCGAGGAACAGCCGGCCCGCCCCGGCCAGCATCCTCTTGATCCGCCCGGCTCCGACGGCTCAGCCGGCCCACACTCGAAAAAAAGTTAGCGCTGCCGCCGGACACCATTTGAAGATTAGATTTATTTTTTTGGCCGGCGACTACCAAAAACAAAACCAATTTTCGAATATATTAGCAGACTCCAAATTAATTGGAAGGAGAATGCGAAAATGTTTAAAAGAAGTTTATGTGCGTTCTTAGTCCTTTTACTGCTCCTCCTCGCCGGTACCGCCTGGACTGCCGCGGAAGATTTGGCGGGAACACCCCTGACACCCGAAGATGCCACCTACGATGCCGGTCTATTCATTGAAGATGCCCAATTCGAACTGGCTGCTGACCCCGTAGAACAGGCGGGAATGCAGAGTGTGTATGCGGAACGCAGGTTGCGGGTGATTGAGGAAATCGAAAATCCTTCCGATATGGAAGCACTGCTGGCAGGATACCGGGAACATGAGCGAAAGCTTTGGCGCCTGCTGGAAGGCCTGGACGGCGCCAATACCGGGCAGGGCAGCGCTCTGGCCCTGATGGCGGAAGCCTGCGAGCAAAGGGCGCAGCGCCTGCGGGCGATGAGTGAAAACAGCACTCTGCCCGAGGAAGCCAGGAACGGTATCAATCAAGCCCTGGAAAACCAGCAGATGGCGATGGTCAAGCTGCGGGAAGCTTTAACCAACGCACAACAGGCGGGTGTCGCGGTACAGGAACGGGCCGGCCAGGAAAACGGAAAAAGTGACGGTAATGCCGGTGAAACACCGGGTCCGCCGGCTGAAGCCGCTTCCGGGCAGCCCCAAGGGTCAGCGCATGGATCGCCCCAAGGGTCAGCTTCCGGGCGCTCCTCGGGTGAGAAAAAACAATGAGATTTACAGGACGGAGCCGCCCTTCTATCTCCCGTGCATTGCCTTTTGTCATGACCGCTGTTGCTGTTCTGGTTCTGTGCGTGACATCCTGCACCGGGCGAAGTCCGGTGCAGGACGAACAGGACCCACTGCTTGCGTCCGGTGAAGACGGCCTCTCTTTCACATACCCGGATGACTGGGTAGTGGTGAAAGAAACCTCCAGGAACGGCATTGCCACACTACAACTGGATAAGCAAAGTGAACAGGCCGCCGTTAAGCTGATTGTCACGATTTTACCCGTTGCCCTAAACCGCGACGAACTGGTTAAAAAAGCAGCAGAGCTGCTCGAATCAAGCCTCTATAGTGTTCAGCCTGTGCAACAGGAAGAGGAAAAAGAGATCTCCGGTCGCCGCATCACTTTCCTTGACGCTGTGGCGGGAGATAAGGAAAAGGTTCTCACCAGGACCGCGGTTTTTGCCGATGAGGGGCGATCATACTTGCTCACGATGATGGCCAGAGAAGACACCTTCTTCACGGCGATCGCCGAATTAGAGCAGATCCTGAATTCGCTGGTCCAAGATTGACCGCTACACCACTGTTCCATCAATAATTAGTTACATTGGCCCCCTTTCCCCTGTCTATCATGCAGCCTGACCCTCTCCATCATGCGGGAGAGGGTTCATTAATGATCATCATCCGTGTACTGTTGGCCTTGGCCGATGAAGCCAAATGCGCTATACATAACGACAGATTAAGACTCTAAATCAAGTAATGACGTTCCCGCCCAGGATGGTTTTTACACAGTCTGCCGTCCCCCTGTCAACTTTACTCGGCAAGAGGGCGCACTATTTCCCGGAAAACCCGGGTATGGTTATCGATGTCCGCGGGTGTTGTTTGCGGTGAGATCAGGGCCATGTTGTGAAACGGCGTCATTAAGATACCGCGGTTTAACGCCGCCAGGTGCATATAGCGGTCGAGCTCCGCATCCGCCGCCGCCGCGGCTTCGGCGCCGTTGCGGGCCGGTTCGGGGTGGAACCAGTATTCCGCGCGGCAGCCCAGCTGCGTTATACTCCAGGGCAGGTTAAATTCTTGAATCACGCCGCGCACGCCGGCGGTAAAGCGCTCCGCCAGGGGGATGGTGATGGCGTAAGCTTCCCTGGTCAGCACCTTCTCCAACGTGGCCCGCATGGCGGCGATGGAGAGAGCGTTGCCGGCCAAGGTGCCGCCGATCCCGCCGGTGTCGGAGTCTTCCACGGTGGTCGCGGCCTGGATTCGCCGGGCCACCTCGTTTGAAAAACCGTAAACCGCGGCGGGAATGCCGCTGGCGATCGGCTTGCCCAGGGTAAGGATATCCGGCTCCAACCCGTGCAGGGCGGTGTAGCCTCCCGGGCCGGCGCAGATGGTGTGGGTTTCGTCAATGATCAAGAGCGTGCCGGTACGCCTGGTAATCTCGCGCAGGGCGTGATGATAGCCCGGTTTCGGGTGAATGATCCCAATGTTGGTCATGACCGGTTCCGCAAGCACACAAGCTACATCTTCGTCCCGCAGCGCTTTTTCCAGCGCCGGCACGTCGTTGAATTCAATCACTTTCGTGGTAACGGCCGGATCTACCGGGGGGCCCAGATTGCCCTGCCGAGCGGTAACGCTACCGTCGCTATGCAGGGTGATGAAGCTTTCATCCACGGTGCCGTGGTAGCACCAGTTGAAGACCAGGATCTTGCCGCGGCCGGTAATGTGCCGGGCCAGCCGGATAGAAAAGCGATTGGCGTCGGTGGCGGTGAGGGCAAACTGCCAGTACGGCATGCCGAAACGCCGTTGTAGCTCCGCTCCGACGGCCAGGGCGTCTTCAGTGGGCAGCATAAAGGTGGTGCCCCGGGCCACCCGCTCCGCGATGGCGTCGGTCGAAGCTGCGGGCGCGTGGCCGGTCATGGCGCCGGTGTCTCCCAGGCACAGGTCCAGGTAGCGGTGGCCGTCTACATCGGTAAAATATGCTCCTTGTGCTTCCTTCACGAAGACCGGAAAATCGCCGGCCCATTTCATCATCCAGTTCATCGGAACGCCGCCGAGCAAACTTCCCTTGGCCTCATTAAACAGCGCTTCGGAACGGGGATGGCGCTCAATAAACTCCCGTCGTTCTTTTGCGAGCAGGTGAGTTAATTTGTTTCTTTGCATTTTCTGAGAAGCTCCTTTCTTCAAAAGGGAGTGGTCCTGGTCATTGTGAAAATATGCTCGTTCGTGAGCAGAAATTTGCTTGGCGCAATTATAGCAATTTTCTGTTATGAACGTCAACTACCGAACGCCGCGGCTGCAAGTATAAGCTCTAAATATGGCTCCGTGGGTTGTGTTATTTAGCCAATATTGATAAGATTTAGACGAAGAAGCGGAGTTAACTGATCACATGGCTGGCATCAACCGGGCCAGTTAATTTCCTGCTGGACTAAGCGTAAAGGAGCTTAAACGAAAATGGGTGAGCTGTTGAGAACCCGATGGGAGAAGATTTTAACCGGTTCTATCCTACTGCTGCTGGCCGGTTACCTGCTGGCAATAGGAGCGGGCTGCTCCGACGAGCGAGCCGGGCAAGAGGCGGTGATGGTGGAACCGCCGGATCCTCATGCCATTTTGACGGAACACGCCAAGCGCTTTAGTAAAAGGGTGGAGAAAGTGACCGACGGAGTATACGTGGCTGTCGGTTATGCCCTGGCTAACAGTATCATGATTGATACCGGGGACGGACGGATTATCGTCGACACCACTGAAAGCCTGGAGGCTGCCCGGGAAATCAGAGCAGAATTTGATCGTATTTCCAACGGACCTGTAGTGGCGGTAATATACACACACGGTCATCCCGACCATGTAATCGGCACCATGGGGTTCATTGAGAGCGGCGAAGGGGATACAGCGGTGATTGCCCACGAAACCACTAATCACTTCCTAAGCGGGCAATTCGGTCTGCTGCAGCCTGTTCTCAATCAGCGGGGGATCAGACAGTTTGGATCATACCTGCCGGACGAGTACAGTACTGTCATCGGTATCGGTCCCTGTTTGCGCTTCGACCATGAGAAAGCCGTTCCCTTCGTTTTCCCCAACCGTGTCTTCGCCGACGAAATGACCCTGGAAGTTGGGGGAGAGGTGCTCCACCTGATGCACGCTCCCGGCGAGACCGACGACCAGATTATGATCTGGATGCCGGCTAAAAGAGTGCTCCTGTGCGGAGACAATTACTACCCTGCTTTTCCGAATCTTTACACCATTCGGGGTACTTCGCCCCGGCCGGTGCTCCGGTGGATAAATTCCTTGGATATGATGCGTCTTCTGGGAGCTGAGTTCCTGGTGCCCAGCCACGCTGAACCGGTGTATGGAGCGACGCGGATTTATGAACTGCTTACCGCTTATCGTGATGCGATCCAGTATATCCACGACGCTGTGGTCAGGGGGGCGAACGAGGGTAAAACCCCGGCACAACTGGTTGAAGAGATTGCTTTGCCGCCGCACCTGGCTGATCGCCCCGAGCTGCTTGAGCTGTATGGGCAAGTTTCATGGTCGGTGCGGGCGATTTATGACGGTTACCTGGGCTGGTTTGACGGCAATGCCGTCAACCTGGAGCCGCTTTCTTCCCGCGAGCGGGCCGGCAATATTGCCGGGCTGGCCGGAGGGGTAGATAAACTGGTCGAAGCAGCACGCGCAGCCCTGCAGGAGGAAGAATACCAGTGGGCGGCAGAGCTGGCAGATATGATCTTGATTCTCGATCAAGATTCGGCTGAGGGGCGGGAAATTAAAATCGAGGCGTTGATGAAGATGGGTGAAGCCACCTACAATACCAACGCTCGCCTCTACTATATCACTGCGGCGATGGAACTTGCCGGCGCCCTGGATACCGCTTCACGAATTGGCGTAGACGCGGAGATGGCCCGGGTAATCCCGCTGAGCATGATCTTCGAGCATATGACTATTAAACTGGATCCGGAGGCGGCCGCTGATGTGGAGATGGCCGCTGTATTCAATATCACCGACACCGGTGAAGTATATTCAATTATTGTCCGGCGGGGTGTCGCTGAGCTGCGCTGCCACCCGGTGGTCGATGCGGATCTTGTAATCAACGTAGCGGCACAGGTGTGGAAGGAGGTGGCCCTGGGGGTGAGCAACCCGTTAACGGCTCTGGCCACCGGCAAAATAAAGGTTGAAGGGAACAAGGTGCTGTTAATGAAAAAGTTCTTTGACCTTTTCACAACATCTTGAACAACGCTGTCACTGTCACTGTCACTGTCAACTGTCAAGGGGACGGGTGACCGTGTAAAAACCATCTCGTCGGGAGCTCCATTTCTTGACTTAAGGACATATCCAATCAATATCCGGGTGCCGTTATCGATTCGTGAAAGGATCCGCCGGTGCGAAACTCTTGACTATGGCCAGCGGGGCCTCAGAGACCGTCTCGTCGTCGGCCGATTATTCCTCTCTTGGGGTTTTTGGCTGTAATTTTGTCTTTTTTTAGCGAAAAATGTAGACTTATTGGCCTGATCAACCCGGCCTACTCCGGAAGGCTCCCGGCATTCAGCGGATATCCTGTGCTAGATGTTAAGAGATACTCTTTAAATATTTTTTAAGAAATAAATGGCAGGAATCGCAGTCTTTTGTATTGAATTCAGCCTTTAATAACAATGGAGGTTGACTATGAGTTTATTAAAACGCGCACTCACCAGCATCACCAGAAGAAAGCTAAAATCGTTGATTTTACTTTTAATTGTCCTGATTTTGGGTAATATCATGCTGTCAACTTTATTAATCGTGCAGTCGGTTGATGGCACTAAGGAATCGATCTTAAGGGAGTTGCCGCCTGTTGTATCCTTAGATTTGAATTATGAAAAGTTGGAAGAATTTTACCAGAACCAAGAAGAGACTGAAGAATTTGAAATACCCTGGATTACTTTTGACGACCTGGAACGAATTGAAGCGGCCGGCGGCGCATACATTAAGACCTTTGATTATTCATCAATTGCGGGTATTGAGTCAAAATCCCTGGAACCTTACAACATGAATCTAGAAGGCTATATGATCGGTGGTCCGGGTGAAGTTAACTATTTCATGCTTCAAGGAGTGAATAATTCAAACTTTGCCTTACTGGAACTAGGAGATGCTGCAATCATTGAAGGCCGCACATTCACCAATGAAGAAATAAAAAATGGAAGCCCCGTCCTGTTGATCAGCAAGGATCTGGCGGAAACAAATAACTACTTGGTTGGGGATACCATCGTGATTGAAAGCCTGTTTACCGATTATACGGATCAAGGTGAACAACAGGTTATTGAAACGGTGGAGTTGGAATTTGAATTAATTGGATTATTAGTTTATCGAGAATTGCCGAGAGCAGATAAGCAAAAGGGTTTTTCCGAAGAAGATCACATGTTAGATCAACTAAACAGGACCCTTTTTACCAGTAACCACTTTGTAGAGGATTATACAGAAAAAAGTATGGCAATAATGCTCCCCTACTATGAAGAAAAATACGGCGAACAGATGAGTAACAATCAGTATAACCCTCTTGCCGGGAGGCCGATCGTCTACATACTAAACTCTTCTGAAGAAGTTAATAAATTTGTGCAAAGAGCGCAAGCGGCATTAAACAACGAGTACTACCAATTCGTGACCCAAGAAGACAACTATAAAAAAGTTGCCGAGCCGCTGGAGTCAATGAAAGGGATTTTAACTTATGCTTTTTATATCACCGTGGGTTCGGCCGTTTTTGTTTTGACACTGGTCTTATTTAGCTTTATGCGGGACCGTCAAAAAGAAATCGGTATTTACCTGGCGTTGGGCGAGAGAAAATCCAAAATCACCGCGCAAATGATCATTGAAACTGTCGCCGTCGGCCTGTTGGGGGCCACGCTTGCCGTAGCCGGCGGAATGTTTGTAGCTTCATTCATTTCCGATATGTTAATCACCGCGCCACAAGTAGATCCGCATGGAGTGATCATTACTTCCTCCATGAACAGTTACCTGTCTAACTTTGATTATGACAGTATCCTCCAAAACTATCAGGTAGGGTTAACACTAATGTCGGTTGTTTCATTCTATATTACTATTACAGCCACCATTATCGCGGCGCAGCTTATCGCTTCGATCTACATCTTAAAGTCTGACCCGAAGAAGATCCTGATGTAAAGGAGGGGCATTTATGTCTATTATCACTGTCAAAAACCTGAGCCACTATTACAAGGACGATGATTACCGCCGTTACGTGTTGAAAGATGTAAATTACTCATTTGAAAAAGGGAAGTTCTATACCATACTCGGGCAGTCGGGCTCGGGCAAAACTACTTTGTTGTCGCTGCTCGGCGCCATGGACTCGGTCCAGGAAGGAACCATTGAATATGAAGGGAAGCCTCTTGGAAAATATGACCTGAATGCCATTAGAAGAAATTTCACCGGCATGGTCTTCCAAAGTTACAACCTGATCCCTTATATGACCGCTTTGGAAAATGTCCTGGTCGCCATGGAGATAACAGAAAACAAAATTCCGGCAGATAAGGAAAATGTAGCCTATAACTTGTTGGACTTCCTTGGTATTACGAAGTCAAAAGCAGACCGCCTGGTAACAAAGCTTTCCGGTGGAGAACAACAACGGGTCGCTATTGCCAGGGCACTTGCCACAAATGTGGAAGTTATTCTTGCGGATGAACCAACCGGTAATGTGGATGAAGAAACCGCCGGTGAAATCATCGTGATTTTTAAAAAATTGGCGCACGACCATAACAAGTGCGTTATCGTGGTGACACATTCACCGCTAATTGCCGCCGAAGCAGATGTTGTCCTTACTTTGAGGAAAGGAAACTTTACCATCGATGAGTGATTTTTTGAAAGGTTTCACCAAGGAAAACTATAAGAACAACCAAAGAATTAGCGCGGACAAGGAACCGGCGCATACACAGGGTTATTCGGATCAAACCCCTCCCGGCAAGGCCGGCGATCATGCCAAGACAAGAGATACCGGCATCCCTGAAAATGCCAGGGAAGAGCTGTTTGAAAAAGACCCCGACAGCGCTAACAGGAGAAAGCATAAACGCCTGCTCATCGTTGCCGGCGTGCTCGCGGGATGCTTGCTGATCGGCCTGCCCTATTACTTCTCAAAACAGGTTAAATTGCCGAATTTTATCGGCAGCAATATAGAGCAAGCCCAGGCTTGGGCCGTTCGTAACAGAATATTCATTGAAATTGAAGAAGAATACAGCCTGGAATACAACAGCAACCAGGTCATTTCCCAATCACCCGCCGCGTATGAAACCATGTTCAAAGGCGGCTCCATGCAAATTACTGTTTCCAAGGGCCCCGATCCAAAGGAACGCATTGAGTTACCCGATTTTTCCACAATGGATGTCTACGAAATCGAACGGTGGATAGAAGAGAATAGAGCTGATAATGTGACCATCAACAGGACCTATGATGATACGATACCGGTAAACCAGTTTCTCAAAATGGAATTCCGGGATCCATCAGTTACAGAGCAGACCTACAAACGGGAAGATAGGATGACCATTACTGTTTCCAGGGGACCGGAAGAGTTTGCAAAAGATATTGAAGTGCCTGATTTTAAGGAAAAGTTGGAGTCGACAGCCTCAGAGTGGGCAAAATCGGTAGGCATCACATTACATGTCGAGCAAGCGTATTCAGATACGGTCCCGGAAAAATACATTATAAATCAGAGTATTACGCCTAAGACAAAAATCGCCAAAAACGAAGAACTCACCATAACAGTCTCCAAGGGGAAGGCCGTTTACGCCCCGTCCTTTTCCGGCTTGTCTCAAGAAGAAGCTGCAGTTAAAGCCGCCGCTTCCAACGTAACGATTAGAATTATAGAGTATTATCACGACAGTGTGGGAGTAGGCCGCCTTATTTCCCAATCTGTTAATGCAGGCGCTCTGCTGTCTGAAGGCCAAAATACGATTGTCCTGTATTACTCTTTAGGCTTGCCTTACATACCGGATTTAGCCGGTCGAAATGAAAATGAAGTAGTGCGAATGTTTGCCGACATGAACAATAAAAATGCAAACCTCAGATACAATTTTGAATATGCGAATGACGGTAAAACCCCGAAAGGAACCGTTATATTCAATACGCGCGCCAACTCCAGGGTACCTTGTGGCACTTCTCTTATCGTTACCGTCAGTGGGGGCGTCATAGTGATAATGGGCGACTATTTGGGTAAAGACATAGACTCGGATTATATGAAAATGGAAATAGAAAAACTGGAAGGTCAAGGCTTAAAGATTATCTATGTTTACGATGATCAATCCGGCGAAGATAACGGGACAATAGTAGAAGTAGTAAAACAGTCCATAATCACCGGCGAAACCGTTGCGGTAACTAAACCCGGCGTGCAGATAAATACCGCCGAGCATTATTTAAAACTGTGGATCGCCAATAAATAAAGACACTTGACGGCCTGCTCAGCTTTCCGCCGTTTCTTCCGAGTACAAACCGGGGGCGGTGGCCAAGATGGTCAGGCCGGCTTATGACTTCTGGTAAAAAACACCACGTCTCCAAAATTGGCCTCCGCCACTTTACCGACACTTTCACACTTTATCTTTAACAGGAAGAAAACGCGTTCCCTGGCCGGCGCTTCGTGCTCCAGGGATTCAAAGTTGGCCTGTCCTTTTGATATGATTAACCCGGCTTTCTCCAGAAGGCTCCTGGCATCACCGGAAATCTTGTGCAAGATCACGCCGAGATAATTGGATCCGGTGGTGATTACTCTTGCGGTTTGGTCCATGCCCGCCTGTTTAGCGTCTTCCAGGGTGGCGTCATTTAACATGGGGCCGCCCTTGACAATATAAGTGACCTTTTTTCCCATCAGCACCAGTTCTTCCGCCAACAACCGGTCGAATACGATTTCGCCGGAGTTGTCACCCACAATCACCAGATCATCCGTCCCATGCAGCCTCTGTTTAAAGATCTCGTAGTCGTCCTTGGCAAAACCGGTATCAAGGCATTGTTTCAGGCTGGCGTCGAGATCAAAACTCTTGTTGATCCCCAGGTCGATCACGTTGCCGGCCGCCGCAATTTTCAGGGCATCGTGGAGCCTGTCCCAGGATTGTGCCAGGTAATTTTTCAGCCTGGGGTAGAGCTCCAGGGCGAGGGCGTTTGATTTGGCCTTAATTTCTCGATATGGATCGGCGTTGTTGATCAGTGCGTAGACTTTTACCAGGATGTCCGTTGAATTTTCCGCCGGTGTCCTTTGCCGGTCCATGGCTTTAATGTCTTCCATAATTTCGAATAAAACCCGGCACTGGCTTTCTTCGTCCACACCGGCCAGTGCCATGCAGTTGGCCGCCTGTTTGAGATAGCAGTGAATACAGTCTACGGATGTTTGCATAGATCTCCCTCGTTTTGTGATCCCTGTATTGGCTACATTCTACATTTTAACAGATCAATTGTGCCTTCTGGTCGGATGCATCATTGCGGCAGCGCATTAACGCCTTTCCCTGTTTTGATCTCCCGGACAATTGCGTTGTATTTGTTTTCATCCAGGATGTGATACTTGTTAAAAATGTATAAGGCGATTAAAAGGGCGATAATCGGAATGACGAACATTAACACGCGCATACCGAATACTGTCGATAAGGCTTGAACCATGTCGGCTTTAAACCCGACAGCGGTGAGGCCGACGCCCACAACACCGGAGGCGAGGCCGGTGGCCAGTTTAACGACGAAAGTTTGCACCGAGAAAGTAATGCTTTCGCTGCGGTGCCCGAGTTTCCATTGACCGTATTCAACAGTATCGGTCAACAAAACGGTTTGCAAGACCATGGCCAGGCCGAAACCGATGAAGACGACAATACCCACCGGGAACAAAATGTAGAGGCTGTTGTTAAAGAAGAAGGATGTTGCTAAAAAGCCGAGATAACCGGCGATGGATAGAAAAATGGTTAAATTAAATATCTGCCTGCGCTTGAAAAACTTCGTAAACAACGGGTAAGCGAGCATTGCACAAATTAAAAAGATGCCCCCAATGCCCAAAAAGGCGGTCAGCAGTAGTTGAATCGCCTCCGTGTCCATGGTCCCGGCGCGGTTAAGATCATATTTAAAAAAGTAGACGGCCATGGTGGAAGTAATGTAAATAGCAAAATTAAAAATAACCACGGCGACCATAACCACCAGTAACTGGTCATTTTGCTTGAGCAGGCCCAGCATTTTCTTTAACGTAATTTTCGGCTGATCAAGAGCCGTATGACGTTCTTTCACATTTTTGCATACCAGCATTTGCGTCAATAAGAATACCACGGAGACGATCACAGCTAGTGTGAAAAAGCCTTTGACCTGTTCCGGCCGGCCGGCGCCGCCTCCTAAAAGAACAACGATTACCGGCCAGCCGCCGGTAATAATAAAACCGCCGATATTGGTAAAAACACGTGCAATGACCGTGATCCCTTCCCGCTCTTTTTGATCTTGAGAGAGGGTGGGGATTAACGACCAGAATGGAATATCCATCAGCGTGTAACTCATGCCCCACAATACATAAAAAATAGAGATATACGCGACCATGGCCGCGCTGTTCGGGTCGAGCTCCGGTTTAAAATAAACAAAGAGCAGCACCACGGTATTGATTACGGAACCGGTAAAAATCCACGGGCGGAATTTGCCGAATCTGCTTCGCGTATTGTCCACGATCGTGCCCATGATCGGATCATTGACGGCATCCCAGACGCGGGCAATCATAATCATAATGCCGACGATGCCGGCGCTGATCATGACGTATTCAGTGAAAAAAATAAACATCAAAGGCGACATGGCGTACATCATGTCTTTGCCGAAACCGCCGACAGCAAAAGACCACTTCGTCTTACCGCTGATTTTGTCATTCGAGACAGTATTTGTCACCGTCCGTGCTCTCCTTTTTGATCCTTGGAATGTTAATGCTATGCCTTAAGCTGTGCAATTATAGCAATTATTTGTTACTTTTGTCAATTCTAACTTCCCCGCGCATGATAGCCCGTTCCTGCCGCATAATAATTATGTCGGACCGGACCCATTCTGTTTTGAGGAGAGAAGCCGTTGTCGCGCCTGCTGCTCTTCATCCCCTTCCTGTATTACTGGAACCTTTTAGGATTCCGGTTTTGAACATTTACTGGATACCGGCCTGGCCTTTTGGATGTCCTGCTTAGGAGAAACGGAAAAACTGGGGATTGTCCTGCTTGCAGAAATGTTGTAAAATTTGATGAGTATGAGTTTGATGGCAGAGTAGGTGTCATGCGTTAAGTGCTAAGAGATGGGAAGTTGCTCTTAGACGAAAGGCGCCAGGTCAATTTGTCTGCGACATGACACCGCGTCCGCTGTTACACAGGAGCAAGAGTAGAAACACCTCTTTTCTCTTGGATGTGGCAGCCTGCCCATCCTTAAGAGAAAGGAGGTGTTTAAATTGAAATCAAAAATTACGACCCAGATGCTGACTAGAATGGCCTTGCTGATCGCCTTAAACATCATTCTCACGCGCATTTTCAGTATACGGGTACCCTTAGGCGGTGTTGAAGGCCTGCGTATCGGTTTCGGTTCCCTCCCGGTTATTTTTGCCGGTATTTTCATGGGTCCCCTGGCCGGAGGAATCGTGGGAGCCATTGGTGACCTGATCGGTTATTTTGTCAACCCGATCGGA
>JBFMGD010000052.1:0-16504 GCA_040751775.1 Bacillota bacterium | reverse complement strand
GCACATAGGAATTTCGGGGAATTCTCCACTCGTTGCCCACACTCGTTCAAATTTTTAATCTTCTTTGAAAAGAGTATTAGCAGCAGCGCTTGTGGTTTTGTGGGTAACTTGAAAAGTTATCCATAAATCCACAAGCCAAAAAAATTCAACAATAATGGTTATAACTGAATGCTACCTCCGAAATGCCATTTCTTACTGTATGCCTTCCCATTATTCGACTATCCTCAACCTGAGGGAGAAAGGTGAAATTATAATGAAGCTTATCCATATAACCAAAATCAGAATGTAAGTGTATTTTCCATTAGTTATAATATAGAACAGGATTGTGAGAAGCACCGGAGTTGAAAGATCAAACCCTCACCTAATCTCTCTCGGCTCTAAAATGAGCTTGACCCCATCAAGAACCTGCCTGGTGCGCTTAACGGAGAGAGTCCCAATCTTATCTGCCAGATTAGACTTATCGACCGTAAAGATTTGGGAGACATTAACCACACTGGGTTTCATTAAATTCGCCTCCCCTGCTTCAAGGAGAACATTACCCGGCGCTTTTTGGCGTTTTAAATTAATGGTAAGGGCGCAAACTACTACCGTTTCAATCACCAGGGGATCGTGAGTGGCGAAAATAAAAGTGGCCCCTTGTTCCCGGTTCAAGCGGCGCATAATCTCGATCACTTCTTTGCCGGTGGTCGAGTCGAGGTTGGCGGTAGGCTCGTCGGCGAGGATGACGGCCGTCCCGGTCACCAGGGCCCTGGCGATGGCCACACGCTGCTGTTCCCCGCCGCTTAATTCCGACGGACGGCGGCTGTCTTTTCCGCAAGGTCCACCGCCTGCAAAAGCGCCAGCGATTGCCGGAGGCGGACGGCGGCGGATACGCCTTGCAGCACCAGGGGCAGCTCCACGTTTTCCAGGGCGTTCAGCACGGGGATCAGGTTGTAGCTTTGAAAGACAAAGCCGATACGCCGGGCAGCGATAATATTACAAACACTCGGGAGAGATCCCGAACAGCATCCCGGGGAAATGGCGTTCGCCGGTCGCCAGCAGGCCGCCATGGCGCAACCGCGGAGCGACGGCCGCAACCTCCGGCATACCCGCCAGGCCTTCCTGCAGCAATCGGCATACCGCTTCGGAAAAAGGCGCCACCGTGCTTAATTCGGGCCGCAGAGGGTCTGCCGAAGCTGTCGCCGGCGAAGCTGGAGATGCCCGGTAACGCTGTATATGACCGTTTCAGTATAGTTGCGGTAAACCGCGCGCCCAAGGCATCGGTAACAACCAGCACCAGGGCGGCGAAGAAGATCAGGCTGCCTGTGAGTAAGGTCCGTTTGAAGTGACAGCGACATTACCTATAATTAAAACTATTTGTTGCCGGTCAAGAAAACCTTGGATTATCAAGGTTTTCTTGGATTATGCGCCATTGTTTTTCATATCGCAGTCACCTTTCTCTTAGCAATAATGACGTTTGTATATCTCAGCCCGGAGCTATGTTTTACGCCTCACGCTTAGGTATCTATGATGGCAGTATCGTCAACCTCGATTTTCATACTGTGCCTCACTTCGGCGATGAATCCGTGCTCGATGAGCACTGGGCCGGGGCCCGCGGTAAAAGGATGAAGGGAGCGCTCACCCTGTTTGCTCAAGACGCGCAAAGCAAGCTGATCTTGTATACAGCCGCCGATATCCAGCGACGGGAGGCCGATGACGAAAACGGTATCGCCGAGGCGGTAAAGTTTGCTCATAATCCTATTCTACGGGCCGTCCCCTGGCAGCACCTGCCCTCACGCCTTCCCTGGCTGGGCGGCACCGGGCTGACTTTACAGTTCAAGTAGCGCAGGCTGGCCAGGGGAAATCTTATATTTTGTGACGGTTAACCTAGCGCGAAAATCGGTGATTATAGACAACAGATTTAAACAAAAACTGAACAAATATGACACGCTCTCCAATAGATGGAAAGCGGGCCGGCTAAACTGCCAACCGGGGCAACCTTGATCGTGCCCGACCCGTTTAAGACAAGATTATACAGGCATGAAAATAATTGTTTCATCAACAAATTCTCTTTGCACTTTTGCCTCTGTCTCGAGGTATCGCAAGTGGGCGATCGCCTCTCCCGTGGCAAACCACTTTTGCATCAAGGGGAATTCATCCCAGCCGGCGGCGATGATATCCCAGGTCATTCTGGAGGCGACCTGGACAGCGCTGCTCGGACCGTTGTCTGCTAAAATGCGCCGCACTTCGACCAGTCTTTTTTCATGATGCTCTTTGAGCTCCATGATTCTTCGCCTGCAATCCGTAACAATGCTGCGATGCCCGGGCAGGACAAGATCGACCTCCATATCGTAAATCTTCCCCAGGCTCCTGTAATATTCCCGCAACGGGTCCCCGCTGTCGTCCCACGAAGATATGTTCGGGGTAATGTCACCGAGGATATGATCCCCGGAAATGAGCAGCTTCCGGTCCGGCTCGTATAAACAGGTATGGCCGCGGGTATGGCCGGGGGTTTCAACGCATTGCAAGTTGTAACCGCCGATGGTGATGGTGTCCCCTTCCTGGACTAAGGTAAGATCCACTACCCGGCTCGGGCTGTATTTATTGCCCGGATGCTTTTCGATCGCGTTTTGGAGGTCGCTTTCCGAAAATCCGTATTTAAGCGCCGTTAAGTAAAGCTCTTGCCAGTAGTTTTTTTGCTCCAGAACCGCCGCGTCGGGTTTATTGAAATAAACGCGTGCAGACGGCGCGGCCAGTTCGCTGACCAGTCCCGAGTGGTCGGCGTGCAGGTGGGTGATAAAGAAATCGGTGTGCCGCAAGTCAACGCCGAGTTCCTGCAGCGCCGCTGACATTGCTTCCATGCATTCTTTCCGGTTCATGCCGGTATCAATAATCAGGTTTTTTTGACCGGCCTTGATCATATAAGAATTAGTAGCCTTAAGGGGGTTTTGCGGCAGAGGAATTTCGACCCGGTATAAATTCGTTAAAAACTCTTCGATGATCGGCCTACTCATGGACTCACTTCTTTCTTTAGTTACTCTATTATCAGCGTTCTTATCTTGTATATTGGTCATATTTCAATAATAGTAAGCCTGATTCCTGCCCGGTTATACTTTCAGGCACCAGTTGGTTTTAACTTAGACCCCCCTCACCCTAACCCTCTCCATACAAGATCCAGGAGACAAGATGCCAGAAACAAGAAAACATCTTGAACGGGAGAGGGGACTAAAAGAAGCGGCAACAAATAACAAGGTTGTGATTCAGAAAACTAAAGTAGAGCAGAAGAAAAATATTTAGCCGGCAGGAAAAAGATGGTGTTGCGTTGAAATTTGTGGAGTACAGCTAATATATGTGTATATCCAGGGGAGGTTGAATGTATGGAAATAAAATGGTACGGCACCGCCACCTTCTGTTTTTCGCACCAGGACAGCTCCATCCTCTGCGACCCCTTTCTGCCGATGAATAAACTTTTGCCTTCTCCGTCCGTAGATGAATTAAGCACCCTGGGGGATATCTTGATCACCCACGGTCATTTCGATCACCTGATCGACGTTCCCAAGCTAGCGGCGGCCGGTGAAGCAATGATTTTTTGTTCCGAAGAGGCCGCGGCCACCTTGCTGCGTGAAGGAGTTAAGGAAAACCGGATCGTCGCGGTAAAACCGGGAGACCAATTTGAAAAGGGCGTTTTCCGGATTACGGTTTACCGGGGGGCGCACATTCATTTTGACCGCCTGCTGATCATGAGGACGCTATTGAACCGCCGCGTGTTTGAACACCGCAAAAATATACGAACTCTACTGAAAGAGTCTCGCCGTTACCTCCAGGGTGAAGTACTGGTTTATTTGATCGAGGCCGACGGGAAAAGGATCCTCCACATGGGCAGTTTGAACCTGGCGGAAAATGAAGATTACCCTATTAGCGTGGATCTATTAACCCTGCCTTTCCAGGGCCGTTCCGACCTTGACGATTACGCCCTCGCCTTTGTCCGGCGCCTTGAGCCGCGGGCGCTTTTCATGCACCATTTCGATGACTCTTTTCCGCCCGTTTCCAGCACCGTGGACACAGGAAAGTTCGTGGAGAACATGGCTGGCCTGTTTCCGGAATGCCGGGTAATTGTCCCGGCATTCGGTGCCGGTTACCGGGTTTGATTTAACTGATCAAAGCCCGGTAACCGAAAAAAATATAACCGGAGGGATCAAAATGAAACACGATCAAATGTTTTGGCAGGCGCGCGACGCACTGCAGCTTTTCGCGCAAAGCTGGGAGCCGGCGGGAGAAGTAAAAGGGGTGATCTGCCTGGTGCACGGCCTCGGCGAGCACAGCAGCCGTTACGGGCATTGGGTTGAGATGCTGGACCAGGCCGACTACGCCGTCCTGGCGACGGACCTGCGCGGCCACGGCAAATCGGAAGGGGCCCGCGGTCATACGCCGTCATTTGAACGGTACATGGACGATCTCGGCCTGCTGCTCGAGGAAGCGGCACGGCGTTTCCCGGAAAAGCCGTGTTTCCTCTACGGACACAGCATGGGCGGGCTACTGGTGGCCAACTACGTGCTGCGCCGCCGGCCGCGGTTGGCCGGTGTCGTGATTACCAGCCCCGGCCTGCGCACCGCGCTGGAGAAGCAAACCGGCAAGGTTGCCGCCGTACGGCTCCTCGGCGCGATTGCACCGGGGTTAAACCAGCCCAGCGGGCTGGATCCGGCAACACTTTCCCGCGATCCGGCGGTGGTCGAAGCTTACCGGAACGATCCGCTGGTGCACGATCGCATTTCACTGGGAATGGCCAGGGGATCGCTGGCGGCCATACGCTATGCTTTCGCGCATGCATCTGAATTCAACCTGCCCCTGTTAATTATGCACGGCGCCGCCGACCAGTTGGTCTTTGCCGAGGGAAGCAGCGAGTTTGCCGGGCTTGTCTCCGGCGAATGCACTCTGAAGATATGGGATCAGCTATACCACGAACTGCACAACGAGCCGGAGAAGGATCAGGTTTTTGCCGTACTGGTTGAATGGCTGAACGGCAAAATCTAGCACTGTGGCGCAGTGGTCTATACTATTTGTATCGTGGGACGAACGCGTGTACGGGGGGTTAACTGATCCATGACAACGTCAAAACGCTCCGACCTGAAACCGGGGATGAAAGTAGCGATTGTGCAAAAAGGAGACCAGCAATCCGGTAAACTTACCGAGGGGATCATCAAAGAGATCCTGACCAAGTCGCCTGCTCACCCGCACGGTATTAAGGTCAGGCTCGAGAACGGCGCCATCGGCAGGGTAAAGTCAACTCTGGATTAAGCCGGCACCGCTTCCGCGGTGCCGGCTGTGCTCTTTACATTTTTTCCGGTTGACCGTATTCGACACCGTAGTTCTCTACGGTTACATTTTTTATGATCTGATCTTCCAGGGATTTATCGGTGAAATTTCTTTTTACCCGGGCGATTCTGCCCGCCTCCTCCATGCCTTCGATCACCGCGCCGAAGGCGGCATAGCTGCCATCCAGGTGTGGTGCAGCCTCCACCATAATGAAGAACTGGGAGCCCGCCGAACCGGCCGGTTCGACCGGGCCATGGAGATCACTCCCCGGTCATGTTTTAACCTGTTTGCATGACCGTTGGAGGCAAACTCGCCCTTGATGTGGTGATGAGAAACTTGTCTAGTAGAGGCAATATACGCTACGGTATTATTATTTCCCATTACCGCCGGATCGGGGTTGCAACCAAACCACAGTAATGTAAAATAAGACAAAAGCGAGGTGCGGCGCTCTGATGAGAAAGGGTTTCAGAATATTGACGATAATAAGCGGCGTGGTGATCGGGGCGCTGCTGTTCATGTCCTTCGGCAACAACACCATTAAAATATCGCGATATCAGGTTACACTGGAAGGGCTTCCGAAAAGCCTTGACGGGTTGAGGATTGTGCACATCAGCGACCTGCACGGCAAGGAGTTCGGACCGCACAATAAGCGGCTGGCCCGGGCGATCGAAAGGCAAAACCCCGACCTGATTCTTGTTTCAGGCGATATGATCGATTCCAGGGGCGACGACGGCAGCGCGTTCATCCATCTGCTTGATCAATTGAAAGGCCTCGATCCGGTTTACTGCTCGCTCGGCAACCATGAACAAATCGTCAAGGAGCTGACGGGAACGGAACGTTACAATGACTTCACGCAGCGGATCCGCGAAGCCGGGGCCATCCTGCTCGACAATGAACGGGTGGCGATAAACAGGGAAGGCGCGATAATCGCGATCTATGGATTTAGCGCGATGCTCTATCAATATACCGGGTACGATACGACCGCCTGGGAAGGAGCGGCCCTGGAAGCGTGGTTTATTGAAGAGAAAATCGGCTTGCCCCGGGAAGAAGAGTTGACGCTTTTACTGGCGCACAACCCCAAATATTTAGTACAATATGGGCAATGGGGCGCAGACTTGATTTTAGCCGGCCATGTGCACGGCGGCGTAGTGCGGCTGCCCTTTGTCGGCGGTGTTTTCTCACCGGATATGACTCTATTTCCGGAATATGACGCCGGTTTATACAGCCGGGGGACCGCCAAGATGCATGTCAGCCGTGGGCTGGGCAACTCGGTGATCCCCGTGCGTATCTTCAATCGTCCAGATCTGTCGGTGATCACATTAAGGGTTGACTCTTAACGCAGAGTTTCAGGCTTCCCGCGGGCCTGCCAGGAAAGGTTTTTTATCTTTGCGGCAGATGATTTGCATCACGTGCCGGCCTGTCAGCATCGAACCCGGCAGTCCTGCCGGGGGCTCAGTCCACTGTCCGATCAGATAAAACCGGTCCAAACCGGGCAGCGACTTGGATAGGTGCAACATCCCTTTACCGGGTGGCACGATCCAGGACATGTAGGCGCCTTTCCCGACACCCGTATAGCGGTGATACGTTACCGGGGTGGCTACATCCGCCACCTCTACCTTCACCGCGGCGCCCGGCCAGCGTTTCTCCAGAGTTCGAATGACCAGGGCAGCAATCCTCTCCTTCTCGGCACGGTAACGATCCTTGTCCCGGGACAACTGCTCCCAGTAACTGTACGAGCTATAGATCGAAGCCGAGACCACCGTTTTACCGGCAGGGCTCAGGGAAGGGTCAAAGGAATAATTTTTAAACAAAAGAAAGCGATTTTCTGCTTCACCCAGGGTTACAGGTTCATCCAGTTTGACCAGGAGACTGTACGGCTCCCCGGAGAGATCCCGGTCAAGGCTGCCCACTTTTTCCTCTGTCCAGGTTTCACTGGGGAGCTGAAAACATTGACAACCCGGCCGTCCTCTCCTTCAATCTGCATGAACACGTCCTGGTCGATGATCTCTACATCCTGCAAGGCGCCCACTTCCCGCCAGAGGCGGTTGAACTGGCTGCCAGGCCTGGTCCCCACCAGCCAGTGGATACAGCCGTCGAAAGTATAACCGTTCCTCTCCCAGGCGGTGCAGAGGCCGCCGGGCTGATGGTGCATCTCGAAGATCTCCACATCATACCCGTTTCTGCGCGCGTGGCATCCCGCGGAAAGCCCGGCCATGCCGGCCCCGATAATCGGGATCTTTTTATCCACTAACCCTTCCCCCTTGCCGGCAGCGAGTAGTACAAGCTGCCGTTTAAATTAAATACTTACACTCACTGAGCTCAACTGTCATTTGGGGACAATAAATCGTCGCAGCCCCATCCCTTCGCCCATTAAAGAAGATTTGTAATTTTATACTTGAGCGCCTTGGCCAGCGAGACAATGGAATCGATAATTAAAGCTAGAGCTACTATTGCGAGTAAACCCTTGGTGAAATGGCTCCAGATTGTGTACAAATCGATACCGGCAGGGATAATGCCGATTTGCATAAAGTACAGTGCAAAATGATCGTTCCAGATGGCGTGGTTGGAAAAAATATAAACAAAAACGATTAACGAAATTACATTCACTACGGCATTGATGGCGGCGAGGCCAATCGTCCACCTTCCAATCACAAGCTTGATGCACTCTTTGACAATGCCCAAAGAAAACAGCAGATTAAAGAAAATTAAGAAACCCCTGAATGTCTCTTCATTAAACAAGGGTATCACAGTCACACTTGAATCTGAACCAGCGACGTACGCGCCAATTAACTGGTTGGCCGAGTTAAAAAGAATGATCATAAACACGGCAAAAGCAATGCCCAAAATCGGCTCAATCGGCTTAATCCGCGTCTCTTTTACGGGAATTTGCGGTAAATCAAGCGGAGACCATATTTTATCCCTGGGCAGTTTAATTACGCTAACACCGCAGTGTTCAATAATGGCAAAAATCGCGGTTACCCAGGCAAAACCCTGGATAATTGCGGCGATCATGGCGGCGACATAGCTGCCCATCGCTGCCAACACATTCTGGGGTGGGTTTACCACATACCCGATGATTAAAGCCAGCGTCAAACCAAAGCCAACGGCTGTAACCACAATTTTCAGCACAAACAGGTAATGATCAAAGTTGGCGGGACCGATTAAGAACCGCTTTTTCCCCCTGTATTGATCAGCCAGCGCTGACGGTTCCCCCAGTCCAAGCAGAACTGCTTCAATCTCACTTTGAGACGGCTCTTGATGCCGGGCACGCTCAGCAAGCATATCCTCAATTAACCCTTTAAGTTCCTTTTCAATCTCTTCCCGTTGGTTGATGGGCAATCTTTTCGTGACCGCGTAAATATACCGTTCCACTAAATCCACATCAATTGCCTCCCTCTTGGTGTATCATCTTTTCCATGTGGCCGACCATGCCCTGCCATTCGGCGCGGAGCCTGGTGTAAATTTCTTGGCCCGCTGCGCTCAGCAGGTAATACTTGCGCGGCCGGGATTCATTAGTATCCCAATTACTTTCAAGCAGCCCCTGCTTTTCCAGCCGCCTTAAGAGCGGATAAAGCGTCCCCGGTTCAATGGTTACTCCCTTTTCCTCTAACTTCTGCACCAGGTAATAACCGTATTGGGGTTCAGCCAGCTGGCTTAAAACGCTCAGGAGCATTGTGCCCCGCCGCAGTTCGAGGATCATGCTGTTCAATATTTCTATTTGTTCATTCATCAAAGCATCACCTCTCATCTATAATAATGTGTCTTGCACACTATTGTCAATCCCATATTATTTTAGCAAATAGAAACGCCCCCGCATCTTCGACAGGAGCGCTGTCATTTGAAAACCGGCACACGAAAACAGCTTCGGATCATTTCAAGCGGCTAGTTTAAGATAGGCTGCCGGTCAATTCGCGGAAACGGAAACAGCTCACCAGGTGGTCGTTCACCAGACCGGTGGCCTGCAGGTGTGAATAAACGATAATCGGTCCCATGAACTGAAAACCACGCTGTTTCAGGTCACGGCTGACACGGTCGGAGAGATCAGTACTGGCCGGGATCGCGGACAGTTCCCGCCAGGCGCCGATCACCGGTTTCCCCTCCACGAAGCGCCACAGGTATTCAGAAAAGCTGCCGCAGCGCTCTTGAATCTCCAGGAAACAGTGGGCGTTGTTCACCGAAGCTTCAATTTTTCGGCGATTGCGGATTAATCCTTTATCCTGAAGCATCTCCTCAATCATACCGGTATCATAAGCAGCCACCGTTTCAGGATTAAAACCGGCGTAAGCCCGGCGGTATTCCTCCCGCCTCCGTAAAATTGTGAGCCAGCTCAAACCGGCTTGGGCCGACTCCAGGACCAGGAACTCGAAATGAAGGCGATCATCGTACACGGGCACCCCCCACTCGGTGTCATGGTAGCCGACATACAAGGGGTCTTCTCCACACCAGGGGCAGCGTTCGGGCATTTGCGATTCCTCTCTGCAGGGAACATAATGGGACAGAGAATCGTCCCTTGTCCCATTATACTTAGTTTACATTGGTGGTGCCATGAATTTTTATAGCAGCTTGTAACCCGGCTCTATAAAAAACCGCCCGGGAGTTAAGTGATACATACGCGGAAAACCAGGATTTGCGGCAAGCAGCAGTACCAGTCCTAATACTGTTGTCAATACTAACAGTTTACCTGCCACTAATCCTTTTTTCATTTTTTAACACCTCCATTTTATTTAATACTACCATATAGTTACTGCAGGAATAAGGCATAAACTGTAAATTTATTCTTAACCTTTATTAAGCAAATATTTACTTGGGACAGTTACTGTTCCATTTTCATAGATATTTCTTAACATTTTTCTAAATCTTTACCGTAAACCCCATGTGAGCCACCCAACGGCCAGCCGACAAGAAGGATTGATCCGGTTGTGAGAAGAATAAAGAAGTTGATTGCAATAATCAAGCACTAATTTGGCCACAACAAATCACCAATTCCTACTGCACAGGAGGAACCAAGATGCAGAAACTGTTTTATCCGGAGTCTATCGTTATTATCGGATTATCTTCAAAGCCAACCAATATTCCCAGGTTGACCCTGGAAAACTTGTTGCGTTGGGGTTACCGGGGCAGAATCTTCGGGATCAACGCCAGGAGCAGCGATGTGCATGTGGATGGAATCAGGATGTACAAACATATTGAAGACCTTCCTGAAGCCCCTGATCTGGCCTTCTGCATGATTCCGGCCAAACTTGTCCCCGAGATGGTGGAACGTTGCGGCAAATTCGGTATCAAGCGTATGGCGATCCCCTCAGGGGGATTCGCCGAATTTAGTGCAGAGGGTCAGACGCTTGCGTCGGAAACACTGGCGATTGCCCGTCAGTACGGTATTCGCTTTGTGGGACCGAATAGCATCACCCTGGCCAATACAGACAATGGCCTCTGCCTGCCCTTCGTAGCGCTGCACAAGGCCCCCAAGGGAGAGATGTCGATCATCGCCCAAAGTGGCGGCGTTGCCCTGACGATGCTCAATTATCTCCAGGATGAAAATATCGGCCTGGCCAAACTGGCCAGTATCGGCAATAAACTCGACCTCGATGAAGTGGACTTTCTCGAATACTTCGGCCGGGATCCGCAAACCAGGGTAATCTGCCTTTACCTCGAGAGCATGGATCGGGGGCGGGACTTCATTGAAGCGGCGAAAAAAATAGATAAACCGATTGTGGTTTATAAAGCTAATACCACCATCACCGGTAAAAAGGCCGCCATGAGCCATACCGCGGCGGTCGGCAGCGATGAGGCGATCATTGACTCCGCCTTTGAGGAAGCAGGCGTGATCCGCATTCATAATTTCCTCGACTTTATCGAGGTAACCAAGGCTTTTCATCTGCCTTCCATGAAAGGCCGGCGGATCATGGTGATGAGCCCCGCCGGAGGCTTTTCCGTAATCGGAGCAGACCTCTGTGAAAAAGCGGGGTTTGAGTTCGCCGATATGGGAGAGGAATTCTACGACAGCCTCAAACAATTCAGCAACGCCGGGGTAATCAATTTCTCCAACCCGCTGGATATGGGCGATATTTACGATCCGCAACTGATGGCCCATGTAATCTATTCGGTAATGCACTCCGCGCAGGTCGACGGGTCCATATTCATCAGCCAGCGGCCCCAGATGCCCCAGGGAGATAATGTCTTCCACAAAATGTTTCTCACCGACCTCTCCAAGGAGGCCTGGGGGTCGATCCTTTCAGCCGGCAAGCCTCTCGGCGTATGCCTGTTCGGGCCGACAAGAATGATCCAGCAGACCAAGCGTTCCGTGGAATTTCCGATATTCAACAGTCCGGAAGAGATGGTCAATGCACTGGCCGTGCAGATGAAATACCATGAGCGCAAGATGAAGCAGGTTGAAAACAAGGAACTTATCTCCCCGCCGGGCATTGATCGCGAGGCCGCAAAGCGATGGTTGCGGGATAAACGCGGCGATTACGGCGAGGCGGTGCTTGACCTTCTCACCGCCTACGGGATCCCTGTGGCCGCTTCCGTGGTTGCCGCCGATAAAGCCGCAGCAATAAAATTTGCCCGGCAGTTGGGTTTCCCTGTAGTCATGAAAGTGGTCTCACCGGATGCCCTGCATAAATCAGATGCCGGCGGTGTGGTTGTGGGCGTTGAAGAACCCGGCCAGGTGGAACAATATTTCGAGTTAATCCGGATCAACCTCTTAAACTACAATCAAGACGCGTGTTTTGAAGGCGTCAGAATTCAGAAGATGGCCCCCGAGGGCTGTGATCTGTTTGTGGGCGGCAAGCACGACCCTTCTTTCGGCCCGGTGGTGTTCTTCGGAATGGGCGGCATCTATATCGAGGTATTCCGCGATGTGGCCAATACCCTCTGCCCGGCGGCGGTGGAGAGCATCTACGCGCGGTTAAAGCGCCTGAAAGCGCACGCGGTGCTGGGCGGCCTGCGCGGCCAAACGCCCGGTGACGTGCCCTCGTTCATTGACCTGGTGGCGCGTGTTTCCCACCTGCTGGCTGACTTCCCCTGTATTAAGGAACTTGACCTCAACCCGGTGCGCGTATTCCCGCAAGGTAACGGCGCCCTGACTCTCGACGCCAGGGCCCGCATTGAATAAGCATGTCAGGCTGTCAAGGGGAGTCTTCAAATTAAAGCCGTAAATGGAGGGAAAATGATGCCCAAGGTTGCCCTGATCGGCGCCGGCAGCGTGGTCTTTGCAAACAGCGTTTTAGGGGATCTGCTTACTTTCGAAGAGTTAAAGGATGAGCTGCATTTTTCTTTAATGGATATCGATGCGGACCGCCTCAATGTGTCCGAGGGATGCGCCCGCCGGCGAATTCAGTACAATCGCTCGAAAGCCACCGTGGAAGCTACGCCGGATTTGGATCAGGCCCTGGAGAAAGCCGATTATGTAATCAATATGGTGCAGGTTGGCGGATTGGAAGCGACCCGCGTGGATTTTAATGTTCCGGCGCGATACGGCCTCAAGCAGACCATCGCCGATACGCATGGCATCGGCGGAGTATTCAGGGCTTTGCGGACGATACCGGTAGTCCTGGATATCTGCGGGCGCATGGAGAAACTCTGCCCGGAGGCCTTGCTGATCAATTACTCCAACCCCATGGCCATGAATGTTTGGGCTGCCTATGAAGCATCCCCCATTCATATCGTGGGGCTCTGCCACAGCATTCAACTGACGGCCGCCATGCTGGCCAATTACCTCGATCTACCGTACCCCGCGCTGCGTTTCAAGGCAGCGGGAATCAATCACATCTGCTGGTACCTGGAGTTGACCCACCAGGGTGAGGACGTATACCCGCAGCTCTTTGAGGCCGCCAAAGATGCGGGCATCTACGCTTCAGACCGGGTGCGCTTTGAGATCATGAAATATTTCGGCCGCTTCGTTTCGGAGTCCAGCGAGCACATGGCGGAGTATGTGCCTTACTTTATTCCCCGGGAAAACCTGATCGAGGAGCTTCATATTCCGATCAACGAGTACCTGGCGCGGTGTGAATACCAAAACGACGCCTTTGAGAAGAACAGGGAGCTGGCCGCAGGCAAGGGCGAGATGTATGAACATTACCGGTCTTATGAATACGCCGCGCCGATTATCAACGCCATGGAAACCCACCGGCCTATCTGCATCCACGGCAATGTAAAAAACACAGGCATTATTACAAATTTACCCGAGGGATGCTGTGTCGAGGTTCCCTGCCTGGTCGACAGAAACGGCATTCAGCCGGTTCATGTCGGGAATTTACCGCCCCAGTTGGCTGCTATTAACCGGTCTCATGTGAGCATACAGGAACTGGCGGTTCGGGCGGCCCTGGAAAAAAGACGGGAATATGTTTATTATGCCTGCCAGCTAGATCCGCTGGCTTCGGCAATGCTGCCCCTGGACCGTATCAGGGCCCTGGCGGACGATCTGTTCAATGCGCACGCCGGGTATCTTAGTTATTTAAAATAAGAGATAAATCAAAAAGGCGGCGCCTTAAATATATTTAAATTTAAAAAGGCTGTTCAACCGGCCGACACACTCTTTGATGATCAGATCGCGGCGGGAATTCCAATTCACGATCTCCGTTCCGCAAACAACCGCGCCCTTGGATTCGCAAATCTTTTTCATCCGGCCGACGGCCTGGTTGCCGCCTGTCCAGTAAAAGGGCAGACCCTTGGTGACGAAGCAGGCGACGGTTTTGTCGCGCAGCGACGGGAGCTGCTCCAAATAGGTTGCCATGGCCGGGGAGAGAAAAAAGCCCTGGACCGGGGCGGCGAACACCAGCGCATCGTAAGAATCGACTGCGGGCCGGGTATCAAGTTGGAAATTCTTTGAGCCGGGGGATACATTGCCGGTGGCTGTGACCCGTTCGATCTCCGCCGCATGTCCCGCCGCGGCGAGCTTCTCCTTGAGCTGCAGGGCGACGGAATAGGTGTTTCCGGTTTGGGAATAGACGATAATGCCGATTTTCATGGTTTACCTCCTCTTTCATTACTTCCTATTGGCCGGCGCCGGTCAGCGCGTTTTCGATGGCTTTCAAGATCACTTTACTGCTGATGGTGGCGCCACTAATCGTATCTACGGACAACGATTGGGCCTCCACGACTTTACCGGTAATAGTTTCAGCCGCCCCGCCCTGACCGTTGTTATGTTTTAAAAGTTCAATTCCGGTTATTTGATGATCCGTTACAGTGACCTTTACTTCAACTGCCACCGGAAAGGCTTTATAACTGCCCAGGTATGCTCCGTTGGATATTTTCGACAGATCGACATCGGTTATCTTTGACTCCATCAGCTGTTGATGCGCGTTATTGATCTGCGTTAGATACGACTTAATTTTGAATATACCAAAAACAATCCCGATCACCGCCGGCACTAAGACAGCAATAATGATTGCTTTTTTCTTGCTCATGAAATTACCTCCCGCGATCATGGTCTTGATCCTCTGATCGCATATTACTGCTTCTTTCTGAACATTTTCTGAACAAAATAATGGAAGGAAGCCAAAGAACCGTCCCCGTGCTTCCTTACACCCGGAAAAAAGACTCGTCGAATTCCGGCTTGTCCCGGTAGCGAGCCATAAAAAAACCGGGTAGGGTTTCGATCTGCGCAAACAGGCCCGGATCGACCTCAATGCCCGCTTCGTGCAGTGCTTTGACCACATCTTGCGGCGCGGGCGGACACCCCTTCACCGCGATCATCTTCCGGATATGCGGGTGATCCCGGTTGGCCTTATACATGCACTGCCCGATTAAAACAGTGAAATTCATACCGGCGGCCGGTTTCATCGCTTTGCCGGTCAGCACCTCCACCTGATCATAAGGCTCGCCTTTCCAGGCATAGCGGATGGCGGTCAGGATCAGGCCGTTTAGCGCCGAACAGTAGGTACACATGGTGTCATCATATTTGCGGTAAAACAGCCCGGTAATACCCTGTTTAGCCAGGGGTTGGGGCATCTCCCCCGTCTCGTTGGCGCTGTAGGCGAATCCATGCTCATGAAACGAGGCCGCATCCTCAATCTTCTCCCCCACTACCGCCACATCTGACAGGTCCGGCGCGCGGCCCCGGTTTTTCGCCGCCCAGGCCAGGTGCGGCACGTCCGCCGGCTCGTGGCCCAACACTTTCGCCCCCACCATGTCGGCCGATAAGATGTCAGCGGAGGCCACCAGCAGATTGCTCCGCTTCATCCTGCCGTCAAAGCCCGGCCCGCGTTCAAGCGTGTAGACGCCGTCGATCAGCGTGAGCATGGGCGGCATCTTGTCCGCCAGCCTGGCGACATGGAAATGAAGATCTTGGGCCGGGTCCGCACTGTGGCACTTCTTCCGCGACGGAATATCGATCGTCCCTTTCAGGTTTTTAATCCCGAGGCTGACCACGGTCTGGTTATGGCATTTCATGACCGGCATATTGACTAAAAAATCACTGTGCAGGATCTCCTCGTTGAACTTTAAAGTAATACCGTCCCCCAGGTCCACCTTGGCAAAGGGGCGCTCCATGATGTTAATGTAGTTTACACCATAGCGTTTCCTTAAGTTCTCATAGCCCAAGGTTTTAAAGGCGTGGGCTGGAGTTTCCCTATCCTTGGCATCGGAGACAATCCCTTCGCCGATGGTGATCTCTGCGATACCGTATTCCTTTAACAGAATCACCATATCCTCGATCACCCGGGAGGTGGTGATTACGCCCCATTTTGGAAAAACGCAGGCTTTGGTCCAGAACACGATGTTGGGCTTGATAAAAACACGGGCCTTAGGCGGCATCTGTTCAAGGCCCCCGCAGCTTAAGACAGCTTTCTTGACCGATTCATACGGTTTTTCGAAGCGGACGATGGAAACGAGGTTTTTACTCACGACCGTATCCTCCTCAAAAAAAGATCAAAACTGCTTTTTAAGTAAGGGCGCGGCAATAGCATTGCCCCAAGGATCTCTGCTGTGTGGCGCCCGCAGGTTACTCATTTAGCCGGTCTAGCATAATCCGGTAGGGCGCGTCAACGAACCCCTCCCGCCGGTAAGCCCTCAGCTCTTTACTCCTATGTTCAGGAGTGATGTAGAGGCTCTGCACCCACCAGTAATCGCCTGTCCGCCAGTTGCTCCATACTTCTCTTACCGTGAACACTAACCATACCCCGCATCGAAAACATTTTGTTTTACTATAATTAGGCAGATTTAAACGGAATCCTTTAATTTTTACTGCATTACTCCATCTGATAATTTTCAT
>JBFMGD010000051.1:0-16631 GCA_040751775.1 Bacillota bacterium | reverse complement strand
AGTCGGTGAAAAAAACGACGCCCTGGAGCCCTTTCACCCGGAAAGGATGGCCTCGCGCATCCTGGGGATGGGCGATGTGTTGTCGCTGATCGAAAAAGCGGAAGCGACCATAGATCAGGATAAGGCTCGTGAAATGGAACAAAAGCTGCGCCGCCAGGAGTTTACCCTGGATGACTTCCGAGACCAGCTGCAGCAGCTGCGCCGCATGGGCTCTCTGGACGAGATTTTGGATATGCTGCCCGGGGCGGCGAATATTCCGAAGGAAATCAAGCAACTTTCCGTAAGCGAAGACCAGTTTAAACGGGTTGAGGCTGTAATCGGATCGATGACCAAAGCAGAACGGCGGGATCCGTCGATGATCAACAGCAGCCGCCGCCGGCGCATCGCCAAAGGAAGCGGCACCACGGTGCAGGATGTGAACAAACTGCTGGCCCAGTTTGCCCAAATGCAAAAAATGTTTAAGCAGATGAGTACCATGGGCAAAAAAGGGCAGATGAAGCAGTTAAAAAAAGGAAAACGGGGATTTCCCTTTTTCTAATAGATAAAGTGTTATAATACAGCGGAGGTGAAGTAGTTGTCAGTTCGGATCAGATTAAAAAGGATGGGCGCTAAGAAAAAACCATTCTACCGTATTGTGGTTGCCGATTCCCGTTTTCCGCGGGACGGCCGGTTTATTGAAGAGATCGGCTATTACAACCCTACGACCAAGCCGACTACCTTTGAAGTGGATGCGGAAAAGGCGCAAATGTGGTTGTCACGCGGTGCCAGGCCTTCCGACACCGTCAAGCAGCTTTTCGACAAAGCCGGCTTGACCAAATAGTTTTTTGGGGAGGTTTTAGGATATGAAACAGTTACT
Organism: Bacillota bacterium; assembly: GCA_040751775.1. Classification (GTDB taxonomy): domain Bacteria; phylum Bacillota; class Dethiobacteria; order DTU022; family DTU022; genus JBFMGD01. The sequence goes on along the minus strand of JBFMGD010000051.1, from coordinate 15,775 downwards.
GGAGCATATCGCCAGATCTTTGGTTGACGAACCTGGCCAGGTGGATGTCCGGCAGGTGGAAGGTGAGCGCTCGATCATCCTGGAGCTGCGCGTGGCTCCAGGCGACATGGGTAAAGTAATCGGTAAACAGGGCCGTATCGCCAGGGCGATCCGGACCGTGGTGAACGCGGCCGCGGTCAGGGATAATCAACGGGTGATGGTGGAAATTATTCAGTGAACAGCGGGAGCGATCTGTTTTGAATGTTGATTCAAACAGGCAGCATGTCGTGATCGGCAAGATCCTGGCTCCTCATGGCAACACCGGCCTGTTAAAGGTTTTCCCCTACTCTGATTTTCCGGAGCGCTGCAGCCTGCTGACGGCGGTCATGATTGAGCTGAACGGGGAGCGCCGCCCGAAAACGGTGGAGAGAGCTTCGGTGCATGGCCGGTTCTGGCTGTTTAAATTCGACGGAATTGACAGTCGCGAGCAGGCGGCGCTGATCAGCGGCGGCACGGTGTTAATCCCGGCAGAAGAGCGGCTGCCGCTGCCGCGGGGAAGTTACTATTTCAACCAGATCGTCGGACTGCAGGTCTTCACCGCCGCTGGCGAGCTATTGGGACGCATTAGCCGTATTATCCCGGGCGGCGGCCATGACCTGTATGTCGTCGCCAGGGCGCCCGGGGACGGCGCTGCCGGAGCGGAGATATTGGTGCCGGCGGTGCGGCAATTTGTAAAACAGATCGATCTGGACACGGGCAAAATGGTTGTCGATTTGCCTGAAGGCCTGGTTGATCTCTAGCGGGTGTTGTTTATGGCTTTGCAAATTGATATCGTGACCATATTTCCGGCTATGCTGCAAGGCCCTTTCAGTGAAAGCATGGTTAAGCGCGCCCTGGACCGGGGGCTGGCGGAGATTAACCTGGTGGACCTGCGTGCGTTCGCCTTCAGCAAACACCGCCAAGTGGACGACGCCCCTTACGGCGGGGGCAGCGGGATGGTCTTTAAGCCGGAACCGCTTTTTGAAGCGGTGGCGGAGCTAAAAAAGAGCAGCGGCGGCAAGGCCTGGGTTGTTTTACTTACTCCCCAGGGCCGCGTGTTCAACCAGGCCGTTGCCCGGCAAATGGCTCAACGGGAGCATTTAATCTTGCTTTGCGGGCGCTACGAAGGGGTAGATGAGCGCGTACGCCAGGGGCTGGTCGACGAAGAGCTCTCGATCGGCGACTATGTATTAACCGGCGGGGAACTTGCCGCGGCGGTGGTGACCGATGCGGTTGTGCGCCTGGTGCCGGGGCTGTTGGAAGAGGCATCGCTGGTCGAAGAATCTTTTTCGGACAGCCTGCTTGAATATCCCCAGTATACCCGGCCACCCCTTTATGAAGGGATGGCGGTGCCGGAGGTGCTCTTGTCGGGGAATCACGGCGAGATCGCGCTCTGGCGGCGGCGCCAGTCTTTGCGGCGCACCTGGGAGCGGCGGCCGGATTTACTGACCAATGCGGCTCTCTCTCCGCAAGACCGGCGCTACCTCGCGCAGCTGTCGGCATTAAATGAAAAACCCTCTCTTGGCGGTCATGAAGATGGGGGATGCTAATTAAAGAATGTCAGTGCGTTGCGGTTAAGTGATTTAATTTAAGCAGATAGACCAGGGAGGTTGTGATTTAAGATGGACTTAATCAAAGAAGTGGAAAAGCAGTTTCTGAAAGAAGACATTCCCGACTTTGCGCCCGGTGACACCGTGCGGGTGCATGTAAAGGTAGTGGAAGGCAGCCGGGAGAGAACCCAGGTGTTTGAAGGGGTTGTTATCCGCCGCCAGGGAGGCGGCCTGAAAGAGACCTTTACCGTGCGCCGGGTGACCTACGGTATCGGGGTAGAGCGTACCTTTCCCGTCCACTCGCCGGTAATCAACCGGATCGAAGTAACCAAACGGGGCCGGGTGCGGCGGGCCAAGCTTTACTACTTGCGCCAGCGTACCGGAAAAGCCGCCCGGATTCGTGAGCGTCGTTAATATTTGTGATGGAGATGTTTTATAAATGAGCAGTTCAAAAGAGGTATGGGATTGGATCCGTTCGATCGCTGTGGCGGTGCTGCTGGCTTTGATCATCCGGTTCTTTCTCTTTGAAGTATTCGTGGTTGAAGGCCGCTCTATGTTTCCGACCCTCGATAATAATGAACGCCTGGTTGTAAATAAGCTGGTTTATCATTTGGACGAACCGCATCCTGGGGACATTGTTGTGTTCGAATATGAGCCGCGGCGTGACTTCATTAAGCGGGTGATCGGGGTGGCCGGCGACATCATTGAAATCCGGGGGGGAGATGTCTACCGCAACGGAACCCTTCTGGATGAACCATACCTGAAGGATCAGAAGGATATGCCCGATTTCGGGCCGGTTGAGGTACCCGCGGGATGCCTGTTTGTCATGGGTGACTTCCGGCGAAACAGCATGGACAGCCGGGATCCGCGGGTGGGCTTTGTTTCCCTGGAGCAGATCAAGGGGCGGGCTTTTGTGATCTTTTGGCCGCCCTGGGAAGCGCGGATTTTAAATCAACAGACGGCAGCGGATCAGTGAAAAAGGAGCAATGGTATCCCGGCAACATGGCCCGGGCCATGCGCCAGCTCGGGGCAGATCTGAAGTTGATGGATCTGGTTGTGGAGCTGCTCGATGCCCGCGTGCCGATCAGCAGCCGAAACCCGGCGCTTTCCCGTCTGATCGGTGACCGCGATTGCTTGATTTTGTTGCATAAAGCCGACCGGGCAGAGCCGGCTGTAACCGCCCGGTGGCTTTCTTATTTTCAGCGGCAAGACCTCCAGGCGGTCCCGTTCAGCGTATTCGCGCCCGCCGCGTATAAGACATTCCATCAAACCCTGAAAAGCCGTGCTGCGCAGATGGGGCCGTCTCGGCTGAAAAAGCCGCTGCGCCTGATGATCACCGGCATCCCGAATGTGGGCAAATCTACATTGATTAACCTGCTGGTGAAAAAGGCGGCTGCCCGTACCGGCAATCGGCCCGGGATCACCCGGGGAAGGCAGTGGATCCGCCTGATGCCCGGGATCGAACTGCTGGATACACCGGGCGTGCTCTGGCCAAACCTGTCGGCAGAAACGGCGGTGCCGCTGGCCGTGGTAGGCGCGCTGCCGCCGAGTAGGCTGGACATCCAGAACCTGGCTTTATGGCTGCTCAACTTTTACCGGCAGCGCGGCTTTGAAGAACTGCTTCTAAAGCGCTATGCCCTGCCGTCTTGGGACGAGCCGGAGGCTGTATTGGAGCGGATCGGGGCCGGGCAGGGCTGCCTGCAGTCCGCGGGCAAGATCGACCTGGACCGGGCTGCCGCGCTGCTGCTGCGTGATTTTCAAAGCGGTACCCTCGGCCGGCTTACCCTGGAAGAGCCTCCAGTATGAGAGGTGAGAGGTTGGAAGTGAGAGAGATACATAATTTGACCCTGGCTGAATTGGCCGATTATCTCGACGGGACAAAACAATTGAACCGGGCTGAAGAGCTGCGGCTTGAAAACGACCGGCGCCGCGGCGCGTGGGTTCTTTTGGAACGGTACCGGCAACGCCGCCTGCGCGAGCAGGCTGAAGATGCGCGTTTACATAAGATGATTATGGAAGAAAAAGTTTTTTGGGATCAGGGCATTGTCCATGTCGCCGGGGTGGATGAAGCAGGCCGCGGCCCCCTAGCCGGTCCGGTGGTCGCGGCGGCGGTCATTTTGCCGCCCGGTACCGTGATTAACGGCCTGAATGATTCCAAGCAGCTTACACCGGAAAGCCGGGCCGGGTTATTTGAGATCATCCGGCAGACAGCCCTGGGGGTCGGGGTAGGCGCTAGCCCGGTAGAGGCAATCGACCGGCTTAATATTTACGGGGCGCTGATGCAGGCCATGCGGGAGGCGCTGGCCGCCCTGCCCGTGGAACCGGGCATGGTCCTGGTGGATGGCTTCCCGATTCGCGGCCTCTCATTAGCCCAAAAGGCGATCAAGGGGGGGGACGCCTTATCGCTTTCCATAGCCGCCGCCTCCGTAATCGCCAAGGTAACCCGGGACCGGATGATGATCGCGCTGCACGACCGCTTCCCAGCATACGGGTTCGACCGGCATAAAGGTTACGCTACCGCGGAACACTGCCGCGCTTTGAACCGCTGGGGCCCCTGTCCGGAACACCGCCGCACTTTTAGGCTTGACTTTAGCGAGCCCGCGGCAGAGAAACGGCCGTGACCCGGCAGCGCCAAAGGATAGGTCAATCCGGCGAGAAGGCCGCCCTCGAATACCTTAACAGCCGCGGATTCAGGATCATTCAGCTCAACTATCGCTGCCCGCTTGGAGAGGTAGATATCGTGGCCCGGGAGCGAGAGACGATCGTTTTCGTGGAAGTGCGTACCCGTACCGGCGGTGCGATGGGGCGGGCTTCGGAATCGATCACCCGGAATAAGGAGAAAAAGCTGAAAAGAACAGCCCTGTATTACCTTCAGAAAGAACACGGCCGGGAGATGCCCTGCCGCATTGATTGCGTTGCTATCGAAATGGATCCCGAAAATCTAACGGTACTGAATATAGAACACTTTCGCGGTATTCTATTTGGGTAATATTGAACATTTTCTCTGCCGATTACCATTCCTGCGATAAAGCCCAATAATTAAATAATGTTAACATAACAAAATAAATTCTTAACAAATATCTCTGTATACCCTTCAAGAGCCTGTTTGTCAGGCTCTTTTTTGTTAACTATAATAAAGTTAACATAACGCCGAATCTTAATCAGTACGGGGGAACCGCTTTAACCAAGGGGTGAACCGAGTTTTTGGGGGGATAACTCCTGTCCCTAACCCGTCAGCTAACCCCGGAGGCGTATAAAAAGGAGGCTTTACCTATTGTTGAAATCACGTAAGGTAGTCCTGTGTTTTTTCCTGGTCGTGTTATTGGCTGCCGGCGCCGCGGAAGCCGCGGTAAACCATACCGTCCAGCGTGGTGAAACGGTGTGGCGCATCTCTCAGCAATACGGCACTACCGTGGCTGCAGTTGCCGGGGCCAACAACCTTTCCGAAAGCTACTTAATTCACACCGGGCAGAATTTGATTATACCCGGTAAGCACCGGGTAAGCCGTGGGGAAACTCTCTACCGGATCGCGCAGCAGTACGGCATTTCGGTAACTCAAATCGCTCAGGCCAGCGGTATCAGCAATCCGGCCCTGATCTTTCCGGGACAGATCCTCACCATCCCCGGGGGTAGCGGGACCGCTCTACCGCCCGCTCAGGGCGACAGCCTTTCTAACGCCGATATGGACCTGTTTGCCCGCCTCGTTCACTCTGAATCCGCCGGAGAGCCCTATTTGGGCCAGGTGGCGGTTGCCGCCTCGGTTTTAAACCGGGTTAAAGATTCCCGCTATCCGGGCAGTGTCCGGGCGGTAATTCTGCAGGTGGCCAACGGTTATTACCAGTACTCGCCGGTGCTGGACGGCAGGATTAACCTTCCGGCCAGTGAAACAGCTTACCGGGCGGTACAGGATGCCTTAAACGGTTCTGATCCTTCGCTGGGAGCCACCGGATTTTATAACCCGCGCAAAACCAGCAATCTGTGGGTGCGCAGCCAGCCTGTGACCACCGTGATCGGCAACCATGTTTTCTTCCGGTAGATAAACTTAGCGGTATCGGCTATGTAGCCTGGCACGGCAATTTAGGCTTAAGATCCGGCCTCCCGAAAGGGAGGCTTTTTCTTTTTACTCCATGCTGTTTCTTCTCACTTCTCACAAGGCTTGGGCATATACTGTTCATGATAGCAACAGCTTTTGTCTGACCGGTAGGTCTAGAGGCTGTTCCATGCATTTGAGGGGAAGGATCACTTTGACCGGAACAAACGGCCGTGGTTTAAAAGAAAAACTAGCCCAAGATGACCTGGATCTGTTTGCCCGCTTGGTTAGCGCTGAAGCAGCCGGAGAGCCATTTCCCGGTCAGGTTGCCGTCGCCGCTTCAGTTTTGAACCGGGTGAAGGATATGCGCTATCCCAATACTGTTCGGGAGGTCATTCTCCAGGTAGTAAACAGGATTTACCAGTATTCACCGGTCTTGGATGGCCGGATCAATCAACCGGCCGTTTCATCTGCCTATCGGGCGGTCAGGGTTGCCCTGCGGGGGGTAGATCCCTCTCACGGGGCTACCGGGTTTTACAACCCTGCTCTGACCGATGATCTGTGGGTGCGCGGCAAGAGTAAAACAGTAACGATCGGCAATCATGTCTTCTTCCGCTAAACGGCTTAACAGTGCCTAAAACTAATCTTATCAATTAATCGGATACATCCATAAGTAATAACAATTAGACTTTGAAATGTTTTGAATCTATAATTAGCGAAGATGTCAGTATGATCCTGTCTGGGTTATTCAAATCGAAGAAGCCGATAAACAGGAGTTAAAAGGGGAGATTCCGTTATGGAAGCTAAGCTCGATCCGCATGGTGAAGAATTGGTTGCAGGCGGTGACCGGCCGCCCAGGGCCGGGAGCGGCGTTTGATTAATTAGGTCAGAAAGCTAATCAGATCCTTGTTAAAAAAGCGGCTGCTCTAAGCCGGGAGGTATGCCCATGAAACGACTGGCTGGTAAAGTAGCTTTGATCACGGGTGCGGGACGGGTGCAGGGGATCGGATTCGCGTGTGCCGACAGGCTGGCCCGGGAAGGGGCAACTGTTGTGGTGGCCGATCTTCCGGGCTGCGCTGCCGGGACCTCCGGTAACACCGGCGGAACAGAAGGAGAGTTGGCGGAGATCGCGCGCCGAATCTCCTTGCATGGAGTCAGCGCCATGCCCCTGTGCCTGGATGTTGCGGACCCGGAATCGGTGCAGAAGGCGGTTCAATTGATTAAGCGGGAACTCGGGCGGATTGATATTTTGGTAAATAACGCGGGCGTGTCACCCGGACCGGCACCGCTGACGCAGTTTGACCTGGCGAATTGGGAAAAAACATTGCGGGTGAACCTTACCGGCACCTTTCTTTGTTCAAGGGAAGTTGTTCCAGTGATGATCGATGGAGGGGAAGGCGGTAAAATCATCAACATGTCATCCCGGGCTGCCCGCAGCGGTGCAATCTGGATGCACGCTTACAGCGCGGCCAAGGCCGGAGTGCTCGGTTTGACCCGCTCCATGGCGCTGGAGCTGGGCCCTTTTAACATTTGTGTTAATGCGCTCTGCCCCGGAGATATTGTCACGGAATTAAAGCTGTGGGGTTGGCAGATGGAAGCGCAAGTTAAAGGAAAGACGGTGGCTGAAATCCAGGACGAGGTCACTCAAAACACCCCTCTGCGGAGATTGGGTGCCCCTGAGGATGTCGCCGCGATTGTGGCTTTCCTGGCCTCCCCCGACTCCGATTACCTGACCGGCGAAGTGATTAACGTTACCGGCGGAAACAATATGAGCCCCGCCGGGTTGAAATAGACATTAACACCATAGTTTAATGGCAACTTTCCCCTTAAATCTTGATTAGTCATATTATGAATAAGTATATTATACAGCCTCCTTATGCACGCTCCTGCGGCGGCAGAGTAATTCTGCATGCTGCATTTTTTTCTTGCATTATTACAATATCGGGTTATGCCTTTTTAGAAAATCACAACCGTCAGGCTAAGGACATATATTGGAATATGGAAAATCTATAAATCCTGGTGGTGTCGTTCATGTCCGCTGAAACTGCGCAAGACTGCACGGCAAGGCCTGTCCTGATCGGGGTTTTATTAAACAATAAAAATATAATCTATGGTGCCCATCCGGGTTCAACAAGGCTTGTCCTGTTAAATAAGGCCAACCAGGCGGTCCGGTCGACTTTATACCTGTTTTCTTTGAAGGATATATATTACGAAAATAACATGATTTATGGGGCTTACTTTGATCATGACCAGGGTCGCTGGTTAAATCAGTATTTTACTTTTCCCGATGTTCTCTACCTGCGCGACGGAGTGCCGGAGCACCGTAAAAAGGAACTGCAGCGTTTTCTTAGTGCAACCAAAGCGATTAATACGCGCAAAGTAAATAACCTGCCGGCGTTTAACAAATGGGACGTCCACCAGGTGTTATGCAGCGACAGAAGGATAAAGCTGTATCTGCCTGAAACCAGGCTTTACCGCAGGTATGGAGGAGACCTGGTCCCAATGCTTCAGCACTACGGCAGGGTTTATCTTAAAGCCTGCCGGGGCAGACAGGGACGCCAGGTAATGCAGATCACACGCTTGCCGAACGGTTATTACGAATTTAGCTATTTTGTCCGGAATTTAACATCCCGCAGAGTGCCGCTCAACAGTCTATATCAGGTTATTCATGATTTTTTTGGCGGTAAGGATTTTATCATCCAAGAGCCCATCGATCTGATTGAAATTGACGGTATGAAGGTTGATTTGCGGTCAGAGGTGCAAAGAAACGGCAGGGGTGATCTGGAGATTGTTGCGGTGCCGGTCCGGGTGGGTAGAAAAAATTCTCCGATTACGACGCATGCTTTAAGCTATCGTTTTGAAGACTTTTTTTTCGATCAAATGCACTACAGTGAAGCAGCACTGGAGTCTCTGGAAAAGAGAATCCATCATTTTTTGTTTAGTGTTTATGAGTCTATTGAAAAATACTATGGCCCATTCGGGGAAATGGGCATTGATCTGGGTCTCGATAAAAACGGCAAACTGTGGTTCATCGAATGCAATTCACAGCCTGCCAAAGTATCTTTAATCAATGCTTACAATGAAATTACCGTCACCAAAGCCTTCACCAACCCGCTAGAGTATGCACTCTATATTGCCGGGTCGGCAAATGGTTAACGCTGGTGATTTAATCATATCAGGAGTGAAAAAATGACACAGAAGAATGTCAACCTTAACAAAGGTAATCCAAGCAAGGCTGTTTCCGTGCCGGACAGAGCCAAGTGGCTTACTTTCAGGGAGGCTGAAAGCATGGATGCCGCTTATATCAACGATTTGGCCTTGCGTGAAATTGGGGTAACCTTGAGGCGCCTGCCCAAGCATAAAACATTAATGATTTACCAGAATAAAAAACTGATTGGTTTTATCTCCTATCGAAGAGTCAGTGAAAACTATCTTTATATCTACGCTCTCGCTTTTGAGAAAGAAGCTCAAAATCAGGGCAATGCCCGTCCGGCGGTCATACGGATAATTAAAAAAGAAAGAGAAACGGCGCCTTTAGACGGCATTTTTGCGCGGATTTATAAAACGAACCAGGCGGCGCTACATGCCGCATTGGTAAAATACGGTTACCGCGTTATTAATGAGTTACCGCGTTATTATGTGTTATTCGATAATATTCAAAAGAAATCGTAGTTAACGGTGAACAACATGCCCGGCAGTAAGAGATATACTCTTAACCATAAATTTAGGCCCTTAATTGGCGTATTTGTAAATAAAAAGTTTTTCCTAAACCCTAAAGGAAAGCTTTTCGCCAGTAAGCTCATTCAGGCCAACGACCAAACACTATGCTCCATTTATTTTTTTTCGCCTGAAGATATTGATTGGCGATTAAAAGAAATAAATGGCTCCATCCTTGAGTGTAACAGTGACAAATGGCTGAACCTGCGGTTTCCATTCCCCGATATCGTTTACGATCGGGCAGTTGCCTTTAAAAAAAATCAAAAGAAAAATGTTGAATCGATCCGTCAACGCTTGAATACCTTGCCGTCTGTCAAATTAATTAATAGCTGCACCCTGGAAAAATGGCAGGTGTTTCAAAAGCTAGCCAAATTCAAATATGTTAATAAATTTTTACCGGCAACCATTCTCTATAATCAATTTGAAGATGTTATTGATATGCTCGCTCGATATGGTTCAGTTTTTTTAAAAAACCCCGCAGGTAGTGGCGGGAGAAGTGTGCTCTCAGTAGAAAAGCAGGAGAACGGGTTCTCTGTCAATTATTACAAGAAAAGGGCCCATCAAAAACAGTTCGCGAGAAGTTTAGGAGATTTACAATTACTTGTTGAAGATCTACTAAAAAGGATGCCTGAAAAAATTATTGTCCAGCAAGGAATCCGTCTGATCAAATACAACGGACGCCTTTTAGATTTACGGGTACTGCTGGTTAAGGATAAAAACGGAAAATGGAGCGCCGTCTATAATCAAGCGCGCGTTGCTCAGAAGGGAACGGTGATTACAAATCTTTCTCTTGGTGGAGACGTTGCGAACTATAGTACTCTATATCCTGAATTGAAAAAACGTTATCCACAATTACCGGCAAATCATGAGATTTGTCTAATATGCGTCATAATCGCCCGGTATATCGAAAAAGCGTTCGGCCCATTTGGAGAAATAGGGATGGATATCGGCATAGATGAAACCGGCCGGGTATGGTTTTTGGAGGGTAATTCCAAGCCCAGCAAACTGCCGGAGAAGTTTATTGAAGATAACGAGGGGATCTCCCCTCAGTTTTTGATGACTCTGGAATACGCCAAATTACTATACTCATAAAAAGAGTCTCCGGGTGTCAATCTATCCGGGGATTTGATAGATTGTCACTGGTTGCTGTTTCCCTTCGCTGCCTTGTTCATCTCTTCTTCTCTTAACTTCCTCTTAAAAAGCTTCTGCGTGGCGGTAAGAGGCAAGTGTTCTCTAAACTCTACAAACTTCGGTACGGCATACGGCGGACACTTCTTTTTACAGTAGCTGATTATCTCCGTGGCACTTACTTTATTTTTAAATTGTTCCTTTAATTGAATAAACGCTTTAATTCTTTCACTACCGGGCCTTTCCGGGTCCGGCACCCCGATCGATACGGCCATGGAAACCGCCGGGTGTCTAAATAAAATATCATCGATTACACTGGTATAGACCTTGTAACCGGAAATATTAACCATATCTTTAAGTCGATCGACAATAAAAAAGCAGCCGTCTTCGTTCATACGGGCGATATCACCTGTGGGCAGCCAGCCGTCTGTCAACCCATCACCCGGGTTTGGCCAGTAACCTTTCATAACCTGTGGGCCTTTTATATACATATGCCCTGCTTCGCCGACTGCACATTCCAGTCCCGTTTCTTCATTGATTAATTTCACATCTGTATCCGGTACGGGAACGCCGATACAGCCTGTAGTTTTAGAAAAACCGGTCAGGTCAATGTGAGTAACCGGGCTGGCTTCCGTTAACCCGTAACCGTCTGATACCGGCTTCCTTGTCTTTTGAGAAACCGATTCACAAACAGCTACGGGTAAATAAGATGATCCGGACATAATGTGTACCGGCTGCGTAGGGATATCTTTTTGGCAGAGCTTCATAAGCTGGGTGGGCACAATGCTGACCATAAAAGGGCGCTTTTCGACCATGAGTTCAAGTATAGAGTCTATGTCCCGTGGATCTTGCACCAAAATTATTTTAAAGCCGAGGTAAATCGCCGTGAGCATCACCCAATCGCCATACAAGTGGAAGAGGGGAACCGCGATAATCACCGAGGCGCGGCCGCGGATAGACTCAGCATGATTGGCTGTCGTCCAGGGGAGCCCTTGCAGCACGTTGGATAAACGGTTATAGTGCGTCAGCATTACCCCTCGGGGCCGGCCTGTCGCTCCACCGGTGAAGGCGAGGTAAGCCAGATCATTCTTTGGATCAATTTCTACCTCCGGAGGCTGGGGCTTGTGTGCCGCAATTAATTGTCTGAACTGATAGATGCCTTTTACCGGTTCAAGATTTCCGGGTTGTTCCGCGGTATAATCCTTAAGTGAAGTTAAAATTATGTTTCTAATCTTTGTCGTGGGTTTGATTGATTCAATACAACTCAAATGCTCAGCTAGGCCAATAACGGTTTCCGCCCCGGATTCATTAATTTGATATTGCAACTCCGGTCCTTGATGCAGGTTGCCGCATGGAACATGAGCGGCACCCGTTTTTAAAATTGCAAACGTGCTGATAATATATTGCGGACATGTCGGGAGGATCGTAACTACCTTATCGCCTCGTTTCAGACCCAATTGGGCCAAAGCGGCGGCTAAGCTGTCACATTCATTCTTCAACTCCTCATAATTTAGCTTCATTCCGTAGTAATCTATGGCTGTAGCCAAAGGATTTCCGGATGCAGATTCGTCCAGGATAGTAAATAAAGGCAGCTCGGGATAGGGAGCCAGGCTTTGCGCCAACTGATAACGCCCAAGCTTGTAACTTTTATGCCATCTCTTACTTTGATTAACTTTGTTCAAGAATATATCTCCTTTAAGCTTTATATTCAACTAATCGGCTGCGAAGCATAGCATTCATCATCGCCGGCCGAACATTCATTTTGGTCAACTGAACAGAGCACTATCTCGGGGGAGTCTCCGGTATCCGAACGGGAAAGGCCCGCTCTCTACCCGGCGGATTTTTGCGCCGTGTATTTTGCCGTATGATCTTACGGTAATGGTCGAATAACTTGTGGCCTTGAATAAATTGGGGATGAGTGTTTACCTCCAGGATCCATGGCCTGGCATCGCGGTCAATCCCAATGTCTAAACCCAACTCTCGCAACCCCCAATACTTTCTGTTTAATACAGATGCTGTTCGATGCCCTAGACGAGTCAACACGGCTATTGTCATTTTAGCTTTCTCCGGATCTAAGCCGGCTCGTAAAAGGGCCGTTTCTACATGGGCCAGAGTTGCTCCTTGAGAATAATTGGTTACTGCTTTGCCCGCCGCCGCCACTTTGGCGATCATGGCGGTTACCTCCCAGTTATTGTAGGGTTTTTGCACATTTACCCGCAGATCAAAAGGTACGCTGTTAATACATAAAAGGTGAATCCCCTGTTGGATAATAAAACTGTCGCCTGCAGACACAGAAGTGATATAAGAAGCCGCCTCCTTGACAGTTTGATAATTCATTATTTCTGTTTTATAGTGGAGCCGGCAAAACCCCGCCTGGTTCTTCACAATCGAGATAACCCTCTTCCCGCCTCTACCTCGATCCGGTTTTACGTAAACCAGCGCATAACTTGTAAGCATTTTCTCCAGGTTTTCCGGAGAATAGAAGACAGTCTCAGGGATATACAGGGCCAGTTCCCGGTCAGTGAGCAGCACCTTTGTTTTTTCCATTTTGCTGCGGACTATTTGATAAGGAAGCATTGTAATACCAATCCTTTGTGATACTGACTGTGATTACATTAAAAGCACTGATGATCATAATCAGTGCTTGTTACTCATTTACTGTCATCTTTGCGAATACAAGTACTTTGCGTACAACATTGGATTTAAAAAGGCCTTTGTTACAGTAGAGCTATTAGCGCATTTACATAAAGACACCTTCATCGACTTGGCGTTGCATTCAAATAACCATACCTTGCCATTACTGTCAATGCCAAAATCAATTCCGATTTCACCAAAAGGCCCGTATTCCCGCTCCATACAATCGTAAACGGCAATTAAGAAACCAGCTAACTTTCTTTTTAACGCTAAAAATGCCGCCTTGGAATAATTCAAACGGGCAAAATACTTTTCAAACGTTAAACTGTGGCCGTGCGTGGCGATTGGGGAGTATTCACTACCAAGGCGAACGATTACGGCTACTATCTCCAGTTTACCCCGACCATTTCTTTGCAGTTCTCCCCGCAAGTCCACAACCCGGTTATTCTCTTTAATCAGTTCAACAGCTTGCTGGATGATAGTGTTCTTTTTTCCTGTAACAAAATGGATTACTTTAATCAGAGCGGATAAGGTTTTTACTTGGCCTGAAAATAACCTGTTATTAAAATAGCTGTAAGCATAGTTATTTGAAGAGAGCCTGGTGACTTTAATCACCTGTTTCCCTCGCCCACCCACGGCGTTTTTGAGGAAGAGGTTTTTACTTCTGCCGAACATCTCTTCCAGGTCCCGTATGCTTTGTAACTGTTTGGTTAACGGTAAATAGTGCGCCAGATCATCGGAACGGGATAAAATTTTATAAACTTCCCACTTATCGAAAAAGTGGCGAGAGTTTATTTTTTTGATGCCTCGCCGGTTAAGTTCATACCGGATATGGTTTGCCTTTTGCCTTTGCGCGGCGCCGAATCCAACAAATCTGTCATATAAAATGTCGGGTCTAATTAAATTGGCCGCTACCCAGCGCCGTAATTTCCAATTGTATCTATAACCTCCCAGTCTGTCGGGGTTAAAAGAGATGTCTTTAATAGAAAAGACGACCAATGTAACTCCCGTTGCAGCAGCGGCCTCTATAAGTTTGTTTAACCTGTAGTAACGGCTGGTTTCGTTTCTTTTTAGTTGATCTACTATGGCACGGTCTAAAAAGAGTCCGACAATCGGCCTTTTCACTAACATGCTCATAACGCACATCCTTCTGAGCGAAAATCTTCTATCACCTTAATATATGCGCCTCATTATAATCTGTTATTGACAAGTAAGTGGGGGCTTGCCCGGTAGAAGAGGTTAAATGATGATCAATCAAGGATGAATGATCCGGCGGATGAACAATATACTGCCACGTGAATATATTATAAATGAGCATGAGCGTGTAGCTGAGTATAAGCCGTATTAGCTACAAAATAGCTATATATACAAGGAGGTGCAAGAGTGAGCCCCAGCTGTAAATCAGTTCAAGCTTTAAGAGCCAGATATGGAAAATATTTAAAAAAAATCCCGAAAGAAAAAAGAGCTAAGTTCGTGGCGCGTAAGAAAAGGTTGATTGCCGCAAAAAAAAACAATAGCTAAATTCTGAAAAACAGCTAGTAAAAGATGGACTGCTAAAAGAACGGTTTCAAAATATTACAAAAACGAAGTGCTCCTAGTCCCCGACATCGCCAGATGTTTGGGGACTCTCTTTTTTCTGTCAACCATGCCGTAATGCAAATTAGCTGTTGTCACAATTGCCGTATTGCGGTTTTTTGATCTAACTTCATTAATCTGAATACATTTTTAGGGCTAATTCTATCCAGCGGAGTATAAAATTAACGTATTATGTTAAGCAGGAAAGTTATTAAATTTTGTCGAAAAATATTTAAAATATCTTAATGAAAATAAAGGGAGGCATCAATTTGTGGCACTAAAAACAGTCAGGCGCGTGATGGCAGCAGCGGTTATGTTAACGCTTACCTTTTTCTTCACCATAGCTCTATTTGCCCTGGGACAACCATCTGTCGTCATGGCATACGAAACAGCGACGGATTTTCGTTATCCGCTTAACTCGGGAGGTTGGTTCCTGGGTCAGGGGTTTGGTATATGGAACAGTTCACGAAGCGCTTATCATTTGGCTGAGGACCTGTTGCCGTCAAATAGAATAACAGAGCTGCCGGTATACGCTCCGGCAAATGGACAGGTAAAGGTCAGTGGTTATCAAAGCGGTGTATACGGTTACGGGCATATTGTGGTGATCGAACATCGTCTTCCCGACAACACCTATCTCTGTTCAGTCCTGGGACATTTAAAGGCAGCCAAGCTTATTCCCCGCGGCACCGATGTTGTTAAAGGACAGCTCATTGGCTACATATCCGCTGATCCAAAAGAGAACGGTGGATACAACTTCGCGCATCTGCATTTTGGAATTCGCAGCGGACCGTACAGCACTACCAGGGATCCGGATGGCGGGTGGAGATACCGCGGTTACGCGGCCGGCACGGCTATTAAAGCCCTTTGGCACCATCCATCAGAATTTGTTAAAGCACACAATGCTCCGGCTCCTGTTAAGGAAATCGGCTCGCTTTGTGTAACCATCAGCCCGCAGGGTGCGATTAATGCCGGAGCGCAATGGCGAATCGTCGGCACTTCGACTTGGTTTAACAGCGGGTATACCCAGAGCGGGGTTCCCACCGGTTCATATACGGTTGAATACAAGGCGGTATCCGGTTGGGACAAGCCCGCAAACCGGAGTGTAACGATTAGTAACGGCAAT
>JBFMGD010000050.1:0-17601 GCA_040751775.1 Bacillota bacterium | reverse complement strand
GTCGTGTACCAACCCGGCCAGGTATGCCTGCTTCCTGTCCGCGCCGTACCGGCCGGCCAGGTCGGCCGCTGTATCCGCCGCCCCGAGAGAGTGGCGCAGCAAATCCGAATCCAGGTGTCTCCGCAGCAAATCGATCACTATTTCCGGTGTCATAGCCAATAACCTTTATGTAAAAACATGATTGAGGAAGCAGGAGACATTTCTGCCCGGTCACGAACCGGCAGTTAACCAGGCAGAAAATTCGGCACTTTTCCAGAATTGCCTATACCATAAACAGGCAAAGCGGATTAAAACAGGCAACCGCGGTTGCCTGTCAGATCGCTACTGTTGCTCCCGGGGTTTCGCCTCGTTAACGACCAGTTTACGCCCGTCAATCTCTACACCGTTCGTCTTCTCCATTATGTTTTCCACATCGGCATCATTAACTTCAATAAAGCCGTACCCCCTCGAGCGTCCGGTTGCCCTTTCGGTAATAATCCGGCATTCCAACACCTCACCGTGCTCCGCAAAAAACTTTTCCAAATCACTTTCCGTTGTGCTCCAGGGAATATTCCCTACATACAATGTCTTGACCATTGATCCAGTCACCTCCAAGAGTATTATAACCTATTTTTGTCTTGAAAAAACTATTTTATTGATCACGGATTAATGTACAATCCATGTTTTTTGATATACTGCTCCACCGTTTCGGGAATTAAGTATTTGATCGTTTTCCCAAGAGCGGCTCGTTCGCGAATAAAGGTGGATGAAATAGCCAGGGCCGGTATTTCCAGCATATGCACCTTCTGCAAAACTGCCGGATAACGCTCGGCGGCGATTTCACGCAGCCGCTCCAGGGAGTAACCGGGCCGGGATACGGCGATAAAGGTGCAGCTCTCCAAAAGGGCGCCGTAATCCTTCCAGGTAAGGATCTCCATAATCGCGTCCGCGCCGGTAATAAAGTAGATCGCGGCGCCGTCCGGTTCACGGCAGGCAATATAACGTACCGTATCAATGGTATAAGAAGGCTCGTCCTTTTTCACCTCATAGTCGGAAACAGCAAAATCAGGGTTCGACATAACCGCCAGAGCGGTCATCAGATAACGATGTTCGCACGCGGTGACCTTTTCCCTCTCCTTGTGCGGCGGCAGCCCGGCCGGGACGAAGATAACCCGGTCGAGTGAAAACTGCTGCCTCGCTTCCTCCGCCGAAACCAGGTGCCCGAGATGAATCGGATCAAAGGTGCCGCCCATGATCCCGATTTTCGGCCGGCCGGTTTTGCGACTTGGGGGAGCAGGCAAGGGCATAACTCCTTTTTACTGGTAGTAATAAAACTCTTCTTTACCGATGCGCACCGTATCTCCTTCGACAACACCGCATTTCTTTAAGTAAGCGTCCAAACCACTGCGCCGGCAAAAATTCTGAAACCGCTGCAGCGCCTCTTCGTTTTCAAAATCGGTCTTGGCGGCCAGCTTTTCAACGGCGGCGCCGCGGACCAGAAAAACGCCATCCTCCTTGCTCACGCTGAACTCAGGCTCAACATTGAGCAGCGCGGCCGTCTCCGGTTCGCTCTCCGCCGGCCCGGCCGGCGCTGCCGCCGCTAATTTGTCCACCCGCGCGGCTAAAGAGCGGACCAACCGGTCAATACCGCTGCCGGTGGCCGCCGATATGGCGAACAGCTCCGGCGGGTGATCTTCCCGCGCCGCCACCGCTTCACGCAGCCGCTCCAGGTTGGCTTCAGCCCCGGTCAAATCCATCTTGTTCCCGGCCACCACCCGGGGATAAGCGGCCAGCCGCTCATTGTAGAAAGAAAGCTCCCGCACCAGCTGCCGGTATGCCTCTACCGGTTCCGGATCCGCGGTGGGAGAAAGATCGATTACAAACAGCAGGAGCAGGTTGCGCTCCACATGCCTTAAAAAACGGTGCCCCAAGCCGGCGCCCTGGTGAGCCCCCTCGATCAAGCCGGGTAAGTCGGCAACGACAAAGCTGTTGCCTTCAACCGCATCAACCACCCCCAGGTTGGGGACAGTGGTTGTAAAGGGGTAGGAATCAACGCGCGGCCGGGCCGCCGAAATCCTGGAGAGCAGGGTTGATTTACCGGCATTGGGGAAGCCGACCAGGCCAACCTGGGCCATCAGCTTCAACTCCAGGTTGATGCGGCGCTCTTCTCCCGGCAGCCCTTTCTCAGCCAGCCGCGGCGCCGGGCGCCGGGCACTGGCAAAACTGCTGTTTCCCCTGCCGCCGGCTCCCCCGGCGGCAACCAAAACTTTTTGCCCGGCACGGGTCAGATCACCGAGCAGAACACCTTGCTCATTCTTGACGATCGTGCCCAGGGGTACGGGTATGAGCAGGTCCTCTCCGCGGCGCCCATTCCTGCGGCCGCCCTCGCCGGGCCCGCCCTTCTCAGCCCGCTGATGACGGCGGTAGCGCAGGTCCATGAAACTGTGCCTGGCGGAATCAGCCCATAAATAGACACTGCCGCCGTTGCCGCCGTTGCCGCCGTCAGGCCCGCCCATGGGGACATATTTCTCACGCCGAAAAGAGACGGCTCCGTTGCCGCCCCTGCCGCCTTGCACCTCCAGCCAAATCTCATCCACAAACACTTTAATAAACCACCCTGACAGATGACCCTCAAACCGGGGAAGAATAGGGAACAATCGGTGCCCCGCCAATATGTAAAGAAAAAGAAAAAGCCCGGGTAACCCCGGACTTACTTAACCGGCAATCTCGCTTTCCACCGGGTAGACGCTGACCTGCTTCTTCGCCCGGCCGTTGTATTCAAAGGTAACCCGGCCTTCCACCTTGGCGTAAAGCGTGTCATCACTGCCTTTGCCGACGTTTACACCGGGATGAAAACGGGTCCCGCGCTGACGAATGATGATGCTGCCTGCTTTGACAACCTGCCCGCCGTAGCGCTTCACACCGAGGCGCTTGGCGTTGCTGTCACGTCCGTTCCGCGAACTGCCTACTCCTTTTTTATGAGCCATAGCGGCACCTCCTTAAATCCAGTTTCTCCCATATATTTCATTTCAGTCAGGCGGCGGCTCCGGGTAACACGACTGCCGCGGCTTGATTATTCCATGGCAATCTTACTGATCAGCACATCACTGAAAGGCTGCCTGTGGCCCTGCTTCCGCCGGTAATTTTTCTTCGCCTTGAATTTAAAGACGATTATTTTGCGGGTCCGGCCCTGGGCGAGCACCCTGCCTTCCACTTTACAGCCTGCCACGTAAGGGCGGCCGTAATGCACCTCTTTGCCGTCGTTAACAAGCAGAACCTCTTCGAATACGACCGACTCGCTTTTTTCCTCCGGCAGCTTTTCCACGCGCAGAATTTTTCCTTCTTCCGCACGGTACTGCTTACCGCCGGTTTTAATGATTGCGTACATAAACAAACCCCCGTTGAAGGACTCGCCGAAGCAGGTAGCCCGGTTCTACGGGACTTTAGACCATCTTCGCGCGGTGAGAATCTATTTGCGATTTTAACACGCACCGGCCTGTTTGTCAAATGGCCCCACAGATCAGATGGCCCCACAGATCAGAACCAGCGCCGCTGCTGTAAGGAAGCAAAAGAACCGCCCCCTTGCTTCAGTCCCCTTGCTTCATTGCTTCAGAGGATGACCGCGCGGGCGTAGGTGCGGTTTACCTCGGTAATTTTTACCCGCAAGGTGCGGCCGACCGCTTCACCGGCGTCTTCCACGTTGATCACGTAACCCTGCAGGCGGGCGATCCCGTGCACGGGATGGGCGGAATGGGGCTCTTCAATTAATACCGACAGTTCTTCCCCGGCGAAAACGGGAAAGGCGAGCGCTTCAATCTCTTTTAAAGTGCCCTGGGCTACAATCCGGTATTTTTCAATATGGATATCTTCCGTGCCCCGGATAAAGATATGGCGGCCCAGCTCTTCTTCCAGTTTTTTTAAGTTGCTGCCGCCGGTACCGATAATGATCGCGGCAACTTCATGGTGCATCTCCACCAAAACTGCCGCGCTGGGCTCCTGCTGCAGCACTTTTTTCAACTCCCGCTCCACGCGCGTACTGACCACCAGCGGGGTCAGCACGCGCCCTACTCCGTTGCAATACGGGCACGGCTGCTGCAACACGGCGGCGAGATCCTGGCGCACCTTTTTACGGGTCATTTCGACCAGCCCCAGGCTGGTCAGGCCGAGCACATATGTCTTGGTGCGGTCGTGTTTAATGGAGTCGTTTAGCTTGTCCAGGACTTTCCGCTGGTGGTCCTCCAGGCTCATATCGATAAAATCAACAATGATAATCCCGCCGATGTCTCTCAGGCGGATCTGGCGAGCGATCTCTTCCGCCGCCTCTAAATTTGTCTTTAAAATTGTATCGGCCAGGTTGCGCTTGCCGATATAGCGACCCGTATTGACATCCACCACGGTCAGCGCCTCGGTTTCATCGAAAACCAGGTAGCCGCCGCTTTTCAACCAGACCTGGCCCTCCAGCGCTTTTTCCACTTCCCGCTCCACCCCGAATCTTTCAAAAATGGGCTGAGGATCGCGGTATATTTTCACCTTCGATTTCAGCTGGGGCGAGATATATTCAACAATCTCCTGGACCTTTTCATATTCATGTTCATTGTCAATGAGAAAGCTGTTGAAGTCTTCCACGAATAGGTCCCGGGCTATGCGGCAGGTCAGGGCAAGATCCTGGTAGATCACACAGGGTGCGGTTTTCTGTTGGAAACGCTGCAAAATACGGCTCCATAACTGGGCCAGGAAATCAAGATCATTTGCCAAGGTATCAAGCTCCGTGCCCTCCGCCACCGTGCGCACGATCAGCCCCACTTCACCCGGCCGCATCCGCTCGGCTTCCCGGCGCAGCCTTTCCCGCTCCGTCTGGCTCTCGATGCGGCGCGAGACGCCGACATAGTCCGCCCCGGGAACCAGGACCAGGTAGCGCCCGGGCAGAGTAATCTGGCCGGTCACCCGGGCTCCTTTACTGCTGAAGGGCTCCTTGATCACCTGGACCATGATCTCTTCGCCTACCTTGAGCAGCTTGTCAATAGTGCCCTTGGGCGGGGGCGGTTTTTCATCGTTCCACTCGGCAAAGACGTCGTCCACGTAAAGGAATGCGTTTTTCTCCAGGCCGATATCGATAAAAGCGGCCTGCATACCGGGTAGAACATTGGCCACGATCCCCTTGTAAAGATTGCCCACCACGCGCTGCTGCAGCGGCCGTTCAATATAAAGTTCAACCAGTTTGCCGCTTTCAAGTATGGCCACCCGGGTAGCCCGGTTATCGCAATTGACAATAATTTTCTTATCCATTTTCATCAATTCACCTCCTTTGTGTTGTCCTAAACCTTGCTTCTTATCTCTTAATTCTTGCCTCTTGAACAAGAGAGGATTGAAAGGTGGTTCTCACCGTTGCCGGTATACAACCCCTCGCGGTGCAACCGCCAGGCAACCGCGGCGCCGCCCTCGATTACGGGGAGCCCGTCGAGCTGATCGAGCAGCACAAAAGGGGATACCCCGCCGTTGCTGCCTGCCTGCAGGAGCAAGTGCAGAGATAGATCTTCCTTCTCCGGCAGCAGCGTGGCCCGGTGGATGTAAGGACGGATATCGGATTGAACTGCCCGGCCGCCCTTCCCCCGGCGGCGGACCTGAATCTCCGGCCGGCTCAGCAGCCGTTGCAACGCTTCCCGCAGCGTTTCCGGCGCCGGCGCGGGAGCACAGCCGGCCCATACGGCGCGGTAGAGAGCGGCGGAGACGAGCGCTGCCGGGGGAGGGTCTTCCAGGGCCGCCTCTGCCGCCCCGGTCAACCTAAAACCGGCCGGCAGCAAGCTGTTTAATTGCGTAACAAATTGCTCCGGCGTCACCGGGCCGCTGAAAAATATGTCGCCCAGCTCCGCTGCCGCGGTTATACCGACCGGCAGAGGCGCTGCCAGGCTTAACCGGGGATGGGGATTGAAGCCGTGACTGTAGTCCAGCGGCAGCGCGGCGCGGCGCAGCGCGCGCTGCAGCAAGCGCATCAAATCCAGGTGCGAGAGGTATTTCAACTCATCGCCAACTGCATAACTAAAGCGAATCCGGGTGATCGCGGTCAGCCTCCTTTGGTCCGGTCTCTTCCAGCAGGGCGCGCCTGTGCTCCCGCACGAGCATCTCTTTGGCCAACCCGCCGGCCAGGTGATCCCAGGGCAAAGGATCATCATGCTGATAAGAGCGGTAGGCCCAATCAGCCGGGTCCAAATCAAGCGCCGCGAACGTTTCGCTCCAGCGCCCAAACGAAAAATACTCGGACCAGCCGTCGAAACGGCAGCCCGCGCGCCAGGCCGACTCGAGGAGCGGCGCAAGACGGCGGTCGCCGCGGGCGAAAACCGCTTCCAGCAGGCTGGCCTCGGCATCGTGCCAGTTGAACTCAACCCCGCGCAGCGGCTTTAAGGCGGCGCCGAGCAGCCGCTGGCGGCGCCTGACCTGATCCAGGGGCAGCTGCGGCTCCCACTGAAACGGGGTATGCGGCTTGGGCACGAAAACAGCGGCGCTCACTGAAAGGCGCGGCTTTTTGCCGTAAGCGCGCCGGAGATGGTCTTGCAGTTTCCGGCAAAGCGCGGCGATCTCTTCCACATCGGTATCGGTTTCGGTGGGCAAGCCGATCATGAAGTAGAGCTTAAAAGCCTGCCAACCGGCGGTGACGGCGGCGCCGGCCGCTTCAAACAGATCCGCCTCGGATATATTTTTACCGATCACCCGCCGCAAGCGTGCCGTGCCCGCTTCGGGAGCGAAGGTCAGGCTGCCGCGCCGGCCCTGGTGCACCTGGTCGGCCAACCCGACGGAGAATGAATCGACGCGTAAAGAAGGCAGCGATATCTTAACCGGCCCGCCGGGCAGCTCCGCCGCCAGGTCGCCAATCAGGCGGTCGACAGCCGGGTAATCGCTGCTGCTTAAAGAGGCCAGCGACACTTCTTCGTAGCCGGTGGCGCGCAGCATTTGCCGGGTCAACTTTTTCAGCGTTTCCGGACTGCGCCGCCGGACCGGCCTGTAAATCACACCGGCCTGGCAAAAGCGGCAGCCGCGGGCGCAGCCGCGGAAAAGTTCAACCACCGCCCGGTCGTGGATCGCCTGGATATGGGAGACGATTGGGGCGGTGGGATAAGGAGCCGCATCCAGATTATCCACCGTGCGCTTGGTGATTATAGCCGGCACTGTTTCGACAAGCCGCTCAACGCCGCTAAAAAAGCCGTTCGTGTAACGCGGCCGGTAAAAAGAAGGCACATAAAAACCGGGCAGGGAAGCCAACCCGGTCAGCGTTTCCCGGCGGCCGGCGCCTTGCCGCCGCAGTGCGATCATCTGTTCAAGCAGCTCCGGCAGCGCTTCTTCTCCATCGCCCAGCAAGAAGAGGTCGATAAAGGGAGCCAGCGGTTCGGGATTAAAGGCGCACGGGCCCCCTGCGGCCACAAGCGGCCGGCTGGCGTCGCGCTCACCGCTGTAGAGAGGGATTCCCGCCAGGTCAAGCATATTCAGCACGTTGGTGTAGCTCAGTTCATACTGCAGGGAGAAGCCGACCAAGTCAAAACCGGCCACCGGTGCGCGGCTTTCCAGGGCAAAGAGCGGCACCCGGCGGCTACGCATCAGCACCTCCATATCGGCGGCCGGCGCAAACACGCGCTCCAGCAGCATATTGGGCCGGGCATTGACCGCCTCATACAATATTTTTAAGCCCAGGTTGGACATGCCGACTTCGTATAAATCAGGAAAAGCGATTACCGCGCGGACCGCCGCCGCCTCATGATCCTTGTGCACCGCGTTCCATTCATTGCCCAGGTAACGGGCCGGCTTCTGGACCCGGGGCAGCAACGCCTGCAGCTGTTCATCCAGAGACAAAGAGAATTCCCCCACTGTTGCCACGATTTACATACAGGATCTATTATAGTATCTTTTTAATAGGAATTTCAAGCCCTTTTTGCATAGCAGCCCTAATTAAGGAAGATTCTGTTATTTCGCCGCTGACGCGGTTTGCCCGGTCCATCACCCGCACGAAGTGATAGCGCTGTGGCGAGAAGAGGCGGAATACCTCCAGCAGCCTGGTTTCTTCCAGGACGACCAGCAGCTCGCCCCGCAGCCCGCCCCGCTCACCAAGCGAGCGCTCTTTGGCGCCAAGCGCGCGCAGAAAAGCATAAACCGCCTGCTTCTTTTCCCGGGCGGCGGCAAAAAATAAAAATATCCCGACCAGGATCAAAGAGACGCTGAAATCGCCCCGCAGCTGGCCGATAATCCCAACGAGCAGCAGCAGGGCGGCGAGGCCTTGCCCCAGACGAGCCGCCTGTTCCGTGGCTTTGCGATAGCCGATCAGCGGGGCGAGGTAGGAACGCAGGATCCGGCCGCCATCCAGGGGAAGCGCCGGCAAGAGGTTAAAAATCGCCAACACCAGGTTGGCCTGAATTAAAAACAAGAGTAGGGTTGAGCCGGGAAAGGAGCGCGCGTATAAAACAACGGCCGCTCCGGCCAAAGCCAGGTTGAACGATGGACCGGCCCAGGCCAGCCACCGCTCGGTCTGGGGCTCCAGCTCAAGCTGTGCTTCAATTCTCGCCACACCGCCGAAAGGGTAAAGCTCCACCTCTTTAACCTGCAGCCCCAGGGCGCGGCCGGCCAACCCATGCGCAAATTCATGCAGCAGGACGGAGAGGCAAATTAAGAGCAGCTCCAGCGGAGCGCCGGCGATAAACCATAAGACGGCAAACAGCAAAAATAAGGGGTTCAAGCGGATCCGGATTCCCCACAGTGAACCCAGAGGCAATGATCCCACCCCCACAGAGGACAGTCGGCGAGAAAGCCTGTTTTACAAGGGTGCCCCCTTGGTTTGAAATACGCTCAGCCATGCGGCCGGTAGGGGGACGGGGCGGCCGTTATATCGCAACTCAAAGTGCAGGTGCGGCTGTTCCCAGAGGCGGGGTTCACCGAGAGAGCCCAGGGCTTGACCCGCTGCCACTGCTTCACCCTCCTGCAGTACTACCGCGGCCAACTCCCGGTACAGTGTCTGCCAACCTCCGTCGTGATCCAGGATTACCGTATGACCGTCTTCGCCCGGAGAGCTTTCCGTGACCAACCCGGCCAGGACAGCCTGCACAACGGTGCCGCGCGGCGCGGCCAGGTCGATGCCGTAATGCATCATCTCCAGTCCGCTGACCGGATCTGTGCGCAGGCCGTAACCGCTGACCAGTTCACCATCCAGAGGCAGCAGCGGCGCCGCGCCGTCCTCTGCGGGGATGATCTCAGGCACTTCCAGATTGTTCCAGACGGAGCGAAAAGCGGGGACCGCCTGATTAAGCAGCGCCTCCAGATCGAGATCCCGGGTGGCCACATATTGAAGCGCGCCTAAGACCGGCTTTCCCCAGGGATAATCACCGCGGCAGAGCATAACCGCCAGAAAGACCACGATCAACGCAGCGGTTAGCTTCACCGCCAGGAAGCGGTGCATCCGCAAAAAAACGGCTATCAGCAGGGGCGGGCTTTCCTCCCGCTCCTGATCCGGCGCATTGAACACGCCCCAATCGTCTTTTTCTCGCATCCGCCGACCCAGCCTGGCCCGAAGGGTCGAAACGGGTGCTCTTCGCCGCCTGCGTCTCATCATACCGGTCCCGCCTCGGTTCATTATTTGGACAAAGTTGGTTGTCCCTATAATATATTATGGCCGGGGCGATTTTATGATCGGGAAATAAAAGGGGTTTAAAACTGGATTTTGTGGCGGCGCATACCGACATTGAGCACCAGGCCGATCGAGATCAGGTTCACCAGCATGGCATTGTTGCCGTAGCTTAAGAACGGGAGAGGGAGCCCGGTCACCGGCATAATACTGATCGTCATGCCGATATTGACCAGCACCTGGAAAGTAAACATCACCGCCACCCCGCAGCAAAGCAAGGCCCCGAATTGGTCCTTGGCGTGGGTGCCGATCCAAAGAACCCGGTAGATCAACAGAAAAAAGATAATCAATAAACCGGCTGCGCCGACGAAACCGAGTTCCTCGCCGAAGACGGAGAAGATAAAGTCGGTATAGTGCTCCGGTAAAAATTGCAGGCGCACCTGGGTGCTTTCAAATAACCCTTTGCCGAATGGGCCGCCGGAACCGATACCGATCATCGATTGCAGCAGCTGCCAGCCGGCTCCGGTTGGATCCATTTCCGGGTTGATGAACACCATCAGCCGGCTTTTTTGATAATCCTGCAGCAAAAAAAACCAGGCCAGCGGCGCCGCGATCAGCCCGGCACCGGCTAGGGCCAGCATATGCTTGCTGCGCACCCCGGCCACGTAAAACATACCGATCAGGATGGCGCTAAAAACAAGGGAGGTGCCTAAATCTGGTTGCAAGAAGATTAAACCCATCGGCAGCGCGGCCGCCAGAAGCGACGGCATCAGATCCTGGAAAAAATAAAACTTCCCTTCCCGGTTCGCCAGCAGCTTGGCCAGGATGATAATCAAAACGATCTTGGCAATCTCGGAAGGCTGCAGGTCGAAAAAACCGACCGTTATCCAGCGCATGGAACCTTTGGCCGTTCGCCCCAGGAAAAGAACCAGGGTCAGCAGAACCAGGTTGCCGGCATAAAGATAGCGCGCCCAGTTCTGGAAGTTGATATAGTCGACAAAGCAGAGGGCGAACATACCGGCCAGGCCGCAAGCCGTAATCATAACCTGGCGCCGCACAAAGTGCAGTGGATCCGAAAGTTCCATCCCGCGCGTGGCGCTGAAGAGGATAAGCGTGCCCACGGCGCAGAGGATCAGAACAAGCAGCACCAGGTAAAAATCAAAATTTTTAATCAGCCGGCGGTCCATCATCGGCATCGCTGTCCATTACTCCTTTTATTGTACCGGTAAAATAGTACTCCATGATTTCGGCGGCGATCGGCACGGCACCCGTTTCGCCGAGACCACCGAATTCCACCACTACGGCCACGACAATTTCCGGTTTTTCGTACGGCGCGTAACCGGTAAAGAGGCTGTGCGAAGGTTTGTTGGAATCGCCTACTTCAGAGGAACCGGTTTTCCCGGCGACGGCCACCGGCAGGTGCGAGAAGCGGTACCAGGCGGTGCCGCGCGGCTGGGTTACACGGCGCATCCCTTCGCGGACGATCGACAGGGTGCGCTCCGAAATCTGCGCCTGCCGCAGCGGCTCCGGCACTGTTTCCCGCACCACCCGGCCTGCACTGTCCAGCACCGTCTGCACCAGGTAAGGCCGGTAATGGGTGCCCCCGTTGGCGATGATCGCCGCGTAATTGGCCAGCTGCAGCGTGGTGAAACTGTTGTACGACTGCCCGATGGCCGCGCTCATGGTTTCAGCGGCATACCATTGCTCGCCCCCGGAGACGGAAGCCTTATACTCTCTGCTTGCCACGACCCCCGCCGATTCACCGGGCACATCCGTCAATCCGGTCGGGCTGCCGAAACCGTATTCGCGGGCGTACTCGGCCAGCTTGTCGATGCCGACCGCCAGGCCGGCCCGGTAAAAGTAAATATTGCACGAAACGGCCATGGCGTCGTAAAAATTGACGGCGCCGTGCGCGGCCTTGTTGTAACATGATTTGGTATCGCCCACCAGGGTGATTACACCGGGACAGTAAGCGATATCGCGCGGGCCAAGCTTGCCTTCTTCGATCACGGCGGTGCCGGTCACCATTTTAAAGGTTGAACCGATCGGAAAGGTGCCCTGCAGAGCCAGATTGTTTAGCGGGCGCAGCGGGTCCGCCGCCAGCTGCTCATAGTCCTGCCGGACGGTATTCAGATTGTAAGAGGGATAGTTCGCCAGGGCCAGGATGGCTCCGCTGTTGGGATCTAAAACCACCGCCGTCGCCCGGCCGGCATACTTGTTCTTCCCATCCGCCAAGATCGTCTCAACGCGCCGCTTTAATATATCTTCGGTTACACGCTGCAGCTCCAGGTCCAGGGTCAGGTAAAGGTTGTTCCCCGGCACAGGATCCTTGCGCTCAAAGTAGTTGATCAACTGCCCCAGGTTGTTTGTCTCGATGCGCTGTTCTCCGTTCCGTCCCCGAAGCCATGGTTCCCACGCTCGCTCGATCCCTTCCTGGCCGACCAGGTCTCCGGCAGCGTACTCGTAGCCGGCTTTGGACCACAGGGCCTGGGTATACTCTCCGACCGGAGCTTGCCCGAGGTAGCCGAAGATATGGGCGGCAGTACTGCCTACCCGGTAGTCGCGAATCGGATGAACCTCAATATTGACCCCTTTGAGCTTCCAGCGGTTTTCGGAAATACGGGCAATGATCTCGGGCGTAATATCGCTCTTCAAACGCAAAGGCAGGTAGCGCATATAGAGCTGGCCGTCGATCGCGCTGCGGATCTCCGCCTCGGGAATGCCGAGAATTTCGCTTAAAAAAGCGATCGTTTCATCATCATAGCCGTCACCCATATCCATTAAGGAAACGATGAAACCGGGCCGGTTCGTCACCAGCAGCTCTCCCTGGCGGTCGTAGATCTCACCGCGCGGCGCCACCAGGGTAATTTTGGTAAAACGGTTGCTTTCAGACCGGTAGAGGTAGTAGTCGTGCTGCAGGATTTGCAGGTAGGCCAACCGCCCCGATAACAGGATAAAGATGCCGATCACAAGAACAAAAATCAGGCGCACGCGGTGCAGCATCATTTTGTTCACGGTTTAATACCTCCCGCTCCGCTGGGTAGACTTCAGGCTGAGCGTCTTCCTGTTCTGATAGAGCCGGTACAACAGTGGATAAAGAAATAAGGTCAGCCCCATATTGTAAAGCGATTTCGGGATAAAGAGGCGGCTTAAGCTCAACTCGACGGGCATACCCACCCCGATGAACTGATTTACCAGAAAATAAAGAATAGACTCGTGGGCCAGCGTGCCGACAAAGACCAGCAGTACCGGCGCCAGCAGCTGATCCTGGTACAGTTCGCGGCCCAACAGGCCGGCTCCGTAACCGAGAATCATTTTCGCCAACGCGAAAAACCCTAAGGCCGAGCCGAAGATGATATCCTGCAGCAGGCCGAAGAAAAGGCCCAGCAGCCCCCCCCGGCGCTCGCCGAGCATAAATCCGAGGGAGATCACCAGCACCAGCAAAATGTCGGGCAGCGCTTTCTCCATGATAAAAAATGAAAGGATCGATCCTTCCAACAGCAAGGAGAGTAAAAAGCAGAGGCCGATCACGGCATAAAAGATCACTGTGCTTCCTCCCCGGCGTCATCCGGTTCAACCCGTTTCTCTCCCTGGCCGAGCACGATAAATACTTCCTCCAGGCGGTTAAAGTTTACCCCGGGCTCAATCACCACCGAGAGGACCAGTCCGAGCCGATCGTCCCCAATCTCTTTCACCGTGCCGATGAAAAGGCCTTCGGGAAAAATACCGCCCAGGCCCGATGAGATAATCACGTCGCCAAGCTGAATCTGGGTGTCGGGTGGTAAATTGGTCATCGTCAGGTAGGAGGAATCGTTGGCATGGCTTTCGACGGTGCCGACAATACCCGGATCACGCGATCGCTGAACCGTGGCGCTGACGGCCAGACGCGGGTCGGTAATCAAGATGACCTGGCTGGAGTTCGGCGAGACAGTGGAAACCATGCCTACCAGGCCCCGGTCGGTGATCACCGCCATCTCCCGCTCCACGCCGTCCAGGTAGCCGCGGTTGATCGTAATCGCCCCGAACCACTGACTTGGATCGCGGGCGATTACTTCCGCCGGCTGCAAGCGGTAAGCGGTTGATTCTTGAAAATCAAGCAGGCGGCGATAACGGTAATTCTGTTTTTGGAGTTCTTGAAATTGGACCAATTGTCCCTCAATAAAGGCGATCTCTTGCTGCAGCCGTTCATTTTCAGCCCTCAACTCGTGAAAGGAGACAACCGCGTCATACAGATGCTGCAGCCGCTGCCCGGCCGAGGAGAAAACCGTTTGCACCGGCGCAAACAAAGCCAGCAGGGCATCTTCTATGGGTGTCAACTGCCCCCTGCCCTCACCGGTAATATTGATTAAAAGCAGCAAGCCCAGCACAACTACCAGTAAAAGGATCAGGCTTCTGCGGTCCTGACTTTGCTTTGCCATCCTGTCAACACGTCCCGATCGTTTTAATCACGCCATCCAAGCGGGTTTTTCAGGAAGAACCCTTCCGGCCGGTTACAGCCACCCGGCGCAGCAGATCAATTTCTGAGAGCGCCTTGCCGGCGCCGATGACAACACAATCCATCGGGTTCTCGGCGATAAAAACGGGCATACCTGTTTCCTCGGAAATGCGGCGGTCAAAGCCGTGCAGCAGCGCCCCGCCGCCGGTCATGACAATTCCTTTATCCATGATGTCGGCCGCCAACTCAGGCGGTGTCTTTTCCAGCGTTACCCGGATCGCCTCCATGATCGCTTCCACCGGATCGGCCAGCGCTTCCTTGACCTCGTCTGAAGTGATCTTGCGGGTTTTCGGCAGACCGGTCACCAGGTCCCGGCCCCGGATCTCTGTTTCCGAATCGCTTTCTTTGTGATAGGCGGTACCGATACTGATCTTGACATCTTCCGCGGTGCGGTCGCCGATCATCAAATTGTACTGTTTCTTGATATACTGGATAATCGCCTCGTCCATTTCATCGCCGCCCACGCGGATCGATTTACTGGTGACGATGCCGCCTAAAGAGATAATCGCTACCTCGGAAGTACCGCCGCCGATATCGACGACCATACTGCCGGTAGGTTCATTGACGGGCAACCCGGCGCCGATAGCCGCGGCCATCGGCTCCTCGATTAAGAAAGCCTCACGGGCCGCCTGGCTGGTGGCATCCAAAACCGCTCGTTTTTCCACTTCAGTCACCCCGGAAGGAACACAGACGATTACCTGGGGGCGAAAGAGCGCCCGCTTGGGATGAGCTTTATTGATAAAATGGCGCAGCATGGTTTGGGTGATGTCAAAATCGGCAATAACCCCGTCTTTCATCGGCCGGATCGCCACGATATTACCCGGGGTGCGGCCGATCATCCGCTTGGCTTCGGCTCCTACCGCCAGAATAGCGTTGTTGTCGCGACGAATCGCCACTACGGACGGTTCGCGCAGCACGATTCCTTTTCCTTTAACGTAAACCAGGGTATTGGCGGTACCCAAATCGATGCCGATTTCCTTGGAGAATATCCTGATTAGTGAGGGCATGGGCTTACTCCTTCCTTGTCATAACCGTTATGTTAGCGAATTTCTATTATTTGCATTGAATTATAATCACAGGCCGCGCTCATGGCAGCCCTGCTTGTTAGCTTGTTAAAAAGAGACAACGCGCCTAAAAGCAAACCGGTTTATTGTTTAACTATATTTTCTCCCCCTTTCCGCGATGTTATTTTCACTAAATCAGACCTTTCTCCTTGAAACTAAAGAAACAGCCGTCCCCGATAATGATATGGTCCCGGACCGCAACCCCTAATATGTTGCCGGCATCCACCAGCCGCCTGGTTACTTCGAGGTCTTCCTGGCTCGGCGAGGGATCGCCGCTGGGATGGTTGTGCACCAATATGACTGAAGCGGCGCTCTTCCGGAGAGGCGTGCCGAATATTTCCCTGGGATGAACAATGGATGCGTTTAAACTGCCGACGGAAACCTCTTCCCTGGAGATGATATGATTCTTGGTGTCAAGCAGCAACACTTTAAAATACTCTTTTTTTTTGTAGCGGAGATCCTCCATGAACAGCTCCGCCGCCTGCCGGGGATTGGTGATGCTGCCGGCCTCCTCGCGCGGCGTCGTCGCCAGCCGGCGGCCCAGCTCCAGGGCGGCTTTAATCATCACCGCTTTCGCCGGTCCCAGCCCCTTGATTTGCTCCATCTCTTCCAGGGTCAAATCCGGCAGCGCCCGCAAACTTCGGCTCCGGGAAAGCAGCCGCCCCGCCAGCTGCAGCGCCGATTCCCGGGCGGAACCGGTGCGGAGCAAAACCGCCAGCAGCTCGGCATTGGACAGAGCCTCCGCACCCAGCAGTTTTAACTTTTCCCGGGGCCTTTCCTCCAAGGGGAGATCTTTAATCGTCAACCTCTCTTCCAGCACCGCTATCCCTCCAAAAGCACCATGGTTTTATCTCCATGCGGGTTAAAAGAAGGTAGAGCTGGTTTAAAGGTAGTCCGACTACGTTGGAATAACATCCCTCGATCTGTTCTACAAAAAAGGCCGCTTTTTCTTGAATGCCGTATGCGCCTGCTTTATCCATCGGTTCGCCTGTTGCCACGTAAGCGTCGATCAGCTCTGACTGCAAAACCCGCATCCAGACCCGGGTCTCAGAACAGGCAGTTTCACATCGCCCCGTTGCCGCGTCTAATAGGGCCAACCCGGTCAGGACACTATGCGGGCCGCCGCTTAAACGCTGCAACATCCGCCGGGCGTCGGCCGTGTCGCGCGGCTTGCCCAGCACCGCTCCACCATGCACGACTACGGTATCGGCCCCCAGAACGAGGCTGCCGGGAAAACGCCGGGAAACCTCGCCGGCCTTGGCCAGGGCCAATTCAATCACCAGCCGGTCCGGTGGCAAGTTTGCGGCCGTCTCCTTAATCGTGGAAACTACTACTTGAAAGGGAATGCCGACCTGCCTGAGCAGATCAGCGCGGCGCGGCGAGGCGGAAGCGAGGATCAGCTTCAACTGGCAGCCCCCACGCCGCCGGCCTGGCAAATGATCCGCCGGGTAATTCCCTCCAGGTAATGCGCGGCCAGACCGGTAAAAAGACCGGTCGGAATACCCAGCAGCAGCAGCAGCGGGAAGTAGCCGCGCAGCAGCGCCGGGTTGGCGATGATCACGCTCGCCGCCGCCAGCTGGGCCAGGTTATGGGTAACCGCCCCTAAAATACTGACCGAAACCAGGCTGAGATACCCCCGCCTGAGCAGCACTACAGCCAGGGTCATTACCAGGCAGGCGGCCGCTCCGCCGGCGAGGCTCAGCCAGAAACCAAAACCGAGAAAGCCGCCGGTAAAGAAACTGCCGATCAGCGTGCGCAGGACGGAAACGAGCAACCCGCTGCGCAGGCCGTAGAGAACAATCGCCAGCAGGGTGATGATATTGGCCAACCCCAACCGCACCCCGGGCACAGGCATCGGCAGCGGCAGCGCCGCTTCCACCGTGTGGATTACCACGGCGAAGGTCACCAGAACAGCCATATAGGTTAAATAGAACAGGTTTCGTTTCATAAAAGGCCCTTTCAATCAATAAGTTATCCAAAAAGAAGGCTTTTCCTCTAAATATTTTACCGATATTTAATCCAAATCGTCCAAACAATGTTGCTTGACTAAGCACTACTGCTCGTACAGTGCAAACTTGTCCTTAAGCCCGGTAGAGACAAGAATTTCCATTTCCGGCGTAACCAGGACGGCCTCCACGCCGGAAAGACTTTCCACCAGGGCCATACCGCGCTCCGGCCCCAGGACAAAAACTGCTGTGGAGAGCACGTCCGCTTCCATCGCCGTGGGAGCGGTAATGGTCACACTGATCAGGGAACGGGCCGGCTGCCCTGTTTTCGGATCCAGAATATGATGAAAGCGCACGTCGTCCTGCTCAAAAAAGCGTTCATAATCGCCGGAGGTTACCACGGCACCGCCGGACAGGGGGATCACTCCGACATACCGGTCTGCGTTTCGGGGATGGCGGATACCGATCCGCCAGGGGGTTCCGTCGGGTTTCGATCCGATCAGGCCGATATCGCCGCCC
>JBFMGD010000005.1:0-98064 GCA_040751775.1 Bacillota bacterium | reverse complement strand
ATGAATCATCGCCTTCGGCATAGATGACGACAGGCCCGGTCGGGCCGTTGAAGCAGATTCTGCCGCTTTGCCCGGCACAGCCTTCAACGCCTCGGATAAAAACCTGGCGTTGATATAAAGCTCAACATCATCGCCCTCCTTGCTCTCCAGCGGCAGGGTTTCGGTAACCCGGCCGACCTGCGACTCGGCAAAGATATCCAGATCGCCGCCGGTTAGATTTAAGCGGATCGCCTGGTTTGCCCCTTCGGCAATCAGCGCGGCCCGGCCGATGATCGCCTCCAGCTGCCTTACCGGCACGACAACCTTTGTTAGATAAGACCGCGGCAGCACTCCGCTCAAATCGGGGTACTTCTCGGCAAGTACCCGGGCGGCAAAATAGAAGCTGTCCGCCCGAAAGATGACCTGGTTATCCCGGGGGTAGATGGTTACCGTCTTGCCGGAGTTGTCGGACAGCAGCCTGGCAAGCTCTTTGAGCGTCTTGCCGGGCACAAGCAGCGCTGATTCGGCGAACTCCCACGCCTTGCCGGGTATCGTCTTGTAGGCCAACCGGTAGGCGTCGGACGAGGCCACCGTGAGGCCCGCTTGATCAAACCTGAAAAGCACGCCGTTAAAGGCGGGGCGGCTTGAATCGTTCGACACGCAGAAAAGGACCTGCCGCAGAAGCTCTTTGAACTCTCCCTGGGAGAACTCGAGGGGGATACCCTCCGGCTCATGCTCACCGATAAGCGGGTAATCATCGGCCGCCTGGGTGAGCAGCTTGAACTTAGACGATCCGTCCTCTATCCCCACCCTGACGCCGACGCCGCCGTTTTCAAAAGCAAGTACGACCTCGTGACCCGAAAGGCTCCCGATAATCGGGGCAAACTTCGGCGGCAGCAGTGCTTTGAGCTCGCCTGCGGTGTCGAAGTCAAACTGTGACACCACTTCAAACTCGAAGTTGGTCGCCTTCAGCTTGACCCGGCTGCCCGTGGCCTCGAACAAAATATTGTTGATCACCGGTACCATGGTGCCGTTGGGCAGAGCTTTCTCCGCCACGGCCAGGGCGCCCAAAAGAACATCCCTCACTAGAGTTAACTCCATGCACAAAACCCCTTTCTTGGTTTTTTGTCCAAGCGATCACCTTAAATACTACGATTCACTGCCTTCAAGAACACAAGCTGGAACTTTTTAGCGCGGCTTGCGCTAATTTATAAATACCCTGGACACTTCGCCCGAGTATATCCAAACAAATCTGGGCCGGGAGATTGACTCCCGGCAAAACTCACTACAGCGGCAGCAACTGCTGGCCTTCCGCCACCGCGGCGCCGCGCCGCCTGCGGACCGCCAGCACGGTTTCGATCTTCTCCTCACCGGCAAGCATGCGTTTGCCGCGCCCCTGAAGAACGGTCAAATCAAGGGGCGCGAAATCATCGTCTCCGGCAGCCCCGCGCTTAGCCCGCGGCGCCTGCCCCAGGGTGGTGAGGACTTCCCCTGTTCTTTCGCGCAGTTCGTTTAAGGCCGCGGCCACGCTGCCCATATCCCTGCTGCGTCCTTCAAGAACCATGGCCTGCAGCACGCCGAACTTTTCCGCCAGCGCCCGGTCACCGACGACATGGTTAAGCGAGTCGAACGCTTCAAAAGCTTCCTTCAGTGCATGGACGTTGGGGCCAAGGAGCGTCCCGTGCTTTCGCAAGCAGGCCGACGCGGAGACCACCACATCGTGCACCACCTTGTTCAAGTGGCCGACGACGTTCTGCACAAATGCGTTTTTCTCCTCGATCAGCGATTCCTTGATGTCATCTAAAACGCGCATGTCCCGGTCAAACGAAGGATTTGCTCCCGCCGCGTCAAAGGGGAGCAGCATGGTGCGGACCTTGAAGGAAGCGGCGCCTTCGATGTCATGCCGGGAGGGGAAGGCTTTCATGGCGGTTTCCACGAATTTTGCCCGGAACTCCGAAGAGGTAACGGCAATGCCTGCATTCCTTTGCAAAATGCGGTATACCTCAAGGGCCGCTTCGGAGAGCATGGACCTGGTGCGGATCTTGATCTGTTCCAGTTCCGCGACCAGCTGCTCGATCAGGGAAGCATAATCGGCTTCCAAAACCAGCAGTTCGTCACGCAGATCCCGGTACGCATGCAGGGGCACAAACCGTAAAATATCCCGCCCAAACCCGAGACGGACAGGAAACGAACGCCTGGACAGCGCCCCGCGGGCGCGACCTTCCATGTTGTCAAGCTGTCTTAACAGCCGCCGGTGGCGCGGCGTGACCAGGGTCCTCCGGCCCAGGTAAAGAGTTTTCAAGTATTCCCTGAAACCCTCGGACAGCGCTTCGGACTCCTGTCCCAAGACAAGGCCGATGTCCTCGGGCGTCAGGTTCTGCTCGAACCGGGAACGGCCGATATGCAGGTTAACAATCACACCCTTGCGGGCGAAGCTGCTGGCCAGGCCCAAAAGCTGCGTGCTCACTTCCGCCGGGTCCAGGCCGAGCTCCCCGGCAATCTCCTGCCGCCGGTCCGCCACCTCCCGGCGTACCTCATCGGCCAGGGCCCGGTCGAGGATCTCGGTAAGGCGATCAAAATCCACCATCCATAAAACCTCCTTCAAAAATTAGTTAACTACTCGCGCCGGCGGCGCGGCACACCGCGAGGCGTGTCCAGACCCCGGTCGGGCTCACGCTTCGCACTGTCGCGGTATTTCGGAGGCAGGTCATCTATAAACTTGCACTCCCGCAGCGCCAGCCTGATATAGTCCTCCTGGCTGGCCTTGTTTAAGCGGTACATGGATACAACGTGCTCGAGATCCGCTTTTGTCACCTCAAGGGCACCGCGGTTTTGGGATACCTCGAAGGCTTTGAGCACCACGGCCTCCAGGTCCGCCCCGGTATAGTGCTCGGTTGTCCCGGCCACGGCTTTCAGATCGCCCGGCCCAAGACTGTGCCTGATGGCGTACCGTTTGAAAATAGCGGTGAAGATGGCGGCGCGCTGCTCCTCTTCCGGGGGCAGGATCGGCACGATCCGGTCAAACCGCCCGGACCGCTTCAAGGCGGAATCGATCAGGTCGGGCCGGTTCGTCAGGCCGACAAAGACGATCCTGCCCCGGTGCGCGGTATCGGACATGTACTCCGGCAGCATCTTAAACTGCCGGTTGCCCACTCCACTGTCACCGCCGCCTTCACGGG
Organism: Bacillota bacterium; assembly: GCA_040751775.1. Classification (GTDB taxonomy): domain Bacteria; phylum Bacillota; class Dethiobacteria; order DTU022; family DTU022; genus JBFMGD01. The sequence goes on along the minus strand of JBFMGD010000005.1, from coordinate 94,906 downwards.
AAAGACCCATCTGATAGTGATAGGTAACGGACATCCTCGACATTATTCGTTAGGAGCCGTTTTCCCCCACTTCGCACCGTACGTGACCCTTTCAAGTCATACGGCGCTCCATCATGCGTTGACCATTCTTGAACTGGTCTTATGCGACTTTGTCCAGCTTTTCTCGGAACTTCAGAATTTTGTTCCAGGTTATATTTCCTAAGAACGAATAGTCAGTTGTGCTGTGGATTTTCTTATGGCAACTGTTACATGTGCACGAAAGGTTTGACACCCGATTAACTTTCTCCAGTGGTAACTTGGGACTGTTATGGTGAAACCTAATGTTGTCATTCCATAAGTTTGTTCCACATATACGGCATTTTCCCTTATCCCGGTTAAATACGTAGGGTCGGTTAAGGTAGAATTCGAAATTGTAAATGGTATTCGTGTTATAAGCCAATGTTTTCAGAGACGTTGGCATTGCTAATAATTCGTCGGCCCTTACCATTAGAGGTTTTTTCTTGGACCGATTAATATATAGCAGCCTACCCTCGGGGGTGTATGGCGTCTCATTTTGGTTTTTAGAGCACGTTCTTTGCCATTTACAAAAAGATAGGCAGGTGATACCTACAATATTATCTTTGAATCTGACGGCTGGAACTTGGGAAGTGTAATTTGAATGTACACTTGTAAGATTGCTTAACTGGTTGGCGTGAGTCCATTTACCGCCATGTGGTGTTACTGCTGCCCCTTAATGTCCGGTAATAGATGCTGTTAATTGTCCACAGTTTGACGGAATAAGCGGCCATAAACTACTTCCTTAGGAACTTCCTAAGAATATCGGACATAAACCCTTTTAGGATAGAAAGACAGCCCGTTGCCAACAAAATAGTAGTCAGACCCGTCATGCTCAACCCGCATCCACATCCAGCCGAAAGGTGTTTTCACTTCCACCTGCTTCCCACACGTTAAATCAATAAGGTCACAGATACCGTACCTGCCGTTATCATTTTTTTTCAAATATCCTTCAATCATTTCGTCCTCTCCTTGTTACTGATCCACCCGCCAGGGAAAAAGTGATCCACTACGGGGATAACACTCAGCGATCCCCTCTGTGACATTCAAAAAGGAGATTTTCAGACAGGGTTCTTTTTACTCCAAGATCCCAAAGAGTTTTTTGAATCTTTGATATGCCGGGTAGTCGTAAAACACCTCGTAAATGTCACCGTGAAGATCAGGGAAAGGTTCTGATTTCCCTGGTGGTGTTAAGGCATTTACCCACTTGCGTAGCTCTACAACCATGTTTTCAAGGGTTTTAGCGTATTCGACCAGGGCCTTCACAAGTTCAGCAGTTTTCTGCTCCTCTATTAGGGCAAGCGTAACATCATCGTAAACCGGCTCGCGGTTATCCCGCATTTGCATTAAACCTCTTTTTTTGTTTTTTCACCCGAGTTAAAGCAACTCCCCATCGATCACCAGCTTGACCATATGGTCATCTATGATCCGGCGTCCATTTTGAGCGCCGTAGAGCAGGCAATGGGTACATACTTTGTTTACCAACCTGGCGGCACCGCTGGAGTAGCGGAAAATCTCATCTACAGCGCCGTCTGAGAAGATATCATGTTCGGCGCCGGCATATGTCAGGTGCCGCTTGATATAGTCCCCCACTTGGGCCCGGTCATAATGGTTTAACCTACACTGCAGATCAATACGCTGACGGATAGCGGCATAGGCCTGGAGCCGGAACCTGTCCATCAGTTCGCTTTGACCGACTAAGATCAAGGACATGGGGCTCTGGGCATCCATTTTAATGTTAAGTAAGAATCTCACTTCCTCCAGCATCTCCCGGTCAAGCAGATGGGCCTCGTCGACAACCACAACCGGCTGCAGGCTGTGGATACCCCGCATGAGTTCAATTTCCCGGTGCAGCTGGCGCTTGGCATCCCCGCGGTAGAATTTGGCCTCACAACCTAACTGTTCCAGCAGTCCTTTGTAGAAATGCCTTGGAGTTAATTTAGAATCTGCCAGGTACATCATCATGAATTTAGCCGGATCCAAGGTTTCCTTAAGACGCCGGATAGTCGTGGTTTTGCCCGTACCGCAATCACCGGTCACCACGGCAAACAGCTGGCGCTGTGCCGCGTGCTCCAGCCGGCCTAAGACCTCTTCCATCATGATAGAAGGGTAGAGATGCTCGGTGGGGATATCTCTGGAAAAGGGGGTGTTGGTCAGTCCATAGAAAGTCTCAATCATTACCCTCACCGTCCTTTCTAACTGTTCTGTAGGTAACAGCAGGGGTCTGTTGGGCTTTACGTTTTTCATTCTGTTTGGCCGCCGCGGTAAGCAGCCGCGATGTTTGAGCCGGTTGGGGCAGCAAGTGTGGAGGCAGTACTGGCTGCGGTCCGGTCCTCTCTCCGATAACCAGCCGTTTGGCTGTCCAGGACGGGTGTCCTTGATATTCGATCGTCAGCTGGCTAATATCCGCCGGATCAAAGACAACATCCACCTTGCACCCGATAAAGTTTAAGCCGACTTCATATTTTTCACCCTGGAAACTGATGCAGCCGGCTTTATCAACCTTTCGCTCTTCACAGTGCAGGAAGGCGTCTGTGATGATTTCAGGATCTAAGAATTTCAGCGCTTTTTTGTCACCGCGGTAAGCAGCCGCGGGGCTTTTGCCCTCTAAAGCGCTGTGAGGCTTGTTCTGGTAGCACTCTTCGAGCCAAACCCAGAACAGCCTGTTGAGTTCTTCTAATGTTTTGGGTTTCTCTAAAGAGGCTTCACTAAGAAAAGCATCAACCACACGGTTAAAACGTTCCGGTTTACCGGTGTTATGTGAAGCTTCACATAACACCGGAAAAGTTGAACGTCTGTTCAGGTTCATCGACACCAGCTTCAAGCCGGAAGCGTACCAGCAGATCGAAAACGGTAAAATATCGACGTTAGAAGAGCTTAACCGGGCTTTGGCCGCCTGGCTGGACGGATACTACCACGTGCGGGTGCACGGCGGCACCGGTGAAACCCCGAAAGCAAGGCTTGGCAAAAGCAAACGGGAACCCCGTCGTATCCCGGTGACTGAGCTGGTAGATATATTCTTGTGGGAAGAAGAGCGTAGGGTAGACAAGACCGGTTGTGTAAAGGTGGCCGGCAACCTTTACGAAGTGGATCTAGCGTTGGTCGGCAAGACAGTGAGTTTACGTTTTGACCCCTTCGACCTTTCTTTGATTCAAGTCTGGCACAGCAACCAGCGCTACGACAATGCCTTGCCCCTGGAACTGAACCGCCCGCGCCACCGCCGGGTAAATGCAAAAGAGGCGGAAAAGAAGGCGCCGGTAACTGATGAGGTGTCCTTCTTTGAGGCGGCGGAGAAGAAACGGCAACAGGAACTGGTAAAAGAGCCTTTGAGCTTCGCCGGGAAGGGGGAACAAAAATCGTGACCGAACCCTTTAGCCGCCAGATTGAAGTATCCGCTCTTTTTGAATCACGGAGTCACAGGGAAGCGCTGGCGCGTTTGCAACTGATGGTGGAAAACCGTTACCTGGGCCTTTTAACCGGGGAGGTAGGTAGCGGCAAATCCACCCTTATCCGCCGGCTGTTTCAGAATCTAGATTCCAAGCTCTATCACCCCGTCTACATCGCCAAATCCAACTTGAAACCCCGGGATTTCTACGCAGAACTTTTGAGGCAGGTGGGCGAGGTGCCGCCTTTTGCGTTGCCTAAGGCTAAGCAGCTCTGGACGGAAGCCCTGGAAACACGGCGGGACCAAGGGGACAAAGCCCTAGTCGTCGTGGTGGACGAAGCACAGGAGATGAGCGACACCATGTTAGGCGAGCTGCGCTTCGTGGTGGGCCACCAGATGGACTCTTGTTCACTTTTTCCGCTGATCCTGGTGGGACAGTCGGAGTTGAGGCGGGTCTTGCGTTTGAAAAAATACGAGGCAATTGCCCAGAGGATACCGCTGCGTTATCATTTAAGCGGGCTCGACTCCGCAGAGACCGCCCAGTACATCCGCCACCAGATAAGTGCAGCCGGTCTATCTACCCCGGTGTTCTCGGAAAGCGCCATGGTTCAAGTGCATGCCGGCAGCCAGGGTATCCCCCGCCTGATCAATCAAATCTGTACCCAGGGGTTGTATGACGCAATCCAGCGCGGCCATGAAGTTATCGAGGAATCGCATATCGTGAGGGTACTTGCTGATTACGACCGGCAGCGGGGTACCGGTTAAGCATAACTTTTAAAGATGAATGGCGGTTTAACTCTCACCCATGTGACAGGTTGACGGTCAAACGGCAACGCCGTTGACGGTGAGAGTTAGACCGCCAGAATTCGTGAGCGGCAACACCGTCTTCAAAAGCCACTGTTGCATTCTCTTCATTGTAACCGCTACCTAACCCTTCGGCCCGATCAAGTGCCTGTATATCCTCTGACGAACATTCAAAGACAGCTCCCCAAACGTAATCTGAATCTCGGCCGGTATAAAATGCATTTGCTTTGCCTGATCCATCAATACTTCTTTTGTGAAAGCGGAACAGATAGCCATTAAGCCTGGCACAGCCAAGAAATTTCGCTGACGGGACACGTTTTAATAGTCGTTCTCGAGAAAGGTTGGAGCCATAAGCGAATACTTTCATAATTCACCTCTTATATCATGATAACTGATGTTCAATGAGTAAGTCATCTGCTATTCGTGTCAGGATCTCTTCCAATTCAACTCGTTCAACCCAGACTGCAGGGATCTTGTTTAACCCCAGATACGCTCCAAGTATGTTTCCGGTAATAGCACCAGTGCTGTCGCTCTCACCGCTGTGGTTAACAGCTGCAACTAATGCCCTTTTAAAGTCATCCTGATGCTTCAGCGAACAGTAAACTGCAATTGCCAAAGCCTCTTCACCGATCGCTGGAATGGCTTCAACATCGGAAAGGCTGATCTTCGACAGTTCCAGGGCCTGCTCAGTAAACGTTCTTTTGCGTTCATAACAAAACAGCTCCGGTTATAGATTACTCTGTCTTCTTAATCTTCAAGAAAGATTTTAGCATTCCATTATTGAATTCTATGTCGAAATTTCTATAACGCTGGCCATCGCCCCACTCCCGCATCTCCTCGTGTTCAGGATGCCCGGGGTCGTTCCATGCTTCGAGAAACTCTTGATAACCGCCGATACCCCCGGCATCTTCAGGAGGGCATGCACCCTCACCGTCGAGAATTACCGGGTAGCCGAACTTGTAGTCATCAATGATTGTCTCAAGCTCAATCAAATGCCGCCAGTTATCGCCAAGGTCGTAAACATACTCAAAGGACTTGTATTTTACCAAGTACTGATCTATCTTGACGGTTTGAGGCAGCCTGATTGTTGTTTCAATAATCCTACCAATAACTCCGAGAGGATCTTCTTCTTCCGCCGGCTTCTTACGCCTGTACTTGGCCGAGTAGAACTTGAATTCGTCGAAGGCTTCTTCATTGTTTGTTATGCGCAGCTTTTCTTGAGGAATTTCAAATTCGTACAGGTGATAATCCCACCAACCCATGGCAGTCTGGATTGTATCATGAAGGCGCCTGAATGTGACATCGGCAGGGATAATCACTCTTCGCCAAACCGGTGGATCGATACCCACAAGTTCAATTGTAAACTGGTAAGCTTTCACTGGATCACCTTCGATAAGTGTTAAGCGCCCTTGGCATACTTAACACTCCCTAAAATTATTGCTTTCAGATCTGGCTTAATAGTTTCTGCAATAACTAGATCAACCTTACGATTAAATAAATCTTCTAGATAAAACTTTAAGTCCATGTAATTATCAAATGTTTTTTTGCCTGCGTTAAATTGTACCAGAAAATCTATGTCACTATTTTCGTTTTACTCATCTCTCGTATAAGAGCCAAAAATTCCTATTCTATTTACTCCAAGCCTTTTTATTTCTGCCAGTTTCTCTTCTACTTTTTTCAGAATAACATCCTCTGTCAATTTATTTCACCTCCGACTATCATTATTCCATATCCACGCCTCTGTGTTATTACTAACACGAATTTACTGTTAGATTATACCATGAGCGAGCCTGGCCCTCAACTGTCTTAACCTTGCTTTGTCTTAACCTTGCTTTTACCTTTTCAATTCTTATGCTCTCTTAAATAGTAATGGGCTATTATCTTATATAGTGTAACCGCGGGTCACCCGGCGGCGGTTGTGGCCCATCTCCCGGGCCACCTGCAGTTCGGACTTGTCTTCGGGTAACCGGACGCCGCCAGTTGTTTCATGCGCCCCTGGGCATAGCCGTAACGCAGGCCGTAGAGGTGAGCTGCTCACCGCTGCGGAGAGGGCGGTTCTCGCGGATAAAATCCTGGACTTGCTTAATCACCAGGTGGGCTTTTTCCCCTTCAGGCACAAAGAGCCGGGCGCCCCGCTTGACGTGTGCCGCGGCATGCCGCAATACCTGCCTTGCCGGAGGGGCCAGCGGTATTGTCTGCCGCACCTTGCCGCCCTTGCCTTTCACCACCAGGTGCCCGTTTACCAAGGCTCGGGCTGCGTCAATGGTGTAGATGCGTACCGCTTCGTGGATACGCAGCCCCAGTTCCCGCTGCAGGATCAAGATACCGGCAATCCACTCGTTTCCGGAACGAGCAGCCGCTTCGCACAACTGCTGGAACTCTTCGCCCGTCCACGACCGGTCACCCGGTAGAACCCGCCGTGGGACTCCCAGCCTGGTGTTGTCGCGTTCCAGGGAGTAGCGCGGGTTTGGAAGCTAGTCGTGGTAGTAGCGGATCGCGGAAAGGTTTTTGATCACGTAGCCCGGCGAATTTCCTTTCTGCTGCAGGTGCCTTGCATAATACGCCAGGTGCTTGCTGCTGATGTTGCGCAGGTTCTGCAGGTTATAGCTTTCTTCCAGCCAGGCGGTGAAGCGCAGCATGCATTTCCTGTACTCGCGCCTGGTGCCGATACTGCCCTATCATAATTATGATATAATGAGTAAAAAGTTCGGAGGTGAATGTGGTGCCCGTCATTCGCCCTGTATCAGATCTACGAAACAAGACACCGGAAATTGAAGAAATCTGCATTAAAGAGAAAAAGCCGGTTTTTATTACCAAGAACGGTAACGCACACCTGGTAGTGATGAGCCAGCGTCTTTTTGAGGAGCAGCAGGCATTGCTGGATCTCTATGAAAAGTTGGACGAAGCTGAAGAACAGAGCAGCGCCGGCAAGAGACGCCCTTACAAGAAAGCCATGACCGAGCTGCGGAGCCGAATCCATGAGAAAGTTTAAAATTAGTATCATTGAAGCTGCAGAGCAAGATCTGACAGAAATAATTGAGTATATAGCCAGTGACAACCCGGCTGCCGCTTTTAAGTTAACTGACAAAATTGATGAAAGTATAATTAAGCTTGAAGGCTTTCCACAGATTGGAGTAATTCCAAAAAATCGCCGCCTGGAGAGGCGGGGATACAGAATGCTGATAATAGATAATTACCTTGTGTTTTACGTAATAATGGATGATGAAACAGTGGAAATTCGGCGCATCATCAGTGGTAAACGGGATTATAAATTTTTGCTGTAATTATTTATATTGAGGAGATGTATCTCGTGGGTTTATTAGAAGAAAAGGCGGTGATTGAAGGCAAAATCACAGGTGTGAGGAGAGTTCACGAGGAAGATGACGAAAAACCTTGGGAGGCACCCCATCAGGCAAGCAAATAAAAGTAACATTCGAAAGAAGCTCATTTCCTAAACACATTACTCTGGTATTGTGAAACCAAGTATATATTGCAAAAAAGGGCTACCCCCGTTTCTGATAAATGAATTGATTCGTATCGCCGCCTTTCAAAATCCCGAATTCTATAAAGCCCAGGCGATGCGCTTGCCTGTTTTTCAAATTCCTCGCATTATCGGTTGCGCAGAGGATTATTCAAAACATATCGGGTTACCCAGGGGTTGTTTAGATGATATAACTCGCCTTTTAGAGGAATTGGAAATTCAATACAGCATAAAGAACACCCTAATCCTGGTTCACAGACGCCAACTTCAGGAACAGTGGCTGGCTGGTTTGACTTAATTTTTGCATGTTAACCCTGAAGAAATTGGAGTAATCGGCTCCGGTAAATCCAAGGCAACCGGAATAATTGATGTGGCAATGCCCCGTGTTCTGCTCTCAGAACGGAGCAACTATTTAATAGACCAGATAACCGTGACCGAATCGGAAACGTCAACATCTTCGGGTGTAATATCGTAGGCGGGGGGAGACGCCGCTTCTAAACAACTGTAGTTTACTATAGGTTGGAAGTGTATTTCGGACCAGCTGTAATCGATTTCTATAATTTCGCCCAGGGTCACTCCCGATGCTTCTGCCAAAACTTTCGCATTCTCTCTGGAGTTTTTAACAGCACCGGCTATCGCCTGCTGCCGCAGGAGTTCGGGATCTTTAACCTCGAAAGATATCTTGAACGAGGCCTGGCTTTTAGTACGGCTCAAGACCCGCAGCACTTTGTTCAAGTAATCCTTTTCAAAAGGAAACTCAATCCTTAAGTTGTGGGTGGCCTTATAACCCTTGAAGATATACCTCTCCTTTACCCATTCGAAGTCGGTCTCGATGTTGAACTGGAAAGTTTTGAGGCTTTCCTTATCGAGCCCAACAGAGGCCAGTTCTTGCCGCAAACTGTCCGTTTGGACCGCCAGCTGCTCCATGCTATTTGCGTATTCATAATCCTGGCTGATTAGCTTAAAAGAGATGGCTACCCAGTCTGGTGCCCCGGATACTTTGGCACTACCGCGCACCCTGATTGTCCTCTTATCCAATAATTTCACCCCTTTATGATTTAACCGGACTTACACAACAGTTTAGCCGGTATATAGCTTTAAATAGACTGTTGCCGTTATAATTCTGCAACCTGGTTCTAACTTCCTTTTTTCTATAATCGCAAGCAGGCAGCTGTCTGGAGTCCAAGCTTAATCGATAATGATGAGACAATAAAAGCTGCCGCTGCGATGCATCCCATAAGACTCTAATCCGCTCTTCTCTGTGAGCAGGATTACTGAATTTATGTGCCGAATATTGACGGTAATCCAGTGATTCGGGAAAATACAACAGCGGGGAGTTGCTTTTTGCCTTAAGGCTGCACGGCTGCTATCCCGCTCCCTTCTTGCCCCTTGGGAGAGGGGTTTGGGTAAGGAGGTAAAGTTTTTTTGAAAAAGGGGTTACTCGATGAGGGCAAAGGTACAAAATCTGAATAGCGGAAAGTTGCTTGCCAAAAACTTCTTAATAAACCTTCTTGGCAAAGGTGTTCCAACCTTGGTCGCTTTAGTCACTATTCCGCTGTTGATTAACAGGATGGGTAGTGAACGCTTCGGCCTTTTTAACTTGTTATTAATAACTGTGGGCTATTTTAGCCTGTTCGAATTGGGTATCGGCAGAGCGATAACCAAGTTTGTATCGGAGGCTCTTGCCGACAGCGATCAAGAAAAAGAGCTAAGTATGTTATTGTGGTCTTCATTTGCCCTGCTGCTGTTGCTTGGGCTTTTTGCTACAATTTTATTGATCGTCTTCACACCTTTTTTAATCAAAAACATTTTAAATGTCCCGGAATTTTTAATTAATGAAGGAATTACGGGTTTGATCTACGTCAGCCTAAGTTTGCCGCTTATGCTTGTTTCAGCTGGTGTGCATGGGATACTGGCGGCACAGCAGCGTTTCGACCTGATTAACCTTATTCAAATACCTTTTGGTATTTCAAACTACTTGTTTCCCTTATTAATTATCCTTACCGGATCAATTAATCTGTCACACGCCATACTGAGTATCGTTTTCGCCAGGATCATTGTGCTGGGTGTTTCTATCTTGATCTGTTTTTACACCCTGCCCAGCATTAAGTCAGTTCCCCGGATTAATATCGTCTATATGAAGAAAGTTTTAACATTTGGAGGGTGGCTGACGGTATCCAATATTATCAGCCCGCTGATGTCGTACATGGATCGGTTCTTTATCGGAGTAGCATTAACTCTTACTGCTGTTTCCTATTATGTGGTACCCTACACCATTGCTACAAAACTTTTATTAATCGTTGCGAGTTTAGCGATGGTCTTGTTTCCCGCCTTCTCTTATTCCAAAAATCAAGACCAGAAAATTTATCTGCAACTCTACAGGCGTGCCGCTAAATATATCTTTTTTATTTTAACCCCGATAGTGCTTGTTTTAGCTGTATTTTCCTATGACCTATTAGTACTATGGTTGGGTGCTGATTTCGCCCAAAACAGCTATTTAGTGCTAATCATATTAAGCCTGGCGGTTTTAGTTAATTCTTTGGCCAACATACCTTATACATTAATCCAGGCATTCGGCAGGCCCGATATGACCGCGAAATTTCACATAATCGAGGTAATACCCTACTTTCTTTTGCTTTGGATACTTGCTTCTAAATTTGGTATCGTCGGTGTGGCTGCCGCGTGGTTGGCGCGCGTAAGCTTTGACGCGATTCTGTTATTTTGGTATGCCGACAAACTTTTAACTATTGAGACAAAAAAACAACGCAGTATTTTCCTTTTTATTTTTATGACGCTCATGCCGATTGGCGCCTATTTACTAATTATGGCGCTAAGCACTGTTGTTGCTGGCCTAATGGCCCGCGGCTTGATTACAATTATTATTCTTAGCATATTAGGAGTTGGGATTTGGAGATTTTTATTGGATCCCGACGAAAAAAGTTTTGTTATACAAGGCTACGGTTCAATCCTACAGAGGTTAAGTTCAAGCGGCAAATAAAACCCAATAAATCACTTAAGTGCGAACCGTTAGATGGGTTTTTTTATACTGTCTCCGGGATGAAGCCGTTAAACTGGGCTTTATACAGCCTGGCGTAGTGACCGTCATGTTCCAGCAGCGCCGTGTGGCTATGCGCTAATAAAGCGGAATCAGGCTTAATCCTTACTCTCTTAATAGGCAATTTCAGGTGACTATGCTGGATACATTATACGGTTAAATATGCTATAATTGAAAACGCGCGGATTAACGGCGCCACTACCAGGATAATGTGAGGAAAAGGAAGCGGCGATGGCCAAAATCGTATTCTACCAGGCGGAGGCCTGGCACCAGTTTAAAACGTTAAAAGACCGCCGGTTGAGCCAAACCCCCGCGCTGGTGATCATACCGGAAGGGGAAGCTAAAGGACAGGTTGCCGCCGCTCTTCCCGAAGTGACTGTAACCGCTATCCGGACCATCACGGAGTTACTGGCCGGCTATGTTAAAAAACGGCAGGGCAAGGGGCTGCTCTCGCGGCACGGTGTTGAATCGATCTTAAGCGCCATCATGAGCGAAAGTTACGCCACTTACTTAAACATAGAGCGCTACAAGCAGAGCTACGTCAAGGTCCTCGCCGAATTTATACACGGTTTCCGCTCTACCTCCACGGCCGATCTGCAAGCGGCCATTACCGGCCTGAAAACGGACCGGCTGTCGCTCAAGGAAAAAGATTTGATCAAGATCCACCGCGCATACGAAGAAAAATTGCCCGGATACGGCTTCGACTTGCGAAGCGGGCTGGAAGAATTCACCCACCGCGCCGGCGCGGGCGACCTGGAAGGCCTGCCCGGTTTCGGGGAAGGGGAACAGGTTCTCTTCTTCGGCTTCAATTATATTACGCCGCTGGAGCAAGAGTTCATCCTGGCGGTGTTTAAAAACGCGCTCGCGTCAAGCTTCTGCTGCTGTGACGATACCGCCGCGGCGGAACAGGCGAGACGCGTTCACCGGAGCATCGCCGCCTTGCCGGCGCACCTGCGGGATGAGGCGGCGCCATACGAGTTTAAAAAGCTGCCCTCGCCCGAAGACGACCTTTTTACCGGCCTGGCGCGCTCCTTGTTCAAACCGGGGCAGGCGGCGGCGCCGGAAACCGAGACCGATTTTAAGGCTGATCCGGCAAAACGGCATGGATCAGTCACCGTCAATGAAGCAAACAGCCGTTATTTAGAAGTTATCGCCATCGCGCGCCGCGTCAGGGAACTGGCCGAAACGGGCGTCCCCTTAAGCGATATCCGGATCACGGCGCCTGCTTATCATCTCTACTGCGCCATTATCGGGGAGGTGTTCCCCGATTACGGCATTCCTTTTACCCCGGCGGAGGGCGTGCCGCTGACGCGTTTTCCCCTGGCGGCCTTGATCTTGCACCTGGTCAACCAGACCGTCAGCCCCAACCCCTACCCGCTGCGGGAGAAGATATTTTCTTCCCCCTATGTCAGCCTGACCGCCACTGTCAAGCCGGCCGAGTTGTTCACCTTCCAGGAAAAAAGCGGCGTGATGTTGCTCTCCCTGGAGAAATTGCGGCAACAAACCGCACCGGACGCTTGCTGCCGGCTTGATTATCAGTTCTTGAAGAACTTGCGCCTCAAAGCCTATCGGAGTGTCGCCCCCGTCCCGGGGACCCCGCCGCTCGAGGTATTGAAGCGCTACATAGAAAGTTTGGCCTGGAAAAACGACGCGGCCAAAGAAAAAATGCTCTACCGCTGCCTGGCGCAGGCTTACTTGCAGGCGCTGGCGGAGAAGCATCTTTCGACCTGGCGGCAGCGGCGCTTAAGCGGCAACGAATTCGCGGAGGTTTTGCGGAGGCTGCTGGAGCGCTTCAACATTCTTCAAAATATCGCGACCGGCGCAGGCGATAATCCGGACCCGCGCGCGGCGCGCATCCGGGAAAGGGACGCGGCGATCCTTAAGCGGGTCGACCAAATCCTGGCGGAGATCGCCGCCTCGCCTGCCGCTGCGGGCGGACCGGCCGCCGGCAAGCAAACCCTGGTCGAACTGGCGCGTGTGTTTACCCGGCTGATGAACGAATCCGCCCTTGATACGGGCGAGCTCCCGTTCCGGCAGGTGAGTGAAAGCGTTACCGTCGAGTCCGCGGCGCGGGGACAATACCGGCGCCGGCCGTACACCTTTATCTGCGGCCTGGTGGATGGGGAGTTCCCCGCCAAGGAAGAGTTTAATTTCCTGCAACCGAAAAAAGAGGGTTTAAGCCCGGGCGTCGCTTACACCAGTGTGGATCACGGCCGCAACCGCTTCTACCAGCTGGTCCGCTCGACCTCCCGCGCCCTCTTTTTAAGCCGCCCTCTTTCGGACCAAGGGAAAAGGCTGCCGGCATCGCCTTTTCTCAAGGAAACGGCCGGGTGGACCGGCGCGCGGGCGCGGCCCCCGGAAAACAGCCGGCCGGCGGCCGACGACCGCATCTACAGCCGCCGCGAAATGCTCACCCTCATCGCCAGTAACGTGGACCATAATTACAGGAAAGCACTGCCCTGCTTAAAAGAGCTGCGACTCCAGGACAAGCCGTTCTTTGAAAAGATCACGGCGATACTGCGGTTCGACGGCCTGACCCTAAGCACGCGATCATTCTCGGAATATGACGGCCTCTTCCCCCGGGCGCTCGCCTCCACCACCGCGTCGTTGCTGGCCGAAGATATCCGGCAAATAGCCTTCACCCCCATGAACCTGGAACGCTACGCCACCTGTCCTATTCGCTTCTTTTTTGACGACCTCCTCGGCTTAAAGCGGGCGCCGGATTATCACCCGGACACAACGGAAACCGGCCTGCTGATCCGCAATATTCTTAAAAGTTATACCGCCGCCGCTTGCGCGAACCGGGGTGTCCCCGAAGCCGCGCCCCAACTGCTGCAAAGCCTGGTCGATGAGCGCCTTCAGGAAAAAGAAGAGACCGGCGCCGATGCCTTCCGGCACCGCTTTATAGGCGGCCTTACCGCCGGACTGGACGGCCGGTCGGAACGGCGGCCGGGGCTTTTACGCGCCTTCCTGGACTACGAAGCAAACGGGCCTGATTACTTGCGCCCTTATTGGGCCTGCCTCAAAGGCACGGTAACGCTGGACAATGAGCTGGAAATACTGGTAGAGACGGACCGGGTCGACCTGACGGCGGCGGGCGATTACCTGCTCGCTTACAACTATACCAGTACTACCGCCCAGGCGCCGCGCAAAATCGAACGGGGCCTGCGCTTCGACCTTCCCCTGGCGGTGCTGCTATGCGCGGACCATGCTGCCGGGCAACAGCTACAGCTGCCGGTCGCCGGCGCCGGACTCTACCTGGTAAAAAGCGCGAAAACTTTAAGACGAGGCGGTTATTTCGCCCTGGAAGAAATCAGGGCGTCCCGCCGGGATCAGGCCTCGCCGGAACAACCGGTTTTTTCCGGGCAACGGGACGGTTTCCTTGACCGGGCGAAGTTCAACGCGGCCCTGGAGAAAATCAAGGAGCACCTGCCGCGGCTGCACCGGCTGATGAAAGCAGGGGTATTCCACCTGCCCTTGTGCCATGAGGCGGAGCAGGACTGCGACAACTGCTCTTTCAGCCGTGTTTGCCGCAAAGATCAGCCGCGCCTGGAGAAGCTGAAGCAAGTATACGGCCGTGATGCCGCCGCCGGAGAAAAAGTCAACCTGGTATCAGAGATTTTCTAAAGGAGAGCACAACATAAATGGCGACCACCACATTCTACCCGACCTTGCACCAGCACCTGGCCACGGATTACCGGCGTAACCTGGCCGTAACAGCCGGCGCCGGCACCGGTAAAACCGAGGTGCTCACCCGCCGCATCATCAAAATATTGGCGCGGGAACGGCTCTCCCTGGATCGCCTGCTGGTGCTCACCTTCACCGACAAAGCGGCGGTAGAGATGAAAGAGCGGATCTACGGCGCCATCGACAGGGAACTAGCCCTTACAGGCGAGCCGCATTTTCAAAATCATAAAGACATCTTTTTCAACAACTACATCAGCACCTTTCACGCCTTCTGCGCCGCCCTGCTGCGGGAATACCCCATCGAGGCGGGAATCGACCCCTATTTCCGGGTTTTGGACGAGACCGAGAAGGTCTTTTTCCTGCGTAAAAGCATCAACCGCACCCTCAGGGAACTGGCCGCCGACAAGAACAACCGCGATATCCACGTACTCGGCGGCGAGTTTTCCAAAGGCGTAATCGCCAACTCCATCTTTACCGTGATCCAGAAACGCGAAGACAGCGGCCCCTGGATCACCGGATTCCTTACGCTGGACCTGCCGGGCTACCTGGAGCGGCTGGGCACCTACCGCGAGTGCATGCTGCGTGAAATGGCCTACAAGTTGTACCAAAACAAGGAACTGCTCCACTGCCTTGAAACATTGACACAAACAACAGAGATCGTTCCGGAAGACAGTTCTTCCCTGGGCCGAAAGAGAGACAACCTGCTGCGGCTGATCCCGCTACTGCGGAAGGAGCTGGCGCCCGCGGCCGTCAGCACCATCGACGCCGCCAAAGTGCAACAGCTTAAAAATGAAATTATAGCCAACCTGAGGCTCACCGGCTTGCCTCCCAAGGCCTGGGACGGACCGGTCTACCATGAGTTGAAGGGCGCTTTTACCACCCTGCGTTACCTGATGAAAGCCCTGCCCCTGGAAGAACTGAACCTGGTGGAGAGCCACGAAAGCGAAGGCTTTACGCTATTGCAGGCCCTGGCGCGCCTGTCCCGTGATTGCCTGTTAAACTACCATGACGATAAAGCACGGGAGAACTACCTCGATTTCCAGGACCTGCAACTGAAAGTGCTGCGCCTGTTTACGGAAGAAAAACACAACTATATTCTTAATGAACTGAGAACGCGTTTTCTATTTATCATGGTGGACGAGTTCCAGGATACAAACGACCTGCAGTGGCAAATCATCAAAAAGATCGCCGCGGACCATACCGGAACCGTGATCAGCCCCAAGCTGTTCATCGTCGGTGACGAAAAACAGGCGATTTACTCCTTCCGCGGGGGAGATGTCCGCCTCTTTTCCCGGGTCAGGCGGGAGCTGCAAAACGCCAACAGGAGCGGCGGCCACCACCTGCAGCCTTTTGAACTTGTATTGGAAGGGGCCAAGGATTACACGGCGGAGTACCGGGACAGAATAGACGCCGCCACGAATCCGCAAGCCGGGGAGATCGTTTTCGCCGATAATTTCCGCTCCGCCGCGACACCGATCAATTTCTTCAACATGTTTTTTCACGACCTTCTGGCCAAGGATTACTACGAAGAATACGACGCCAGGCCGCAGCGCCTCGCCTGTTCCGGCAACCGGAACGAGGGCAGCGTGGCACTGCTGCTGGCGGACAGCGGCAAAGAGGGTTTTGACGAAACACTTTCGGAAAAGCTGTCGGAAGCGCTGCAAGCCGCGCGGGAAAGCGCCGCCGGCGGCGCCGCGCCCCAAGAAGATACCACCGGTCTTCCCTTACCCGAAACAGCCGCGGCAGGCGCCATGGAGATCAGCGATCACTTTAAAGAAGCGTTCCTGATTGCGGATAAAATCAAGGAAGTTTTCCTGGGGGACGATGAAAAATACCGCCGGGTGCGGGAAGAAGCGCAACAAGGGCGGCCTGCCGTGGCCATCCTGCTGAACCGGCGCACCATGCTCAAAACCTATGAAGAAGCGCTGCGCATGAGCCGGATTGATTTCACGGTGGTGCGCGGCCGGGGCTTTTTCCAGCGCCGGGAGATCGTCGACCTGGGCAACCTGATCCGCTTTCTGACCGACCCCGCCGACGATCTTTCCCTGGCCGCGTATTTACGATCCCCGGCCGGGCGCCTCTCCGACGAAGGCCTCTATTTACTGTCAAAGTTGCCGGGGGCAAGCCTCTGGAATAAACTGTGGGAGACGGCGCGGGCGGAAACCCACCCCGAAAAAGCGTATTTCCCGGTAAGCGACCGCGCCTCCCTCGCCGGCGCCGCCACCGATTTAAGCAGGTGGCTCAGCCTGGCCGGGCGCGTACCCCTGGAGGAATACCTGCGGCTTATCCTGGACGAGAGCAGCTGGTACGTGAGCCTCTGCCGGGGCGACCGGGGGGAGCAGGCGCTCTCAAATATCGAAAAACTGCTGGAAAGCGCCCGCGCCCTGGCCCTGGAAGAAGGCTGCGACCTGGATGATTTTAGCGAATGGCTCAACAACCGCATCGACTTTATCGAAGAAGAGGGAGAAGCCGATATCGACATCAGCCTCGGCGGGGCGGTGCAGATCATGACGGTACACCAGTCCAAGGGGCTGGAATTCCCGATGGTCTTTGTGCCGGACTTAGGCGCCGGCTTTAACTTAGGCGATCGGGAAACGCTGCACGCCGACCAGATCCCCCATGCCATGACTGTCGACAATGAAGGCATCTCCCGGCGCGAGCGGCCGGAACTGGGGCTAAACGCGCCCAACCCCGAAAACGGGTGGGAACAGGAGCCCATCCTGGTCAAGCGCATTATCAAGATCAGGCAGCGGGAAAAACTGATCGCCGAGAAAAAGCGGCTGCTCTATGTCGCCGCCACCCGGGCGATGGATCACCTGGTGCTGGTGGGCCATACCGACTTCAACAGTCCATCCGTAATCCAGCGCGTCCGCTACGCTCCCCTGGATCAGATGAACAACTGGATGGACTGGCTCAACCGCATCCTCGGCTTATCCTTTTTGGAAAAGGGCTACCGCGGGGAGATCGTTTACGGCAACCGCGCCGGGGAAATGATGCGCATCCCCTACCGCCTCTTCACGGCGGCGGAAGCGCTGCCCGGCTTCGAAAGCCTCTACCGGACCGAATTCCCGCTTGATGGAAATTCATAACTTGACTAAACTCTGGATTACCATCATTATAAATCCATTTTCACATCTCGTGCCCATTAGAAACTTAAGCCGAAATTCACTCAAACACGGGCCGATAAAATACCTTATCCAGATCCAGATCCAACCCCGGAAATTCCGGATGAGTAAAAGTATCGCCCGGGCCACCCACGAATACCAGCGCATAATTTCCATCCCTGAGAACAAAAGATTCTAATGTATTTTCCTCGGGATCCACCAGCCAGTAATGAGGAATACCCGCCTTGCGATAGATCTCCATCTTGCGGAGGCGGTCTTTCCGGCGATTTGTGGGTGACATAATTTCCACCACCAAATCACAAGGACCGTCAATACGCTCTTTGCGCATAACTTCCTTGCGGGCGCCGGATACAAATAAAAGATCCGGTTGCAGCACATTACTGGTAGTCAACGTAACGTCCAAGGGGGCAAAAAAGAGTTCGCCCTCCGGATCAAAGTGATTAAAGAAAGTGATCAACCGGTATCCCAGTTCCCGGGATACTCGCTGGTGGCGCATCGTAGGCGACGGTTCTTTTACCAAAATCCCTTCCAAGATCTCAAAGCGGTAGCCCGGTTCTTCCGGGATCTTCAAATAATCCTCGTAAGTATATCCGCCCTGTTTAGTATATACGGAATGCTCCTCTTTCACAGGTAAATCTCCCGCGGCCAAGGCAGCCAACACTGCTTCCTCTTTATACCGGTATTGCTTTTCTCCCAGTTCCACAACAGGTATCTTATTTTGCCGTGTATACCTCCAGATGGTATCCACCGATAAACTCAAAATCTCGGCCAGTTCTTGTGCGGTTAGTAATTTTTCCATGAGATCACCTCCTCTACCATTGTACAACCAAACACAGCCATCGTCAAGTAAAAGCAAGAAAAACAGGACATCTGTTTCCATTAATTCGACAGCCCGAGGGAAAACGCAGAATCATTGTTATCATGGGAATAGAATCGGAAACAGTGACCACTACCGTTTTAATACCGTAGCCTGGCCTTCGATGACCGTTTTCCCCTTCCTTCTGCTATACACGCCGCCTCACCCTCTGTCGATTGTTTCGGCTGTAATTTTCTTTACTTTACCTGGTGTTTTTGAAAGGCTTGAGCACAGATCTCTGTTGAGGCACCGGGCTGCAGGGGTGTCAGGCAGAACCCCTTGTTAAGTTCAATCGGAACGGTAAATAAATCACCCCACAGCGGTGGACAATTGCTTAAGTTGTGCTGCGAGCTAGAGCGTCTTTTTGTTTGACCGGTCCAACAGGCTTGGCCAGTTAATGGTCAAAGCCACGGACGAGAAGCGGCCGGTAATACGCGATCGGGCTGAACGTAGTTGTTAGGAAGACCGTTCGAGGTGTCGAACCGCTTCAAGGATCTGCCTCGTACCTCCAAAGATTCCGCCCCAACCCAACCAACTGCCATCGGCCAAGAAAGCCGTCTTTCCATCGTTATACTCAATCTTGACCCGCCTAGCCCTGGGCATGGGAGGAGCCCTGGTCAATCGGCCCCTGGAAAGCCAGGGTGGCACCGTAGTCACAGCCATTGGTTTTGCTCAAAGGGGGCAGCTTAAAATTCCAGTATCTTTTGGCAATATACTTGTGCTTCATCAAAACAGCTCCCTTAAAAACGCAGCGATAAACAGCTTAAACCCCCGTCGATTTTTTGGAATTCACTTACCGGCAGTTCCTTAATGGTAAACCCGGCTGCTGTAAGTTTATTTTTCGTTTTGGGAAAACCCGCCGGCATAACGACAAAATCATTCATCCGGATACAGTTGGCGGCATACATCTCGTCATCGTCAATGGTAATATTTTTAAAATTTCTGAATTGCTTGTGTTCAATGAATTCGCCGGCCACAAGCAGCGTGTTGTCCCCGATGTAATTTACGCCGGTTTTCAGATGGAACATTTTTTTTAACGGCACTACGGAAGCTGAATAGCCGTACTTAATTAGAATATCGTTTAACTGGTGTGCCCCTTCGAGGTTGGTCCTGGTGGAAAGGCCGATATAGAAGTGGTTTTCCATTCTCATGATATCACCGCCTTCGAGGGTTCCCGGTGATTTAATGTACTCGAAGATATCGTAAAACTCTTCCAGCGCCTCTTTAATAGCCTCTGTTTCCCCGTTCCTGGTGGGAGCCCCCGGATTGGTAATGACGGCCATCTTCTCGGTAACCACAGCCGGGTCTTCCACAAAGCAGCTGTCCGGATAGGCTTCATCCGCTTCAAGGATTTTAACGCTCACGGCACAGCTGCCCATAACCCTGATATACTCTTGATGTTGGGCGAGCGCTTTCTCATAGTCGGGTTTGCCCAAATCGGAGGTAGCAAGTCCGTCAACCACACTTCTGCCGGGTTTCTTAACAATAATTTTTGTAAACATAAATATCTCCCCTCGCTGCTTGCTGCTTGGTAGTTGCTGCTTGCATGGAACGCCGATCCAAAATTATAATAAAACTAGAAAACTGCCTTGTCAATAAAATAGCAGCTTGTTGAACCGGGGTAATTCCTTTACCCTGATGGCTGTTCTGGAACCCCTGACACCGCTCCATTGTTCATCCATGGGGAAAATATTCCTGGCCACAGCCGCGCTGGGCATTTCCGGGCCGACAAACAAAATTAATTATAAAGGAAGAGACTTTATCCGGGAAAACCTTTTGAAAATAGCCGGGGAAGCCTGCCAAGTCACAAAAAAAATACTCAAATAAAAGGGTGGAGGTAGTTTTGGTTGTGTGCACCGGAACTGGACCGAATTCCGCTACTCCTTGCTACTGTTGGATAATATAAATTCTACTTCTTCCACGGATTTCGTGCGCAATAGCTTATGGGTAATTTCCATCGCTTCCGTGACCGTCCATTTCCCAATGTCTCTTTTTGTACGTAATATTGAGCCGGCTGAAACACTTATTTCGTCTAATCCTACACCGATGAAAAAAGGGATTAAAAGCGGATCTGCTGCTGCTTCTCCACATAAACCAACCCAAATACCCTTGGAATGCGCTGCCTCTACAGTTAAACTAATTAACTTTAGAACAGCCGGATGATAATGAGAATATAGGTCGGAGACGCTCTTATTTGTCCTGTCAGCAGCAAGGGTGTACTGGACAAGGTCGTTAGTCCCAATGCTAAAAAAATCAACCTCATCAGCCAACACATCGGCAATTATAGCTGCTGATGGAATTTCCACCATGATGCCTACCTCGATATCAGAAAAATCATGTCCTTCCCTGATTAATTCTGCTTTAACCTCTCTGATAATAGAATGAGCCTTCCTTACTTCCTGTACAGACGATATCATCGGAAACATAATTTTAATATTTCCACTGAATGCCGCCCTGAGAATAGCCCGTAATTGTGCTTTGTAAATCTCGGGACGGTTGAAATACATCCTGGTCGCTCTGTAGCCTAAAAAGGGGTTTGGCTCAGCAGGAAGACCCAAGTATGGAATATTTTTGTCGCCGCCAATATCCAGTGTCCTGATGATTACCGGTTTTTCTGCCATTTTTAGCGCTATCTCCCGATATACAATAAACTGCTCTTCTTCAGAAGGGAGCTTTTCCCTCTCCATGTAAAGAAACTCAGTCCTGAACAGGCCAACCCCGTCAGAACCCTGTTCCAGCAATCGATTGAGGTCACCCAGATTCCCCATATTGCCTGCTACCTCTATTGTCCTTCCATCAACTGTTGCTGCTTTACGGTTTTTAAATGAATTTAAACTTGTAATCAGTTGTTTCCGGGATTCTTGCTTTTTATTGTACTCATCCAAAACAGAAGGAGTGGGGTTTAGTATAATAATACCATTATCACCATCAATGATAGTTACCTCGGAGTCATTTTCTTTACTCAGCAGAACTTCACCGACACCTACAACCGCAGGAATCTCCAAACAACGTGCAATGATCGCTGTATGGGATGTTTTTGAACCTCCTGCTGCAGCAAAACCAAGCAGCATATCAGGATCCATTAAAACCGTTTCGGAGGGTGTTAAATCATCAGCCAGTAGAATAACCGGCTCAGTAAAATCCGTTTTATCGCGGTCTTTCCTTAGTAATTTATCTTTTATTTGCCCAGCGACATCTTCAACATCACTAATCCTGGTGCGAATGTACTCGTCCTGCACCTGGGAAAAAAGCAAGCTATATTTTTTAACAACTTTATTAATAGCCGTTACAGCATCAACTTTTTCTTGATCAATGATACTGATCACTTGAGGAATAAATTCAGGATCATCCAGTATCAATAAATGAGCATTAAAAATCTCAGCATTAGTTAAACCGATTTTTTCGGATGCCGATTTTATTAAAAGCACAAGATCTTCCTTAACTTGGCGCGAGGCTTGCTTTAACCTGGTAATTTCCGCTTCAACCTGGTTCTTCATAATGTCGGATCTTTGATGCTCTTTTAGCTCTTTATTTCGCAGATAGGCTTTACCGATAGCTATTCCAGGTGAGACACCAATACCAACTAATTTTTCCATAAACTATCCCTCTCTGTATCTTCCTAAGGAACCGTACCTACTTTATAAACAGTTAAATCTTACTTATATTAACTTGCTTGGATAATGTATTTATCAAGCTGACATCAATGTTGCCGGTGCCAAACGAAGCGGCATTAGCGGCCCCCGCCGCTGTACCCAGGCGAAGGGCTTGCGGAAGTTCAGAACCCTCCAATAAGGCAAAAGATAAGCCTGCTAAAAAAGCGTCACCGCTGCCCACTGCTGAAAGAGTTTTTATTGCTGGCGGCGCTGCTGCCCAGATGCCATCGGTGCTAACAGCTACTGAGCCTAGGCTTCCCAGGGTAACAACTATAACAGGTATACCTTGATCATGAAGTACCTGGGCGGCACAAACTGCATCAGTAAATGTTTTAATCACACGCCCGGTAATATCGCCAGCCTCTTCAGCGTTAATTTTTAAAACCCAAGGCCTGGCGGGTAACGCAATTTTTAAGGCTTCTCCATAAGTATCCAGTAATACTGGAACAGATCTCACCCTGGCCCGACGAATCAAGCGAGCGTAGCCATCAACAGGAGCGCCGGGAGGCAAACTTCCCGATATAATTACCGCTGAGGCGGCGTCTATTCTGCTTTCCACCGAGTCTTCAAAATCATACCATACCTTAGGCGTAACCATAAAACCCTGCTCATAGACAGAAGTTGTTTCCCCTGATAATAAATTAATTATCGAAAAACATGTCCTGGTTTCTCCATCTCCCCAGGTAACACAAGTTTGAATTTTTTCCTCCTTTAAATTACCTTCAATCCAACGGCCACAGTATCCGCCCAATAAAACACAAGCGCATAAAGGAACCCCCAAGCGATTTAGAACTCTCGATACGTTGAGACCTTTACCTCCGGCCAAGGATAGTGACCGCTGCGGGCGATTAATTTCACCCACCATAAAATTGTCAATACATAACATTTTGTCAATAGAAGGATTGGCGGTAATTGTTACAAAGCAATTTTTCATATTTCATACACCAGTTTAGCTATATGTCTCATAGAAATTTTGGGTTAACTCCATTGGGGCATAGTATTCATAGAAAGGTTTGGCCCAGGCTTCACAGAGAGCTGTAATCCTTCGCATGCGCGGTAAAGCAATCTTCTCTAAAAAGTCTTTCCTCTCAGAGCCATGTAAATCGGTTGCCTCTTTCCATACCGCACGACCTACAGCGACCCCTGCAGCACCATTTCTACAAGCAACAGTCACCTGTCTTAAAAAGGTTTCAAAATCTACGGAAGCGGAAAGTAGAACCCATGGGATGCGGCTGTTTTCAGTCAGCTTTGCACAAGCCTCCGCCCATAAACTTTCATCAGTTTCAGTTTTAATATCCAGGGGAAACTCTGCTTTGAGTATATCTCCGCCGAGGCTGGTTAAGCGGCGCGCCGTTTCTACTACCACTTGATTTTTTTCACGCGATGAAAGTTTATGGTCGCTTTTAATACTATATGAAAGCGGCTCCAGAATCAAAGGTATATCCTGCTGCCGGCAATCCGCTGCTACCTGTTCTACCAGTCCCTCAAGAACATTAGCTGTAGAAGCATCCGGGTGATAGTATACCAGCAATTTTACAGCGTTAGCCCCCAGTTTTTTTGCCTTCGAGACGTTCCAACCAGGCAGTAACCTGGTCGTTCGTGCCGTGGAATTGTTTCCGTCATAACCGGTGGCCTCCAGTGAAGCAACCAATCCTACCTTACCCGGCAGCGTAGCCGATGCGATACACTGTGCCAACCCTAGTTCAGGATCCAACAGAACGGCACTGGCCTCAGGAGCCAGTATACCGGTAACCTGCTCCTTAAAAGATACCAGTTCTTCATAGGAAACCAATTCTGGGTTTTGGGGATTGAGAGCGTTTCGTAAATTATTGCGATGATCCAACGCTAACATAGAAAACACACTGCGGGTAGTTGCACACTGCTGCAACCCTCTGATCTTGCCAATCGACAGTTTTTCTTTCATTGGAAAATCACTCCCCCGCATCCTTATTAAGTTCAGTTTGAAATAAATTTTGTATAGCCGTGAGGGCTTGCCTCTCGTCTTTTCCTTCGGTTTTAATCTCCACATCGTCGTTTTGTTTTACACCGGCCGTTATGAGACTTAACATACTTTTAGCGTTTACCCATTGACCTGAAGCGCTCAGGTTGCGGAAACTGACGGCTGCATCGAACTGATTCGCTGTCTTGACAACAAGAGCAGCCGGCCGGGCGTGTAAACCGATTGGATGTGAATATTTGATCACTGCTGTTTTCAAAAAATCTTCACCTAACTTTCTGATTAAAGATAAAAAATGCGATGGCGATATTCTTTCAGTAGACGTGCATTATATTCAGCCCCACCATCGACATTGGCCGCTAAATAAATCGGAGGAGTAATACCGCGCGATAACAGTTCTTCAATAGTTGATGCAACTAGAGCTTGCAGAATTGCTGTAGAAGTAACCCCTGAAACGGGATTAAATTTTTGGGGCACTCCTTGGTCTTCCAGAACTGCATCTCCCTTCGGTGCTTTATTATCTAATACTACATCAGCATAATCATGCATCTTTTTACCGGAATGATGACGTGAAGATACTGCTTGGGAGTACTCTTTAGAAGTAATGCCAATCACCTTTATGCCTCTTTCCTGGGATAGCTGCGCCAACTCTACAGGAACTGCATTTCTGCCGGAAACAGAAACTATAATCAATGCATCCCCTGATTTTAGCGGACCTTCATTTAATATAACACCAGCAAATCCCGGTAGTTGTTCAATCGCAGAAGAGATGGTAGTTGGTTTAAGATCCAACGAGGCGATGCCGGGACCAAAAAGGGGGTTTACCAGCATTAAGCCACCCGCTCTATACACCAGGTCCTGAACAGGCAATGAAGAATGGGTGCACCCAAAAGCAAAAATACAATTCCCTTGCTCCACTGTGTCAGCCAGCATTTTAGCGGCAAGATTCATTTGTTCCTCTTCTTCATCCCTGATCCTTTCCAGTAAGCCGATTACCTTATTTAGGTAAACAGATGATAATTGCCCCACGTTTTTATACTCCTTTCCGGTAGTTAAAGATTTTTAATAATCACATGTCGTTATAAACAACCCGACCCATTACCATAGTCATTCTTACCCGGCAGTCATGGTCCAGCAGCACCAGATCCGCATCTGCTCCCGAAGCCAGGATTCCCTTTTTACCGCACATCCCTATCGAAACGGCAGGTGTCAATGTGGCCATAGTAACTGCCTCCGGCAAAGAGAGCCCAGTGTATTCCATCATATTTTTTATTGCTACATCCATGGTCAAGGTACTTCCAGCCAAACCGCCTTCCCTGGTACGGGCAATACCATTCTGAACAGTTATGGCCTGGTCACCTAAAGTGTAATCACCGTCTTTCAAACCGGCCCCTCTGGTAGCATCTGTAATCAAAATAGTTTTATCGATTCCTTTGGCTTTCACAACTAATTTAAGAGCGGCTGGGTGCAGGTGAACCCCATCGACTATAACTTGCGGCACGATCCGGTGATCCATTAATACTGCTCCAACCACACCTGGCTCACGGTGATGGAAAGGAGGCATACCGTTAAAAAGATGAGAAGCCTGCGACAGTCCCAACTCAGCAGCTGCCAAGACTTGTTCATAACTGGCTTCACTATGTCCTACCGCAAAAATAATGCCGGCATCTGTTCCCGCTTTTAAAAACCCGTCTATTCCATCTACTTCAGGAGCTAATGTAACCATGAATACCGGAAATCCACCTACAAGCCAATACCGGTATTCGTCGGGATCGACAGGTCGTATATGACGGAACGGTTGCGCCCCCCGATAACGAGAACTGAGATACGGCCCTTCCAAGTGCAACCCCAAATGTCTTGCCCCTTCCTCAGGTTGAGGGCAGTGTCGAATATTAGCCAAGACTTCTCTAATACGTTCCGCTGACGCTGCAATAGTTGTCGGCAGATAAGACGTCACTCCGTGTTTTACTAAAAAATTGGCCAAACCGTGGATCGCCTCATTCGTTGCGTCCATGGTATCAAAACCAGCGGAGCCGTGAATATGTAAATCAATAAATCCGGGGACAACCCACATTCCCCTGGCATCGATTGAGTATTCTTTCGATTTAGGCTGACTAGGAAGTATGGCCAAGATCTTATCTTGTTCAATAATGATGTCGTGTTCTTTAAGAACATGGTTCGGTGTTACCAAGGTACCGCCACTTACATGCATTTTCATTACTGACTACCTTTCAATATTTGTATAGGTGGGGCATGAAATAATATTTTCCCTGCCCCACCGCACCCACCACATTAAAAATTACTATGCGCCAAATATCTTAGCGATTAGCCAAATTACTATCCCCGGAACAATGGCATCGGGAACGGTAAATCCAAGGGCTTGGGCACCCATAGCCGATAGATCGCCAAAAACTTGGAATTTATAAGCAAAACTGATAAGGAACCAGCCCACGAATCCCCACAGAAATCCTCCTGCCCATGCACCTCTACGTCCACCGGTGGCATTTCCGAAGATCGCACCGGACCCACTGGCAAAGAACGCAGCGATCATGCTGGGTAAAGGAACCGGCCAACCCATCAAGGCCAGTATCACAATACCTAGAACTTGCCCAATAGTTCCGGAGATTAGACCGATTATGAGCGAGTTGGGGGCAAAAGGATAGATTACCGGGCAGTCAAGAGCAGGTTTGGCTCCCGGTATAACCTTTTCGGCAATACCTTTAAAAGCAGGTACAATTTCAGCAATTAACATGCGTACTCCTTGCAGGAGAATTAAAACACCTGCCGTAAAACCTAAAGCTTTCAAGATGGAGAAAATCAACCAATTTTGACCACTGCTGATATTTTCCGAAAAATTAGACACACCAATTTGAATCAGAGCCAGTATAGCTCCCACCAATGTTACGACAAGCATAATCAGAGAAATCGAGATCGCCAAGTCGCGGAAAAAGTTTAACTTATCCGATACTTTCATATCTTCGGCGGACTGCTCCGGATTCCCTACCAACTTACCGACCCAGGCGCCTAACATATTCAACAAAGTCTGCCCGTGTCCAAAAGCAATCTCATCGGTGCCGGTAATTTTACGCATAACCGGTTGCGCTATAGCAGGTGACAGTGTCATGTACAGCCCGTCTACGATAGATGCCAGTAAAACCGTCCAAAACAATGATAAACCAAAAGAGTGAAACAGTATGGCAAAAGCACCCGCGTGAATCCAGATCATATGGCCTGTCAGGTAGATATAGCGAAAACGAGTAACCCGGGCCAAAATAATATGAATAATGTAACCGAAAAGCATTGTCCATGCAATAGCAGCGCCAATTTGTCTAATATCCGCTGTTTGCACTGCGCTAACAACAGCTTCATCGAAGGTAACGAACGCTTCGAATTTTCCAGCGGGGACTCCCGCTTCAAACATAGCTTGGATCGGAATCAACGCGTTTATTAAGGCTCCTATTCCAACGCCCATTATCAACAGGCCCAAAACAGTCTTAATAGTTCCCGAAAGCACATCACTAAAAGGTTTACGTTGAATAGACAGACCAACGGCAGCAATAAGGCCCAAAACAAAAGACGGTAAAGTGATTAAACCGAGCAGGATCTCTAAGATCGCCATTTTTATCCTCCTTCTTATAAATAGATCAATACTTTACCTTACCTCTAAACCTCAAGCTTGATTATAAATATCAGCCTCCTCACTAAACTTAGATTAGTTATTCATTAGTGCATGTAAAACCTTATCTTTTATTTCTGCTTTATCCACCAGGTTTTTTATTAGGACTACTTTCCCCTGAGCAGAGCGTAAATGGGTTTCCATATCCACCGGAGCTACAATCAAATCAGCTTGCTGTCCTTTGAAAGATCCCAAGTCCCAGGGAATAACCTCCGCTTTAATACCCTCCTGTTTTAATATTTCTTCCAAAAACAATTTCAACATCATACTTGTTCCAAAGCCCATACCACACAATGTAGCGATGCGCATGAATTATTCGCCCCTCCTGCTAAAGCATTGTTAAAATCAGTTCACTAACAATTTAAAAAGAGCAGCGTCATTGTCCGTGGAACGTATGAGATCCAACCTTGCCGGATCTGCCAATATCTCTGCTAACTGCTGTAACGCTAAGATATGCGTATCTTTATCGATAGCACCCATAGCAAAAACCAGGTCTACGGGATCATTTTCTGAGTGCCCGAAATTAATTGGCGTAGATAGAGTAATTAGAGCCAGGCAAGGGTGTATAACCCCATCTTCCGGTCGGGCATGCAATAATACTATCCCTGGAGCCATAACCGCATATGGACCAATATCTTTAAACACTTTTTTCATCGCTTTGATATACGATGGCAATATAAAACCATTTTCCAATAACAGCGCTCCGGCATAATCAACCGCATCTTCCCATGACTTTACCGTAACCCCGGCTCGGATAGTCGAACCGGTAACGATCATTTTTAAATTTAAGGCATTGCCAGATTTCTCAACGGTCAAGCCTAACCACCGCCTTAAGATTGTTGGGAATATCCGGATCCAATCCTTTGCTCAAAGCCCTTTCGTAAGCCATAAGCTGAGCTGCCGGCAAGTATAAAGGAGCGCACCAGGCCGAGGGGAGGCCACTGTTAAAAGCGATTAGATCATGGATAGCATCTGCAGATATCTTAAGTTCAGTCTCCGTTAACGCCATGGTGCGTGCCCCCAAGGCTTTCATCTCATTCATAACTTTCATTTCGTATGTTTCGGTAAAGCCGCCGCTTAGCAAACCAACAACAAGACTACGTTTATCCACCATAGACATTGGGCCATGACGAAACTCCAGAAAATGATAAGATTCAGTATTGGTTAGAGACATTTCTTTAACCTTGAGCATACACTCATTGGCCAAACCAAACCTAGGGCCGCCGCCCAAGAAAAATATTTTTTCGTAATTATTATTCAAACGATTGACGGCATCTGAAGAAATATCCAAAATGTTCTGCCCGACATTAGTAATGGTTTCCAATAAAGCACTAGGGATATCCTTATAAAGCAACCAAATGGTAGCCAGCATCATGCATGTAAAAGAACGAGTTTGGACAACACTCTTTTCTTGACCACTGGGAGTTTCCAAAACAACGGGTACTACAGAGGCCAGTTCACTGCCTGGATAACAAGTAATCACCAGTGTTTCTCCATATCCACCTTCTTGAAACATTTTTGCCGCCTGAATAGTTTCCGTTGTTTCACCTGATCGGGAAACAGCAATCAACAGGCGTTTTACTTTACCGGATAACCAGGCCGTCGGGAAAAGGACTATTTCTGAAGCAGGAACAGCGCGACAGACAATACCGGTCACTTCTTCATATAAGCGGGCAGCCCAGCATGAAAGATAAAAAGTGGAGCCACAACCGGTAAAAATAATTTGACCAAAATCTTTTATATTCGGGAAGTTACTGGGGTCTTTTTCTTTTATATAGCGAAGTGTTTCTACCCATACTTCAGGTTGAGAGAGTATCTCTTGTTTAGTTTCAGTCAAAAAAATCACCTCATAATTGGATTAATCCATCATAAAAACTAGAGCGTTATTTCAAATCTGTTGATGCAACAAGCACTTCAAGATTTACTTTTTTCAGAGAACGTATCTGCTCGTCGGATACTCCCTCATCAGTAATCAACATATCAACAGCTTCGATAGGGCACAAACGGGCGAATTCTGTTCGACTCAGCTTGGTGTGATCGGCTAAGACAATCGTTTTTCGGGAAGCAGCCATAAATGCACGCCCGGCAACTGCTTCCGGTTCATCGAACATCGAAAATCCAAAAGCACAGTCTATGCCACTACAGCCGAGGAAAGCGATATCTAATGATACATTTTTTAAACTTTCAGCAACTTGATTCCCGACTAATTCATATGAACTTTGGTTCAGCACCCCTCCGGTTACAATTATTCGATTGCTCAAGGGGCCTTGCATCTCAATAGCGATATTCAAGGCATTAGTAACAATGGTAAAACCGCTCAAAGCACGCAGCTGTCGAGCCAATTCAGTGCAGGTCGAACCGCCACTTATTCCGATGATCAAATTAGGAGTAAGTTGCTTTTTCGCCAAAGAAGCAATCATGCGTTTCGCTTCCATCTGGCAAGTTACTCGTGTTTCGAAATAAGAACCATAGTGTATTGGATTTGGTAACATAGCACCACCATGAGTGCGAACCAGCAAACCTTTTTCTTGCAGTTCACTTAGTTGCCTTCGAATAGTAGAAGAAGATAGGGCCACTTTCTTGCTTAGGGTGTCCACATCAGTTTGCGTGTGTTCCGTTAAGTAATTCATAATTTTTTTCTGATGCTTGTTCATAATGTTTCACCTCACAAAGATATTTTCTTTGTGATTAGTATAATGAAAAATGTCTACTATTTCGACTTAAATTTGAAGTATTAATATCAATATAACATCAATTGACCTTAATATCAATCGGAATATATATTTCTACTCATTTTCATGATTATTTTAGCGTAATATGAGCATTTTCATAGAGAGAGAACCCACTAAAACATATTAGCCTCACTGGAAGCCGGCCTGGCCGTCATTTTAATCCTCAACGCGATACGTTAGCAGGGTTTTTTGACGGACTGGAAGTATTCGAAGATGTGGCGCGTGAAGACAACTTCAAGGCTTCCATGCAGCGGGCGATCTACTAATTCAATATGGTGTAAATTAATGGGAATAAGACTATGCCGGGGCAAGAGGGATTGATCAGGCGTGTCGGTAAGGCTGGTACTTATCCCGGTAGTAATCTTCAAGGCCGCGGGATAGATAATAAAGTGAAACCAGGGCAATCATGAAGGCCAGCAAGGGGAACGCGAGGATCCATTGGTTGGCGGAAACATAGTTCTTGGCTTGTCCAACCAGCCCTGCCCATTCGTGTGTCCTCGAATGAAAAAGCATCGGATTTGGTGTAAAAACCGTGCCGCCCAGGAACATGTTGAAAATCCCCAGTTGACCCTGAATGTTTAATACCGCGATCGACTCGTGGACCGCCAATATCACCAGGGTTTCCTTAAGAAAAGGCAGAATATGCTTAAATGCCAGGCGCCATTTTCCCGCCCCAATTGTCCTGGCCGCCAGCACAAATTCCTGCTTCTTAATCTCCCCGGTTTTTTGCTGGATTACGGCGGCAACACCGGGTATACCGAAAATACTTAACAGCGATACTTGCAATAAAACCAGGGTCCAGGGAGACAGAGTTGAGTTAATATTAATGCCGAAGACGAAGAAGTAAACTATAACGAACAGCGGCAACACGCCGAGGCAAGAAAAGTTAAATGACGGCGATTTAAGCTCTGTATACAATCCCAGCAGCAGCCCGGCTAGACCGCCAAGCACGACCCTGACCAGGGCAACAGTAATCACACTGAATACGGTATAGCGCGCGCCGTATAGCAGAAGGGTAAGAATGTCATACCCCCAGCGGTTAGTGCCAAACCAGTTCGCTCTGCTCGGCGGCGCGGGAGCGAACACCATCTGCATACCGTCCTCAGTTTCCACCCATTCGATTTTTTTATCATCCGAAACTTCGTACGGCGCCAGCCATGGTCCGAAAATGGCCACAGCGACGATCAGGGCTGTTAAAAATATTCCCACTGCCAATCTGATGTTCACCGGCAAAATTTCCTTTCCAGCAAAAGAATGTAGCCGCGCATCAGGAGGCTGAGCGCCGCGTATAAAAAGATAATGACAAACAGCACATTTACCACGAAATTATACTGATAATTGACCAC
Organism: Bacillota bacterium; assembly: GCA_040751775.1. GTDB lineage: Bacteria > Bacillota > Dethiobacteria > DTU022 > DTU022 > JBFMGD01. The sequence continues at coordinate 63,095 of JBFMGD010000005.1, read as the reverse complement.
ATAGGAATAACGAACAAATTGAAAACCGTAATAAAAAAGGGCACGGGTGATGCCGTAAATATTAAACAGGTACTCGACGATAAAAAGATTGGCCAGCATCATCCCGGCAACTTTATGCATGTCCGCTTTGATAAAAGGAAGAACATTCGGAAATACATGGTGCAGATAGATGTAAAGCGGTGCAAGGCCCCGAGCCCGCGCTCCCTGGATATATTCACGGGACAAAACAAAATCGGTATGGTTGGAAACGGTGCGGATAAGATATAGAGCCGGGATCAAGGACATGGTGATCAGGGGCAGCAAGATAGCCGGTTCGGTTAGAGACATGGCCACCACTTTCGCCACTTTAATGCCGGTTGCCTTTTGGATATAAACCACACCGCGCTGCAGCAATAAAACAATGATAAAATCAGGAATAATCCCGAACAACCCGATTGCATCTTTAAAAACAGCTGAACGCAGGCGGGAACAGAACATGCCCAGGATAATACCAAGGTTTAGCCCGAGGAACGCGGCGATGACCAGGTATATAAACGAAGTGAGAGTATACCCGGGAAATAAATCGAGAAAATTGCGCGGCATTTTACGGGCGATGAAAAGAAAAGACTGCCCTGAGGGCAAGCCTTTTAAATAATTGACGGCACTGTCAAGCGACACCCGCCAGTTAAAAACGACACCGTTCCCGTCAACGGATATTAACTGCGGAATGCCTGCCAGCACGAATACTGTTAGTACGATTATAATTGGTATAAGTAATTTTTTAGCCATTGCCGGATTCCCTTCAAAATGTATCATACCACATTTGTCTTCTGATGGAAGGCTTGATGACATTATTCTACAAACGCATTCTGAACATTTTATAAACCAAATTCCTACCGGATCATGAAGGGTTTAACCCTGCAGTTAACGTGTAAAAGGCTCAACTGTCGCTGCCTAGCTTACAGTTGAGCCTTTTAGCTGTTCATATTTGCCTTAACCGCTTTTTTCTAGTAGACGCCGGGCAATCCGCAGGTAATCAGTTTATCTTTCGGGAAGCGGTAGAAAACTTCAAAGCCATCGTCGGTTATCACGCCGCAGTGCTCGATCTTCACGCCATCCTTGGCCCACCTGTCGCCAAGCCAGGTGAAGCAAGCGGCTTCGACAGCAAAGGTCATGTTTTTCTCGAGTTTGCCGGCGGGGAAATCACCCATGAACTGACCGCTGGCCCCGGGAACGGTTGCTCCCGGATCTCCCGAACGAAGGCCGATCGGATGCGCCACCGTGCCGTAGAAGTAACGGCCCGGCTCGGGCCATTTCGGCATGCGCCCCCACATACCCGGTGCATCTCCTTTTTTCATCCAGTCATTCTGGACATCCCTGGTGGTGATACCGGGTTTCATCGATTCGGTTAAGGCCATCAGCGCCTCGTAAGCGGTGTTGTATACTTCTTTCTGAAATTCGGTGGGCTTGTCGCCTACACAGTAAGTGCGGTAGAAACAGGTGCGATAGCCCTGGAAGCTGACACCGTTGATATCCAAGATGACCATGTCCCCAGGTCTCACCATTCTATCCGTAGGCATATTCGGGACACCATAGCCCGATCTTTCCCCGGTGCAAACCACGAAACTAGGGCCTTCCAACTCTTCGGCTCCATGCTTGTAACAACCGTTTGCCGCTATTCCGGCAATCTGCAGCTCGGTTAAGCCCGGCCGTAAAGCCTGGCATACCTCCCAATGGGCGGCTTCGGTGATCGCGCCGGCCATCCGCAGGCAATGAATTTCATCCTGGGTCTTGACCTTGATCGCATCGACCATGCAATTGTTGCCGTCGACGATCTTGATCCCTGCCCGCCGGCAAGCCTCGAGCATGTTCGCGCTCGCAACGTCGATCCCGCAGGGCATATCGAAGACCTCGTGCTTCTTGAGCAGGGCTTTGATCTCTGCGCAGGTCTCATCGAAATAGCCGGGCATAAATTCTGGGGTATCGGGCAACCCCTGGCAGAGTTGGTATACTTTCGATGTTTTCAGCACCATTTTACCTTCAAACCAGGGCATCCGGGGACGCTCCCATTCACCGTTCAAATGATCGATGGGAACATAGGGCAAGCCTTCGCCTTGAATCAGGAGAACAAATGTGCCGAGCCTGCGCCTGGCATACTGGTGGAAAGAGTAGTAACCAAGGTAGCGGTGATAGTCGTAGTCGTATAAAATCATTGCACCTAGACCGTGTTTTTTGAGAGCTGCCTGTGCTCTCGCTACCCTCTCATTGCGCATACGCTCCGGATCATAGGGACGCTGTTCATAATCCACTGCATAGGGTCCGTATTGCATATGTGTTAAGCCTCCTTGGTCTTATTGACTGAATTATAGCATGTCTGACACGTATAAATCAACCACTAACCTCTTTTACCGGTGCCATTAATTTCCAGTCAATTAAGACTTTGCATAATCTTTACAAATTTTGACGGCACTATTCTATAAATTGAAAGGATAAGACGCTATAATGCAGAAATAGAAAAAGAATTTGAATGGTTACGCAACGATGAATCTATAAACCTTTACTAAGCAAAGGGATGGGGTGGTCTCGGTATGGAAGACAGAATCAACGATTTGCTGGGCAAGTTGACGCTTGAAGAGAAGGTCGCGTTGACCACGGGCAAGGATTACTGGACTACCGTGGCGGTAGAAAGGTTGGGCATTCCCTCAATCTGGCTGAACGACGGCCCGCACGGAGTCAGGCGACCCCACTCTGGAAGCGATATCGGGCTTGGTGACGCCAAACCGGCCACCTGTTTTCCCACCGCTTCCGCGCTAGCCTCTTCCTGGGATACCGCCCTGATCGAAACGATCGGCAAGGCTTTGGCCGGCGAATGCCATGCCCTGGATGTTCAGGTCCTGCTGGGGCCGGGGATTAATATCAAGCGCTCTCCGCTGGGAGGGAGAAACTTTGAGTATTATTCCGAGGATCCCCATCTAACCGCGGCGTTGGCCGTTGCTTTCGTCAACGCGGTGCAAAGCGAAGGGATCGGAACCTCGCTTAAACATTACGCCTGCAACAACCAGGAGTTCGAACGGATGACGATCAGCGCAGATCTCGATGAACGTACCTTGCGCGAGATCTACCTCGCCGCTTTTGAGCAGGTGGTCAAGGAAGCACGCCCCTGGACCGTAATGGCGTCCTACAACCGGATTAACGGCGTGCCGGCTACGGAAAACAGTTACCTGCTTACCGAAATACTGAAAGAGGAGTGGGGGTTTACGGGTTGCGTGGTCTCCGACTGGACGGCGGTCAACTATAAGGAGAAATCGCTCGCAGCAGGAATGGACCTGGAAATGCCGGGCAAAGGCGGCATCGACGACGCGAAAATAGCCGGGCTGGTTAGAGAAGGCCTCCTTAATGAAACCGTTTTGGATGAGGCGGTGCGCCGGATCCTGCGCCTGGTGCTGCTCGCTGTTCAATACAGGCGGCCGGGCGTCGTTTATGATCAAACAGCCCACCATGCCCTGGCCCGCCGGGCCGCGGGCGAATGTGCGGTACTTTTGAAAAATGAAGACAACCTGCTGCCTTTGGATGCGAATAAGCTTGCCTCTCTGGCCGTAATCGGCCGCTTCGCCCGCGATCCCCGCTACCAGGGCGCGGGCAGTTCCCAGGTTACCCCCACCAAACTGGATGCGGCTTACGATGAACTGGCCAAGCTGCTCGGCAGTAAAACCTGGCTTACTTACGCCGCGGGATATTCCGAGAGCGACAGCGCTGATGAGACCCTGATTAAGGAGGCGGTGAGTACGGCCCGTAAAGCGGAAGTAGCGGTCATCTTTGCCGGGCTTCCGCCGCAGTATGAGTCGGAGGGGTTCGACCGCGTCCACCTGGACCTGCCTCCGGCGCATAACCGGTTGATCGAGGCGGTCTGCGCGGTCCAGCCGAACACCATCGTTTTCTTGGCCAATGGATCCGCCGTGACCATGCCCTGGCTGAATAAACCGAAAGCGATCCTGGAGGGATGGCTCGGCGGGCAGGCCTCCGGAGGCGCCGCGGCCGATATCCTGCTCGGGTTGGTTAACCCTTCCGGGAAACTGGCCGAAACTTTCCCCTACCGGTTGGAGGACACACCGGCGTTTTTAAATTTTCCGGGGGAAGAAGACCGGGTCCGCTACGGTGAAGGGCTTTTCGTCGGCTACCGCTACTATGACCGAAAAAAAATTACACCGCTTTTTCCTTTCGGTTTCGGCCTCTCCTATACCACCTTTGAATACAGTAACTTAAAGCTTAATCGTGATACGATCTCCGACCACGATGTACTGCAGGTAGGACTGAGTGTAAAAAACAGCGGCCCTCGAGCGGGCCGGGAAATTGTTCAGCTCTACCTACGCGATGAGACGGCAAGCCGGGTGCGGCCTGATAAGGAGCTAAAGGCTTTTGCCAAGGTCGCTCTTGAACCGGGAGAAACAAAGACAGTGCAGTTTTCACTGACCGGGCGCGATTTCGCTTTTTACGATGCCGCCGGCCGGAATTGGATCATAGAGACGGGTTGGTTTGAAATTCTCATCGGCAGTTCCAGCACCGATCTTAAGCTGGCAACAAAGGTCTACATGGATTCGCAGCAGAGACTAAAGCGGCACTTCCACAGGCTTACCCCCTTTAAATATTTCCTCTCCGATGATGCGGCCAGAGAAATCATTCGGCAAACACTGGGGGAAACACCACTCGTCTCAGTGCTTCTGTCAGGCGACCTCGACCAGACTTTGGTAAATCTGCTGGGCAACATGCCGGCGATAAAAATGTTGGATTACACCGGAGGATCGATTAGTGTGACGCTGCTGGATGAATTGATCGACCAAATTAACCGGCAGGAATAACCGGCCAATGAGATGCAGCAATTACAACCGCTGCCCTGCCCCTGTTAGAATATCAGCGCCTACTTTCCAGGTGAAGCGGGGCGCCGGTAACGGAAAGCGCCGCTTCCCAGAGTGCTTCACTTAAAGTGGGGTGCGGGTGGATCAGCTGCTGCAAATCATCTACCCGCGCGCCGTAAGCCACGGCCAAGGTGCCCTCCTGGATCAGGTCCGAGGCGTGCGGCCCCAGAATATGCACACCGAGCACTGTTCCCGTATCCCCGTCGGCGACGATTTTCACTACGCCGTCTCCCTCGCCCTGCAGAAAAGCTTTGCCGTTCGCGCTGAAGGGGAACTTGCCCGTCCTGACGGGATAACCCTTCTCACGGGCTTCTTCCTCGGTCAGGCCGACCCGCGCCAGCTCCGGATGGGTAAAGATGCATACCGGAACCGCGTTCGCGTGAAAGAGCACCTCGCGACCCGCCGCGTTTTCGGCTGCCACGATGCCCTGGTGAGAGGCAACGTGAGCCAGGAAGAAACCCGGTGTGGCCGCATCCCCGACGGCGTAAATGCCGGGCACGTTTGTCTCCATCGATTCCGCCACCTGAAACCCGGCCTCGCCGGCGGCGATACCCAGCACGGCGGGTTCCAAACCACCGCTTGAGGCTTTGCGCCCGATCGCGATTAAAACCTTCTCCGCAATTACTGCCTCCTCACCCCGCATCGTATGCACAACCAAGCGCAAGCCGTCGCCGTCCTGAACAATCCGCTGTAGCGGCGCTTCCGTCATAATTTTGATCCCCTGGCGCCGCAAAAAGGGTGTCAGGCGCCGCACCATCTCGCGGTCTTCCCGGCGCAGCAAAATACTGCGCTGAATGATCGTTACCGAGACGCCGAATGCGGCAAAGATGGAAGCCATCTCAAGGGCGATTACGCCGCCGCCGACAACGGCCAGGCTTACCGGAAGCCGGGTTAAAGCCAGTGCTTCGCGAGAATAGATCACACCGGGCAGATTTATCCCCGGAACCGGCGGGATGATCTCTTCGCTGCCGGTGGCCAGGATCGTTTGCTCAGTTTCCACAACCCGCTTCTCTCCTCCGGGAAGCTGCACCGCAAACCGCACAGGCGAGAGCGCCCGGGCTTCCCCGAAGCAAACCTCCACCCCCGCGCTTTTTAATAGACCGGCCAGTCTACCGACAAGTTCCGAGACAACCGAAGCTTTACGCGCTTCGATGGCCGCGTAATCAAAAGACACTACGCCGGTATCAAACCCGTAAGTGTGAGCCTCTTTCAACTTCCGGTAAAGAAAAGCGCTGTAGGCCAGTGACTTGGTGGGAATACAGCCGTGGTTTAAACAGGTGCCTCCCAGATGTTCCCTCTCAATTAAAATTGTCTTCAAACCGAGGGCGGCGGCGTGCAGCGCCGCGGCATACCCCCCCGGCCCACCGCCAATTACCGTTAACTGATATCGTTCCATCTCCATACTCTGCCTCCCTCAATAACTAACGTGCCTGGCACGTTTTGCTATTCGTTTTTGAATCTTACGGCCAGGACCCGGGAAAAGCTCTCGACCAGTGCTTCGGCCAGTGATGCCGGTGAAAGATCGTAACCGAGGTCCAACAGGCCGGCGGCTTCACGGCCGAGCTGCTGCAGGTAAGCGGACACGCCGGTACCCGGTAGCGGCAGCAGCACCTGACGGCAAAGGTCAAGCGACAGCTCAAACAGAATCGCGCCGTGCTGCAAGAGCGCGCCGTCTCGCCGCAGTTGGGCGCTGCCCGCTACTTTTTTTCCCGCCACCCGCACTTCATAGGCGGCGGCGGTATCAAAGCATGATCCGGGCGCTATGCCGCCTCCCCCTGCCTCTTTTGGCGCCAGCGCGGCCTTAATGTTCAGCAGATCTAGCGCCTGCACGATACAACCGTTGAAAAGGCGGTAAGCTTCTATTATTCCCGCCGGAACTTGGGCATGGTCTTCCCGCACGACGACACTGTAGGTCAGTTCGCGATGATGCAGGACAGCACGGCCCCCGGTGGGACGGCGTACCAGGTCCACGCCCAGCCGGCGGCAAGCCTCCCGGTCAACCACCTCTTCAGCCTTTTGAAAACGGCCCAGAGACAAGGCCGGCGGCGACCAGCTGTAGCAGCGCAGCAGCGGCGGCGAATCACCGGCGGCGACGGCGCGGTGCAGGGCCAGGTCGCGGGCCATGTTTTGTTCTCCCGTCATGGCCGGGTCCATGATCAGGCACCATTCTTCAGACAAAATCTCACCGCCTTATTTGTTTCCACCGGTTGTCACTGTGACGGTTCTATTGACAATTTTTTCAGCAGAACCGTTCCGGTAACGCCGGTGACATATTTAACCGACTAAAGATTATTTATTATTGTCGATAGAACCGTCCCAGTGGCAATTTTAGTTTCGGTGGCGGTTAAAGAGCGGGGGTAGTTATAGATAAAACCGCCGGGCTTTTCGTTATAGTAGGGGCGGTTGCATTCGGGGCAGCCGCTGGTGCGAAAGGCTTCGCCGTCTTTCAGGATTTCGGCCAGGGTCTCGCCGGGAAGCCCGAAAGAGGTGATTTTCCCTTCGGCAAACGTAAAGCGCTCCAGGGAGCTCAAAGCGTGCTGGAGCAGGTAGCGGGCTGTTTGCAGGCGCCGGTAGGCGGCCGGTTCCGGCTGCGGGTGGCCGGCCAGAGGGGTTCCCTTCAGGGGGGTAAAGGCAAAGAGGGCTATTGTGATCCCCGCTCGCAGCAGGGTGTCAAGCAGCGCCGCCGCTGCCGCTTCCGTTTCGCCCAGTCCGCAGATCAGGTGGGTCGACATCCTGCCCGGCCAGGCGTGGGCGCAATCCAGGAGCAGCCTGAGCTTCTTCTGAAAAGAACCTCCTTTATAACGGGCAAATAGGTCCGGGTTGGCCAGGTCAAGCGCGATCGAAACCCGCGCCGCGCCGGCTTCAAAGATCGCCGCCGCCTCAGGCCTGCTCTCGACCAGGGTGGAGACCGATACCGGCAGGGATGAGACCGCTTTTAACTGCTCCAGCAATTGCACCAGGGCAGCCGGTCCGCCGCCGTCCCGGACGGATTGCAGGCAAATTCGCCGCACGCCCGCCGCTTCGGCTTGCCGCAATCCGTCCGGCAAAACTGAACGATTAAAGGTAGGCCACGTAATCCGGCCCAGGCGCCCGTGCAGCCCACCGCCGGAGCGCGATTGGGGACAGAAAGCACAATGCATCACGCAGCCCGTACCGTGCAGCAGGTAAACGGTAGTCGGGGCAACATCCGCTTTCAGACTGATCAAGCCCATGCTGGCGGCGCTGCCCGCCGATATGCGAATCAAAGGGCGCAGCACTCCTCTCCCCGGTGTACAGCCAGCTCCAGTTTCTCCGCCAGGCGGCGGGCCGCCGGGGCCGGCTGGACAATCTTGTTGATGCCGGCGTGCAGGGCCAAGCAATCGAGCTGCTGCCGGTATTGTCCCCCCGGGCGCAGGCAGCCCAGGTAAAGAGGGGTGTTCGGGAAGGTCACCCGGGCGAACGCGAGAACCCGGGCAACCTCTTCCAGGAGCGGCGGAGGACAATGACCCAGCGCCGTGCCCGGAGTAGGGCGAAAAACGATGAAGCTGATCGCCTCCACCCCTTCCTCCTTTAAAACTTCCAGGGCCCGGTACTCCCCCTTAATCCGGCCCCCCATCAACCCCAGGCAGATATGCGGCACCACCCGGCAGCGCTTGCGTAAGAGCCGGTAGGAGCGGAGATAATCCTCAGGTGAGGCATGCAGGCCGTAGACTTCTCTGATCGTTTCAGCATCCGTCACGAAATCAAAAGAGATCGTCCGGGCCACCTTGCCCAACTCCGCCGCCTCCTCTTCCCCCACCAGGCCGGAATGGATGTTCAGCTCTCCCCGGGCGGCGAGAGCACATATCTCCGGCCACTTTTCCCGGTGCGGCACCCGGCCCTGCGCATTACAGGCGCCGCTGACCAGGAAACTTTTGTAGCGATTCTTTTGCTGTTGAATCAACGCCTTGGTCACGGAAACCATCCCTCTTAAGTAATGGCCCCCGCAGTGCGCGCAGTTTAACGGGCAAGTAATAGCGGTGGTGCGTACCGCCAGCGTCAGGCGGGGGTAAACATATTCCACTGCCGGCGGAAAATTGACCCCGCGGGTCTGCCGGGCTTTAAAAAGCAGCTGCTCCAGGGAAGCCGAGCTCCCCTCGTCTGCCGGCGAAAGCAATGGCGCAAAAATGATAATCACCACCTTAGAAGATGCGTGCAGTAAGATTCAAGAGCCAAGCATAAACCGCCTGACTACTCGGATTCCGGTGTCCAGCGCACGCGGAGCTGCCGGACCGCACGCACTTCATCCAAACGTCCGACCGGTGTGGTATAGGGAGCGCCGGTCACCCGCGCCGGGTCTTCCTTGACCAGGCGGGCGATCTCTTCCATCGCTTCGGCAAACCGGTCCAGCGTCTCCATGCTCTCGGTTTCAGTCGGCTCCACCATCAGCGCCTCTTCCACGATTAAGGGAAAATAAACAGTGGGCGGATGAAAGCCGTAATCAAGGAGCGCCTTTGCGATATCGCCCGCTGCCACGCCCTGCTTTTTCTGATCTACCGCGGAGAGGACAAATTCGTGCTTGCAGGGCCGGTCGTGAGTGAGCGCGTAGTTTTTTTTAAGCCGGCGCATCAGGTAATTGGCATTCAAGACGGCATCGGCACTGGCCTGTTTCAGCCCCGCCGCGCCCATCATGCACATGTAGGTATAGGCTTTTACCACAACGCCGAAGTTGCCGTGGAAACCGTGCACCTTGCCGATACTGAGCGGCAAGTCGTAGTTGAAATAGTAACCCTGCTCTCCCTTTTCCACCAGCGGCAGCGGCAGGTAAGGGACCAGCCTTTCCTTGACCCCGACCACCCCGCTGCCCGGCCCACCGCCGCCGTGCGGTGTGGCGAAGGTTTTATGCAAATTCAGGTGGACCACGTCAAAGCCCATATCACCGGGGCGGGCAAAGCCCATCACGGCATTCAGGTTGGCCCCGTCGTAATAAAGCAGGCCGCCCACTTCGTGAACCGCCGCGGCGATCTCCATAATATCCGCTTCGAAAAGACCGAGCGTATTCGGGTTGGTCAGCATCAGGGCCGCCGTATCCGGCCCCAGCGCTTCTTTCAGCTTCTCCAGGTCCACCAGCCCTCTTGCATCCGAGGGAATCTGGACCACCTCAAATCCGCTCATGGCGGCTGAGGCGGGGTTGGTGCCGTGGGCTGAATCCGGAATGAGCACTTTGCGGCGCTCTTCATTGCGCGCGCGGTGATAAGCCTGGATCAGCATCAGCCCGGTCAGTTCTCCTTGCGCTCCGGCCACCGGCTGAAAGGTAATCCGGTCCATCCCGGTCACCTCTTTTAAGCCGGCCTCAGCCCGGTAGAGCAGTTCCAGGGCGCCCTGCACTGTGCAGTCATCCTGGCAGGGGTGCAGGTAAGCAAACCCCGGCAGCACCGCGATATCCTCATTGATTTTCGGATTATATTTCATGGTGCAGGATCCGAGGGGATAAAAACCGGAATCGACACCGTGATTGCGCCTGGAAAGCGCCGTATAGTGCCGGATCAGTTCCCCCTCGGAAAGTTCGGGCAGATCCAGCGGTTGCCGGCGCCGCAACCGCGCCGGCAGCAGATCGTCCAGCGGTTTTTCGGGCACATCACAGTCCGGCAGGGAACAGCCCCGCCGCCCCGGGGATCCCATCTCGAAGAGCAACGTTTTTTCTTTTCTCATGACCATCCCTCCAGCGCCTGCACCAGGGTATCGATTTCTGCCCTGGTCCGGGTTTCAGTGACGCAGAATAAAGCAGCTTCACCCAGCTCCGGGTAGTATTTGCTTAAATCAAAACCGCCAAGGATGTTTTGCGACAGCAGCCGGCGGTTTAAGGTTCGAGCCGCTTCGGGCAGGCTGACGGTAAATTCTTTAAAGTAGACGCCGGGGAAAGTGATCCGGTATCCATCCAGGGCGGCAATTTTCTCCCGCGCGTAAGCGGCTTTTTGCAGGCAGAGCAAGGCAACCTCGCGCATCCCGGCGGGGCCCATCGCCGCCAGGTAAACCGCGGCTGCCAGGGCGTTGAGCGCCTGGTTGGAGCAAATATTTGAAGTCGCCCTTTCGCGGCGGATATGCTGCTCGCGCGTCTGGAGGGTCAGCACAAACCCGCGCCCGCCGTCGTGATCTACGGTTTCACCGGCGATCCGGCCCGGCATCCGCCGGATGTACTTTTCACGGGTGGCAAAAAAACCCAGCAGCGGCCCCCCGAAAGAGGGGGGGTTGCCCATGCCCTGTCCTTCACCGGTGACAATATCAGTCCCGTATTCCGCGGGCGCCTGCACCAGGGGCAGGGAGAGCGGATCCACGGAAAGCACCAAGAGCGCGCCTTGTTTATGGAGCAGGTCGGCCACACCGTCCATCTCCTCCAGCAATCCGAAAAAATTCGGCCTTTGCTGGATTAACGCCGCCACATCACCGCCAACCGCCTTTTCGACCGCATCCCGATCGGTTTGGCCGTCCCGGCAGGGTAGCTCTTCGGTCTGCAAGCCCCTGGCCTGGAAGTAGTTTTGCAGCACCGCCCGGTAAAATGGGCTGACGCCGCGGGAAACCAGCACCTTGGAGCGCCCGGTGACGGCACAAGCCATCACCGCTCCTTCCGCCAGCGCAGTGGCACCGTCATAGAGGGAGGCATTGGCCGCCTCCATGCCGGTGAGCTGGCAGATCATGGTTTGATATTCAAAGATCGCCTGCAACACTCCCTGGCTCATTTCTGCCTGGTAAGGGGTGTAAGCCGTGTAGAACTCACTGCGCCCGGTAACATGCCTGACCATACTGGGAATGAAATGATCGTAAACACCGGCGCCCAGAAAAGAGGCACAGTCTCTTAGATTCTTATTGCGGGCGGCCAGGGAGTGTAAGTGCCCCGCGGCTTCAAGTTCCGAGAGAGCAGGCGGCAGCTGCATTTCACCCTGAAAGCGCACCGCCGCGGGCACATCCAGAAAAAGATCATCCACCGAGTCCGCCCCAATCCGCTTCAGCATGGCCGACCGCTCCGCGTCGGTCAGGGGCAGGAAATGGCGGCCGCTCATGATTCTTCCTCCCGCTCCAGCAGGGTTATGTACGCTTTCATGTCCATTAAATCAGGATTGACATACCCGGCGGCAATTTCCACCTTCACGATCCACCCTGCGCCGTACGGATCCTGATTCAGCAGTTCCGGTTGATCGAGGAGCAGTTCGTTCACAGCCTTAATCACGCCGTCTACCGGAGAATAGGCGTCGGAAACTGCCTTGACGGACTCGATCACGGCCACACTTTCTCCCGCCTTTACAACCCGCCCCAGTTCGGGCAGCTCCACGTAGACAATATCCTTGAGCATATCCTGGGCATAGTCGGTAATTCCGGAGGTAACCTCGCTGCCGTCCTGTTTAATCCACTCATGCTTGGGGGTGTACAGCAAACCTTCACGCACTTCCCACTTCATGATTTAACCCTCCTGTATAAAGGTATTTTTTCCACTTTGACCGGGTGCGCCCGGCCGCGGATCATTACCAGGAGCTCTTCGCCGGCAACCGCCTTCTCCGGGGTCAGGAAAGCCATGCCGAGTGATTTTTCAAAGGTCGGCGAATAGGTGCCGCTGCTGACCCACCCGATCTCTGCATCTCCCGCAAGCACGGGGTAACCTTCCCGGATCACACCGCGTCCCGTAACCGTTAAGCCGACCAGCTTTTTCCCCGGGCCGACCCGCTTCTGTTCCAGCAAAGCTTCCCGGCCGATGAACGGAATCTGCTTTTTAAAGCTGACAAAACGGTCCAAACCGGCCATCAGGGGTGAGAGCGCCGCGGACAGTTCGTGACCGTAGAGCGGCAGGCCTGCTTCCAGGCGCAGGACATCCCTGGCGCCGAGGCCGGCGGGGCCGAGACCGAGCCGCTCGCGCCCGGCGCTCATGACCGCGTCCCAAAGTATCCCCGCCTGGGCGGCGGCACAGTAAATCTCGTACCCGTCTTCCCCGGTATAGCCGGTCCGCGAAACCATACATTTGATCCCGGCCAGCTCCACCTCCGGCAGAAAATGATGGTACTTTAGCTCGCCCAAGGGAACCGCAGTCAACGGGCTTAAGATAGCCGGGCTGGCCGGTCCTTGCAGGGCAATTTGCGCGGTTTCCACGGAAATATTGTGTAAAGCAACGCTCTCCCCGTTCCTGGCGTGCCTCATTAACCAGGCGTAGTCTTTCTCCGTATTGGCGGCGTTGACCACCAGCAAAAACCGGTCCCAATTGTAGCGGTAAATCAGGATGTCATCCACCGTACCGCCGTCCGGATAGCAGAGCGGGCTGTATATAACCGCACCGTCTTTTAACAGTGAGAGATCATTTGTTACTATTTTTTGTAAATACGCTTCCGCGCCGGCTCCTTCCACGGTCACCTCTCCCATGTGGGATACATCGAAGAGCACGGCCTTTTGCCTGGCCCGGTTTACTTCAGAGACAATTCCTGCAAATTGAACCGGCAAGAGCCAACCGCTATAGTTGACAATGCTGCCGTTTAAGCGCATATGCTGTTCATAGAGGGGTGTTTGGCGAGCTTCCATCATCTTACACCTCCTTTAATTATTTTCCGTGCCCACATAAAATAGAAAGGACAGCGAAAGCAGCCCGGCTGCTTCCCCTGTCCTTGATACCTGAGAGATTGGCCCCCTTTGAATACAGGGGCTTACCCCGTCGGTGTCCCGCTAATATTAAGCGGGTGCTCTCCAGAGGGCGCGTCCCCCGATGGTACTGCTGCCTGAGAGTTTCCCGCTCCGGCTGCCAAACCGGCCGGTTTCTCCTTCGGCGGCCCTTAAACAGGGCCTCTCCCACAAGGTTCATCCGCTCATACTATTATATTATATTGTACTCACTTATGCTAAATCCTGCCGGCAGCGCTATTTTTTTATACCGTCGATATACGCCGCGATCTCTTCTTCCAACGACGGTTCGAGAGCCGGGGCAACATAGGTAGGGTCTACTGAACAGCGATTTTTAAAAATATTACGCGGCAGCCGGGCAAGGTGTAGTCATTGTACAGATTGTTTTCGCGCATGGCCTTGTCGATATAAGCTAAATAAATCAGCGCCATAAACTGGACAAAGAGCTTGCCTTCCAGGTTTTCTTCAGAGGACACCGATGTGCGGCGCATATTTAATCTTTCCTGAAAGTTACCGAAAGCTTTTTCAATTACATCCTTAGCGCGGTAGATCTGGAGAGCCTCCAAGGGATCTTTAAGATCATTGGAGATGAGCGCAAAGTAACCATAGTTCTTCTCAGCAGCATTGATGGAATTTTGTTTCGGGGTCAGCTTGACATCCCGTACCGGCGTCTCTTTAACCTGATAGTATTTGCTGTAAAGCGCTTCATGGGCCGGGTTTAGATTGCCGGAAACCAACTCTGCTTCGAGCCGGTCCAAGAGCTCGTTTAAGGCTGCTTTATCGTTTTTTGGCTTGCTCCAGTTCCAACTGGAGTTTGTACTTCTTGTTGGGGATAAAAAGAAAGCCGTTCTCAAGACGCGGGCGGAGCGCGTCCGCCATCTCGTATGGCGGTACCGTGTCCAGGTGACTGGTCAGCAGCAGGGCAATAATGATTAACTGCCGGCGGCGGCTTTGAATTCAGCCTTGATCCGCTCCTGCAAAGCCGGATCGCGTATCACCTTCAAGCCGGTCAGCGCCATCGCTTGGCCGGCGGCCAGCGCGACCGCGTAAGCCGGTTCGCTGCCGCAGATGCCGGCAAACTCCGCCGTGTGGCCGGACACCAACCGGTCGGTCACCGCCAAAACGGGGTGAATCGCGGGCACTACCCGGCTGACGTTGCCCATATCAATCGAGCCCATACCTTCATTGTGCGGCGAATCGATAATCGGGCCGCTTTCAGCCAGGCTCTCGCGAAACACTTCACCGAGAAGCCGGTTGCTGACCATGGCATCATACGGGTAAGGCGACTCCAGAATTTCCAGTTCTGTTCCCGAGGCCAGGGCCGCTCCCCGGGCACAGTTCTTCACCCGCTCCACCACTTCCGCCAGGTAGCGGTTATCTTTTGAGCGAACGCAGATTTGCGCGACAGCCCGATCGGGGATGATGTTGCCGGCCAAACCCCCTTCGGTGATGATGCCGTGCACGCGCACATCGTCCTTAAGATGCTGCCGCAACGCGTTGATCCCGGTGAATGTCATGATCACGCCGTCCAGGGCGTTGCGCCCTTCCCAGGGATCACAGGCGGCGTGCGCGTTTCGACCGTGAAAGATAAAATGAAAATCACGGCAGGCCAGAGATGTCACGTCGATCTTGTTGCCGCAGCCGGGGTGAAACATCATCGCCGTATCCACCCCGTCGAAAATACCGGCCCGGATCAGGTCGACCTTTCCTCCTTCTATTTCTTCATTGGGAGTGCCGATCACGGAGACCGTACCGGTTATAGCCAACTCTGCCAGGCTGCCGGCCAGGGCTACACCGGCAGCGACGGCAGCCGTACCGATCAGGTTGTGACCGCAACCGTGGCCGATTTCCGGCAGGGCATCGTATTCAGCGCAAAAAGCGACATGAAAGCCGCCCTCTCCCCGGCCGGATCGAGCGATAAAAGCCGTTTCCAGGCCGGCCGCTCCCCGGGTTACGGCAAACCCTTTTGACTCCAAGTAGTCGCTTAAAATTGCGGCGGCATAGTGCTCCCGGCCGCCCAGCTCGGGATTCCGGTGCAAGGCGCCGGCCAAACCGGTCAACGCCCCGGTTTCCTGCTTGATAATCCGGTCAATTATAGTTGTTTCATGCATCATCTTTTACCTCGTATAAAGTATATTCCCTTTCCAGGATTTCACCCGGTTCGAGTTTGTAACCGCGGCCGTCGTTGGTGTCGTGAATCTCCCGCCAGCCCTCTTCTTCTATGGCTATGCTGAAGCGGTCCTGGAAACCGACCAGGCACTCGTAACCGCCGTCGCGTTTTACAGGGGCCTGGGCCAGCTTTTCAGCACCCTTCTTTTGCGGATATTTTTTAAGCGCGACCACCGCCGGGTAAGGCGGCGCGGTACCGGCAAATGACAGCCTGCCCCGGACCACGGCCGCGGCATCCAGCGATAATACCCGGAAAAGCTCGGCACCAGGCGCCTCCAGTTCCAGTGTCCAGCGCCGCGACTTGTAGCGCCGGCCGGCCGTGCAGGCGGCGGCATAAAGGATGTATTTGCCGGCGGGAAGCTCTAAGATGATCTCGCCAGCTTCGCCGGCGGCAGATCCGCCGGCGAAAGCTTCCACCAGGGGGTCGCCCACGGGATTGATTTCACCGCGCCACGCGCGGACCAGCCCGCCGCTCAGCGGCCGCCCCGTGCGCGAATCAAGCAGGAGAATCCTGACCTTCCCGGGCGGCGCCTCCTGCAGTTTAATTGAGAGCGGTTCTCCTTTATCCTCCCAACGCTGTTTACGGAAAGAACTGTAGCGCTCCGGCATTTCGTACAAGGGAAACTGCCGATCAACTGTTACGGCGGCGGTCCCGGCGGGGCACTGCAAGGTGAAGGCGCCGCCGGAACCGGTTAAGGACTGTGCCAGGACGGTAATTTCCTCGTCCGCCTCTTCCGGCCGGCCGGCGTGATTATTGACGGCGCCGGTGGACTTCGCAGTGCCGGCGCATACCAGGTAGCTGCCGTTCTTCAGCGGATCAAGGGAAAGGACCCTGCCCGTAATCATTTTACGGGGCGCAGTTTTAATCCGGAATGTCGCTTCCCGCAGCGGGGCGGCGGAGCGCGAAGCCTCATCGATCAACAAAAGAGGCACCAGCCAGTGAAGCCGCAGGCGGCCCTCCAGCTGCTCAACGGAAAAGGCCCAGCTGTCGCGCATATCCAGCTCCAGGGGCGGCTGCATCAGGTAAGGTACTTTAAACCGGGCCAGCGCCGCCGTATCCGCGCGGGGCGGTTCAACCGGTTTGCCGCATAAGAGGCACTCCCACGGTCCCAGGGAGGCCCCCTCTACGGAAAGCCCCAGGGGCGCCTCGCCCGGCGGCAGGTCAAAAGTAAGATGCAAATAACTCGACATGACCGCCGTTTCACTGATCCCCGCGGCGTCAAAAGCGAGGTGATAATAATCGCCCCAGCTGATGATATCCTCACCGTATGGCGAAAATACCGTAAGTTTGCGGCAGCGATAATAGTACTTGGAGGCGTCCCGCTGGTTTACGGCGGCGCTGTGCTTTAGCCAGCGCTCCGGCGGCACGGTCACGCACAGGGTATACTCAGAGCCGGCGCGCACGACGGCGGTATCTTGCGGCAGCGCCGCGGCCGTATATTTTTCCCCGGCCGGCACCAGGGCCGGGTCACCGAGCAGAACCTGCTGGTGAATGGTGTTGGCCATTCCCCAAACATAGTTGCGATAGGCTTGAGGCGCTTTCTGCTGCAGGATCGAAGCCAGCAGGGCGGTATAGCGGCGGGTGGCCTGGACCGCCTCCCCCACGCTGAGGCCTTTGATCAAAAGCGCTTCCATAAAGATGCCGTAAATGGCGGTGCTGTACTGCAAATCTTCGACCGTGGCCCCGCCAACAAAACAGACCGCCCCTTTTTCCACGAATGAAAGGCCGATCACCTGCCTTGAATCAACAGGGATGCCTTCCCAGTCGAGCCCTTCGTTCGGCGAGTACCAGTGCGGGCTGACCGGCACCGTGGAGCAAGCTGAAGCGTAAGCAACCAGCGGCGGCAGCGGCGGCAGGTGCTCCCGGGTCAGGTAACGGCCGTACGTATGCAGCGATTCCGGCCCGCCGTGCCCGGTATAAAGAAAGAAATCGGACCTGGTCAGCCCCTCCGCGACGTTCCGGTAACTGACCTCTTTTTCCGTCCAGACAGTCGTGTTGCAACCCGCCTGTTTCAATAACGGTTCCAGCTGGCATTTCATGAGTGGATTATCGCTCGCGAAGATAATCCCGCTCTCCACGAAGGGGGTGTTTACCAGCAGCACTTCCCGGCCCCGGCCGGCGGCACGCCGGTAATGCTTGGTGGTAAGCAGCTGCACGGAAAGGCCGGCGGCGCTGTTTTGGAACAGCCGTCCCTCGGCGAGGTCGAAAAAGAGGTCATCATCCAGGCAGACGTGGATATCACGCACCATCTCCTCGGTTACGCTGTCCAGCGCCGTAATCTCTTCATAGAAAAATGGCAGCGCTCCTGGGGCCGCCAGGACAGCCTGGAACCGCGGGCGCATACCGTTATCCCGGACCAGGGCGTTGACCGCCGCTTCGACCACAGCGGGATCCGGGTCAGGGGTAGCGGCATCGAAGGGATAGAGATCCCTGTAAGAGGCGCATAGCACGGCCTGCAGGCTGGTACCCTTCACCCAGAGAGCGCGTATGGAGGAACCCGTTTTTTCTTTAAACATATCGGCCGAGTTATAGATCAACAGGTAATCCGTGCGCAGCCCTTGCCTTTCCAGGAAGTTTAAAACAGCAGCGTCATCAGGCAGGAACTCGGTCCGGTCAAACGGAGCCGCGCCGGGCAAAAGCTGCCGCTCGCTTTCCGGCCCGAGCCACAAAACCTGGCCCGGCACCGCGAACCCGGCGGCGGCTGTCTGCAGCCAATCCTCCGGATCTGGGTCAACCGCCCAAAGGTGGAATCCCAGCCTAACCGCCAGCACCGCCGCCTTGAGACAGCGGCCGGGTGAAGACAGAGGCACCGCCACCAGGCCGCGGGGCGCTCCGAGGCGGGTTACAATTTCCCCAAACGCCGCGCCCGGCTGGAACACCGCTCCGCTGTAGTGCAGTTCCGGAGAGGCGCACAGGGCGCGGTTTACGGTTGGATCGCCGGTGGCATCGATCAGCTCAACCGGCAGCCGCCACGCCAGCAGCGCCAGGGCGCTGATTTCATCGTGCATATTGGCCGGATTGACCAGGCAGATTTCCCGGTCCGGCTCGGCCAAAATCGCCGCGGCCAGTATCAAGCTGTGCCGCCAGTTGTTGACGGATAAAATATAGATTTCAGTTTTCTCCACTAGATATCCCCCCTACCCCCGACATTCGCCATCCATCTCATTTCTCATATGGTCCGCTCCAGTCCTTGGTTCGCCTGCACTTCTTCCCACTCGTCCACATGTCGCTCCAGCTCTCAGTGACGAAACAATCGTTCTTGGGTATCAGGTCCATAATACAAATAAAGTTTTCACAGAGTACTAGCCCACGTAGTGACACGCGGCATAACGACCTCGTTCAATCTCGATGTACGGCGGAACCTCCGTGCGGCAGCGGGGCTGCACCCGCGGGCAGCGGGGTTGGAAACGGCAGCCGGATGGAATGTTGACCGGATCGGGAGTTTCGCCTTTGAGCAGCGTTTTTTCCCGGGCATCGCGGCGCCGCGGCACCGGGATCACCGAAACGAGCGCCCTGGTATACGGGTGCAGCGGTGTCTTGATCACCTGATCGGCGCTGCCGAGCTCAACCACTTTCCCCAGGTACATCACCGCGATCCGGTCCGATACCTGCCAGGCCAGGGAAAGATCATGGGTGATAAACAGGTAGCTGATCGTTTTGGCTTCCCGCAGGTCGACCATTAACTTTAGGATGCCGGCCCGGATCGAGAGATCGAGCATGGACACGGGCTCATCGGCCACGATAAAGCGCGGCTTTAAAACCAGGGCGCTGGCAATGGCCAGGCGCTGACGCTGTCCGCCGCTCAGTTCGTGCGGGTAGCGGATGAAGAGTTCACGGGGATTGCTCAGGCCCGCGTCTTGAAGCGCTTCTGCAACCCGCTCTTCTTTCTCCGCCAGGCTGCGGCAGATGCCGTTGACTTCAAGCGGTTCGGCCACAGCTGCAAAAACTGTCTGACGCGGGTTCAGCGATTCATAGGGATCCTGAAATATAATCTGCGCCTGCTGCCGAAACGCACGCAGCCGGGCCTGCCTGAAAGAGCGAACATCTTCCCCGGCAAAATAAACCTCGCCGCCGGTAGGTTCAACCAGCCGCAAAACCGCTTTTCCCGCGGTCGTTTTACCGCTCCCCGACTCGCCGGCCAGGCAGAGGATCTCACCCTGGGCCATGGTCAAACTGATACCGTCCACCGCCCTGACCACCGCCGGCGCCTTGCTGAACAGGGCGGTCAACAGCCCGGCCCGGGCGGCAAAATGAACCTCCAGGTCTTTAATCATTAACAGACTTTCCGGTCCTGCGTCTATTGCTGCCAAGTTTTTCATCAATGTTTCACCCGCCCGTTAAGGATATGGCAAGCGCTGATATGTTTTTCAGCCAGGTGAAGCATCAGCGGTTCTTCTTCCCGGCATACCTTTGCGGCGTAAGCACACCGCTCATGAAAGCGGCAACCGGTGGGGGGATAAAGCAGGTTCGGCGGGTTGCCCGGTATGGAAACGGCCAGGGAGCGCTTGCCCTCAATATCGGGGAAAGCGGCGATCAGCGCACGGGTATACGGGTGGGCCGGTTTTCCAAAAACCGTCTCTGTGGGCCCGGACTCCACAATTTTACCGGCGTACATCACCGCGACCTGGTCGCAGGTTTCACCGACCACGGAGAGGTCATGCGTGATCAAAATCAAGCCCATTTCGCGTTCCCGGCGCAGCTGCTCCAGCAGTTGGAGCACCTGAGCCTGGACCATCACGTCCAGGGCTGTGGTCGGTTCATCGCCGATCACCACCTTGGGGTTACAGGCCACGGCCATGGCGATCATCACCCGCTGGCGCATCCCGCCGCTGAATTCATGGGGATATTCTTTGACCCGCTTCGGATCGATTTCCACCTTTTCGAAGAGAGCCCGGGTCTGACGCCAGGCCTCCTTCTCCGTGACCTGCTCATGTATCTTTAACGCTTCCACGATCTGCTCGCCCACGGAACGCACCGGATTGAGGGCGTTCATCGCTCCCTGGAAAATGATCGAGATCTCTTTCCAGCGAATCCGGCGCAGCTCTTCCTCCGGGGCGCCGGCAATTTCGCGCCCGTCCAGCTTGATGCTGCCGCTCTTAACGCTCGCGTTGTCGGGCAGCAGCTTAACCAGGGAGAGCGCGGCGGTTGTCTTGCCCGAAGCAGATTCGCCGACCAGGCCGAGGGCTTCTCCCCGGCCCAGTGCCAGGGAAATATTTTCACAAGCCCGCACGTCACCCTCACGCAGTTTATAGTAGGTGGTCAGATTAGTTACCTCGAGCAGCTTCAACGGTCGCGCCTCCTCAGCTTCGGATTGAGCACCTCATCGAGAGCGTAACCCATAAATGTAAAGCCCAGGACGACCAAGACCACGCAGATGCCCGGCGGCAGCAGCCACCACCAGGCGCCGTGGGAGACCGCCCCCATTTCGAAGGCAAAATGCAGCATCATCCCCCAACTGACCCGGGTCGGATCTCCCATCCCCAGAAAACTCAAGGTGGTTTCCGAAAGAATGGCCACAGCCGCCACCAGGACCGTATTGGCAAAAATAAGCGGAAACACGTTGGGCAAAATGTGGTGCGTCATGATATGGGTATCGCCGGAACCGATAGCCCGGGCCCGCTCCACGTAGGGACGCTCCTTCACGCTTAAGGTCTGCGCGCGAATGATCCGCGCCGTGCCCGCCCAGCTGGTAATTCCGATCACAAAGATGATATTTCCGAGGCTGGGGCCGAGCAGCGCCGCCATCACCAGCATCAGCGGCAGCCAGGGAATCACCAGGAAGACGTCGGTGAAGCGCATGAGCAGGGTATCCACCGTTTTGCCGTAGTAGCCGGAGGCGAGGCCGATTACGGTGCCGATGAACATGGAGATGGCCGTGGCGGCCGCTCCGACCAGCAGTGAGACCTGGGACCCGATAATCATCCCGGCGAAAACATCTTTGCCCAGGTCGTCGGTACCCAACCAATGCCGGCCGCCCGGAGGCAGCAGCATCTTCTCTACCCCTTCAACCGCGCTGGTATAGGTGACCAGGTGAGGCCCGACCAGGGCCATCAGGGCAAAGAGAAGCAGTATCGCCAGGCCGATCAAGCCCATTGAATTGCGGCGATAGATGCCCCAGAAGGAGGCCATGTTTTTCTTGAAAAGAACTAACCCGTCTTTACGCCAGGCAAGAGATGACATCTGCGCCCCCCTACGATTTTACCCGGGGATCCAGGTAGCGGTAAAGGATATCTGCCAGAAAATTAGCCCCGACCACGCAAACGGTGACAAATAAAAACAGCCCCTGCAGCATGGGGTAATCGCGGTTGGTCAAAGCGGTATACATCAGCCGGCCCAGTCCCGGCCAGGAGAATACCGTTTCGATCTGAATGGCACCCCCGACGATAAAGCCCAGGTTAATCGCGATCAGGGTAACCATCGGCAGCATGGCGTTGGGCAGGGCGTGCCTGCGCAGCAGGTTTCCGCTGGTCACTCCCTTGGCTCGCGCGGTAAGCATGTAATCCTCACGCATTACCTCCAGCAAAGAGCTGCGCATGATCAGGGCATATTCACCGACCAGGATCAGGGCAAAGGTGACCGCGGGCAGAAAAAGGTAGCGCAACTTGGCCGCCAGCTCACCCCAGTAGCTCGTATAAAAAACGCCGGGCATACCCATGCCGCCGATCGGAAAAATGTTCAGATAAACCGAAAATAGCATGATCATGAGGATACCCACCCAAAAGGTGGGCATGGAGTAAAGGATCAGTGAGAGGCTTAAACCGCCCACATCGAACTTGGTGCCGCGCTTCCAGGCCAGCACTACACCGAGGGCCACACCGATGATGATCGATAGCACGGTGGCGGTTCCCACCAGCAGCAGGGTCGGAGGCAGCCTTTCCATGATCAAATCCAACACCGGTTGCCGGTAACCGAAGGAGTGGCCCAGATTGCCGGTAAACAGATCACGCAGGTAGATTCCGAATTGCACCGGCAGGCTTTGATCCAGGCCGAACTGCTGCGTTACCCTAGCCAGTGATTCGGCGGATACGCGGGGATTGCGGATTAATATCCGCACCGGATCCCCCGGCATAATTCGAAATAGAAAAAAATTGAAGACAATTACGATAAAAATAGTCATTACCGTCTGAAAAAACTTGCGCAGGAGGTAGCCCCGCATGTTCAATATATTTCCACCTCCGTCGGCCTTGGACAACCCGGCCGGGCCGGGCGGATGCCGCCGCCCGGCTCTGGCCGCCGGTTGATGTCACGCGTTATTTTCGGCCGGCTACCGCTTTTATTGATTAGGCTGGAGCCTTTCGTATGTTTCGACAGTATTAGTATAGATTACCGGACCGAGAGCCGGGTTGCGCGTCCACCCTTCATATTTGTCGGTACGGTAAGCCTGCAGCTCGGGGTCATAGGAAAGCAGGACATAAGGAATATCATCATAAACGATGCGCTGCATGTCAAAAATCATCTGTTGACGCTCGTCCCAATCCAGGATCCGCTGCTGCCGCAAATGCATTGCGTCATACTCGGGATTGGAGTAAAAACAATCGCTCCAGGATTGGATCTCATCGGTCGTCATAATCTTGAGGATGGAGGTGGGATCAACATCCACATACCAACCCCAGATGAACATGTCAAAATCACTCTCCAAAATCCGGTCGGTCAGCGTGCCTTCGTCGATCACGCCGATCGTAATCTCAATCCCCACGGTGTTAAGCCACTCCTTGATCAGCATGGCCGCTTTCTGGTTATCGGGTGATTCGGTGCGGACCAGCAGCTCAAAGGAGAGCGGTACTCCGTCGGCGCTGACCCTGACCCCGTTATCGCCGACCGCGTATCCGGCGTTATCCAGTATTTCCTTCGCCTTATCCGGGTTAAAATGCCTGATCTCGTCATCGTTCAGCTTCAGGTGCCAGAAGTCATACAGGGGCGGCACCAGGGTGGTGCCGAATTCGCCGTAACCGTAAAAAGCAACCTCGATCAGGTGATCGCGGTCGATGGCGTATTCAAAAGCTTCCCGGACAGCATGGTCCAGCAGCAGCGGGTTGCCCAGGGAAGCGGCGTCTTCCCAAACGTTGAAAGAGAGTTCACTGAAAGAAGGTGACGAGGCAGCCAGGGTGACGATATCGGGCACGGCGTCGTCCACCAGGGCTTTGAACTGGGCGGCCGGAACGGAGGTAATAATGTCCAGTTCACCCCGTTTCAGCGCTTCCACCATCATATCGGCATTGGCATAGGTAATCAGGATCACCTCGTCCAGCTCGGGACGCCCTTTGAAATATTGATCATTGGCCGCAAGCCTGGTGTACTGACCCTGAACGTGTTCAATCACGCGAAACGGACCGGTGCCGACGGGATCTTCATTCTCAAATTCGGAGCTGGCGAACTCCTGGTCAATTTCTTCCCAGATATGCTTCGGTAAAATCGGCACCCAGATCTGGGGCATCCAGGCCAGGGGCTCATCAGTTTTAATGGTTACCGTATGCTCATCGACAACGGTGATCTCTTCCATGCCGGCCACATAATCATAGAAGTAGCCGAGTTCTTCTTCGCTGTCACGAATATATTCGAAGGTAAATTTAACGTCTTCGGCCGTGAAAGGTTCCCCGTCATGCCAGGTGACGTCTTCATGCAAATAGAAGGTCCAGAGCATGCCGTCTTCGTCCGCCTCCCAATCCCGGGCCAGGTTGGCGATCGGGTTGAGGTCTTCATCCCAGCTGATCAGCAGGTTGTAGTTCAGCATCATTACCTCGTAGCCTTGCATGGACCAGACCAGCATCGGGTTTAGGCTCTCCACTTCGCGGGTCATACCGACCCGCAGCACATTTTTTTCTTCAGCCACCTGGCCGCAGCCGGCCAGGCTCAATATGAGGGCGATCACTACCGCCAGTATCAACACTGCCGTAAAAAGTTTTCTCTTTCGCATCGCTGCCTCCTCAAATATTGATTAATCACAGCCTTACTAAAAAAGACCAAGCACCGGTTAAAGAGCTGTTAAATCGATCACCTCCCGTTTTCAACTTATGGCCATATATTTCATTGAACTGTTAAGCGGTCCCGGTCCTGGACCGCGCTGCCTTCTCCAGGAGCAGGTTTAGTTCCCGGTTCATTTTTTCATCCAGGTACGGGCCGGGATGCTCGGCCAGGATAGCTTCAAGGCGTTTTTTCACGGACTGCCTGATATCGGGTGAACCCTGGGAAAGCCATTCTTCATAGGCCGCTCCATTACCCAGCTTGCCCATGTACAGTTCACCCCGGCGCAGATAATCCCTGGTATGTTCCTTGGCCAGGAAATTGTCGCCTTCCATCACGGCGCTGATTGTCTCCAGTCCAATCGTTTCCCGGTTAACTGTAAGCCCATCCCGGCGGTGGGTCAGCATGGCGTAAATTTCGTCATCAATCACCAGCTGCTCCGCGCTGGCCAGAAGCCCGCCGTTGAGCAGCCCCATCCCGGAAATAAAGGTAGCCCGGGCTAAAACCGGCGGGAGGCAATTGATCGCCCGCTCGTAGCCGGATTGAATGTCAGGCAGCACCGCTCCTGTATCCAGGCCGTAAACACCGGAAGGCAAGCCGTAGTAGCGGGCAATCTGGGCCGCACAGGCACCGGAAAGTCCGAGGTCGGGATCATTGCCGCCGACAAATCCGGTGCGCATGTTGGCGGCAGCCAGCCGACAGGTATACAGCAACGGTGTGCCGCGGTTGATCACCTTGGCCAGGGTCAGAAAGGCCAACTGCTCGGCATTTTGCTGAACCAGGCCGCCTATCAGTGTCAGCGGCGCCGTCAGGCCCCGGGTAGGGCAGGGGAGCATTGTGATCGGCAAGCCCAACGCGGCGCAGTCGACGATGGCTTCGGTAATATCGGCCGGAAAGTTCAGCGGGCTTAACGGGGAAATGGAGATGGTCCCCATCGGCTTTTGCTTTAAACGGTCCAGGCCGCCCCGGACCACGCTGGCGGCTTCAACCAGGCACTTGACTTCCCAGGAGTCCGATGCGGTGCCGATATCCACCGGTTTCCGGGTATTTATAAAAGCACAGATCGTCATGGCCAGGGTGGCGACCTCTTCGGGAAAGTCGGTTGGCCGCAAGCTGGGCACAACCATATCGAGGTGCGGCAGAAAGTCACTGATGCGGATGAACTCTTCAAGGTCTTTCGCCGTCGCCTCACGGATATTCTGCCCGCCTGGCTCCAACAAAACGGAAACAGAACCAAAATTATGAGAATAAGAACGAACCGCCTCGGTAAGGGGCATCTCGATTGATGAATCGACCCCGTAAATGGTTATCGAAACCGGATCTCTTAAAGCATCTTCCACGAGGCCGGCAGGAAGTAAGAGGCGTCCTTTATCCACACGGCAGCCCGCGTCAAGCAGGGCTTTCCGGGCGCGTTCTCCCTCCAAAACAACTCCCGTGGTCGACAGAATGTCGAGCGTGGCGGTATGAACCGCCTCCAGGTCCTTTTTGCTTAACGGTTCAAAGATCAAAGCGTTTACCCCTTTCTATTTGGCACCGATCAAGGCTTTGACTTTTTTTACCCCGGCGATGGCGTCGGCGGCATAAGCGTCCGCCCCGATTTTTAAAGCCCATTCTTCGGAAAGCGGGGCGCCGCCTACGATTACCTTGACCCGGTCGCGCCATCCCTTCTCCCGCAGCAGTTCAATAATCTTCTTCTGCTCCTGAATCGTGGTAGTCATCAGGGCGGAAATACCCAAAATATCGGCTTGTTTTTCCTTGACCTGTTCCACGAAAACCGCGGCAGGCACGTTCACGCCAAGGTCAAATACTTCGAAACCGGCCGCTTTCAACATCATGATCACAATATCTTTACCGATGCAGTGCAGGTCTCCTTTTACCGTCCCGATTACGACCCGCCCGGCACGGTCCGGGCCGGCCTGATCACGCTTGATCAGGGGCTCCAAAAAATTGATCGCAGCGCCCATCGCTTCCGCGGCCAGCATCATATCGGGCAAAAAGTATTCTCCCTGGTCAAACTTTTCGCCGACCAGATAGAGTGCCGGTGTTAGCGCTTCCCTGATGATTAGAGCCGGTTCCACACCGGCGCCAACCGCCGCTTCGACCCGCTGCACGGTTTCATTCTTCCGTCCTTCAATCAGAGCCTGTTTGATCTCATTTAAGCTTGCGTTCATTTTACCCCTCCCGCGTCACCGCTGGTTTTTGTTGTTTGACTGTGTATTGATTCAATTCTAAATATTGAAAACATTTTATGCAAAAATCTTCTAACGATTAACCCTTGTATAATGGTGGTTTTCCCAGGCTGCCGGAACAACCGGGCCAGCTAAAATGCCCATTTTTGGACATAACTGCCGAATTGCCGTCGGGGACGGCCTAAATAATGTCACGTGAGTGGCGGCGCTAGCCGGACGGCTGCCGACCGGCAAATAGAAAGCCCCACATTTCAGTGATGGCCCTTTGGGCGGCAAAAGAAGTAATATCGTTTTGATCCAACGGCGGGGCTACTTCGACCAGATCCATGCCGATCACAGGCAGGCGGGAGAATACCTTTAAGAGGTCAAGCAAATCGCGGCTGGTAAAGCCGCCCGGCTTGGGGGTGCCGGTGCCGGGGGCAACCGCGGGGTCAAGAAAATCAATGTCCAGGGAGATATAGACATACTTAAAAGGCGCCAGGCAGCTGCTGATCTCCGCCGCGGCCCGGGAAAGACCGTCGCGGGTAAGCGCTCCAGCCGTATAAATATGGGCCGCTTTTCCTTTGAGAAAGTGCAGCTCCTGCAGTTCAAAAGAGCGGGTGCCGATAAAAAAAATATCCTGCAGGTCGAAAGGAGCGCATTCCAAAGCCCGCCGGCAGGTGCAGCCGTGCGAGAAGTTGTTACCGCCCAGCGCTGCACACAGGTCCAGATGAGCGTCAAAATAGATGATCCCGATTTTCTCTTGGAAAACGCGGCCGGCGGCCCGTAAAAGCGGTATGCTTACTGAATGATCGCCGCCGATAAAAAAGGGAATAGTCCGGCCGAAAAGGCCCGCCGCGGCAGCCTCAATTTCATCGAAATAGTCCTGCTGGCACCCGGCCGACGGCTCGATATCACCCAGGTCCAGGACGCGCAACCCGGTAAGCAGCTTGCCTTCTTCGGTTGTGGGAGGGATATGGGTTGAAATGTTCCTGATCCGCTCCGGAGCCTCCGCGGCCCCTTTGCGGAAAGAGGCGGCTCCGTCAAAAGGCAAACCCAGAACTACTAAATCCGCCTGGTCGACGGTGAGGGCGGGGTTATGCAGACCGTTCCAGGCAGTCGATACAGCGTCATCTGTACTCACTTTTTAGTGTCACCACACCTGTATTAATATGAAGACTCGAGTAATTAGAGAAGTAAAAATTATTAATTTAGTGATTACATTTTATCACACTAACCGGTAGAAAAAAGCTCTTTTCAAAGGAAGATGAAAAAAATAGAAATAAAGGGGAAGAGTTGTCCCCCGCCTCATAAGTTTATGCGTTTAAGCAATAATAAAGTAGTTAAGCTTAAGGAGGTCGGCTAGTTGAGTTTACCTGACCGGGTAATTAAGCGTCCTGTTACAACATTGACCATGGTCTGCCTGGTGATGATTATCGGCCTGGTCTCCCTTTGGAAAGCTCCCCTGGATTTGCTGCCCGATATTAAGCCGCCCCTGATCGCCGTAATTACCGTCTTTCCCGGCAGTTCGCCACGCGAGACCCTTAACCTGGTCACAGAACCGATCGAGCAACAGGTCTCCGCCATCGGGGGTTTGACTAACCTTTCATCCTTCTCCCAGGAAAACCTCTCCCTGGTTGTGCTCAAGTTTCACTGGGGTTCGGAGCTCAATAGTTTACGTGACGAAGTAAGCGCCCGCCTGGATCTGCTCTCCTTACCCGACGGCGCCCGCCGGCCGATTATCCTCAAATTCGACCCGACCCTGCTGCCGGTATTACAGGTAGCCGCCAGCGGCAGCGATCACCCGGTGGAACTGACCAGTTGGCTAAACAGTGTGGTTAAACCAAGCCTGGAACAAATTCAGGGCGTGGCAAGCGTGGAGGTACAGGGCGGAGCAGTTCAGGATTTATTTATTAAACTTGATCCGGCCTTGATCAACGATGCCCGGATCTCTTTTGAGCAGGTGGCCAACATCTTGCGGGCCAGTGTCCTGGATATGCCCGCCGGGGTCACCGAGCTGGACGATACGCGCTTGCGCCTGCGCTTCCTGGGCCGGCCCGGTGAAATCGATCAGTTGCGGAAGCTGGTTGTCGGTTTCCGGGTGGATGAAGCGGCTCTGCATGAACTGGTGGGCCGTGCAGTTGACCTGGACTTAAACAAGCGCTTCAGCGCGGCGCTCCCTTCTTTTAACACGGCTGAAATACCGATGCAAACCATATGTCTGCGTGATCTGACCGCGCAGGTCCGCATTAATGAAGCGAAAAATGTACTCGCGATTACACTTGACCGGACGGCGCTGGAACAGTGGGGTCTCAACCCCAAACAGCTGCTCTTGTTGATGCCCCGCCGCTGGAATGCAGCCTTAGTGGATCAAATTATAGAAATACCGCTGCCGCCCGGAACATGTTTTCACTGGAAGAATATTACGGACATGCCGCTGATACGCCTGCCTGACCTGGAGGTATGGCTCGGGCAACTACAGGCGCAGGCAGGAGCAGAGCTGGCTGAAGCCTCCCGTCAAATTGAACAGTCTTTAACGGCGATGGCCGAAACGATGATCCTTGCCTCGGCGAATCCGGGCGGCACGGCGGCGTTTATGGGGGACGATTTGGCGATCGAACCGGTTTATCTTGGTGCAATCGCCGATATTAAGGTAGACCTGCATGATCCTTCAACGATCACCCGGATCAACGGACAGCCCAGTATCAGCCTGGTCGTGCAGAAAGAAGGAGCGGCAAACACTGTTGCGGTCTCCCGGCAGGTACGGCAGGTCTTAAAAGATATTTCCGGCAGCAGCGATGGAAAATCGCGCGGCATTCACTTTATTTCTACTTTTGACCAGGCCCGGGAAATCGAAAATGCCCTGTCGGACGTAGCCTGGGCGCTGATCGGGGGCTCAACGCTGGCCGTAGGCATCCTGTTGGCTTTTTTGAAGGATTGGCGGACCGTCGCCGTAATCGGGCTCTCCATCCCTATTGCCGTGATCGCCACTTTTTCTTTACTCTATTTTTCCAACCTGACGATAAATTTAATGACTCTGGGAGCGTTGGCCCTGGCGGCGGGCATGCTGGTAGATAACGCGATTATAGTCAGTGAAAACATATACCGCCTTTTCCAGGCGGGCTTGGAGCCCCATGCAGCGGCGGTATCCGGAAGCAAAGAGGTGGCCGGCGCGATTACCGCCTCCACCTTAACCACGATCAGTGTCTTCTTTCCAGTGGTTTTTTTAAGCGGATTGGCGGGAGAGCTCTTTAAAGATTTTGCGCTTACCGTAAGCTGTGCTTTAATTGCCTCCTTGATTATCGCTCTAACGGTAATCCCCCTCTTAGCTTCACGTTTCCTGCGGCCCGGCGACACCCGCCGGATTTTAATCCGGCAAGCCCCCCTCTACCGGCGCATTCTGGAACGGGTCATCCAACGCCCCTGGGCAACCGTGGCGCTGGGAGCGGCTTTCGTGGCGCTGGGCATACTGCTTTACCCGTTGTTGGGGATGAACCTGTTTCCCTCTCCGGAAGGTACCTCGTTTTTTATCGATATCAATTTACCGGCAGGCACCACCCTGCGGCATACCGAAGCCTACGTCGCGGCAGTGGAGCAAACACTGATCGGTTTGGAAGGTGTAAACTTTTATACCAGCAGAATCGGCGAAACCCAGTTTTTCGGCCTGCCTTTCGATGGCGGATTAACTAATCAGGCCCGGATCAGGGTGCATACCGACCCGCGCCGGGGAGAACCGATCGGCACCATTATGGAGCAGGCCCGGCGCCGGGTTGCGCTGATTGAAGGAGAAGCGCTGGTGGGGTTCACCCGTGAATCACTTTTGGACTCGGTAGGGCTGGAGACAAAGCTTGAGCTTATTGTCGAAGGGGAATCGATGAATCAGGTGAGCAAAATTGCGGCGGAACTGGCTGCTCGCCTGCACGATACAACTAGCATGAACGATGTCCAATCTGTTTTGGACGAAACCAGGCCGGAGGTCCACGCTCATATGGATCATTGCTTGGCCCTTCAAAAAGGGGTGACCGTTTTCCAGGTGGCTACAGTGTTGCGCCAGGCCATGGAAGGCATGCCGGTGGCACGGCTGGAAACGGAAGAGATGGGTATCCTGAACTTAATCCTCGGCTACCGGAAAAGCGAACTGGCATCGCTGGAAGATCTGAAGAATATCGGTTTTTACACGGCGAGCGGTGCTTTTTTGAAACTGGGCGAGGTGGCCGAGTTTACCCGGGGACAAGGCCCTACCAGCATCCCCCGCGAAAACCAACGGGTGGTCGGCATTGTACAGGCCCAGTACCAGGGAGACCTGGGAGCTGCCGCCCGGGAAGCGATGCAGGTAGTGGAGGAGATGGCGCTGCCGCCCGGCTACACGGTTCGCACAACGGGCACGGCCTCCCTGATGGGAGATGTTTTTAGTGAACTGGAACTGGTGCTTGTCCTGGCCGCTCTGCTGATCTACCTGGTCATGGCGGCTCAATTTGAATCGCTGTTGCACCCGCTAATCATCATTTGCAGCCTGCCCCTGGCCTATACCGGATCGATACTCTCGCTGCTGCTAACCGGTAACACCCTCAGTGTTCCCGCCCTGATCGGCGCGGTGGTCTTATCCGGAGTCCTGGTCAACGACGGAATAATCATGGTAGATTTCATCAACCAGCAGCGGCGCCTGTACGGCCTCCCCCTGCAGAACGCTATTATTGAAGGCGCAGCTGCGCGGCTGCGCCCGATCCTGATGACCACCATTACCACTATCCTCGGCCTTGTCCCCCTGGCCCTGGGCCTGGGCGAAGGCAGCCAGCTGCAGGCTCCGATGGCCCTGGTAATTATCGGCGGCCAGGTTACCGGAACCGTGCTGCTGCTGGCGGTCATCCCCGCCGTCTACCGTCTGACCAATAAAGATTAAAAGCCTTCAAATAGTTTCGCGTATTTTTTCTCCACTTCTCCCTGGTTGATCAGTTCGGCCAGGCCGGCTCTCGCCTCGTTCAGGAACCCGGCAGCAGGGAGAAGGTTTTGTTCCACCAGTCTGGATTCCAGGGCATGGCCCGGCAGCATTGCCTCAACTTTAGCGGCCAGGGCTTCCCCCACTTTGCCGGCCGGCCGGAACGGAAGATTGAGGCCGCCGAACAGGCCGGCGAACTTACCCTTGATCCCCCGGCCGCCAAAAGCCTGGGGCGGGAACACCTGCCAGCGGCCGCCGGGATAACGGGCGGCATAAAACACAACTGGAAATTCTTTCTCACACTGCTCCGCAGTAAGGCTCACAGCCAGCGCGTCCACCTTGTTACGCTGCGTCCGGCTGCGTTCCAGGCGTAAATCGACCCCTTTTTCAAAACCTTTCAGGGCACTGTCCAACCGTTTCAGGCGCTGTTCGAAAACAGCAAGACGCTTTTCACTTTCAGCCTTGAACAGTTTAAGCCGCTCTTGCTGACTCTCGGCGTATTTCTTTTCAGCGGCGTCATACTGGTCAAGGGTTCCCGCCAGTTTCCTGTCGTTCTCGGCAAGACGTTGCTCTTCAGCCTTAATTTTTTCCCGCCAGTAATCTTCACCGTTTTCCTTAAACTGCAGTTGAAACCGCTCCAGTTCAGATTGCAACAGCTCTTTTTGTTTGTAGTGCTCCTGCCGTGCCTCTGACCTGGCTTCTTCAAGTTCCTGGTGTTTGCCGGCCAGGGCTGCCTTTACCTGTTGTTCCAGCTCTGCCAAAGCTTTAATACCGGCCGCTCGTGTTTCATCGGCCGCTTCATTAATTTTAACGGTCTGTTGATCCCGATGCGCAAAAAGTCTCTGCTTTAACTCAATCCAGGCGGCTGCTCCGGAGTCGTAGCCGGCCAACCTTTTCCGCAGGCCTTCCACTAACGCGACAGCATCAACAGTTTGTTCGAGGGCAGCCGCTAAAATATCCTGATTGTCGCTCACCAGGAGGGAGCGGACCTGTTCCGCTGCAGTAATCAAACCGGGAATTTCTACTGTTTCAGCGATAAAATCAGTGGCTGCCTTGGTCATCTGCTGACACAGTGCCGCAAAATCCTCTTCAGCCATCTCGTCGCTTAAATCAGCCTGGGGTTCGCCGGGAGCCAGATCAAAGCGCACCGCACCAGTCAGCAACCCCTGGGGATCGATCACCAGACCCGTGCAGCTTTCTGCACCCTTCTCCCAGGCCACAGTAAGCAACGGCAAGCTAAAACGACTCAACACCTCAATTGTTTCATACTGCCGCTTCCCGGGAAAACCCTTCCCCTTCCGCGCGGCCACGGCCAAGCCCAGGCCGGCGACAGCCTCGGTTTGCCGGGCCGGTGGATAGATATCGGTCACAAATGGCATTCCAGCACCTCCGCTCTAAATTTTTTACTTTTCCATATTCATGCAATCAGTAATCTACCAATTCCTCATTCAGGAAACATATCCCTGCATTAAACGATTAATGGAGGTATACGTGTATATTTCCTGCCGGCAATGTTGTATGCTATAATCATTTTATCATGAAATTTTTCTGCCGCGCTGCCGGGTGGCCTGGTATACTCTGGAGAGCGATGACAGCGTGCCGGCCGTTTTCCTGGCCCACTTCCTGGAAAGCCAAGGCCGAGCCGCTGCGGGTTTAAAACCGCTGCCGCTCCAGCATGGAGCGGCAGTTCGGCCTGGAGCCGGGCCCGGAGCTGCAAAAGCGCGCACAAAGTATTAAGTAAGCGGTTCTCAACTGAAGCGCTCGCTTCGCTGCCGGTTATTTTACGGTACAGGACGGTTCTATCGGCGTTCCTTCGGCAACCTTGTGGAAGAGGCGCAAGTATTTCAGTACATTGGTAGTAGTCAAGAATTCACGGCGCACTTTTTCCTTACCGGTTACGGCTAAATCCGAGGCTACGGTGGGATTGCGCAGCAAGGTGAGCACTTTTTCGGCGCATTCCTCCACCGTCTCCACCAGGAAACCGGTTACCCCGTCTTCGATTTGCAGCTTAATTCCACCGACGTTGCCTCCGATTACAGGAGTGCCTTTCCACAGAGCCTCGGCCACGGTCAGGCCAAAACCCTCCCGGAGCGATTTCTGTAAGATAACATCCGAAGCGGTCTGAAAGGCATTTACCTCGATATTCGTTATGCCGTTGAAATTGGTCACTACCTTGATATCGTAATCTTCCCCGGCCCGCCGCAGGGTGTGGTAAAGGTAATCCCACCCCTCCGGATCATCGGAAGCCATGGAGCCGACCAGCGCCAGCTGTACACTGGGCAGTTCTTTCTTTACAATTTTGTAAACCTCGATTACACCGAGCGGATCCTTCCAGGGATCGAAGCGGGAAACCTGGCTGATTAAGGGCCGGCTGCCGTCGATTCCAAAACGGCAGGCGATCGCCCTGGCCTGGTCCGGTTCAAGAGGGATGTTCTTCGTGCTCAAGGGATCGATCGACGGGGTGATCAGGGTGAGATTGTTCAGGCGGGTATCTTCCTTCACAAAATCACACATCGTAAAGATTACGGCATCATACTGCCGGATATAGTCATAAATAAAATTCCAGTAGTCCGGGTTGGGGGTGGAGGTGTCGATGTGACAGCGCCAGATCCAGCGGGCCCGATTACCGTTACGGCGATAATTGATTAAGGCCGCGGGCTGCGGATCGTGCACCACAATAATGTCGTAATCCCAACCTTCCATCTGTTCGGCGTTGGAGCGGTTATAGTCCAGGTATACCTGCGCCTCCGCCCGGCTGAGCTCTCCTTCCTGTCCCTGGAGGCGGTTATGAAACAGCTTGGTAATTTGATAAAAATCGGCACCGCCCCTGATCACCCACCAATCCAATTCCAGGCCCAGGTCTTTCATCAGGGGGACCAGGGAATGCAGTTTTTCGGCCACCCCGCCGCCGAAGGCGGTGGCATTGATCATGGCGATTTTTTGGCCTTGCAAACCGCCGGCCAGAGTTTTGATCTCTTCAGCCACATCCTCATCGACAAAGGGAAGATAATCATGAAAGCTTTTCGGGGTCACGTGAACCAGTTCCATAGGTTAAATACTCCTTTATCTATTTAGTGTTTCCTCTTAGGCGCTCACACTTTGTTTAACCGTACTGCCAACTGGTTATATTAGTTAGTATGGAACAGTTCGGACCTTCTATTCTAGACCGGGAGACCGGCAAGATTCTATTCAAAATCGCCGTATTCAATCATGCCGGAGTTGCGCTTCAATTGAAGCTCAAAGATGGGTTAAAGGATGTACCGCTCAAGCGGGAAACACCCCACATCTACTCTACCGTCGTGGAAGAACATGACCTGGAACTACTCTATAAATACAAACTGGAGGGGGAAACAGATGCCTTTCCCGATCCCTACTCTCACTACCAGCCTGACGGAGTGCTCGGTTTTTCCCGCGTGGTCGACCACGCCGCTTACCAATGGGGCGACAGGGAATGGAAAGGGATTAACTGGCCGGAAGCGATCATTTATGAAATGCACGTGGGCACCTTCACAATGGCGGGAACGCTTCGTAGCGCTGTAGAAAAACTGGATTACCTGGTCGAACTGGGCATTAATACAGTGGAAGTAATGCCGGTTGCGCAGACCCCGGGCCGTTGGAACTGGGGCTACGACGGGGCAAATTTTTTCAGTGTAAATCATAACTACGGCACCCCTGACGACTTCAAGTTTTTCGTGGACAGCTGCCACCGCAAGGGATTGGCGGTAATTCTGGATGTGGTTTACAACCATTTCGGGCCCGAGGGGAACTACCTATCGCTTTATGGCCCGTATTTTACCGACAAGTACGAGACCCCCTGGGGGAAGGCGGTTAACTATGACGACGCGGGGTGCGAGATCGTACGCCGGATGGTACTGGACAATGTCTGCCACTGGGTTGAACATTACCACGTGGACGGCCTCAGGCTCGACGCGGTCCACGCTATTAATGACCGGGGGCCCCGGCACATCCTGCAGGAGATAGCCGAAACTTCTCGCGGTCTCTCGGAGCGGCTGGGACGAAAGGTTGTAATCATCGCTGAAACTGACGCAAACGATGTTCAAATAATCAACCCGCTTGAACAGGGAGGTTATGGCGCCGACGCCCAATGGATGGATGATTTTCACCACACCGTCCACACGCTACTGACGGGGGAAAACAGCGGTTACTACGGCGACTACGGCGATTTCAAGGGCCTGGAGAAGGTCTTCCGCAACTACCTTTACACGGGGGAATACTCCCGGTTTTGGAAAAAAAAACGGGGGACCGACGGCTCGGCCAATCCCGGCCGGCAGTTCGTCGTGGCGGTGCAAACCCACGACCAGGTCGGCAACCGCGCCGCCGGTGAAAGGCTGTCGCGGCTGGTGGAGTTCCCTTTCCTGAAGGCGGCGGCGGGGTTGCTTTTTGTCTCGCCCTATATCCCGATGCTTTTTATGGGCGAAGAGTACGCCGAAGAGAACCCTTTCATATTTTTTACCGATTACATTGACCCGCAGTTAAAACAAGCGGTCTCGGAAGGGCGGAAAAAAGAATTCGCCGACTTCGGGTGGGAGGAGATCCCCGACCCGGAAGACGACAATTCCTTTTATGCATCGAAGTTAACTCCGCGTGAGCAATGGCAGCGGCGGCAGCGACAAATTTTTTCTTACTACCGTGACTTGATCCAACTGCGCCGCACTCACCCGGCACTGAAAGCGCCGGATAAAAATTCCCTGGAGATCCAAGCAGACCCTTCCAGCAGGCTAGTGCGAATTACACGCCGGAACGGAGAGCAGGCTCTCCGATGTTATGTCAACTTAAATGGGTCGGAAATTAGACCGGATTTCGCCCCGGGTAGGGTCATCTTCAATTCGGAAGCGCCCCGCTACGGCGGCCGGGAGCAGGAGGGCACGCAGGGGCTTAAACGGCTCTTGCCGGGCCAACTGATCCTGCTGGAGCTGTAGAGGCATGCCGTGGCATCAGCGCCTACTGACGCCCTGCTGCTCCTCCCGTGCCGCCGACTTTGGCGAGTTGCTGTTCGCCGGTGCCCTGATCCGCCTCGAGACGCGCAAAGTAAGCTTCTATCTCCGCAGCGGCCATGCCGTCTATACGGTTGAGCATCGCCGGAAAGAGCGGCGGGTAAATTTCATAAAGGTATTCATACATCCGGTCCACCATGTGCTCGACGTCGGGAACCACGCCCCACACCTTCTGAATATGTTCCGTGGCCATAAACACCGCCTGGCAATAATCCTGCACCAGGGAGATGATCTGCTTTATCTTAGAGATCCAGGTCATATTTTCATTTTTGTTTACCGTGAAAAGATCCTTCGCTTTCTGCACCGCCACCTCTTTCCAGCGGTTGACCGTTTCAATCTCCCGGTAGGCCTCGGAGAGATCGCCGCCATGCTCCGCCATGTATTTTTCCATGCCGTAGCGCAGGTATTCCAGGCGCCGGTCAATGAACACCTGCAGCGTTTCCACCAATCCGACGATCTGGCGCGGCTCCAGGTTGACCGGTTCACGACTGAAAATAAGGGCGCCGGGGAACTGCTCGATCTTCTTTAACAGGGTATCGCAGAGCAGGTAGCCGTCGAGGCAGGGGCGCTTCTGGCGCCCCTCGGTCGGGCGCCAACCCCAGTTGCAGGCCCGCTTCATCAGGCGCCGGTACATAATCACCCGGGTGTCCAAGTCTTCCCCGGCCAGTTCATAGGCCGTCTCATTGAAACGCTCGCCGTGCGCGGCGATATTGACCTTAATATCGAAGTTTTCGACCAGGGTATCGAAGAGGCCGCAGAAATACTTGCCATTTTCCCAGAAGATATGCGGGTGCTCATACATGCCGCTTTTAGCGGTGCTATAGCGGCCCACCCCGGTCACCCCGAGGGGAGGATAATGGCCGTCGGCCCTTAACACCAAACGGATCTCCGGCGCCCAACTGATATTTTCAAACCGGAGCACCGGCAGTTTTTCCACTCCCTCCGCGATTAATACCTGGTCGATGTACTGATCGGGGGTAACAAAATGAACCCGGTATTTCTCGCGATCTTCCTGCAAAACTTCCTGCCAGGCTTGCCCTAAAATCTCGATGGCGATATCGCCGAAGTCCATCAGCTCCAGATCCTGGATATAGACCAGCAGCGCGTCCGGAGGCGCCTGGGTCAGCTCCTGACGCAATACCGCTTTATACAGTTCCACCCCCTCACTCATTTCAATCGGATACGACTCGGTCTGACCGCTTAAATACTCGTTGAAAAAGACGGCGTAATCACCGAGCCGGTAACCCTGATCTTTTACCGCATCCCGCTTCATGCGGGTAATCGGGCGCCAGATCTCCTGGGAAATCGGGAAATTGCGCGGCAGAGCCAAAATGTTGCGCCGGCCGGCCTTAATCAGAAAGGGCTTGTAAATGTAATCTCCTTTCCCCACGATTTCAAAGGGCGCTTTATCCTCCGACAGGTGGGGAAAAATCAGGTAGTCGATGTTGGCTGCGGCGGCGCCTTCAATCTTGTCGAAGCTGTAGGAAGCTTCCGGAGAGAAGAAGCCCTTGTACTTGGGGTAAGGCACATCCATAAAATTATGCAGGAGCTGCATGTTCCAGGTTATCTCCTGGGTAATCTCTTCGTTTGAGAGCAGCGAAACATGGGTATGATGGGCATGGCCGTAGATCGGGTAAAGCCGCCCGGAATGAAAATGACCCTTAATCTTGTGAAAAATCTCCGGGATAACCTCGTTGATCTGCTGAAGCAGCTCATTGGTGTATTCGACACAGATGGGCGCATGCAGCTTTTCCCCCAACTGGATACCGAGGGTATAGACATCGCGGTCCTCTTCTTTTCTTTTCTTGATATAGTTTTGATCCAGGATCGTCTCCTTCATTGGGTTGCCGTCATCCAGGTACGAGAGCAGCTTTTCGGGCAGATCCCAGAGCAGTTCGTGCGCGTGAAAGGCCATAATTACATAGATATCTTTCATATTCAATCTCCTTTTGCCGGTATGGACTGTATTGCTTTAGTTTTCTCCATAAGGGCAAAAAAAAACGTTGTCACTGGGACGATTCTTCTGACAACGAATTTTCATGTTTATCATCGGGATTTGTCACTGGGACAGTTTTTCTAACACCCATCTTTTAGGAGTGCATGTGGAGTTGTCAGCAGAACCGTCCCAGTGACAATTAATGCTTACATATTCAGGATTTGTTCCACTTCTTCCCGGTCAGCATCCATTACGTAGTTAATCCCGCTAATGGCCGCGGCATCCCTGGTCAAGGCGGCGATGTCGTCACGGGCAATATATTGCAGGGCAAACTTGCGGCTGCCGCACATCAGTTGCTTTAAGCCCTGGGAGAGGCGTTCGTAATAGGTGTAAAGGCCCAAAGCGCCGGGCGGCACCAGTTTAAAATCTGATTCGCCCAGTTCTTCTTTCAGGTGAGCGGCAGTGACAAAGATCTCTTCCAGGCTGTTGCCAAACCGCTCCACGTATACCGGCAGCTGCTGGTTCTCTATACGGCTGCCGATGGTTTTTCCTACCATGGCCGCGGCAATGGGCGCCCGGGCCATTCCGATCAGCTTGACAAAAGGAGCTCCCAGAGCCAGACCCTTAAAGATCTGATCCTCCAGAGTGAATCCGCCGGCCAGGGCAATATCGGGAATAAAGTGGCCCTTTTGCGCCAATTGTTCACAATACCGGTAGAGAAGTGAATGCAGTTCCACTGAAGGAATACCCCACTCGTTCATCATCCGCCAGGGGCTCATGCCGGTGCCACCCCCGGCGCCGTCGACGGTCAGCAGATCAATTTTCGCCAGGGAAGCGTACTTTACCGCGCGGGCAAGGTCAGCCGGACGATAAGCTCCGGTTTTTAAAAATACATACCTGGCCCCGGCGCGGCGCAGCTGTTCCACTCTTTCCAGGAAAGACTCCAATTCGACCATTCCGATGCGGGAATGCCGTTCAAATTCTTTAAAGGCGCCCCGTTGAAAAGCGGCTGACACCACCGGATCCGACGGATCGGGCAGCACAATATAACCCCTTTGTTTCAGCATTAAAGCTTTCTCCAGGCTGTTAATCTTCACCTCGCCGCCAATATCCTTGGCTCCCTGGCCCCATTTCAGTTCGACGGCTTCCACACCCAGCTCGCTGATGGCGTACTCTTGCACCTCCAGCCGGGTATCTTCCACGTTGGCCTGAACAACTACGGCTCCGTAGCCGTCCCGCTGCCAATCCTGAAACAATTTCACCCGTCTGGCCAGGTCCACAGTGGCAATCACCCTGCCGCCCCTGATCACCGCTTCCCTGTCCATGCCGCAGACATTCTCACCGATGGTCAGGATGGTGCCGGCCAAGGCTGATCCGATAGCCAGGCCGTCCCAATTATTTTTGGCCACGTCGGTAGAGCCGATACCCGGAATTATAAAGGGCAGTTTCAGTCGCACTCCTTCACCCCGGCCAATTTTCACTTCCAGGTCGACGGCGGGGAATACCGCCTTGTCACTGTCCGCTTCCATCCCGGTGGCACCGACTGCGGTGCCCATAATTGAGAAATGGGAATAGTCCACGGGGTATCTTTTTTCCGAGGCGGTGGTGATGATACCGAAGGGCTGCGGGTAAATGGTTTCGTGGCCCCGGTAGGCGGACTTGCCGATTTCACACATGCCCACGCACCCGTCCACACAGGTAACACACATCCCGCTGAAAGGACTGATCGAACCCTCGGTGCGGTTTTTGGTCAAGGTCGCGGCGGTGGCGTTTAGTCTTGATAAACTCATAACCTGTTCTCCTCCTATACTCTTACCATAAATTTTTCTCAAAATGTCTATTTCCCGGTGTTCTTCCGTCCTGGATCCGAACTGTAATAATTCGCATCCTATTTCTCCAATTCGCAAGCGACGCATGGATCCAGGTAACACATGGCTTCATGGTAGCGGTCCAGGCAAGCCGGCGCCAGGTTTAAGCAGGCGCTGCAAAGCGGGTTCTTTTCCTGAGGCCCCTGGCAGCGTGCCTGGCAGACCGGGCAGATAAACATGCAACCGCCGCATAAACGGCACTCTTCAGATTTCTTGTTAAACGGACCGGCAACGCGGCGTTCCGCCCCACGGTTGACCAGGCCGATCGCCCGGCCTTGCATCTGATCCGCGCAATAGCGAGTGCAAAGCCCGCAGAGAATGCACTCTTCATGCTTTGCTCGAAAGCGCACCGTGGTGACATGGTGTTTTGAAGCCAGATCTTGAATTGTTTTAGAAGAGGGAC
Source organism: Bacillota bacterium (assembly GCA_040751775.1). GTDB lineage: Bacteria > Bacillota > Dethiobacteria > DTU022 > DTU022 > JBFMGD01. Next base: position 22,133 of record JBFMGD010000005.1, on the reverse strand, counting down.
AGGTGGCCAGGTAAAGCTCAAGCAGAACTTGGCGGGTTTTAATAACCCGCCGCGAATGGGTGCGCACGTTTAAACCCTCCCCCACCGGATAGGTGCAGGATGAAACCAGGCGTGAGCGGCCGGGCGTTCCCACTTCAACCAGGCAGAGACGGCAAGCCCCGGACGGGTTAAGCCCGTCGTAGTGGCAGAGTGTGGGAATATCTATACCGTAAAACCGGGCGGTTTCCAGCAGTGTGGCCCCTTTCGCCGCCGCTGCCGTCAAACCGTTCAGGATAAATTTGACCATTGATTTCGCCTCCCCGCTGTCTATTGTTTCATCACAGCGCCAAACCGGCATGTTTCCAGGCAGATACCGCATTTGGTACATTTCTCAGTTGAAATGTGATGCGGCAATTTCTTTTCTCCGCTGACAGCCTCGCTGGGACAACTCTTCAGGCAGGCCCCACAGCCGGTGCACAGCTGATCATTGATCGAGTAACTGACGAGTGCACGGCAAACGCCGGCCGGACACCTGCGTTCAACGATATGGGCCAGGTATTCTTCATGAAAATAACGTATTGCCGAAAGGACCGGATTGGGTGCCGTCTGTCCCAAGCCGCAAAGAGAAGCGTCTTTAACCACGGCGGCCAGTTCCTGGAGCAACGACAACTGCTCAAGCGAGCTTTCGCCGCGGCTGATCTGCTCTACCATCTCCAGCAGCCGGCTGATTCCCTCGCGGCAGGAGAAACAGTTTCCGCAGGACTCATCTTTGAGGAAAGCAAGAAAATAGCGTGCCAGGTCAACCATGCAGGTCTCCTCGTCCATTACAATCATCCCGCCTGAGCCCATCATCGAACCCGCCTCGCTCAACTCCTCAAAATCGGTGGGTAAATCCAACAACTGTTCAGGCAGGCAGCCTCCCGAAGGGCCGCCGGTTTGCACAGCCTTAAATTTCTTCCTGCCCCTGATCCCACCGCCGATTTCGAAAATGATGTCGCGCAAAGTTATTCCCAGCGGCACTTCTACGAGACCGGTGTTATTGACCTTGCCCACCAGGGAAAAGATCTTGGTCCCCTTCGATTTTTCGGTGCCTCTTTCGCGATAACTATCCGCGCCGAAACGAATTAAATACGGCACATTGGCCAGGGTTTCGACATTGTTTACAACCGTGGGCTTATTATTTAGGCCGCGTTCAGCCAGGTGTGGCGGCTTCTGGCGCGGCTCGCCGACAAAACCCTCCACCGATCTGATCAAGGCAGACGTTTCACCGCTCACAAAAGCACCAGCCCCAACACTGACCCTAACTCTGAAATTAAAGCCGGAACCGAGTATGTTTTCCCCCAACAGACCCAGACTTTCAGCCATGACAATAGCCTGCTTGATATTATTTACCGCCGTAGGGTATTCGGAACGGACGAAAACGACTCCCTCACCGGCACCGACAGCATACCCGCCGATAATCAAACCCTCCAAGACCAGGTGAGGGTTTCCTTCTAGCAAACTGCGATCCATGAATGCGCCCGGATCCCCTTCATCAGCATTGCAAATAATATACTTATCTGTTCCAGCCGCGCGGCGGCACTCTTCCCACTTAACCCCGGTCGGGAACCCGGCGCCGCCGCGACCTCTCAGGCGTGAGTGCTTGATCTGTTCAATCACAGCATTGCTGCTTAATGAGACTAACGCTTTCACTAAAGACTCGTACCCGCCCAATACCAGGTAATCATCTATGGCGGCGGGGTCGATTCGCCAGTTATCACCCAGGAGGATGCGGCTTTGCTTTTTTAGAAATGGAATTTCATGAGCAGAAGCAATCCTTTCACCGCTGGCAGGATCGATATAGAGCAGGCGCTCCACTAACTCTCCCCGCAAGATCGTCTGCCCGATTATCTCAGGGATATCGGATTCAGAAACCCTGTGATAGAAATATTCGCCCGGCGACACGATTACAAGCGGGCCCTGCTCACACAGGCCTAAACAGCCGGTAAATTTCAACGCGACTGTTTCGGAAAGACCTTGCTGTTCAAGATATTCCCGCAATCGATCCCTGATTAATTTCGAACCTCCGCCGGAACAGCCGGTACCGCCGCACACCGAGAGTTGAAACTTGATTTTTTCCCGGCGCAGTAATACCTGTTTCCGATACTCCGCCAATTGATCCGGTGTGCTTAACCTTGCCGCTAAAACTTCCATCCAGAAACTCCCTTCCACAATAACCTTTTACTTGGCCTCAATACTGTGCCGGGCGGCGGACACGAGCTTATTTGCTACCCGCCGCCTCGCAACTGTAATCGTGCCGGCGATGACCGCCAATGAGCTTTCCTACCCCGGCCGGAGTGACACCGCCGTAGTATTGGCCATCAAGCACCACCAGGGGCGCCAGGGCGCAAGCCCCGAGACAGTTGACCGTTTCGACGGTATACTGGCCGTCCGGGGTGGTCTCGCCGGGCGCAACCCCTAAGGTTTTGGAGATTTCCCTGACCACTTTTTCACTGCCGCGCACATGACAGGCTGTTCCGCAGCAAGCGGTAATCGTGTGCTTTCCCCGCGGAACCAAGCTGAAAGATTTATAGAATGTGGCTACCCGAAACATTTCGATCAGAGGGAACCCGGTTGCTAAGGCCGCCTCCCGCAAAACCTCTTCAGGCAGATAATTATATTCCTGCTGGATCAGCTGCAACAGCGAGACGATGGAAATGCCGTTACGGCCTGGCGACCCCTGCAGTTGATCTAAAACTCTCTTTTCCACTTGTAGCCACTCCTTTATGATTTAGCCGGTTCTCGGGGATAAGACGCGGGTTAAAGATTCTGTCATGCGCAGATAGATTATAAGCTTACATTCGTAGTTGCAGGCCTGAAGCATGCATACACACGGGTATGGGAAATACAAGAATTATTCGACGAATCGTAGGTTATTCCATATCGTGAAATGGGTTTCTATATTAAGAAAGATTTTATACACGTGACCTTTACTTGTCAAGCATAGATTCCACGATGTGGAATCTATTTCTATTAATAATTTTCTCTTCTTATTAATATTTACGGTTTACCGCCATTGGTTCATCATAAAAAAACACCCGCCAGCAACAGAGGGTGTTTTATGCTCTATGAGAGCCCGGCAGTAACCGCGGGCACACCTGCCGCCTTGTCCCTGGGCGAGCAGCCGGCGCCAGGAATATATGTTAGCGCGGGCGATTACTTCATGCCGATGGCTGCTTGCTCTTGCACCCGGCGCTCAGAATCCGTTATAACCCATTTTTCGTGAAATCCTGGCGGCGACGCCTTTAACCATTTCCATGAGCTCGTTTTTCATGTAATAGCTGGTGATGCGGTTGCTCGGCCCGGATACGCTGATACTGGCCACAGCCTTAGCCTCATGGTTAAAAATCGGGGCGGCGATACAACGCACGTGTTCCTCCATTTCACCCCAGTCCACGGCGCAGCCCTCTTGTTTGACCCTTAACAGTTCCTTTTTCAGGTGTTCCAGTTCGGTAATGGTTTCATTGGTGTAGCGGGTCAACTCCATCTGGGCCAGTAGGCTTTCCAGTTTATTGGGGGGCATGTAGGCTAGAAGCGCCTTCCCCGAAGCGGTGCAGTGCACCGGGCCGCGATTGCCCGGTTGGGCTAACATCTTTACAATAATGATATTGTGCGATTCAATCTGGTCGATATAAACCACGTCGGTTCCATCCAACACAGCCAGGTTGGCCGTCTCATTGCATCTTTCCACCAGTTCTTCCAGGTAAGCGCGGGCTACCACCCGGATATCAGAATAGTAGAGTGCCGCATTGCCTATCTCCAGGATTTTTAACCCAAGCCTGTACTTGCTGTTTTCGGCATCCTGTTCGACGTAACCGCGGTGGCCGAGAGTGGCCAGGAGGCGGTGAACCGTGCTGATTTTTAAATCCACTTTCTCCGACAGCTCGGTTACAGTCAGCGGAGAACCTTCCTGCGCCATGACCTCAAGGATTGCCAGGGCTCGCTCCAGCGATTGCACATAGCGGCCTTCTTTTTCTTTAAGTTCTTCATGCATCTGATTTACCTCGTTAGATCAATCGGTGCTATTGGATTAACGGTCCTGAATGATCAATTCCACAGGCAAGCGGTAAAACCCTTGTGGACAGCAAAACGGATGCCTTTCACTGCTGGTACCGGTTTCGGTTTCGGCTGCCTTGCAAAAAGTAAGATTGCGTTTTCGCAAACCGCAGCGGCGGCGGCAGGCGTTGCCGCTAAAACACCATTGAAAATCGGGCGGAAGTTCAGCCGGCGCCGGTAAAGTAATGCCCGGGTGCAGATGGGTTGAACTGGCGGTATGGACAAACACGATCGGACGCGCAGACCCGGGATCACGTCGGCTGCAGTAATCCAGCGCCGCGGCAGCCGCCTTTCCGGTATAGCAGCCTTCCAGGTTTACACCGCCCTGCTCCCTGAACAGCCGGAGCGCCTCTGCGCACTGGTCCGTGCCGAACCCGTAACCCTCGCCCAGATAGTCTTCTTCGAAATGCAGGCGCCGGTCCAGGCCGCGCATGGCTGAGCCGGTTTCAACCCCGCGGCGGGCCAACAACTGCAGTGTCCGGCGCGCCAGCCCCGTAATCCGTGAACGTTTCAATACAGCTGGATGCACCACCCGCACCGCGTGCAAAACCGTATCCATGCCGGCCAGGGCTATTCCCGCCAGGAGCCCGGCGGCGGTGCCGCCGGTTCCCGCCGCGACAAATATCGCTTCCGGATCGGGCCGGCCCAGTTCATGCAGCTGCGCTTGCAGCTCCAAGGCCGCGTTCAAGTAGCCGAGTGTGGAGAACGCACTGGAGCCGCCCGGCATTAGCAGGTATGGCCGGCGGCCGGTTGTAAGGCTGACCGCGAGGCAGTACTTCAGGTAAGCTGCCGCAACGCCGCGGTAATCTCTGACAAAATGCATCCGCGTGCCGTACCTGTGCTCCAGGAGCAGGTTTTGCCGGACATGATCATTGACCGGTTGGCAGAAAAATAACCCGGTGGTGCTCAAATTAATCGTGCGGCCCAGGGCTGACACAGCCAACACGTGGTGAGAACCGAGCCCGCCGGCCGTGATGATCTCCTTGCAGCCGCGGCGCAGGGCATCGGCGAAAATGAGTTCCAGCTTGCGCACCTTGTTGCCCCCGTAGAGGGGGTGGGAAAGGTCGTCCCGCTTGATCAGGAAGGCCGGTCCCGCGAGGCCGGTTTGCGCTTCCAGGGGAGTGGGCCAGTGTCCCAATTCAATTCGGGGCACACTATTACTAAGGAAAGGGTAACGGGAAAATAGGGTGAATTGAGCCATTTTGCTCCCCCGTTGACAATAAAATGATCCTCAATTTATAATTTAAACGATTATCGGTTTGCACGCAAGAGCACTAGCGGCATGTGAGATGTGAGCAGTGGACCTCTCACCGCTCATTTTGCAGGCCGGCACAAGGGGCACGGCATGCCGTGCCCTCGAAGCCATGAATTCGAGGGAGTCACTTTCATTTAAGGAGGATTATCATGTACTGGCCGGAAAAAGGTCCGCGTAATACCAAGCAAACCGTGGAGGCCGCCTTGAAACGGGCCGGGGAGTTAGCGATCAAACATATCGTTGTGGCTTCAAACAGCGGGGCAACGGCTGAGCTGTTTTCCGGAAAGGGGCCGGCAGTGGTTTGCGTAACCCACCACGTCGGTTTTACCGGACCCGGTGAAGACGAAATGTCCCCGGATATGCGGCAGCTGCTGTCGGAGAAGGGAATAAGGCTGCTTACCACTACCCACCTGCTGGCCGGGGTGGACCGGGGGCTGCGCACCGGGTTTCAGGGGATTTACCCGGCGGAGATCGTCGCTTCAGCGCTGCGCCTGCTGGGGCAGGGGGTGAAAGTGTGCGTTGAGATCAGCGTGATGGCCTTGGACGCCGGGTTAATCCCCTACGGGACCGAGGTTATTGCCGTAGCCGGGAGCGGCCGCGGAGCGGATACGGCCTGTGTGATCCAACCGGCCCATGCCAACCGCTTTTTTGACACGGTTGTAAAAGAGATTATTTGTATGCCGCGGGAAAAATAAGCTTGCTTACCCGAAGATAGACCGGATAATAGGTGGCAGCACAAAAGCGGCTTGATGGACCTCAGGCGTGTAATAGCGAGTACCCGCCGGCAGGAATGCGTTTTTCTGTTCCAGCGGGTTATGCTGCCTGGAACCGACGGCAAAGCTCCACAAGCTGCCGGGATAGGTCGGCACCGGGGCAAGGTAATAATAAAAACCTGGAAACGACTGTTTAATGTTTTCACAGACCTGACGAACCACCCGCCGGTTCAGGAACGGTGATTCGCTTTGCACAACCATGATCCCGTCCGGAGTTAACGCTTCGCAAACAGCCTGATAAAATGTGGCTCCAAAGAGTTGTTCGGCCGGACCGAGGGGATCCGGAGAGTCAACGATGACCACGTCAAAGACGCCCTTCATGGAGTGAACATAATCCACCCCGTTGATAATGTTGACCTCGACCCGTGGATCACTAAAAGCGGCGCCCAGTTCCGGCAGGAACCGCCGCGAGACTTCAATTACCTTCTGATCGAGCTCCGCCAGCACGATCCTTTCCACTGCCGGGTATTTGCTGATTTCCCGAACCGAACCGCCGTCGCCGCCACCTACGACTAGCACAGAGCGGGGCGCCGGATGGGCGCGCAGCGGAACATGGGTAATCATCTCGTGGTAGATAAATTCATCGGCCAGGGTTAGCTGGATAATCCCGTCTAAAACCAACATTTTACCGAATTCGTAGGTGTCAAAAACGGCGATCTCCTGGAACCCGGTTCGTTCCCGGTAGAGCATCTCTTTAATTTTTACACTAAAACTGACTGTGGAAGCCTCTTCTTGATCCGTCAACTGTTTTTCGGTAAACCAAAGTTCCATCGTCTTCACCGCTTTTCTTAGATTAAGATATACGATTAACCTTTCGTTGTCAGGCTACTATTATGCCCGCTTCTTCCGGGATACTTTAATGGTTAAAATTTTCCCGGCCATTAGCCTGCCGCCCGGCCATCCTTTTATATGAAAGCTCCCCGGACACGGCCGGGGAGCAGTGCAACCGGCTAACAGTAACAGGCAAAAACGGTTAGAGGATTTGATCGGCCAGGACAAGCGCCTCATCGACGGCGTTGAGGCCGAAGGCCAGCTCTGCGTCGTTGATCGAAATGGGCGGAGCGACAAAAAGATAGTTCCAGCGCGGGTAGAGGTAAACCCCTTTTCCCGCCATGGATCTAATGATCTGGCCCATAATCCCGGGATCAGGCCCGTTCCAGGGAGCCAGCGGTTCCCGGGTTTCCCTGTTTTTAACCAGTTCAATCGCGGCAAAAAGGCCAATGGAACGCACATCCCCCACGGAGGGGTGCCGTTCCTTCAAATCTGCCAGCCTTACTTTCAGCTTTTCACCCATCCGCCGCGCATTCTCGATTAGATTCTCTTCTTCGTAAACCTGAACGGTGGCGACACCGGCGGCGCAGGCCAGAGGATGGCCGCTATAAGTAAGGCCGCACCAGAGCATCTTGTCGTCAAAATATGCGGCGATCTTCTCATTGACCACTACCGCGCCCAACGGGATATAGCCCTGGGTGATCCCCTTGGCCATGGTCATAATATCCGGAACCACCTGCCAGTTGTCCACACCGAACCAGGCGCCGGTACGACCCCAGCCGGTCATCACTTCATCGGCGACCAAGAGCACGCCGAATTCGTCGCAGATCTCCCGGATACGGGGCAAATATTCCGGCGGCGGCACAAAGACCCCGTTGGTGCCGGTGATCGGCTCCACGAAAAACGCGGCGATAGTATTCGGGTTTTCATACAGCATCACCTCGCGGACATGCTCGGCACACTCCAGGCCGCAGCCGGGATAGGATTTGCCGAAAGAACAGCGGTAACAATACGGTTCGAAAACGTGCACCACGCCGGGTATTCCCGGTTCTACCGGCGGGCGGCGCGGATCTCCGGTTAAAGATATAGCCCCGTAAGTGGCTCCATGGTAAGAGCGGTAACGGGCCAGGATTTTGAAACGGCCGGTATACTGGCGGGCCATTTTGATCGCGTTATCATTGGATTCAGCGCCGCCAAGGGTAAAGAGTACTTTGCTTAGGTCACCCGGAGTATGGCGGGCCACTAACTCGGCCAACCTGGCTCTCGGTTCGCTGGCATAAAAGGGCGCAATATAGCATAGTTTATCGGCTTGTTCTTTAATCGCCGCCACAACTTTTGGATGCTGGTGACCGATATTCGTATTAATCAGTTGCGAGGAAAAATCGAGGTATTTGTTTCCTTCCTTGTTCCAAAACCAACACCCTTTACCGCCGACGATCTCTTCATACGAGTTTTTGTTCTGAACCGACCATGAGCGCAACACATGCTTTCGTTCCAGATCTCCGATTGTACTCACATTGCACCTCCTGCATTATTTCAAAAGCAATTTCTCAAACCATCCCACCTACCGGAACCAGGCTAATTCTATTTAATAAAGTTGCGTCAACTTGTCGATCAAACCACCCTTCCGGTAGCTTTTTCACCGGCCGGCGCAGCTTAGCGAGGTCCAGTTCAACCTGGTGCTCTATCGACGCGCCTATTTAACCGCCGCAAATATACGGAATTACCGTTACGAGATCATTTTCCTGAAGAACGCGTCCGTCCGGCACGTGTGTGCCGTTTACCAGGAATTCGGCGGTAAGAAAACCTTTGCTGTCCAACAAGGCAAACCCGAGGCTGTTCCGCCGCTCATTGTCCAGGTATTCCGCCAACCGCCGCAGGTCCCACCGGTCGTCCGGCAGCTCCAGGGGAAACTCGCCCGGCTCGCCGGGTTTACAGTAAGGGGGCAGTAATTTCACGCTCAACCGCACGACAAAACTCCTTCCCAGAAGCACTCCCGAATCAGGACCGCTTAAATATTTGCCTACTGTGCCCGCAACCGGACGGCTGGTGTTATCCGGTTAATCTGGAGCGGCTTGGCCGTTAAAGGCCCAACCGCTCCAGGGTTTCCCGCTTGGGCAGCCCTTCCGCTGTCCAGCCGCGCAGTTCATAATATTCCGATAACATCTTTCCGAGATGCGGCAGGCTGCCGGCGGCGGCCCCTTCCCGGCGGTCATGAGCCAGCAACCGCGGCGAGAGGGTGTCGTCCTTACGGCTCACCCCGAGCTGTACATTGATTAAACGTTTCAAGTTAAAGAGCCTCTCCCCGGCGGTAAGCAGCTCCGCCTCATCCATTTCCCATCCCGTCACCAGCGAAACCCAACGGGCGATATCTTTCGGAGCGACATGGCCGCGAATCAAGAATTTACACAGCCCGAGGGCATTAAAAATTGACATGTAGTCCTGCATCGTTTTGGCCAGCAGCGCTTTATCTTCAACCCCGTGCGGATCGAATTCATCTTTCAGCCCGATCAGCGCGCCGGGATAACTCCGGTTTTCCACGAAGTAGGTCAATCCTTCGAGGTGGCAGGCGCCGCGGTTACCTGTGGCATAAACAGCTGCCATGCTGGTAAAGGCGCGCGGATCGTGAAACGCCAACTCCAGCCCCTTGCTTTCGGCGATAAACTCCGCGGCCAGAGGCCCGAAATAGGCAGCCGCTTTCTTTACCCCCATCGAAAGATATTCCCCGAAGCCCTCGCGCCGGGCAATCAGCGGAATTAGAGTGAGAACGGCTTCTCCGTTACCCCAGCTTAAATCCATAGCGCCGGCGGCAGATTCGCTAAGCAGGCCGTTTTCATTTAGTTCCATGGCGAAAGCCGCGGCGGCGGCGGTGGAGATCGTATCAAGCCCCAAACGGTTGCAGAGGTCGTTGGCAGCGATAATATAGTTCGGATCATCGATCAGGCACATAGCCCCAAAACCGGCGACCGTCTCATACTCCGGTCCATGCGCCACGGTGCCCCGGTGCGGGCCGATCTCCACTTTCATATCTTTACCGCAGCGGATCGGGCAACTAAAGCAAGCGTAATGTTTGACCCGCAGGTTTTCAGCCATGGCCTGGCCGGATACCTTGGCCGCGCCTGCCGGCCAGGCGCCCCCGGTCCAGTTGCGGATCGGCAGGTCGCCCAACCTTTCCACCACGGGCACACCGCCGGCTGTGCCGAAATCGGTTAACCCTTTCGCTTTTTCCCGAATTTGCGGCAGGATCTCTTTTCTGGCCTCCGCCATACCCGGCGCGTCAAACATGTGCAGGCCTCCGGTGATCCGCTGCACGGCGATCGCTTTTAAATTTTTGGCTCCCATCACGGCGCCGAGGCCGCAGCGGCCGGCGGCCCGGGCATCGTGGCCGTCAATCATAATCGACGCGATCAAAGCGCGGTTTTCACCAGCCGGGCCGATCGCGGCGACCCTGATCTGATCACCGAGAGCGGCCCGGATCTGATCCTGGGTGGCGTAAACATCTTCTCCCCACAAAGCGGCGGCATCCTTGATCGCCGCGCCCGCTTCATCCAGGTAAAGATAAACCGGCCGCGGCGCTTTTCCGGTAATTATCAGTCCGTCGTATCCCCAGTTCTTAAAAGCCGCCGGCCAGTAACCTCCCACCGCCGCTTCAGCCCAGATACCGGTAGCCGGTGAACGCCCGCAAAAAGCGGCCTTACAGGCTGTCGGAACGGTGTGGCCGGTGAGAATACCGGTAAAAATAAGTAAGGGCGCCGCCTCATCAAAAGGATGAATCCGGTAGCCCTCTCCTTGATAAAATATTTTTGCAGCCAACCCGCTGCCGCCGAGGCAAGCGCGGTAATCCGCCTCCGGGATAAACATTGCGTTTGTTTCCCCGGTGCTCAAATTTATTTCCATTATCTGGCCATGGCAACCGTTTCTCATCTGCCTAATGCCTCCTTCATGACAATGCCGCTTTGCTTATAATTGGTTTAAACCCGTTGTTTCCAGTATAGCATTGAATCTGAGATCACAAAAGTCCTGCGGGACCGGCCGGACCTGTTCCCGCTCACTATTATACTTAAGCGCCGCCTAACAGCTCCCCCAGTTCAACGACCGTGTGAACCAGGTACGTGGGGCCGGCGCTCTGCAGCTCCTCCCGGGAGCCGTAACCGTACGTTACCGCAACCGAATCAATCCCGCTTTCGCGGGCGCCGATAACGTCATGCTCCCGGTCGCCGACCATGACCGGAACAAATTTCTCGTTGCGGCCGGTGACCCGTTCCAGGGCATAGCTGATCACTTCACTTTTGCGCACCCGGGTACCGTCCAGGTTGCTGCCGGCAATAACGGTGAAAAATGTGTCCAGGCCGAAATGACGCAGCACTTTTTCGGCAAAGCAGGTCGGCTTGGAAGTGGCCACGGCCAGCTCCTTCCCGGACGCGCGCAACTCCTGCAACAGCCTGCCAATGCCGGGGTAGACCGCATTTTCATAAAGACCCGTCCCGGCATAATATTCCCGGTAATATTCCACAGCCTGCCGGGCCTGTTTATCATCAAATGAATAGAAGCACTGAAAGGATTCCTGCAAAGGCGGCCCGATGAAAGGGAGCAAATCGCTCGGAACGGCCTGCAGGCCGAATTTGGCCAGGGCATACTGCACCGAGCGGGTAATGCCGACAGCAGGATCAGTCAGCGTGCCGTCCAGGTCGAATAAGATCAGGCTGTAGCGGTACTCTTTTTTGAACGGAGTTATGTTTGCGTACACCCCCTTCACTCTTGGCTGAATCATGGTACCACGTTATAATAGCTCTATGATTAATAAAGCAAATGGAAAAGGTTTGATATTCTACCTGTATGCCGCCGTATTTCTGTCTGTAATGAATTTGACGTCTATAAAGATTCTCCTGCCGGAGATCAGAGCAGGTCTGGACGTCGAGATAAACTGGCTAACCTGGGTCGTGAACGCCTACTCCCTGCCCCTGGCTGTCTTCATCCCGATCGCCGGAAAAATCGGGGATCTGCTCGGACCGCGGCACTTTTTTATTTGGGGCGTATTCGGACTGGGCCTGGGCTCCCTGGTCTGCGGCACCGCTTTTTCTTTGCCCTGGCTGATTACCGGGCGGGCAGTCCAAGCCCTGGGGGGAGCCCTGCTAGTGCCCAATGCACTGGCCATCCTGCTCGCCGGGTCCACCGGCAACAACCGGGGCCGGATCCTGGGCACCTGGAGCAGCATCGGCTCTTCGGGAGCCGTATTCGGACCGGTGGCTTCGGGTTTGCTAATCGGCGTGGTCTCATGGCGCGGTTCTTTTCTGGTCATTGCCGCGCTGGCGCTGGCTATCGCACTCGCAGCTCAAAGAAATATGGCCGGGCCGGCGACAAATAAATCTACAAGCCCTCCGGAGAAACGTTCTTTTGACCTGGGTGGAGCGGCGCTGTTCATGATCGCTACAACCGTGCTGCTGCTGGGCGTAACCCTGCTGCCGGTCTGGGGTTTAGGAAATACCTGGATTCGGGTGAGCCTCGGCTTTTTCGTTTGCCTGTTGTACATATTCTACCGGGTGGAGCGGCGTGCCGCCGAGCCGATGCTCGATCTGGCCCTGCTCAAGGAGCGCCGTTTTTCCCTCGGTTTATTGGTGGGCTTTTTAGAGCAGTTCGTGATGGCCGGCACTTTATTTGTGCTCCCCATTTATTTTACCGCCGTGCGGGGCCACAACGCGGCTGTAACCGCGCTGCTGCTCACCCCGGCCGCGGCATCGGTAGTCTTCGCTTCACCCCTGGGCGGCAGGTTAGCCGACCGTTTTGGACCCGGGCCGCCGATCACCGCGGGCATGCTGCTGCGCGCGCTTTCCTTCCTGTTGCTTTCCCGGATGACCGCAACAACAGGCTACTCATATATCGCCGCCGCCCTCGCCTTAAACGGCATCGGTTTCGGTTTTACCACCGTCCCCGCCCTGAATGCGGTGCTCTCCACAGTTAGCGGCGGGCGGCACGGCGTTGCTTCAGGAACACACAACATGGTTCGTTTCACCGGGGCGGCGATCGGCACCACCCTGGGCGGCATCATCCTCTACACCTTAACCCCAGCCGCTTTCACCGGCCTGGCCGGCCCGATCCCCGGCTTCCGCGAAGTCTACCTGCTGAGCGCCGCCGCCTGCCTGCCCGGCCTCGCCGCCGGCGCTTCACTCTACCGGGCGGCTAAACTCCCGCCAAACCCGATCACTGAACGTGCCCGGCACGTTCAGTGATCTGTCTTTGATTGGCGCCGCCTGGAGAGGGGCATGAAGAAGGCGAAGAAAACAAGGCCGGCCAGGCTGAGCCAACCCAACCAGCCTCCCAACTGCGAGTAGACTGTTTCGCCGCTGCCCAGGGCAGGTCGGCAACCAGGATCAACTTCTCCCCGGCCGGAGTCACCGCCAGTTCCAGGATGCGGCCGTATGGGTCGACCAGGGCCGAGTTGTAGGCGACATCGGCCATGGGTAAAGTGAGCGTCGAAACAGATGATCGCGGCCAGCCTGCCCAGGCCGGTTTCATAGACCGGGTATTTCCCGGCTGTGATCGACCGCGGCTCGCCCGATGTAACCATGGGACGGTTTTTGGCATAGCAAGTGGCTCAGGCAGAGCATCACCTTGATCCCGCGGCTGCGCAGCGCCAGCAGCATCTCCCGGTAGTGCTCCAGCGCCCCCTCATCCAACTCGTCCCGGGACGGGCAGACCCTAGCCCAGTCCACGGAAAGGCGGTGCACCTGGACGCCCAGCTGCCGGGCCAGGTCATAATCCTCCGCATAGCGGCGCCAGTGGTCGCAGGCCGCGCCGCAGGGTTCCTTGATCCGCCGCTTCGCAGGGGGTTTCCGCTGCTCCGCCGCCTCCATCGCGAACCAGTCGGTGTGGCGGTTGTTGCCCTCGACCTGGTACGCCGAAGCCGCCGTTCCCCAGAAGAAATCATCCGGAAATAAGTATGCCGGGGAAAGCTGACAACCCCATCCCCGCGTCAACTTTACGGCGGAGCGCTTTGAAGCCGGAGACGATGTCGAGCAGTTCTTCGGTGATCGCGGTCTGGCGTTCTTGCTGATAGGCGGTTTTCAGCTCATCCAGGCGCTCCCGGATATTCTTTTCGGCGGCCTGCATCGCCGCCAGGCGGCTGGCGTTTTCGGCGGCCAGGGAGAGGGCGTAGGCGCGGTAGAGGGAGACGAAGAAATATTGGCGGAGCAAGGCAGACAGCAGGCGCGGCGCGGGCATGGTAAAGGTAGGCAGGGAGCGGGAGGCCCACTCCATTTTTTTGCGCCGCAAGGCGGCCAGGTTGACCGGCAGCAGCGTTTCAGCATGACTGCGGAAACCGGCGGCGGAAAGAGGACGATTGTAGAAGAGCAGCACGCTGCTCACCGCTTTTTTTTCGCGCCATTGTTCGATTCTCTCCAGCAGCTCAAGGACAGCGGCGGTAATACCGGACATGGATATGGGGACGTTGAATTTTTCCGACACATCCCGGCGGGCGCCGGCGACCCGGCTGAAAGCCTGCTCGCCGACGCAGGCGATGATCCGGTTGTGCGGCGGCCAGGCGCTTTCACCGGTCTCTGTCCCGTAATCATCCAGCGCGAAGGATACAATCTGTTCGTTGAAGCGCCCCGCCAGGCCGTGGTCGGAGCCGAAGATGATCAGCAGGACCGGCTTACGGGGATCCGGGAGAAGCGGTTGGAAGTTTTGCCCCCGGGAAGCGAGCACCACCGACAGGCCCAGCTCCACGGTGCGGAAGTAATCGTCCAACGATTCCACCGCTTTTTCATACTGGCGGACATTTGTCGCCGCCAGCGCCTTCATGGTGCGGACGATCGACGCCAGGCCTTCACCGCTGTTGATCTGTTTTTCGAGGGTCTCCAGGGTTGCGGGCAATTATCTCTTCCTCCTGCCTTAGGGCGCAGCACGCTGCACTCCTGCGAACACTGTCCACGCAGTACTATAACGTTCATGATTCACTATTCAATGCACGACCGGCCATTTCGATCATGGCCGACCGGTCTGCAGCGGTGAGCGGCTCTGCAGCGTTAATCTTTTGTATTATTTCCGGCATCTCTACGGCCATCACGCGCCGGATCTTCTCCTCGGCGGCCGGAATATCATCCACCGCGAGGGGGTCGAACAGCCCTTCGGTGGCTGCAAGCAGGACGGCAATCTGTTCTTCCACGGGGATCGGCCGGAGCTGGGGCTGGGTGAGCACCTTGCGCACCCGCCGCCCCCGCTCGATGGTGGCGCGCGTTTTTTCATCCAGGCGGGTGCCGAAGCGCGCGAACATTTCCAACTCCTCGAACTGGGAGTAAGAGAGGCGCAGGCTGCCGGTCACGCCCCGGTACGCGGGCAGCTGGGTCTTGCCGCCCACCCGGGAAACGGACTTACCGACATCTACCGCCGGCAGGATGTTTTTACGAAAAAATTCCGGTGAGAGGTAAATCTGACCGTCGGTGATCGAAATCAGGTTGGTCGGCACATAAGCGGAAAGGTTCTGCGCCTGGGTCTCGATAATCGGCAGCGCGGTCAGAGAGCCGCCGCCCAGTGCGTCACGCAGGCGGGTGGAGCGCTCCAGCAGCCGGGAATGGATGTAGAAGATATCACCGGGATACGCTTCCCGGCCCGGCGGGCGCTCCAGGAGCAGGGAAAGTTCCCGGTAGGCACGGGCGTGCAGCGTCAGGTCGTCGTAGACGATTAAAACATCCCGCCCCTGTTCCATAAAATATTCGGCGATGGAGGTGGCGGCGTAGGGCGCAATATAGCGCAGCCCCGGCGGGTCATCGCCGGAAGCGACCACCACGATCGAGTAACGCAGGGCGTTAAAGTCGCGCAGCTGGGCGACTAACTTGGCCACGGCAGAGCCCTGCTGCCCGACGGCGCAGTAGATGCACAAGACATTCTGATCCGCCTGATTGATGATTGTGTCCAGGGCAATCGCTGTCTTACCGATCTGGCGGTCGCCCAGAATCAGCTCCCGCTGGCCCCGCCCCACCGGGATCAGGGCATCGATCACCTTGATCCCCGTCTGCAGCGGCACCGTGACGGGAGCGCGGTCCATAATCGGCGGTGCAGATCGCTCCACGGGGCGCCGTTCGACGAAGTCAACCGGACCCAAATTATCCAGGGGGCGCGCCGCGGCGTCGATTACCCGGCCGAGAAGCCCGTCGCCCACGGGGATATCCACCACCCGCCCGGTGCGGCGCGCCACCGCGCCCGACGGAACGTTGTCGGCGTGACCCAGCAAAACCACCCCAACTGCATCGGGATCGAGGTTGAAGGCGATCCCCAAAACCCCCCCGGGAAACTCCACCAGTTCGTCGGCCTTAACACCGGCCAGGCCCGCTACCCGGGCGATCCCGCTGCCGATAGAAAGTACGGTCCCCGTCTCTTCCACGGTCAGCGCAAACTCCGGCCCGGCCAGGGCGTTATCCACGGCCCGGCCGGCGCTTACCAGGGCCTCGTGCAGCGAAACATCCTTCGCCTCCGTGCCGCCCCGTTCACGCTCATTCATCCGCGGCCGCCTCCTTCTCCTGTTTCAATCCCTGTTCCAGGTCCTTCAAGATCCGCACTTCGACACCGTCCAGGTAACTGTCCAGGTTCCAGCCGAGGCGGTACCCGCCAACATCGAGCTCCAGGCCGCAAATCAGGCCGGAATCGGTCTCGTAATGCAGTTGAAACCCTGGCTGGAAACGCTCCATCAGGCTGTGCCGCAGCCGCTCCAGCTTCTCCTCCACAACCGGAAAGACGCCGCGCACGGTCGCGCGCCGCTCCTCACGGGACAGCGCCGCGCGCAGCTTCTCATCGTCTTCCGGTGCAAGGTGCTGCAGCTTTTCCGCGAACACGCTCCAGATCATCTCTTCCAGGTCGGCGTTGGCCAGGTCCCGCAGGCTACGGCGGGCGATCAGGCACGCCTGCCGTCCCATCTCGCGGCGCAGCTCGCGGGTGAAAGTTTCCCTTTCACGGTAAAAAGCATCCTCCCACCGGCGGCGGGTGGCTTCTAAATCTTGGCGGGCAGTTTCGGTAAGCTTCTTTCGCTCTGCTTCGGCCGCTTTCCTGGCCTCGTCCAACAACTTTTCTTCCTGTTGCCGCAGCTTCGCCGTTTTCCGACGGTAAGTTTCGGCTTCGTTTTCCGCTTGCGCGATTTTGGCCGTAGCCTCCTCCTGCCGTCCGGCAATCAAAGCCGCCCGTTCGTCCATGATGCGGATGATCGGGCTGTAAAGGTAGCGCCGCAGCAAGAAAACCAGCACCAGGAAGTTGATCATCGTAAAAATTACGGTATACCAGTTGATAATCATACGCGTTCTCCCCGTTTTTCTTTAACCGTCGCCGGGTAGACGGTTAGCCCCGGCACGGCCGCGACCGGTACGCCTAAGAGGCTGAGCGGCCGCGGTTTGCAGGCTTACCGACATCCTGAATTCGCCTCACTACATCTGCTGCAGGAAAAAATTCCAGAAAGGATTGGCGAAAATCAGGATCATGGTCACGACAAAACAATAGATCGCCGTAGACTCAATTAGCGCCATCCCCACGAAAAGGGTCCGGGTGATTGTATTGGCCTCGTCGGGCTGTTGGGCGATCGAGCTTAACGCCTGGGCCACCGCCCGGCCTTCCCCCAGGGCGGGGCCGACGGATCCGATAGCGATGGTAATCCCCGCGGTAAAGATGGATATTGCGGCAATTAAAGTCAAGCTATCCATGGGCACGGTCTCCTTTTTGTTCGGTTTCCTGGCGAGCCCTGCTCGCCGAAGTAATATAGATGATGGCCAGGATCGAAAAAATATAGGCCTGGATTAAACCGGTGAGCAGGCCGAAAATCTGCAGGATCACGGGAAAAAACAAGGGGATGATCGTGAGCAGGATGGCCACGATCACCGTGCCGCTCATAACGTTGCCGTAAAGGCGCACCGCCAGCGCCAGAGTGCGGCTAAACTCACCAATAATATTGAAAGGCAGCATGAAAGGGGTCGGCTGCAGGTATTGCTTCAGGTAACTTAAGATGCCATGGCGGGTGATCGCGAATATCGGCACGGCAAAAAAAACGCTCAGCGCCAGGGCGGTGGTGGTGGAGAGCGAGCTGGTGGGAGGCGTATAACCGGGCACTATACTTAACAGGTTGGAGACGGCGATAAAGATAAACAGCGTCCCGACAAAAGAGAGATAGCGCACCGGTTCCTGGCCGCTGGCCTCCCGGATTTGCTTCCTGATTCCGTCGACCAGTATCTCCAGCAGGTTCTGCCAGCGGGTCAATTTGCCCGCCGCGGTGAGGTTGCGGGTGGCGAGGATGGAGCCGCATACCAGCAGCGCCATGATCACCCAGGTAAAGAGGATCGTCGCATTGATGTAAAACCAGCCGTACTGAAAGATGATTATTTCATCAGGGTTGATCGGCACGCTTACGCCTCCTCTCCGATGATGATACCACTTGTTAGACAACCGGCTCCTTTTTCGGCGGCCGCGCGATCAGCAGAGCGGCCAGGCGCGCGGCGAAAAACCCGGTTAACGCGGTAACCAGCCCCGGCCAGCCGCCGGCCAGGAGCAGGTAGAAACCGGCCAACACCACCCCGCTCCGCACGATGAAGCTGAGCAGGATCAGCAAAAGCGGTTTTGGAGCCTTCACCAGGCGTTGTGTTGTCCACCAGAGCCCGCCGAAGAAAAAGCCGCCCAGGAGCAGTCCGGCCAAAAATGACAATACCAACTGCAGCCACAGGGGGAACGCCGCCATTTAAGCATCCTCCCCTCCGTCGCCGTCAACGCCGTCGTGCCGGCTTTCTTTTTTAACCCAGTACCAGGCATTGAGAATACCCGCGATCAGGCCGGCGATCAGCGCGGTCAGGGTCCAGGAGTAACCGCTGCCGGGCCACCGCCGGTCCAGCCACGTGCCCAGGATAATACCCAAAATCGTATAAATCGCTACCGTCCAGCCAACTAAGCCAAACATGCCCATGCCAAACCAAACAGCGCGGTCGCGGGTGCGGCGCGCTCTGAGGCGCCGCACCGCTTTATGCCCCACAGTGGCGGGCAGGTCTTTTCCGGCGCCGTCCTTTTGTCTCTCGTCAACCATTACCGTTCTCCTCCTAAAAGGGAAAAACGCCGCAGGGTATCCGCTTCCAACCTGGCCAGGACGGAGCGGCCTTTTCGTTCGTTCTCGTCCATCTGTTTCAACTCCGTCTCCACCGCTGCGCGCAGCTGCGCCAGGCTTTTCCCCTTCACCGCCCGGGCCGCGGAGACGAAGACGTCATCGCCCCGCTTGACTAAAACCCCGCCGTCCAGGGCCAGGTGGCGCTCCTCTTCGTCCGGCGGAGTAGTATAAGAAAAAATCCCGGGAACCAGGGCGGCGACAAAATCAACATGGCGCGGCAGCAGGGTAAAAAAGCCGTTTTCCGCTTCCGCCATGATTTTGAATACTTCTTCTTCCAACAGCACTTCCGTGGGCAGTAAAACCTTCAGATTCACCGGCTTTCACCCGCCCTTTTCAACGATTCCTCATGGTCCGCCGCGACAGGGCCGCCGGCAACCCCGCCCGGCGATAGCTCCAGGTCATCATTGGGCGCCTGGGCCATCGCTTTTCTCCTGCCGCTGCCGGCTTCGCTGATCTTGCCGATCATGAAGAGGTCGGCTTCAGGGTAAGCGGCAAATTCGTCGCCCAGGATCCGCTCGCAACCCTCGATGGCGTCTTCAAGGTCCACGGTCCGGCCGTCCAGGCCGGTGAACTGTTCGGTCGTTACGAAAGGTTGAGTCAGGAACCGCTCCAGGCGGCGGGCGCGGTGGACTACCCGGCGGTCGCTTTCCGACAGTTCCTCCAGGCCCAGCATGGCGATGATATCTTTCAGTTCTTCGTACTCGGCCAGGGTGCGCCTGACCTCTTGTGCCGTGCGATAATGCCGCTCACCCACGACCGTCGCGTTAAGCATCTTCGACCAGGAGCGCAGCGGGTCCACCGCGGGGTAGAGCCCCTCGCCGGCCCGCTTGCGGGAAAGGATAATCGAGGCCGACAGGTGAGCGAAAGTATGAGTGGCCGACGGGTCAGTAAAATCGTCCGCGGGGACGTAAACGGCCTGGATGGAGGTGATCGCGCCGGTAGCGGTGTTGGTAATCCGCTCCTGGAGTTCGGCCAGCTCGGTGGCCAGGGTAGGCTGGTAACCGACCCGGGACGGCATCTTCCCCAGCAAACCCGAAACCTCAGAGCCGGCCTGGACAAAGCGGAAGATATTATCGATTAGCAATAGTACATCCTGTTTCGCCTCGTCGCGGAAATACTCGGCCATAGTCAGAGCGGCGTGGCCGACAAGGAAACGCGCTCCCGGCGGCTCGTTCATCTGGCCGAAAATCATCACCGTTTTGTCCAGCACCCCGGCCTCCCGGATATCCCGGTAGAGTTCCTCCGCCTCCCGGGAGCGCTCCCCAATGCCGCAGAAAATACTGACCCCTTCGTGTTTGCCCATGGTGTTGTTGATCAACTCGGTGATCAGGACAGTCTTACCGACGCCGGCGCCGCCGAAAAGGCCCGCCTTGCCGCCCCGCTCCAGGGGGGCGAGCAGGTCGATCGCCTTGATCCCGGTCGCAAATATCTCGGAGGTGGTCGCCCGCTTCGCAATTGTAACAGGCGGCTGGTGGATCCCGCGCCGCGCCGCGCCGTCCGGCTGCTCTTTCCCGTCGATCGCCTCACCGAATACATTAAACATGCGCCCCAGGACCGGTTTCCCAACGGGTACCTCGAGACCGATCCCGGTGTCCGCCGCCTGTTCTCCCCGGGACAGCCCACCGGTTGCAGTCAGGGCGATACACCGCACCACACCAGGCTGCTGGTGGGCCACCACCTCGATGATCACGTCGCCGGCGCGGCCGGCAACCAGCTTGCTGTGGATGGAAGGGACCCGGCCGCTGAATTGAACATCAACCACACTGCCTCGCACCGCGGTGACGGTGCCGATATTTACGCTGTCTTGACCAGGCCGAGGAGGTTCCAAAGCAAGTGTCATCATCCACCGTGCTCCAATCATTACCATAAAATGCAACCATCTGGAACTGAAATACTTTTTTATTTTACCATAATTTAACCGGTTTAGCCTACTTATAACCCTCTTCTGTTGGAGGCAACTTTTTTTGAAGTGTTACGGTAGAAAATATTTTCTGCGCACAATGAAAGCCCTAGAAGAATTAATGAAAAAGGTTTTGGGAATGAAGCAAGGCAGTTTTACGTTCATTCGGCACAGCTCATTCAGCTAACCGGCGCTAGCATATTGATTATGTATAACAAGAGTGGGAAGGGTACAGGCAGGCCGGTCACCGCAAACGAGGAAAACAGCAGCGTATAAATAACGCGCGGGCGGGAACCTTTGGCAAAATGCCTGCAGGGAAACACTTACCGCTAGTTATTTAGTGGATCGGCCAGGGGAGGTCCATGCCGCCAAAGTGTGCTTCGGGGTCGGTGCGGACGTTTACACAGGCCGGTAGACCGCTGGCAAATGCTTTCTCCAGGGCCGGTTTAAGCTCGCCCAGCTTTTCAACGTAGATGCCAAAACCGCCCAGGGCTTCCACCATCCGGTCGTAGCGGCGCACTCCCAGTTCGGAGCCGATCACCCGCTCGCGGCCGTAAACCTGGCGCTGGATACGGCGAATTTGACCCCAGCCGCTGTCGTTGGAAACAACGCAGACCACGGGAATGTTATGGCGTACGGCGGTATCAAATTCCATGGCGCTTAAACCGATCGAGCCGTCACCGGTAATGACGGCCAGGGGACGATCCGGTTGGGCCAGTTTGCCGGCCAGGCCGAAAGGCAGCCCCACACCCAGGTGCCCGAAGGCACCGACCCATTGCAGTGACGCGGGGGTGAGGGCATCCATGGTGAGGACGGCAAAACCGGCGATATCTCCCCCGTCGGCCACCACGGCTGCGTCCCGGGGCAGGAATTCCCGCAGTGCACGGCAGAGACGGGCCGGGTGAATCGGCTCGGCGTCCGACGCCGCTCCCCCGGCTATCGTTTCCCTGGCCGCCGCCCGCAACGCTTGAATTGTCCCCGGCCAGGCGGGATTTACATTCAGTTTTACACCGTTCAGCGCGGCCGAAAGCTGTTTCAAGACGGCTTTCACATCACCGGCTAAACCCACTTCCACAGGTCGATTCTTGCCGATATCCGCAGCGTTGATATCGACCTGGATCGTTTTCATCGCCGGGTTGAACAGGGGAGGCCTGCCGTAACTCACGGTCCAGTCGAAACGGGTCCCCAGGATCAACACAAGGTCGGCCTGCATCAAGCCCAGGGGTTAGAAACCACCGG
>JBFMGD010000049.1:0-18806 GCA_040751775.1 Bacillota bacterium | reverse complement strand
AAACCCCGATTAGCACAGGTCTAGCCGTGGTTTTTTCTTGTTTTCTGCCAAGCACGATAAACACCGCCACTATTTCATATTTTACATATTAAATTATATGTGGCATGTTTGATAAAAGTGTAGGTTCCCGGGGTATAATCTCAATATGTTGCGAAGTGATGAGAATAGGCCTTACCGCTTTACAATAGGCCGTGTTTTTCTTGCTCTCGTCCCCAGTGCAACAGGCGGGCGGCCAGGTTCTCTCCTACCGCCGCCAGATCTTCGGTGGCCAGGTATTCGTTGGCTACCGCGTCAAAGAGGATGGCAGCGCGGGAAGGCACTTCTTTATCTCC
Source organism: Bacillota bacterium (assembly GCA_040751775.1). GTDB lineage: Bacteria > Bacillota > Dethiobacteria > DTU022 > DTU022 > JBFMGD01. The sequence continues at coordinate 18,474 of JBFMGD010000049.1, read as the reverse complement.
CGGGTCGAGCCGGATCATCAGCGGCAACCGCGGTAGGGCCATAATTAAGAAGGCGCGCTGTTCTTTGCCCTGCCGGGCGCGCAGCCGGTTCAGCAGAATATCATTGAATAGAGCTTCTTTCCCGCCAAAATAGTCAGCGAGGGGATCAAGGGCGCGTTTTTTAAAAGCCGTATTGTAGCTGTTTCCGCCCCACAACTGACTGAAAGGAAGCCAGTTTCCCGCGGCTGGTTTCCCGCTTGCTTTGATTAAATAATGGATCAAGATCAACGCGGTGGAGGTGGAAGCCTCCGTCTTGGTTGGGTAAAGCAACACCTCGCCGGTTGGCCAGATTACCTGGTAAGCGCGTCCCAGGTACGGGATCAGAAACTCACGCCAGGACAGGGGCGGGTAAATCGAAAACGCGGCTCCACTGGCGCGGGCCATCTCCATGGTATTTTTTTGAGCGAATTCACGCCGCGACTCTTCCAGAACAACGCTGTAATTATCTTTCATCGGTCCGGTTAGCCTCCTATTCTACATACCTGGTACTTTCTCTAGACGGCGTTAAATATCCTTCGAGGTTCCGGGTGAAGCATAAACATTGTTCTCTAGTGCATTAGCGGCATGATTGTTCGCTAACAGGCTATATTTCCATAAAGAAGCAGTTATGATATAATTACTGCCGAAATAGTCTATGAATAACCTGGTTGCCGCCGGCAGCGGGCGGTGTGTATATGGATACGGCTGGAGTGAACTGTTGAATATTATGTTAGACAGGATGTTGATCCATGGACCCGGTAACCTTAAAAGAAGGGATCTACTGGGCCAGGCCCTGGCTTAAAAAGTGAAAGAGTAAATTTTTGAGGAGGCGAACTGTATGGATAAGTGGGAGTGCCAGGTTTGCGGGTATGTATACGACCCGGACGAAGGTGACGAGGCGGCAGGCATCGCCCCGGGGACATCTTTCGATGAGCTGCCCGAGGATTGGGTCTGCCCGGTCTGCGGTGTCGGCAAAGAAGAATTTACCAAAGTGTAAGCAAAGCCCCGGTGCCGTACTGGACCAAGTACGGCACCGACCGGGCACTCAGACCCCTCCTTGCGAATTCAACTCTTTTCAGCAGATGAACAAATCTCCTGTACAATCGGGCTGCCGAGCAGCTTTTTTTGCTCGTGAACGCCCGTACCTCTTCCGAAAATAATAGTTACCCCTTCAGCCCCGGCTTTCTGGGCACAGCCTGCACAATCCTCTCAGCGCAACGTTTTACCCGGCTTGTCCACGCTGGAGGTTAAATATCCAACCGGCTTTAAAGGAAAATTAAGCAGTAAAAAGAATGTATAATAAATAAAGAGCCTAAGTATTGAGAGGTCAAGCGATGGGAAAACAACATATTTCCGATCAAGATTCTGATCCAAGAGCGGAAAAATGGCTGGCGCGGCTGCGCCGGGAGCTGAATCCGGCCCAGTTTCAGTTTGCCACCGCTGTTGAACCCGTTATTTTGGGCCTGGCCGGCCCGGGGTCCGGTAAAACCAGGGCCCTGGTCTACCGCACCGCGCACCTGATCGAAAGCGGTATCCCGCCGGAGCGGGTTTTGCTGCTCACCTTTACCAACAAGGCCGCCGAAGAGATGAAGGACCGCCTGAAGAGCTTGCTCGGCTTCTGGCCGCAGGAACTCTGGGCGGGTACTTTCCACAGTATCGGCGCCCGGATCCTGCGCCGCCATGCTCTTCTGGTGGAGCGGAACAGTAGCTTTACGATCCTTGACGACGATGACAACCGGCAGCTCTTAAAGCAGCTGGTAAATTCCCTTTCCCGCTCCCTGGGAGAGGAAGAGCGCTCTCTCTTACTCAAGCGGGGGTTGCTGGCCCGCGTAATCAGCCAGGCTCGCAATTCTGATTTGACCGTTAAAGAAGTACTCGCAGAAAGCTACCCTTTCCGCCTGGAATACCTGGAGCTGGTGCAAAACCTGGCCGAAATGTACGCGCAAAAAAAGAGAGAAAGCAATGCCCTCGATTTTGACGACCTGCTGCTCTGTTGGCTGGACCTGTTTCAGCAGCATCCCGCTGTCAGGGAAAAATACCGGCAGCGCTTCGAACACGTTTTGGTGGACGAGTTCCAGGACACTAATGTAATTCAGGCCCGCCTGGTTGACCAATTCGCCGGCTACAGTTCGCTTTGCGTGGTGGGCGACGATGCTCAATCCATTTACGCTTTTCGTTTCGCCCATGTCGGCAATATCTTATCTTTTCCGGAAAAATATCCGCACTGCCTGGTGGTGCGCATGGAGCAGAACTACCGCAGCACCCCGCAAATCGTGGCGCTGGCCAACCATTCGATTAACTGCAATCATGAACAGCTTCGCAAACAGCTATTTTCCAAAAACCCGGCTGGGGAAAAACCCTGGATTGTGGGGGCACGCAACGCCTCCCGCGAAGCCTCGTTTGTAGCCCAGCGCATCCGGGAACTCAACCGCGAACACGGTGTGCCCTTAGGCGAGATCGCTGTGCTCTATCGCAGCGGTTATCTTTCGCCTGAGGTTGAATTTGAGTTAGTGCGGCGGGGATTTCCCTACCGCACTTTTGGCGGGGTGCGCTTTTTGCAGAAAGCGCATATCAAGGATGTGCTCGCTTACCTGAAAATCCTCTATAACCCGGCCGACGAGAGCGCCTGGCGCCGGGTCGCCACCCTGCAGTCTGGCCTTGGCCCGGCCTCTTTCGAAACGCTCTGGGCAGAGTTGAAATTGCACGGGAACCCACTGGATGCCGCCTTATCCGGCCGCGTCGCGCCGGCCAGGGGCAAAGCCGGCTGGGAAGCGCTATGCCGCACGCTGCAGACCTTGCAGCTGCAGTCAGACAGCGGCGTCGCCAGGTTGATCGCCGCTGTTTCCGAAGGGAACTATGAGCAAATACTGAAGAAGAACTACCCGGACCAGTTCGAGGAACGGCTGCGCGGTATCGAGCGGCTGGCTATGTACGGCGACCGCTTTGAGTCGCTGAACAAATTTTTAGAGTCGCTCGCCCTTGAAGAATCACTGTTTGCGGACGCCGCCGATGCCGGCCCGGAGGGTGAATTTGTTACCCTTTCCACCATCCACAGCGCCAAGGGTAAAGAGTGGGATGCTGTTTTTGTAATCGGCTTGAATGAAGGGCATTTTCCGAGCCGCCGCGGCGATGAGAGAGACCTGCCGGAAGAGAGGCGCCTTTTTTATGTCGCCGCCACCAGGGCGCGCCGTTACCTCTACCTCTCCACTTACTGGGAAGATTATCGCAACTACGGCTCGGTTTCCGGCGGCCCCTCCCTGTTTTTAAAAGAGCTGCCCCAGGACTGCTTCGAACCGGTTTTTCTTGAAGAATACGAGTGAAAATGGCCGTAAAAAAAAGTGCCGGTAATAGAAGATCAATATCACTTCGCGTTGCAAAATTTCCTAAACTACACCGGCCGGGACTCTTCCGGTATGCTCAAGATCGGGATCAGAAAATCCTGGCCGACAACATCTCCTAGTTAAACAAGGTGAACAATCCGGAAAGGATTGTTATCTTCATAACAGTAACAGCACTGATCAGTAATGAATAGATTATATCAGTTAAGTGGGAGTGATCATATTGCGCAATGTTATTATCGCCGGTTTTTTGCGTACGGCCATATCCCGGGCCCGGCCGGCCAAGCCGGAAACCGACCTGTTCAATAAGACGCGGATGGATGAATGCGCCGCCGCGCTGGCCCGGGAGCTTCTAAAGCGGCACAACCTCGAGCCGCAAGAGGTGGATCGCTGTATCATCGGCTGCGCCAATCAGACCGGCGAGCAGTGGCTTTATGGAGGCCGGGCGGTCAGTTTACTGGCGGACCTGCCTTACACCACTCCCGCGATGGCCGTGGATGTCCAGTGCGGCTCTTCCATGAGCGCCGTCCACCTTGGGGCGATGGAAATAAGCCTCGGCTACAGCGATCTGGTCCTGGCCGGCGGCCTGGAGCATATGACCCATGTGCCTATGCGCCACGGCACGAGGCCCAATTCGAAGCTGCTTGGCAAGAACAGGTTCGACCCCGGGAAGATCGGCAAAACCGCTGCCGAGATGTATGATCCCCAAACGGGGCGCCACCTGCTCCCATCCATGGGCGATACAGCCGAACTGCTGGCGGCGGAAGGCGGGTTCACCAGGGAGGAGTTGGACCGCTGGTCGGAAAGAAGCCATTTGCGGGCGGCCCGGGCGCTGGAGGAAGGTTTTTTCAGCCCGGAAATTCTTCCTTTCACCGTTATGGGTGAAGACGATGTGAGCATGGTAATCGACCGTGACCAGAGCGTCAGGCCTGACACGACTTATGAAAAAATCGCTTCCCTGCCGCCGGCTTTCAGGGAAGACGGCTTGATTACCGCCGGTAACTCTTCGCCGCTTAATTCAGGGGCTGCCATGCTCCTGTTAATGTCTGAGGAGAAAGCCGGGATCGCCGGAATTGAGCCCCTGGCCTCTATCGTCTCCCTGGGATGGGGCGGTGTGGACCCCCTGCTGATGGGCAAAGGACCTCTCCCGGCAAGCCGGATGGCCTTGGGCCGGGCCGGGCTCACGGTGGAAGATATTGATTTTTGGGAGATTAATGAAGCCTTCGCAGTGGTTCCCCTCTGGAACATCAAAGAGATGGGGCTGGACCCGGAAAAAGTGAATGTGAAGGGAGGCGCCATCGCCCTGGGACACCCCCTCGGCATGACCGGAGCCAGGTTGGTGGGCACGCTGGCCCGGATCCTGGCCGCGGAAAAGGGCACCTACGGGATAGCCGCGATCTGTATCGGGGGCGGCCAGGGCCTGGCCACTTTAATCAAGCGCTAGGCTGGATCACGGGACAAGGGGACAGGTCCCTTGTCCCAGGCGCTAGTTTGACAAGGCATGTATGAGAACTATTGAGAGAAAGTATTAATATGGGACGAGGGACCTGTCCCCTTGTCCCGTGTCGGGGAAAAGGAGAACTGCCCTGTAATGAAGGTTGACGACATCAAGAACATCTCTGTGATCGGCGCAGGCACCATGGGCCACCAGATTGCCGTGCTGTGCGCCCTTGCGGGATATCAGACGATCTGTATGAGTAGAAGTGAAACACGACTGGAAAAGGTGCGCCAATTCGTACAAAAATATCTCCCCGAGCGGGTGGCCAAGGGAAAGCTGACCGGGGAGCAGGCCGAATTGGCCCGGGCAAACTTGAGCTTTACCACCAACCTCGAGGAGGCGGCGCAAGAAGCCGACTTTGTGATCGAAGCGGCCGTGGAAACACTGGCTGTGAAAAGAGAGCTCTTTAAAAAGCTGGACCAGGTATGCTCCGCGCATGCTGTTCTCACCACAACCAGTTCGTATATTGTCAGTTCCCGGATCGCCGATGTCACCGCCCGTCCCGGGCGGGTCTGCAATATGCACTTTTTCAATCCCGCCCTGGTGATGAAATGCGTCGAAGTGGTCAAGGGGCCCCATACATTGGAGGAGACCGCTGCCGTGACCATGGAGCTCGCCCGCCGATTGAAGAAAGAGCCGGTGCTGCTGCATAAAGAAGTATACGGGTTCCTGGTCAACCGTATCTTCAGGGCGCTGATGCAAGAAGCCTTTTTTTTGCTGGATACCGAGGTGGCTTCGGTGGAAGATATCGACAACTCCGTGGTCAGCGCTTTAGGGCATCCCATGGGTCCGTTCCGGCTGATGGATCTAACCGGTATCGACCTGGCCTACCGTGTGCGTATGGAGCGCTACCGGGAGACGATGGATCCGGCGGATAAACCTTCGCCGGCGATTGTGGCCAGGTATGCGCGCGGCGAATGGGGCAGAAAGAGCGGCAAGGGCTTCTACGAGTATGAGAGGTAGCGCCAGGGGGCGCAGCCGGCTTTACAACGAGGGGAGCACGCTCAAGATCAGGATCAGCATTACCGCTGAGAAGAGCAGCAGCGCCGCGAACGCAGCCGCGTCCAGGCGGTTCATGCGCAGCCCGTTCATCTTCGTGCGCCCGGCGCCGCCGGTGTAGCTTCTGGCCTCCATCGCCACGATTAACTCTTCCGCCCGCTTGAAGGCGTTGATGAACAGGGGCAGGAATACGGGGAATACCTTCGCTGTCCGCAGGATAAAGTTGCCCCGGTCAAAGGCGACACCCCTGGCTGATTGGGCTTTAATAATCTTCTCCATCTCTTCAGCCAGGGTGGGTACAAACCGCAGGGCGATCACCATCGTCATCGCCAGTTCCTGGGAAGGAACACCGATTTTGCGAAACGGCCTCAGCAGCGCTTCCATGCCGTCGGTCAGGGCAACCATGGATGTGGTCAGGGTGAGGGTCGTGGTGATCAGCAGCAGCAGTATTACCCGGATTGCCATCAAGGTACCCATGTGCAGCCCGGCATCGGTAGCCTCCAGGAAGCGGAAAGAAAAAATAACATTCGCGCCGGGCGGTTTTTGCAGGAACAGCTGAAACAGCCACATAATCGCCAGCACCGGCAACATCGGCTTCAATCCGTTTAAAGTAAACTTGAGGGGGATGCGAGTGGTCAAGATCAGCGCCAGGGTGAAAGCGGCGAATACGGCGTAGGCGGTGTAAGTTTTGATCAAGAAAAGCAGGCACAGCAGGATTGCGCCCGCGATAATCTTGGTGCGCGGGTCCAGACGGTGGATCACGGTGTCACCCGGCAGGTAAATACCGAGGGTAATGTTTCTGGTCAACTCCATGGCGCACCTGCTCCCGCCCGCTTCAGGGCTGCAATAACCGCTTCCAGCGCCTCGTCCAGGTTTAGGGCGTCTAAAGGCACGGCAATGCCTTTTTGATTCAGGTGAAGCATGATCTCGGTGATCTGCGGCGGTTCCAGGCCGATCGCTTTGAGCCGGTCAACCTGGGCGAATACGGTTCTCACTCCGCCTTCCAGGACAATGCGGCCCCGGTGCAACACCACCACCCGCTCAGCTAAGCGGGCCACTTCATCCATACTGCTCGAGATAAAGATAATCGTGATCTTCTTTTCGCGGTGTAAATTTCTGATCACCGCCAGGATAGTTTCCCGCCCCCGCGGATCAAGCCCCGCGGTAACATCATCCAGCACCAGCACTTTCGGGCGGCAGGCCAGCACGCCGGCAATAGCCGCTCTTCTTTTCTGCCCGCCGCTTAAAGCGAAAACGTCACGGCAGAAAAACTGGTAATAATCCAGGCCGACCAGCTCCATCGCCTCTCTGATTCTCCGCTCAATCTCTGTTTTGGAACATTTCTGGTTGGCCGGACCGAAGGCGATATCTTCGCCGACCGTTGTTTTGAACAACTGGTGCTCGGGATTTTGAAAGACATAACCGACCTTTTGCCGCACCTTGACCAGGTCGGTCTTTTTATCGGCCGTATTCAAGCCGTCGACCAGCACTTTACCCTTTTTGGGGATCAGCAGGGCGTTGCAATGCTGGGCCAGCGTTGTTTTGCCGGCCTGCGTGGGACCGATGATCCCTAAGAATTCACCGTCAGCTATATTCAGGGAGATGTCGAAGAGAACCTCTTTCTCAAAAGGCGTTCCGGCCTGGTAGGTGTATGAAACCCCGGCTAGATTAATCGGCATATACTTTGCACGAGCTCCTCAACATTGATCGTATCCGCGGGTACAGTGTAACCGGCCTCGTTTAGCCGCAGCGCAAACTGCAAGGGTACCGGCAAATCCAACCCCAATAGTTTGAGCTGTGCCGCCTGTTTAAAAATTTCTCTGGGCGGCCCGTCCATATTGACCTGGCCGTCATCCATGACCACAATGCGGTCAAAGGCGATTGCTTCGTTCATGAAATGAGTAATATAGACTATGGTAATGCCTTCTTCCCGGTTCAGCTTTTTGATGCTCTCCAAGACTTCCCGCCTGCCCAGCGGGTCCAGCAGGGCGGTCGGTTCGTCCAGGACAATGCACTCCGGCTTCATCGCCAAAACCCCGGCGATGGCCACGCGCTGCTTTTGACCGCCGGAGAGCTGGTTGGGAGAAGCTTTACGAAAGTCAAGCATGTGCAGGGTTTCCAGGGCCCATTCGACCCGCTTTCTAATTTCCGCCGGCGGCATGCCCAAATTTTCCGGCCCGAAAGCTACATCTTCCTCGACCACGGTACTGACCAGCTGATTATCCGGGTTTTGAAAGACCATGCCCACTTTTTTCCGGATTTCACCGATGCGGGCTTTATCTTTCACCGAAAGCCCGCCTACCAGCACGTCCCCCTTGGTCGGCTGCAGCAGCCCGTTCAGATGCTTGGCCAGAGTCGATTTCCCGGAGCCGTTCTGTCCGATTACGGCCACCAGTTCCCCTTTGCGGATTGCGAGGTTTACCTTTTTCAAAGCCCTCACCGCGCCCTTAGCCCCGGCTCCGTAATAATAAGATAGATCTTTTACTGCAATTAATTGGGCCATGTGGTTACCCTCGTAAAAAAGGGGATCCTCCCGGCAACCGGCTTGAATCCCCTTCCTGATGATCAACTATAAATTGAAGCCTTCGCCACCTGATATTTCGGGCTTTCTGATCCTTTGAATCCCCTTGACCAGAATCACCGTAAGAATCGCGGCGACTACCGCTTCCGGTATGCCGTGCATGATCGCGATGGAGATGGAGAGCTCAGGAGTAAGATAATTCCTGACGGTGGCCATACCAAGGACCAGGATCGTGTTGGTTGCCGTACCGACGATGCCGGCCAGCACACAGGCCAGGATGGTGTTGATCTTTTTAGTTGCCGCGTAGGTTAAATAGGCCGTGATGCCGATAAAAAGCCGCGGCAAAACAGAAACCAGCGGGTCGGTAAAGAAGGGGGCGCCGGGCTGCAGGAAACTGAATAGTCCGAAAATAGCCCCGGTGATCAAGCCGACAACCGGCCCTTCCAAAATTCCTCCCAGGATTGCCGGGATATGCATGATCGTAGCGTGCCCCGCCGGTGTCGGCACAGGGATGAAGCCCAGCCTGGTTACACCCAAAAGAATCGATACCGCGCCCAGGATTCCCGAAATGACAATTTTACGTACTGATAAGTTCAATTTTCAACCTCCTTTTGATCTGATACTGAATAAAAAAATACCTCCCGCGACAGGAAGGTACCGTTAAAAAAACCCGGCTATGTTCCTCTGTCCCGGTCATTTAAGCTCCAAGCAGAGTCAAAAAAAACGGCAACTCGATTTACTGGCCTTGCTTACCGGTAAAGCGCCTTATCACAGGCTGCCTGCCGGCACATCCATTTTAAACCGCTCTCTTCGGATTAGTCAAGAATTATTTAAAGCCTGTCACGGGGACGGCGTGACAGGCCACTGGGGCCGCGCCGTAGACACACCCGCGGCGGGTATAGTATAATACATTTAATTTTTACATGATACAACCAAATTATAGGAGGCAGGATATGCCGCAGCCGGCGATCTACGATACTACACTGCGAGACGGGTCACAGCGGGAAGGAATATCCCTGGCTGTGAGTGATAAGTTAAAAATTGCCGAAAAACTGGACGATCTGGGAGTTACTTATATTGAAGGCGGCTGGCCGGGCTCCAACCCCAAAGATTTGGAATTTTTCGAGAAGGCCCGGCAGATCGAGTTCAAGAAAGCGCGCCTTTGTGCTTTCGGGAGCACGCGCCGGCCCGATACCGCCGTCCGGGAGGATCAGAATATCCGAGCCCTGGTGGAGGCGGGCACCGCGGTCGTAACCGTTTTCGGCAAGAGCTGGGATTTTCACGTCGAGAGCGCCCTGGCTACAACGCCGGCCGAGAACCTGGCCATGATCCGCGATACCGTGGCTTACTTAAAATCTCTCGGCCGGGAAGTAATCTATGACGCGGAGCACTTTTTCGACGGTTATAAAAGCAATCCGGCTTATGCCCTGGCCACCATCCGGGCCGCCGCGGAAAGCGGCGCCGACGTAGTGGTGCTCTGCGACACCAACGGCGGGTTGATGCCGTGGGAGCTTACCGAAATTTTGCCCGTTGTGCAAAGCTCAGTCAAGGTGCAGCTGGGCATCCACGCGCATGACGACGCGGGGATGGCCGTGGCGAATACCCTGCTCGCGGTGCGCCAGGGGATTACCCATATTCACGGTACGATCAACGGCTACGGCGAGCGGTGCGGCAATGCCAACCTCTGCACGATCATCCCCACCCTGCAGCTGAAGCTGAAGCTGCCGGTGGTTTCGCCGGACCAGCTCAAGGTGCTGACCAAGCTCTCCCGCTTCGTGGCTGAACTGGCCAACATGGTGCCCATGGAGCAGCAGCCCTATGTCGGGTTCAACGCTTTTACCCACAAGGGCGGTATTCACGTGGATGCCGTCAGCAAAAATCCCGAAACCTATGAACATATCGACCCGCAGCTGGTGGGCAACCGGCGCCGCATCCTCGTTTCCGAGCTCTCCGGGCGCAGTAATATTTATCTCAAAGCGCGGGAGAACAATATCACCCTGCTCAAGGAATACCCGGAGACGCGGCTGGTCCTGCAGCGCCTCAAGGAGATGGAGCACCAGGGATACCAGTTTGAGGGGGCGGAAGGTTCTTTCGAACTGCTGATCCTGAAAGCGATGCAGGCCTACCAGCCCTTGTTTAAACTGGAAGGTTTCCGCCTGATCGTGGAGAAAAGGGCCGGCGGGCAGCTTTATTCCGAGGCGACAATTAAGGTGCGGGTCGGCGAAAAGCAGGTGCATACCGCCGCGGAAGGCAACGGCCCGGTAAACGCCCTCGACAACGCCTTGCGCAAGGCGCTCGAAGGCTTCTACCCGGCGCTGAAGAAAATTAAGCTGATGGATTACAAGGTCCGGGTTTTGGACGGCAACGACGGCACCGGATCCCAGGTCCGGGTGTTGATTGAATCGCTGGACGACCGGAAATCATGGGGAACGGTCGGTGTTTCACCGAATATCATAGAAGCCAGCTGGCAGGCCCTGGTAGACAGCCTTGAATACGGCCTGCTCTGCCGCAAGCTGCCCGAGCTGAACAAGGCCAAGGCCGTGCTCCAGCAGCTGAAAACGGAGATTTAACGGGACAAGGGACGGTTCCCTGTCCCATATTGACCGTGCAGGCATCAGGTTGTCTTTTCGGAATCGGTGAGGAGGGGATCTATTGGAACTGGAAAAACTATTCGGCCTGGCCACGGGCATCGGCAGTTTGCCGTATACCGCCACCGCCGAAGCCCTGGGGGTTGTTTTTACATATTGCAAGGCAATTCCCCACTGGCCCCAGCTGCCCCGGCGCAACACGGCGGAAGGTTTCGCCGCGCAATACCTGGCTCCCCTTTTCCAGCGGCAGATCGTCTCGTTGGGCTCCAACGGCGCGTCTTACTTTTGTCGGGAGAGCCGAGGCTGGGATGACCGGGTGCTGCAATTCTATGAGCTGCTGCTGGCAGTGGAGGCGGATGGAACAGGACTGGAAGAGTTTGCGTTTCCCCCCGCATCCGCCGCCGGTTTTTATGCCTTTCTGGAAAATTGGGAACGGTTTCCCGCTGAAGCGCTCTGTCTGAAAGGACAGCTCAGCGGTCCGGTGACCGTCGGATTCCAGGTGAAAGACAACGAGGGAAAGCCCTCCTTTTATAATCCCTCGCTGCGGGAAATACTAGTAAAAACCCTGGCCGCCCAGGCTCGCTGGCAAGCCGGGCGCCTCGCGGCCGCCGGCTTGCCGGCGCTCGTTTTTATCGACGATCCCGGTTTATACTGTTTTGGCAGTTCGAGCGCCGTCGGGTTGGGACGGGAGACAATCCAGGAAGCCCTGGCCGAAGTAATCGCCGGGATTCGGGCCGGCGGCGGCCTGGTCGGCGCGCACTGCTGCGCGGGGACCGACTGGTCCCTGCTCTTTGAGCTCCCTCTGGACCTGGTCAGTTTTGACGCTTATGAATATTTCCCGTCCATGCAGGTTTACGCGAGCGCGCTTGATCGTTTTTTAAAACGGGGCGGCGCCCTGGCCTGGGGGATCGTGCCCACCTCGGAAAAGGCCGCACAGGAAGATGCGGCTTCTTTAACGCGGTTGCTGGATCAGAAAATTGAAACCTTGGTCAGCCAGGGGGTGAATCAAACCAGGGTGCGGCGGCAGAAAATAATCACTCCCGCCTGCGGCACCGCTACCCTCTCCCCTGACCTGGCGGAGCGGATCTACCGGCTGACCGCCGCTCTGGCGGGAGGAATAAGGTAAGGGACACACCTCTTTCAGAGGAATGTCCCGATGTGAAGGGAGGGTCTAGTGGTTGAGTGAACTGTTACGAGAAAGTATGCTTATGGAGCTGGCCGGCGCCGCCGGTGTCGCGGGCAATGAAATGGATGCCGTCGACGCGGCAGCCAAATATTTTAAGCGGTATACGGATCGAGTCGAGCTGGACCGTTTCGGCAATTTGATTGCTTATAAACGGGGTGAAAGCGCGGGCAGCGCCAAGCGGATCTCACTGGCTTTGGCGGCCCATATCGACGAAATCGGGGCCATGGTCACCCGGATCGAAGACGGCGGTTTTTTGCGTTTCACCAACATTGGCGGGATCGACCCGCGCACGCTGTTGGGCCAGCCGGTCCTGGTGCACGGGCGCGACCGGCTGCAAGGAGTAATCGGCGCCCTGCCGCCGCACCTTTTAACCGAGCGGGCGCGGCAAAAAGAGCTGACCCTGGATAAGCTATATATTGACGTGGGCTTAAGCGAAGCACAGGCGCAAGAGCAAGTGCGGGTCGGTGACTTTATTTCACTGGATCAACCGCCGCTGCTGCTTGAAGGGGGCAAATATCTCACCGGCAAGGCGATGGACAACCGGGCCGGTGTGGCTGCCCTGATTCTTGGCGCGGTTGAGTTGGCCTCGATGCGCCATGAGGCGGATATCTATTTTGTCGCCACCCTGCAGGAAGAAGTCGGGCTGCGCGGCGCCGTCACGGCTGCCTACGGCCTTGTTCCCGACCTGGCTGTCGCCGTCGATGTAACCCACGGTGAAGCCCCGGGCCTCTCCGGACCGGAAGTCTTTGAACTGGGTGGAGGCACCGTGATCGGGTTGGGCCCGAATTTCCACCCCGTTCTCGACACGAGGCTGCGGGAACTGGCTGCCGAATATCGCGTGCCCTACCAGATCGAGCCGATTCCAGGCTCTTCACGCACAGACGCCTGGGCGATCCAGGTATCCCGGCAAGGCATTCCGGTTGCCCTGCTTTCCGTGCCGCTGCGCTATATGCACAGTGTCGTGGAGCTGTTGAACCTCGATGACCTGACCAGTACCGGGCGGCTGCTCGGGCTTTTCGCTCGCGGCCTCGACAGCCCGTTTGTGGAGGGATTGGCGTGTTACTAGAAAAACTGGCAAACCTGCGCGGGGTATCGGGTGATGAAGGATGCGTTCGCCGGGCGATCAAGGAACTTTTACAGGACAGCCCGGTTACGATAAAAACCGACAGCATCGGCAACCTGTTTGTGCGGAAGGAAGGCTCACGGCAGGGTTGCCGTTTGATGCTCGCGGCGCACATGGATGAAGTAGGCCTGATGGTTACCGCGGTCGAGAAAAGCGGGCATTTGAAGTTTAATCCTGTCGGCGGGATCGACTCCCGGATCCTGGTGGCCAAACGGGTCCGGATCGGCGCGCAAGGTATCCCCGGCGTGATCGGCGCAAAAGCCATTCATCTGCAGAAACCCGGCGAGCGTAATAAACCGTACGAAGTAGAAGACATGTACATAGATATCGGTGTAAAGAAAAAAGAGGAAGCGGAAAAGCTGGCCAAAGTCGGTGATTATGTCTCCTTTGACAGCACCTGCTCCAAAATCGGCGACGGTTATTGGCGCGGCAAGGCTTTTGACGACCGGGCCGGCTGCGCCGTGCTGCTGGAACTGCTGTTGGATCCGCAGCTGGACGGATTTGATGCCGTTTTTACCGTGCAGGAGGAGATCGGCAGCCGGGGAGCGTTAACTGCCGCCTATACCCTGCGGCCGGAAAGGGCCCTGGTAATCGAAGGCACCGCCGCCGCGGATACACCCGGCACGGATCGGGAAGCCTCCAGCACCACGCTCGGCGCGGGACCGGCCTTAAGTGTTATGGACCGTTCGATTATCGTGGACCGAACCATGCTGCAGGAGCTGATCAACGCGGCCCAATCAGCGGCTATCCCCTTCCAGTTCCGCCGCTTTACCGGCGGCGCTACCGATGCCGGCGCCGTTGCCTTGACCGGAGAAGGGGTCAAGGCGGCGGTCGTGTCCGTCCCCTGCCGATATATCCATTCACCGCACAGCGTCCTCAAGGAGAGCGACCTGCAGTCGACCGCGGCCCTGGTCAAAGCGTGGCTGATGAGAAGTGAGAAGTGAGATGTGAGAATAGAAGCGAAGATAAGAAGTAAAAGAAGAGGGTGATCATGTGGAAGATTTAATTAAAAAGCTGACTGAAGCCTACGGCCCCTCCGGGGAGGAGTCGGCGGTCGGCGCATTAATCGAAGAGCAGGTTAAAGGCAGTGCCGACCGGGTGTTCACGGATGACCTGGGCAGCTTGTTTGCCCTGCGGGAAGGGCCGGCTCCCATGCTGATGATTGCCGCTCACATGGACGAGATCGGGGTGATCGTCACCCATGTCGACGAAAACGGTTTTATGCGCCTTGCTCCCGTGGGCGGTGTGGCCCCGCATCTTTTAATCGGGCAGCGGCTCCGCTTTAAAGACGGCACGACCGGCACGGTATACCACGAGAAAATAAAAGAGCTGAAAGAGCTGGACTGGCCGAAACTTTACCTCGATTGCGGCGCCGCCGACGCCGCGGCGGCCGAAAAACAGGCCGGTATCGGCGCCCTGGCCTGTCTCGACCAGCCTTTCCGGTCACTTGGCGGGCGCTACCTGGCCAAGGCGATGGACGATCGCATCGGTTGTGCCGTGCTGGTGGAAGCGCTTCGCCGCCTGCCCCGGGAACTACCGCAGGCGGTATGCTTTGTTTTTTCGGTGCAGGAAGAGGTGGGGTTGAGGGGGGCCACCACCGCCGCTTACCGGCTGAAGCCCGATTACGGCTTGGCGGTTGATGTGACCGGTGTGGGCGATACTCCGAAAGCGCCCCTGATGGCGGTCTCCCTCGGTAAGGGACCGACCGTCAAGGTTAAGGATAGTTCCGTGATCAGCCATCCCGTGGTGCGCCGTTTGATGATTGAAACCGCGGCAGCAAACGCTATCCCGTACCAGCTTGAAGTGCTCGAGCGCGGCGGTACCGATGCCGGGGCGATCCATGTCACCCGCGAGGGGGTCCCCGCGGGGGCGCTTTCCATCCCCTGCCGTTACATTCACACCCCTTCGGAGATAGTGGATGCGTCTGATGTGCGCCACGCCGTAAC
This sequence comes from Bacillota bacterium, assembly GCA_040751775.1. GTDB lineage: Bacteria > Bacillota > Dethiobacteria > DTU022 > DTU022 > JBFMGD01. The sequence continues at coordinate 3,257 of JBFMGD010000049.1, read as the reverse complement.
TTTGCTTGAGAAACTGTGCCTGATGCCCTGGCCGGCCCCGGAGCAAAAAAACCTGTAACTGAGTAGAAGCCAGGAGCCAGTCTCACCACCGTTGTCACCGGCAACAGTTGTCTCCTTACTGCTGCCGTGCTGCCGTGCTGCCGTGACCGCCGCGCGCCTTTTTTGATCAGATCTGCCTGTTATGGTATACTTATGTATAATAAAAAGTAGTAACATTTTTAGAATAACATAAATATTATTCAGAAGAAGGTGCAGCGGAGGAGAGAAAAAAGGTGGAAGTAAAACGAAGGATTGCCCAAAGAAGAGCGCTTGAATTAAAAAGAACGATCCAGGATTATCACAAAGCCTCCAAAAGCATTCCCACCGGTTTTCAACGATGGAATCAAACCCTTCAGAACCAAGCACGAATCAAGTCTTACTTCGGCGCTACCGACGAACAGTGGCAGAGCTGGCAATGGCACTTGAAAAACCGGATCACCACGAGCCAGGTTTTAAAAGAGTTTCTTAAACTGAGCCCGCAAGAGGTGTCTGAGATAGACGAGGCCGGCTCCCGCTACCGTTGGGCGGTATCACCATACTACTTGAGCTTAATCGATCCCGATGATCCGCATGACCCGATCCGCCGCCAGTCCGTGCCGACCGCCCACGAATATTCTGATGCCGCCGGGGTAAGCGATCCCATGGATGAAGAGTACACTTCCCCGGCACCCGCCGTTACCAGGCGCTATCCTGATCGTTTGATTATCAATGTGACCAACCAGTGCGCCATGTACTGCCGGCATTGCCAGAGGCGCCGCAACATCGGCGAACAAGATTCCGCCACGCCGCGGCTACACCTTGAAGCGGCTTTATATTATATTCGCAACAATAAGGAAATTCGCGATGTACTTTTAACCGGTGGCGACGGCTTCATGTTAAGCAACAAGAACATCGCCTGGCTGCTGGAACAGCTGGCTGAAATACCGCACGTGGAAATAAAGCGCTTCGGCACACGCACCCCGGTGACACTGCCGTATCGCATTGATGACGAACTCTGTGAGATCCTTTCCCGGCACATGCCGGTATATGTAAACACCCACTTTAATGCCCCCCTGGAGATAACCCCGGCGGCGCGGGAAGCTTGCCTGAAACTGGCCCGGGCCGGTGTGGCGCTCGGCAACCAGGCTGTCTTGCTCAAAGGAATTAATAACGACCCTTATATCATGCGCAGATTAAACCAGGAGCTGCTCCGGATCATGGTCCGCCCCTACTACATCTTTCATGCCAAGCGTGTCAAGGGCACATCTCATTTTTGGACCAAGGTTGAAGAGGGAATGGAGATCATGGAGCATCTGCGGGGATACACCTCCGGCCTGGCCATTCCCACCTATATTTTAAACGCGCCGCACGGTTACGGCAAAACACCGATCTTACCCGCTTACCTGGTCGGTATGGGCAAGGATTATCTGACTATTCGCACCTGGGAGAACCGGATTATACGTTATGACAATCGCGCTATGAAGGAGGATACATAACAGGGTTCGGCCTACAAGCGCCTCTAAAATAATGCGCTCAACTGTTTCAGGACAAGTATCCCAATACCGGTGATGACTGACGATCTCGTTTTTTTAAATGCCTTAAACCGGATTTCTTTTTTGGGAGCCGTGCGCATCGGCGCGTTGCTGCGCTGTTTCGGTAGCGCCCGGGCGGTGTGGGAGGCCGCGCCGGACCGATTTGGCGCGGTGCCGGGGCTGCAAAACTACGCCGCACGGTTTGCCGAAGAACGGCGGCGCATTGATCCGGATCGGGAGTGGCGCCGTTTGCAGGATCTGGCAATAAGCTGTTATACGCCGCAGTGTGCCTCTTATCCGCCCCTGTTGAAAGAGATTGCACACCCGCCTCCCCTCTTGTACTGCCGCGGCGCGGTCAGTGAACAGGATGCCCTGGCCATAGCGATCGTCGGCAGCCGCCGCTGTACCTATTACGGCCGGCAGGCGGCCCAAAAGCTCGCACGGGAACTGGCCGGACTCGGCCTCACCGTGGTCAGCGGCATGGCGCTGGGCATCGATACCGCCGCCCACCAGGGAGCGCTGGCGGCGCGGGGGCGCACGGTGGCGGTGTTGGGCTGTGCCGTGGATTACTGTTACCCTCCCGGCAACAACTCCTTAATGCGCCAAATAATGGACGGCGGGGCCGTTTTGAGCGAGTTCCCGCTGGATACCCTGCCCCTGCCGCAGCATTTTCCCCAGCGCAACCGCATTATCAGCGGCCTTTCGCTGGGCACGGTAGTGGTGGAAGCCACGCTGAAAAGCGGCGCGCTGATCACCGCCCGCTATGCCCTGGAACAAAACCGTGAAGTATTTGCCGTGCCGGGCAATATCAACAGCCCTTACAGCCGCGGCGCCCATGATCTGTTGAAGGAAGGGGCACGGCTGGTGGAAACCGCGGCGGATATCCTGGAGGAGCTGGCCGTGGGGCCGGTAACCGCGGCGGCGGCCGCTGCTAAGGAAAGAACGGTTTCCTTAAATGATCAGGAGAGGCTGCTGCTGGAGGTAATCCCCTACCAACCGCTGCACAGTGATGAAATCATTCGCATCAGTGGTGTCAGTGCGGATCGGGTCAGTACAATCCTGCTCCATCTTGAGCTCAAAGGCCTGGTCCGCCAACTGCCCGGTAAATATTTCTGCCGGCCTTAGATTATGATATGATAAGATACGCATGAGACAGCAGTGCGTTTCCCTGGACATGGAGGAGGCTGAAGATGAGTTACCTGGTTATCGTGGAATCACCGTCAAAAGCCCGCACGATCAGCAAGTTCTTAGGCCGCAGCTACCGGGTTTTGGCTTCGATGGGCCATTTGATCGATTTGCCCCGGAGCAAACTGGGCATTGACCTGGAAGACGGTTTTACACCGCGTTATATTACCATCCGCGGTAAAGGCAAAATTTTAAAGGAACTCAAGGAAGCGGGAAAAAAAGCAAAACAGGTCTACCTGGCCGCTGACCCGGATCGCGAAGGCGAGGCGATTTGCTGGCATTTAAGCCAGGCCTTGCAGTTGGACGATACGGAGCCGTGCCGGGTAGAGTTCAACGAGATCACCAAGGCGGCGATTAGGGAAGCTTTTCAAAAACCGCGCCGCATCGATTTCAACCGGGTCGACGCCCAGCAAGCGCGCCGCATTTTGGACCGGTTGGTCGGTTACCAGATCAGCCCCTTGCTCTGGCGCAATATCCGCAGCGGCCTCAGCGCCGGGCGGGTCCAGTCGGTGGCGGTGCGCC
>JBFMGD010000048.1:0-19266 GCA_040751775.1 Bacillota bacterium | reverse complement strand
AGTGGCTGGATCAGGCATTAAGAATAGGCAGCCGGCCTCTCCGCCGCCTCCCCACTGGCGCTGAGCGCCAGGCTGATCTAGATCCAACAGCTCCATGACATCAAACGGTTTTTCGATTATGCCCATGACCGGCATAGCCGCGTCAATTTGACCGTTGACGGTTTCCTTGTAGCCGGTTATTAAGAGAATCTTGATGTTCTTGTAGTTTTTACTGATCAGCCGTGCTACATCAAGGCCGTTCATTGCGCCCAATTTTATATCCACAATCGCCAGCGCCGGCCTGTGTTTAAAAACAAGCTGCAGCCCTTCCTGTCCGTTACGGGCCACGCTACAAGAAATTTTCCGGGTGTCCAATAGCTCCTGTATCACCCAGCGTACTCCTTCGTCGTCGTCAATAACCACGACATCCACTTTATTCACAAAATCACCCCTTTTTGATCAGGACACGAAGTGTTGCAGCACGGCATGATAATGTCCACCATTGTGCCTCCCCCGGGCCGGCTTTTAATCAAGATATCGCCACCCATCATCTTTACGATCGAGGAAGAGATCGACAATCCCAAACCGGTGCCGCCCAGCTTGGTGGTAAAAAAAGGCCGGGTGATATTCCGCAAAATCTCTTCGGGTATACCCGGTCCATTGTCGTGAAAACGGATGTGAATATCGCCGTTGAGGCACTGAAGGTCGATCTGCAACCTTCCTCCTTGCGGCATCGCTTCGATCGCATTCCGGGCGATATTCAGGAAAACCTGTTTGAGGTTGTTCGGATCGCCCATGACCGGCGGCACGCCCTGATCGGGTAAATTGACTACTAAATCAATTTCGTTTAGGTTCGCCTCACCGCGCAGCAGAAACTCAAGTTCCCGCATCACGCCGACCGGGCTGATCGGTTTCAAGCCCTCTTCTTTGATCGGTTTGCTGGTATTAAGGAAGGTCGAGATGATATCGTTCATCCGCTCCAACTCGGAATTGAGTTTCACCATGAGCTCTTTCCGCTTGCTATCGTTATTTATAATATCGTACAACTGGATCGCCGCCTTAGCGGTGGCAAGAGGGTTACGGATCTCATGAGCCAGGCCGGCGGCTACCTCTCCAGCCGTTGCCAACCTTTCCCAGTCGCGGATCTCCTGAAAAAGATTGACCTGTTCCGTGATGTCTTCAATAAGCAGCAGCGCTCCGGTGATATCACCCTTTCCCGACACAAGAGGCAGGGCGTCCCACCTCAGGTGAAGCGGATGATCGCCTGACCCGATCAGCGCCCGTTTATGGATATAGGCGCAACCTGACTTGGTTACATCCTCAAGCGCCTCTTCCATGGGGCGATAAAAACCGGTGCCGCGCAGAGGCTCTCCCAGGGTGAGCTTCACCCCGCGGCCGGCAAGCAGGTCTTGCGCTATTTCATTAACCAGCAAGACCGTACCATCTCGATTGGTCATGATCAAACCGTGCAGCACCGCGTTATATAAAACATCGAGGCGCTGTTTGACCGACTCGTACAGAGAAGCGACCTCCAGGGCGATCGCGACCTGCCTGGCAAATGCGGCGAGGGCGGAGCTTACTTCCGGATTATTGGCGGTGATTACCCCCAGGCAGCAGGAAGCATCTCTTAACTGAAGCGTTTCCAGGGCCACGGAGATACCGGCCGGAATCTTCTCTTTGCACAGTGGAATAAACGAATTTAAAGGGTCTGCCTGGCCGGCGGCGCCGGCCTGCCATTCCCGCTGCAGCGATTCTATGATTTTATTACACTTGCCCCGGTACTTGCTCATTGTTTTCGCGGGTCTCTGATAAACGAAAGCCCAGGCCCCTTCCGCATCGAACAAGATTACCAGTGAACTGACTACCAGGTCCAGAATGCTGCTTAAATCAAACTTCCCCGGGCTAAGTAACTTAACCATCAACTTATTGATCTCTTCCACAGCGGCCAACAGCAGCATCCGCTGGCCCAGGCCCGTTGTTTCATGAAAAGTGCAATCTAGTTGCCGGTATATGGTTTTAACATGTTGGCAAGATACCCGCAATTCATCCTCGGAAAGGAAGGTCATCTGCAGCCAGGGCCTGGTTTCGCCGGGGACCCCCATCTCTTGCAACCTGTTGTGCAAATTAGCCAGGACCCCCGCGTCTCTTTTAGTCAAACATCCGCCCAGGATTAAAAATGCTTCGTCCTCCAGTGAAATTACGGCCGTGGGTAAACCGAGGGGATCTTCGCTAATTTGTTCCGGGGCTGCCGGATCGTATATTTGAGAGATTTTTAAATAAAATGCGCGGTAAGCTTCGGCCAAAAGGGGATAGCTATCGAAAAGCGTAAAAGGAGGCTGCGGATTATAGACGCGCTGTAGTTTGCCCGGCGGAAAGACCACCGCAAAAGACATTTTTAGAATACCGGCCAGGGCGTTTTGAAAAATATGCCATTTGGGAGAAAGAATCTGGCTCATCATTGTTCCTTCTTTCCCTAACCCATATTTTCCGTACCAGATCTTGGTAAAGGTTAAGATAAGAGTTATCGGACATTTGCTCTGATCCTTTACGGCAAAATATTCAACCTGCCATACTACAGCCGTGCGAGCGCAGTTAACAGCACAGCCGTATATCCAGATAGTAGTATAGCAGAGTTTAACGATGTATACAAGAGATCGAAGTAAATTTATATCAAAATTTTAGCCATAGAGGCAGTATTCGACCTTATTAGACTTAATCCACCCCCATAGGAGTATTGAAATGTCGGTTTGTGTTATTTGGATAGACCGCTCCCGCAGGGAGAGGGCATGCACATTAAATAGCGAACGCCGGCAGTTTCGCTAAAAAACCGGCGGCGGCTAAAGTATCCATTTTTCAGTTTTACCGGCGATGGCCTCTGGCTTAAACCGCACGCAACAGCCGCCGGCAAACCGTTACCGTTTCAGAATTCCGGCCGGACGCTGACGGAAGCGGCTTCCGGCGGCAAGCCGTTAGTTCGCAGGTCGGCGACCGCCGGACCCGTTTCCCCGACCAAAAACTCTTTCATCTCCTTTGCATGATCACTGCCCCGCATTTTTAAAACACCGATTACCCGGCGCAATCGATGTTCTTCCAGCAGATGGCGGAAGATGATGATATTATCGGCAAAATGAAAGAGGCCATAATTGGAGATCTGGGGGTAGGCGAACAGGTCCTGGCTTTCACTGGTCAGCATCAGGGAGATGCCCGCGGACTTAAAGAAATCCGCCATCCCCCAGATATTATAGGCATACTTGATCTTATCGTCCATCCCCAGTTCAAAAGTGGAAATACTGTCGATGACCACCCTTTTTACACGTTCCCCCATTTTCTCCCGGATCGTGTATACCAACTGTTCCGCATCCAGCTCAGTAGGTGATACGCTATAGATTTGCAGCAAACCCCACTCGATAAACGGTTCGATTTCCCAGCCGAAATCTCGGGCCGTCTCAAGTAACTGCGCCGCGCTCTCGTCAAAGGTAACCAGGAAACCGGCCTGGCCTTCCCGGCAGCCCTGCACCAGCCAGTTCAAGGCCAGCAGCGTCTTCCCCGTGCCGGTCGCACCGCTGACCAGCGTCGTCGTTCCCTCGGGTATGCCTCCGGCCATCATCCGGTCCAGGCCGGGGATCCCCGTGCGCTGCCGCTTGCCGCGCGCCGCGTAGGCTTGCTTGTTTACCACCGGGTTCAGGCGCGGGAAGATTTCGATCCCCCGGTCGGAGATGAGCAGGGCGTGCTCGCCCGGGGTAAAATAGGTCCCCCGCATTTTTAATACCCGTAAAAACCGTTTTTGCTGCTTCCGCTCTTCGGTGCCGTATAGATAGATGATTCCGTCCACAATTGCAGCCTCGGGCCTGCTCATGACCTCTTCTTCCAGGTGCTCCGCCACCATGAGCACAGTACAGCCCCAAATAGAAATGGTCAGGCTTAAATCGGAAATAAACTCCCGGAAATGTTGATGCGTGGGCAGGATATCGCCAAAGGCTTTCAAACTGTCGATCGCTACTATTGCGGGCTGGTGTTGCCGGATCAGCTCTTCGATCTTCTGCAGCCCGTCCCGGGGACCCTTGGAGCGAATGATCGAACCGATATCCTGGTAGATCACCGTATTCATAAACGCACCGGGATCAAAAAAAGAAAACTGCTGCTGGTAGCGAATCACCTTGATCTGGGGCTCGGAAAGCGTGCTGATGTAGAGTACTTTTGCGCCGGAGCGGCTCACGTTGAACAAGAGGTTTTGGGTGAGGATGGTCTTGCCGGTACCCGGCGCGCCGGTGATCAGAATCGACGCGTATTCGGGAAAACCGCCGTTTAAGACGCTGTCCAGGCCGGTGATCGCGGTCACTATTCTCTCCAAGGCGCACCTCCGGTCGACTCTAGTATTGTGTCGATTTCCCGGGCCAATTTTTCCGTAATCTCCTTACCGATCAGGCCGGTGAGGATGCCGATCAATGAACTGATAAATTCCTCCATCAGCGCTCTCACCTGGCCGCGGTCGATGATCCGCAGCTCCTCAAAAGAAATACCGCTTTCGCTAAAAACAATCAATTCCGCTTCTATATACTTTTGCCGGGTCAGCCAGAGAGCGCGCTGTACTAAAAGCGTCACCGTATGTACTCCCACCAGGTTGACCATGCGCTCCCAGACCTGGGCGGCCAGGCTGTTGTAGAGGTCAATATCATGGTCCGGCGACACCGGCATCACCCTTTCCGTGGAAACCGCATTCAGTCCTCTTTTCAAACCGGAACAGATAGTTATAATGTATGAGAAGTGGCAATCACCATTTTAGCGCAACTGCCGCCGGGGTGAGCGGGACAAATTGCAGCACAATTTCAGTATAGCAGAGAATATTTTGGCTATCAACCATTTTCGCCATATAATCCCGTATACTGAATTATATATACATCAACCGCCTTATTTCGAGCCGGTTAGCTATTTAACGTACTCTCTCCAGCCTATTCCAGGCGGTTTCGCTCCAGCGCCACACTGATATACTGTGCCATTTTGTTTTGCGGCGGCGTGTGCAGGGCGGATCTTTGGGTCATGCTCAGGGCGCCGCTCGGGCAGCTATTGGCGCAGACCGCGCAGCCGATACATGTGGCCGCGTCGATTACCGCCGGCTCTGCGGGCTCGTTTTGCGAAATGGCGTTGATCCGGCAGCTCTCTAAACAGGCGCCGCAACTCAGGCAGAGGGAAGGATCCACCACGGGGATAAAGTTGCTCGGGTGGACCGACATGATTTTCTTCTCGGTAATGGCCCGCAGCACACCGCAGCAGCAGCCGCAGCAGTGGCAGATATAGGCCGGTTCATCAATTACGTTGTCGGCCAGCAGCACCAAGCCAAGCCTGTAACTGCGTTCCAGGTTGCGCAGCAGGTCGTCCACAGAGGCTTCCCGGGCGAAACCGCGGCGCACCAGCCATTGTGCCGGCCGGCCGAGCGAGGTGCAGATATCTTCAACGGGCGCCGCGCACGCTTTGCCGAGATGGGTAGCTTTATGGCGGCAGGCGCACATGGCCAGGGAGCCGCCTCCCGACTGCCGGATTATCTCGGAAGCCTTTTCATAACTGAGCACTTCGGTATGAACCAGGGCGGGGATATACTTTTCATGGGCCAGCGCTTTGAAAAGTTTGGTCGAAGCGCCGAAAACTTCCTCGGCCACGCCCTCATCCTTGAAATACTGCTCGAAAAGAGCCGCCAGATCTTTGTTTGCCAGCTCGCCGGCCCGCATGAAGGTGTACTCGAAAAAGCCGACCACCATCGGCGAGAGAATATAATAGGCCGAATCCTTGCGGGGAATGTCCACCACCAGCCCCTTGGCCGCCATGCCTTCCAGGATCGCTTTCAGTTCACACTCGCCCATACCGGTCAAATGGCCGCATTTTTCAAACGAAAGCGGCTTCAGCGGCAGCTTGCTCCCCAACGATGCTTCAGTTGCCGTGTAAAGCCGCTTTAAGATCTCCATAAATGTCTCGTTTACGACCGCTCCGATTGGGAAACGGCTCAAACGCTCCGCCAGGGCGCGGTAGGCTTCCTCCCTGCCGTCGATCAAGTGTCCCATTTTTCTTCTCTCCCCTGATTATCAATAATCCAAAAAATAATCCATCAGCTTGCAGCCTTCGTCAATGTATAAGCCCGCCGCCGCGGCAGTCTCTTCGTCATATGGCCGCGGCGGGTGAGTTTTAACGTCGCGGTTCCGGTAAATTAAAAAAGGTACGGGATCAGCGGTGTGTGTGCGCAGGGCCAGCGGTGTGGCGTGATCCGGCAAAAATAAAATGCTGAACGGTTCGGAGGTTTGCTCCAGGCCGGCCAGAAGCGGTGCAACCACCTTTTCATCGATCAGCTCAATCGCCCGCACCTTGTTCTCAATTTCAAAACGGTGCGCGCACTCATCGGGTGCTTCGATATGGAGGTAAACAAAATCATCGCCTTCCCGCAGCGCATGCAGGGCCGCACGGGTCTTGGCGCCGTAATCGGTATGGATATCGCCGGTGGCGCCGGCCACCTCGATCGGTTTTAGGCCGGCGTAGAGCGCGATACCTTTGAGCAGATCAACCGCGGAGATCACGGAGCCTTGCAGGCCGTATTTTTCTCGGAAAAGGGGCAACCGGGGCGCCGTGCCCTCTCCCCAGAGCCAGATTGAATTGGCCGGCTTCAATCCCCCGGCCAGCCGCCGCCGGTTGACCGGGTGCCGGGGCAATACCGCGGCGCTTTGTTCCATCAGGTCGCGGAGTAGCGCCGCCCCGCCGCCGGCAGGCAGATATGGTTCAATTTTACGACCGCTAATGTCGTGGGGTGGGGTCAACCGGCACTCCGCCGGCTTCGGACCGCCCGTCCAGACCATGAGATGGCGGTAGCTGATCCCGGCATAAAAATTTATACCGGCTGTTTTCAGGCGGGCGCGGAGCGCCTCGATCAACTCCCCGCCTTCCGCGGTCGGTATTTCACCGGCGCAGTAATCGAGCATGGTCCGGCCGGCGTATGCGGCTTCGGAAGAAAGGGTAACCAGGTTGCAGCGAAAAGAAACATCGCCCGGTTGCAGCCGTACACCCATGCCGGCCGCTTCAAAAGGGGAGCGGCCGGTATAATATTTTTGTGGGTCATACCCGATTACGGAGAGGTTGGCGGTATCGCTGCCCGGCGCCATTCCCACGGGAACCGTCCGGACCATGCCCATCTCACCTTTCCGGGCCAGGCTGTCCACGGCCGGCTTCCGCGCTCGCTGTAGCGGCGTTTTGCCGCCCAGTTCTTTGACGGGATAATCGGCCATACCGTCTCCGACAATGATGATGTACTTCAATAAGATAACACCTCCGGACCGCTGATTCCAGGCCGTGATACTTTCATATTACCGCACTTATATTGAAAACTCAACGCTTCTGGTATCTAATATCAACAAAACCATCTTCTAAATAAGGCGTTATATTGGTATAGTGGTTAAAGTTAAGCCGGGCGGGCTGCGCTTTTTTGAAGGATAGCCCGCTTGGCTCTGCGGAAAAAGGATTTCTGAGTGGAGATCTTGAATGTATATTGACCTAATTCCGATTCATTCTAACTGATGCCTGAGTTACATGGAGGTTACGATGCGCTACATCAGTACCCGCGGCGGCACAGATCCGGTTTCACCGGCGGAAGCGATTAAACAGGGGCCAGCCCCGGACGGCGGCCTGTTCGTGCCCACTGAGCTGCCCCGCCTCGACCCGGCGCAGCTTACTGCGGCACCCTATTGGGATAAGGCCGCCGCTGTGCTGAAACTCTACCTGCCTGATTTCAGCGACACCGCAATCACCGCCGCCGCGCGGGCGGCATACTCGACCGGGCGCTTTGATCATGAAGCGGTCGCGCCGCTGCACCGCTTGAACGATCAACTCTCCGTTTTGGAGTTGTGGCACGGCCCCACCTGCGCCTTTAAAGATATGGCCCTGCAGATACTGCCCCACCTTTTACGCGAAGCGGCGCGAAAAACAGGCGAAACAGCCGCTCTGGTGATCCTGACCGCGACCTCGGGAGACACCGGTAAAGCGGCCCTGGAAGGATTCCGGGATGTTCCCGGTACACAAGTGATCGTTTTTTACCCGGCGGAAGGGGTCAGCCCAATCCAGGCACAACAGATGGTCACCCAGGAAGGGAACAACGTGCATGTCGTGGCGCTGCGCGGTAATTTTGACGATGCCCAGGCAGGGGTTAAAGCGCTGTTTACTGACCGCTCCCTGGCCGGTGAACTGGCCGGCCGGGGTTATAGGTTTACTTCGGCCAACTCCATTAACTGGGGGAGACTGATCCCGCAAATCGTCTATTATTACGCCGCTTACCTGGAGCTCCTGAGGGAAGGCGCCGCCGGCCCCGGAGAGAAGATTAACTTTGTCGTGCCCTCCGGTAATTTCGGCAACATCCTGGCCGGTTATTACGCCTGCCGGATGGGTTTGCCCATTCACCGGCTGATCTGCGCCTCCAACCGGAACAACGTCCTGACGGACTTCTTGCGCGGCGGATTTTATAATCGCAACCGGCCCTTTTACCAAACACTATCGCCATCCATGGATATTCTCGTTTCCAGCAACCTGGAGAGGCTCCTGTTCGAACTGGCCGGGCGAGAGCCCGGCCGTGTGAGCCGCTGGATGCGGCAGCTGCGGGAAAGCGGCGGCTACCAGGTGGATCCGGGCACCCTGCAGGACCTGGGCACCCTTTTTTGGCCCGGTTTTGCCGGCGACGCGGAAACGCTCGGTGCGATTGCGCGCACTTTCTGGGAACACGGTTACCTGATCGACCCGCATACCGCTGTTGGAAGAGCGGTCTACGATCAGTACCGCGCAGAAACGGCCGATCCGTCCAATACAGTGATCATCTCCACGGCCAGTCCATTTAAATTCAACGCCAGCACGGCGCGCGCCGTTTTGGAACCGCGCCGCACGGCCGGCAAGACTGAATACGAACTGCTTGAGCTTTTATCACAGACAACAGGCTCAGCCATACCGGCCTCTCTGAACGGGTTGGAGCAAAAACCGGTGCTGCACTCGCTGATTGTAAACCCGGCAGAAATAAAGAGCACGGTACTACGCCTGCTGGCATGAACACTACCCGGAAAGTAGAGCAGCCAATTTGGCAACTTTTTCCGTTTTCAGCGGGCCGCCGTGCCATTAAAGAAATGTACTGCTACGGCAACTGGTTAGCCGCGGTTTTGTATAAATATTACATCATTGCTGCCGTTTAGGCTGCAAGTTTGTAGCTGTCCCGAAAATTTCAGCAGTCCTGCGGGCACGGCATGCCGTGCCCCTGTTATGCTCTTACCTTCTTCTTTTTTTACTCTTCATCTGTGATTGGTTCTATTTCTCCGGTCGCGTCTGTTTTGTCCGGTTCACTTTCCGGCTGCGCTTCCTCGAATTGCGGCATCTCGAGCTGTGTTTCTGCAGGCTCAACGGGGCCAAGGTTCGGCCGCGGCTGAACGGTGCCGAAGCGGGTGGTTAAGGCCGCCCCGAGCGCCATTACAAAAAGAACCAGGGAAAGCAGGCCGCCCAAAACCGGGACCATACTGAGTACACCCAGGATCAGCGCACCCAGGGCGATCGCGCCGAGGGGGCTGACCGTCTTGGAACCGGCGGTGCCGACAACCCTGGCGCCAACGATCTGTGTAATCGCGGTATAACCGAGGATACCCGCCAGAGCCAGGAGCAGAATCTCCACAAGAATCAGCGGGATCCCGATAATGGTGATCGCCAGGAAGATCATCAGCGGCACCGCTAAAACCACGGCCAGGATACCCCAGCCGAACACCGGACCGGTTTTAATGGTAACCGCGTCGCCGGCGGCCCGGACATGCCCGGGAAAGAGTGTAAAAGTCAGGGCGGCCATGGCAAAAAGCACAATCATATTGAAAACTCCTTTGGCCAGGTTGCCGTACCAACCGAGAAATGGTGTAAACCGGTGAAAATACCAGTTTCCTCGGTTAAACAGAGGCAAGGGTGTGCGGATACCGCGAAAACCCCCCTCTACGCTGCCGATAATCGTATCGACAATGTCATCGACCCCGTGAAAACTGTACCCTTCACCGCTCCTGGCGCCACTCCTGAACAGCTGGTCCACCTCGGCCTCGGTAAGCTCCGTTACAACAACGATCGAACCCGCCGTTGAACCTTCGAGCACCTTGACCAAACCTTCTTCAACGTATATTCTACCTCCTACCACCGCTTGCGGACCGAGCTCCACCATGCCGCGGGTCAGCGTGACATCGCCGTCCACGGAGCCGGTAATAATCACGTTTTTGCCCAGGCTGGTCACACCGCCCAGCACTTCACCGGGGATGCGCAGTTGACCCAGGCCGGAATTAACGTCACCGCCGACGGTACCCCGGATAATCACGTTACCCAGATCGGCTTCCAGGTTTCCGGCTACCGCGCCGTCAACGATTACTTCTCCCATGCGCGCCTTGACATCCCCCGAAACGTTGCCGGTAATCACAACTTGGCCCATGATGGCCTCGACGCTGCCGTTAACATCACCGTGAATCGTAACCTGACCCATATTGCCGGTAACATTCCCGTTAACCACCCCGCTGATGACGATCTCTCCCATGTTCACCGTCACGTTGCCGTTAACGGTCGTGCCCCGGCCGATCTCCAGGCTGCCGGCCGCTTTGTTGATATCGCCTTCAACGACATTTTCCCGGGCTGCGGTAACCGTGACTGATCCAACCACAGCCAGTAACAGCACCAGCATCAGGCCTAATACCACGAACTTCGCTCTTTTTTTCATCACCTATTATCCCTCCACTAATTTTATTTTATATAGGATCGCTACTTCCAATCCAACCAACAGCAGCGCGGTCGCCAGTATGACCAGCGGATCCAGGTTTTTGACCAGGAAAAGCAGCCCAATTGCCGCATCCAGGATTAAGCCCCACTGCCGGACGACGCCGACCGAAAACCACCAGCTTAAGCCGCCCGGTTCCAACAGGGCTACGGAACCGCCCAGCAAGCTGAACAACAGTGCCACTATTAGGCCGGCGGGAAAGGGTTTTACGCGGTTTAAAATCCGGCGGGCCGCGGCCGGCGGCAGTACCGCTTCAGTAAGCAGGCCGCTTGCCAATCCCGCCGCCGCCTCAATTTCCCGGTAAACGGCGCGACAGGCCGGACAAGAATCCAGGTGCCCCCAATACCAGGGATTATCTTCCTCTCCGTCCACCACAGCCTGCCAGGTAATAACCTCTGGGCAATCCTTTATCATTTAGTCTTCCCTCCCAGCCGTCAGTGCGGCCCGCAGCGCCAGGCGGCCCCGGTAAAGCCTGTTTTTTACCAGGCTGAGCTCCAGATCCAGCGCCGCGCCAATCTCCGCGTAGGATAGTTCGCTCACGTGTTTCAGCAATAATACTTCACGGTACATCTCAGGCAAGCGATACAGCGCTCGCAAAAGTTCCTGGTTCCGTTCTTTCTCCAGGTAAAGCTGTTCCGGCCCCGCCTCGTACGCTGCCGGCTCACCAGCGGCCCAATCCAAGGGAATTTCCCATGCTTTACGGGCCTGGTTGCGGCAAAGGTTAAGCGCGATCCTGAACAGCCAGGGGCCGGGTGGCCGGTGATGATCGTAACGATCCAGGTGGGCACAGGCGCGCAGAAAAGTTTCCTGGGTAATATCTTCCGCCAGATGCCGGCTGCCGGTGGATCGCAAGGCCAGGCGGTAAACCTTGTTGCCGTATCTGTCCATCAAGTCCCTCAGGAATTTACTATCCATGGAAACCTCCCACTGCACCGCTCTTATAATAATTACACCTGAACAAACAAAAAGTCTGATTGGAAAAGTATATTTTTATTATCTCTTTTCGCTCTGAACAAAAGCTGAACAACAACTAAACATGAAAGAGAGGATCTCCCGGGTAGAAGATCCTCGTAGAAGCTGATTTGAACAGAGTACCTGTTGTTTAGAGCGGCGCGCAGCCGCAACGCTTCAAAACTGCCTGAAGCAGGATGTCGTCATGGCCTTTCTTCTTGATCTGCCGTACCGCGACCTTGGTGTCCAAAGTGGTTTTGGAATCGAACTCCACGCAGCCCGACCAGACAGCCGGATCTTTCTGGCAGCGGAACAACGGGAAGGTGATCTCCTTTTTGCCGGGGATTATGACCACACCTTCGAACTTCTTGTGCCACTCGGCATCGGCATCGCTTTCATCTTGTGTGTCCCAGGGCAGGTCTACGGCAAGAATACAGACCCGGAACCATTTGGTAGGCAGGGATTGCACCAGGGCAACCCCGCCGGGTGCGCTGCCGGGCATGGGTTGGAATGTTGGCTGCAGCACCACGCAGCAGGGAAGGACCAGTTTTGGCGGCGGCAGCGGCTCTGCAAATGGCGGACAGGGTACACAAAGCACGTCACAGGGGAAGATCTGACCCGGATTAGTGATCTGCGGATTGGCGGCAATCAGCGCCTGCAGCGAAACACCGAACATCTGCGCGATGCTGAACATGCTGTCGCCGGCCTGAACCGTATACTGTCCCTGGAAGCCCGTCGGACAGGTGGTCGGCACCCGGCCTGTGGTTGGGCAGGGCACGCAGAGCACGTCGCACGGGAAAATCTGATCCGGATTGGTGATATGCGGATTGGCGGCAATCAACGCCTGCAGCGAAACACCGAACATCTGCGCGATGCTGAACATGGTATCACCGGGCCGAACCGTGTAGCGCCCGGTAAAGCCCGTCGGGCAAGACACGGGAACGCGGCCTCCAACAGGTGGACCGGGCACGCAAAGCACATCACACGGGAAAATCAGGTTCGGATTAGTTATCTGCGGGTTGGCATTGATCAAAGCCTGCAATGAAACGCCGAACCGCTGCGCAATGATAAACATGGTATCACCGGGCTGTACGGTATAGCGGCCCTGGAACCCGGGCGGGCAAGTCGCCGGTACGCGGCAGGGCGGCGCCGCTCCCGGTACGCAGAGCACGTCGCAGGGGAAGATCAAGTTCGGATTAGTTATCTGCGGATTGGCATTAATCAAAGCCTGCAGTGAGACACCGAACCGCTGCGCAATAGTAAACATGGTATCACCGGGCTGCACGGTATAGCGGCCCTGGAAGCCGGGCGGGCAGCTCGCCGGCACGCGGCAATCCGGTAAAGGCGCGCCGGGTACGCAGAGCACATCTCCAGGGAAAATCAGGTTCGGATTGGAAATTTGCGGGTTGGCGGCAATCAACGCATCCAGGCTTACGCCGAACCGCTGCGCAATAGTAAACATGGTATCACCGGGCTGCACGGTATAGCGGCCCTGGAACCCGGGCGGGCAGCTTGCCGGCACGCGCGACAGTGACATCGCTTGCGCTTTATAGGTAGATGTGCCTGAACACTTGGTGCCGCCTCCGGATCTAGAATACCGCGGTTGTTTTAGCATTAGACATAACCTCCTTTCTATCCTGTGATTGAACATGGGAGGCAAGCATAATTTGATAGCATTAGGGTTTTACCTACCTCGCTCATTCCATTATATGCGCCGGTGTGATAACGGTTAATGAAAACTCGTGACCATAAACGAAAGACCCGGCTGAATTAGCCGGGCCATACCAACCGTCTGTATGAAATTAAATGCTCAGGTTCAATCACTGCTCCAGCCATACCTCTCCTACGGCGGTGATCTCGACTAGGCTGTGCGAGAAGGATACATCGATTAGTTTACCGTCTTCAACCGTCATTTTGAGTTCGGTGATGTCGGGGCCTCCCAGTTCGATCCCGCCGCCCGCTTCCAATTTCAATGAAATTGAACCGCGTGTGAACTCTTTTTGCCGGCACAGCTCTCCGGATGCCAGCAGGGCGATGCCGGCGGCGACACTACCCGTGCCGCAGGAAGGTTCAAAGAAATCCTGAGGAATGCAGTGCGGGTAGACCACCCGCAGGTCGCCTGAAAACTCCGGGCGCCAATCGTAAAGCACATAATTGTACTCGGACTCCCCGGTCCGCCGCATAAACTCTTCCTGCAAGCCTGCCAGCAGCGACCTGGTTTCAGCGTCCCAACCGCGGAAATCGGCGCGCGGATATTTCTGTTTCACCAGGTCACCGTTTACAGCCAAAAATTTGCCGGCCCGCACAACCGGAATCCCCTGCAGTTCCATGGCGCCGACACCCTTGGCATAGCTCTCCCCGGCAAACGCCTGTAAGTTGGTCACAACCCTTAGCGCCCGGCCCGCCGCCGTATCCACCGCGATTTTAACCAGCCCCGCGCCGGTTTCCAATAAAATCTCCGTAAGCGGTTCTTGCAACGGTATGCCGTAATCACGGCCTAGCGAGGTTTCAAGCAGCGCTTTACCCAGGACCTGGGTCAGGCCGCCGCAGGCGCTGATATAACAGTTTGAAGTGGGCTCGGCGATTTTAACGGCCAGGTTTGCACCGTTTGTGGGCGGATAAAGCAAGCCGGCTTCGTGACCGGCCAGGTAGTTCGACCCCAGGATTTTTACCGCCTGTTCCAGTTCCCTCCCGGGCGTAAACTGTCCGCCGTGCAGCAGGATAATAATATTGCCGCCCATATGTCCCCGCACAAAATCTAACTTCATGCCGCATCTCCTCCTTATTTAAGCTTTTTATATTTCCTGATTTTCTTGGCTCCGGTTTCTTGTATCTTGCATCTTGAACGGAGTAAACTTACTCCTTCAGGTGAAATAGACCTCAGTAACAGCTGCCCTCTTTGCGGACCCGGTTCTGCCGCGTTTCCAGGCAGGGGCAGACATTGTCAGGATCATGCTCGAAGCGGCAGGGGCAGTAAAAGTCGCCGAATTTGCTGAATTTTTCAACCAGCCCTTCGATCAGCGATTCTTTAACTTCATTAAAACCATACCCTCTTAAGCAGGCAAAAGCGTCCACCCGTTCCCTGATTGCCGTTTCCGGTTCCTGGGGGTAACGGCGCGCCTTTATTTCCGGCTCCAAGGCGATAATTTCCAGCTTGGCGCCGCAAACAGCGCACACCACGACCGCGCCGGCCGCCGCCTCTCCCCAGTGGAGAAAAGAGAGCCGGCACACTGCACAAAAGATCTTATGCTTCACCTTTGAGCGCCCTTTCTAGCTCTTCCTCTTTATAACCCTGGATTACCGTTTGATCAATCACCGTGACCGGGAAAGAACGTTTACCGGTAAGCTGCTCCACCTCGGCCAGAGCCTGCTTCTGCAAGTCACCGGCGGCAAGATCCACCTCGACGACCTCGTAAGCGATTTGCCTTTCGTCAAACAACTGCTTGACCTTTCTACACCAGGGTCACGTGCTCAAGGAGTAAAGTTTGACCATAGAGAACATCCTTTCTGCAGTTTGTTATGGATGCGCTTAGTTTAGTTTATCACTTGTGCACTTACTTTGAATACCCCGAATTATGACACGGGAGGGGTTCCCTCGTATATTTTATTGAGATAGATAGACAATACATGAAGATGCTGCAATAATATCGCTACCGTTGCCAGAGGTGGTTTTTTTGTTTAAGCTGCTGCAGAAGTTCCTCCAGCGCAGAAAAAAAAGGGTGCTCGATGACTGGCGGAAAAACCCGGATATCAGTATGCGGGAGGTCCAGGTCAGGCAGGTAAAGCTGTTCGCAGATTTGGATAAAAATCTGCAAATGCTGACGCGCTACGCCGGCCCCAGCTTCGACGTTTCAGTGCGCCGCTTCACGGCCGCGGGAAAGTCGCCCGCCGCGCTGGTGCGTCTGGACGGACTGGTGGACAGCAGGACGGTGGAAGAGATCCTGCGCAACCTGATGGTGGAAAGCCGCATGATCGATGAACCCGGCAAACGCGGTGAGATCAAATCCGCAGCGCTGGAGCGGCTTCTCACCATTGCGGAGGTGCGGGAGGCGGACAACATCGCCGATCTGTTTTCCGCCCTCAGCATCGGAAACATAGCGCTCCTCTTCGACGGCGCCGCCCAGGCGCTGCTCTGCAACGCCAAGGGCTTCCTGACCCGGGCGATCACCGAACCGGGCTCAGAAATGGCTCTCCGCGGGCCCCGGGAAGGTTTTATCGAGAGCCTGCGCGCCAACACCTCGCTGATCCGCCGGCGCATCCGCATTCCCCATCTCTGGATCGAAAGCCTGGTCATCGGCGAGCTGACCCAAACCGAGGTAGCTTTCGCCTATATCAAGGGCCTGGCCGCGGAGAAGATGTTGCGGGAAGTGAAGGACCGGCTGGGCCGGATCAAGATCGACGGCGTCCTGGAAAGCGGCTACCTGGAGGAGTTCATTAGCGACACCCCCTGGACTCTCTTTCCGCTGGCCCAGCGCACCGAGAGGCCTGATATCGTCGCTTCGTCCCTCCTGGAGGGGAGGGTGGCCATCTTTACAGACGGCAGCCCCCATGCACTAGTGGTCCCCTCGGAGATAACCACGCTGCTCCAGGCCCCCGACGACTACTACGAAAAGTCCCCTGCCGGCAGCTTTATCCGGCTGCTGCGCTTCGGGGCCATCCTGATCTCCCTGCTGCTGCCCGGCATCTACGTGGCGGTGATCAACTTTCACCAGGAGCTGCTGCCCACCGCCCTGCTGCTGCGCGTCACCGCCGCGCGGGAAGGGGTGCCGTTTCCGGTCATTTTCGAGGTGCTGCTGATGGAGATCCTCTTTGAAGTGCTGCGCGAGGCGGGGATCCGCCTGCCGGCGGCGATCGGCCCGGCGATCAGCATTGTCGGCGCCCTGATCCTGGGCGACGCCGCCATCCGCGCCGGCCTGGTCTCCCCGGCGGTGGTGATCGTGATCGCTTTGACCGCCATCGCCAGTTTCGCCACCCCGGTTTTCAGCCTGGCGATCGCGCTGCGCATACTCCGCTTCCTCTTTACCGTCGCCGGCGCCGTATTCGGCCTCTTCGGGGTACAGCTTGTCCTTTTCGCCACCGTGATCCACCTTTGCAGCCTCCGTTCCTTCGGCATACCGTACATGTCTCCCCTGGCGCCTTTCATCTGGGGCGACATGAAGGATGCCTTAACCCGCGCTTTTTGGTGGCGCATGCGGCGCCGGCCCAAGCTAATTGGCGGACAGGAACCGCAACGCGCAGCGCCGGATCAGCTCCCGCTGCCCGGGCGGGACCCGGGTGAAAGAACGGACGGTGAGAAAGAGTAGATTCCACCGAAAAGATCGCCAACCGCCAGTTCTTTTTTATCCTGTTCATGATGCGCACCACCATCTTGATCGCCTTGATGCCGGTGCTCACCACCGCCGACACCCTGCAGGACGGCTGGGCTTCAGCCGTGGCGGCTTTTTTCGGCGCCGCGCTCCTGGTCGCGGTGATCGGGGGGCTGGCCGTCCGTTTCCCCGCGGAAACGCTGGTCGAGTACAGCCAGAAACTGCTCGGCAAGTGGCCAGGCAAGCTCTTAAGCCTGGTGCCGCTCTTCGCCTTTCTCTACATGGCAGCTACGGATATCCGCGTTTACGGCGAGGCCCTGGTCACAGTATTCCTTACCGAAACCCCCCTGGCCTTCATCATCGGGGCGATGGTTTTTATCTCGGCGCTGGCGGCATACGCCGGTATCGAGGTGATCGGGCGATCGGCGGATCTCTTCTTTCCCCTTTTTCTACTGGCAATTATAATCAGCTTGGTGGCGCCCCTGCCACAGGTGCCGATCCTAATCCGCAACATCGAGCCGGTCCTGGCCCGCGGCGCCGGCCCGGTGCTGCGCGGCGCGATCACCCCGATCGCCGTGATCTCCCAGTATATGGTCCTGACCATGATCACCCCCTCCACGATCGAGCCGAAACGGGTGCTGCGCACCGCCCTGGGCGCCTTAGGCGCCTCCTCCGCCGTGCTGGCAATGTCCGCTCTGCTGGTTGTAATCACCCTGGGACCGCAACGGGCCGCCCGATCCGTCTTCCCTTTTCTATCCATGATCCGGGCCGTCCAGCTGAGCGAATTTATCGAACGGATGGAGGTGCTAATCGTTTTCGCCTGGGGGTTCGGCGTCTTCATCGCCGTGGCCGCCTTCCTCTTCAGCGGCGCCCGGGGGCTGGCCCAGGTGATGGGGCTCAAAACCTACCGCCCCTTGATCGGGCCCATGGCCGCCGTCTGGGTGGCGATGGCCGTCCACGCCCACGATGATCTCTTTCAGGTGAGCACCCTCTTCCAGCCCGGGCTTATCTTCCCCCTGGCCGCCGTGGGCTTTATCCTGCTACCGATGGGGGTGCTCTGGGGGGCGTACCTGATCCGGGCGCTCCTGGGGAGGCTGCATGGCGCTGGTTAAGAAGACTCTGCTGGTATCCCTGCTTGTTTTTCTGCTGCTTGCTGGCGCCGGCTGCTGGAACCGGCGGGACCCGGAGCTCCTGGGGATTGTCCTGGCCGCGGCTTTCGACTACGACACGGAGAAGGAGATGTACCTGGTTATCGCCCAGCTGGCCAGCCCGCAGGCGCTGCAGACGGAAGGCGGCGGGAGCGGAAAGCCCTCTTTCTGGGTTCTCTCCGCCCACGGGCATACCCCCTTCGAAGCCATGCGCAACCTGGGGGTGGGCTCCAGCCGGGAGCTCTTTTGGGCCCACAACCGGGTAATCCTCTTTTCGGAAAATGCGGCGCGCCGAGGGATCAGTGAGATCATGGACGTGATAGAAAGGGAGCGGCAGACCAGGGTAATCGCCCTACCCGCCGTGGTCCAGGGGGATATCCGCAAGCTGATGGAAGCCGAGTTCCCCCTTGAGGATTCGGGCGCCATCGGGCTGGATCGCCAGATGATCACGATTCAGTTTAACACATCCGTCTTCCACAACAAGTTCCTGAACGAGGTATACAGCGCTTTCGAAGCGCCAGGACAGGAGGTTTTCCTGGGAAAAATCGAGGTGCAGGCGGAGGATGATCAAGTGCAGCAGGGCGGGGCCGGAAGCGGCGGTGCCGAAGGAGGCGGCAGCCAAAACCGGCGCCCCCCGGCCCTGGTGGGAGGAGGCGCCCTGTTCAAGGGTGACCGGTTGGTCGGCTGGGCCACCCAAAACCAGACCGAAGGCTGGCTCCTGGCCATGGGCCGGGGCCAGCGCTTTAACTTCGTCATGGAATGCCCGGACAGCCCGGGCGATTACTTCAGCGTTGAAGTATTCAACGTCGGGGCAGTGAGGCGGCCCGTGGTGGACGAGCAAGGCAACCCGCGGGTGATCCTCAAGGTTGAAGCCAACAGCCGCATTCAGAATTACACCTGCGACGGCAATTTGAGCACCGACAACGCCTTTATCATCTCCCTGGAGCGGCGCACCGCCGAAGCGATCCGCAACCGGATCACCGATATGATCAAGCGTTCCCAGCAACTGGGCACGGATGTGATGGGCTTCGGCAATCTTTTCTACCGCAAGCAGCCCAGGGTATGGCGGGAGTTGGCGGAGCGC
>JBFMGD010000047.1:0-20666 GCA_040751775.1 Bacillota bacterium | reverse complement strand
AGCGATAACAGTCAAAGGCAGCGGCGGGATCGAATCACCGGATATCCGCAAAATGATGGCGGCGCTGAACAAACTGCGCCGTGAGGATACCATGAGCGACGACAACATGTGGGCTTATACCGACGGCACCCCCATGATCGTTGATTTGTGCCAGTCCACCGGTATCCTGCCCACCCGCAACTTCCAGGAAGGCACCTTCGAGCAGCACGCACAGATTAATGGCGAGGCGGTCAAAAACGTGCTGCAGGCCAAGAAAGCCTGCTTCGCCTGCCCCCTGGCCTGCGGCAATTATGTCCGCAAGGGCAAGGCGGTAGTGGAAGGTCCCGAATATGAAACCCTGGCCCTGTGCAGCGCCAACTGCGGCATCGGCGACCTGGAGGCGGTGATCGAATTTAACCGCCTCTGTGACGATTACGGCCTTGATACCATCTCCGCCGGCAACACGGTCGCTTTCGCCATGGAGATGACGGAAAAGGGCTTGCATGATTTTGGCATTCGCTTCGGTGATGTGCAAAATTACCTGCTAATGCCCCGCCTAATCGCCGCGAAGGAAGGGATCGGGGCGGAGCTGGCCCTGGGTGTACGCGCCCTGGCGGCGAAATACGGGGGTACAACATTCGCCATGGAGGTGAAAGGCTTGGAGATACCCGGCTACGAACCTCGCGGCTCCTGGTCCATGGGCCTGGCTTACGGCACCGCCGACCGCGGCGCCTGCCACCTGCGGGCCTGGCCTGCCGCAGTCGAGGCGTTCGGCGATATCGATCCTTTCACCGGCGAGGGTAAAGGTGAACTGGTCAAGGGCATGCAGGACGATAACGCCGTGAAATTCTCGGCCATCTTCTGCGACTTTTGGGCGGTGGGCATCGCAGTCCAGGCGGAGATACTGGCCATGGCACTGGGACGACCGGTCGAAGCGGCGGAACTGAGGCAAATCGGCGAGCGCGTCTACAACCTGGCCCGCCTGTTCAACGAAAGAGAAGGTTTTAGTCGCAAAGACGATTACCTCCCCGAGCGAATCTACACGGAAAAACTGAGTACCGGCCCCACCGCGGGCAAACTGCTGCCGCGGGAAGAGTATGATAAGATGCTGACCGATTACTACAGCCTGCGCGGCTGGGATACCGAAGGCAAAGTCACCGAAGCGAAGAAGAAAAAGTTGGGCTTATAATCAATTAATCCCCTCTCCTCCCGAAGGGGGGAGAGGGGTAGAGTGAGGGGGGATTTTCCTCCCAACGCCGGCACCGCGCAGACGGCGCCGGCGTGCCAAAATGAACACTCAATACAGCAAGGCGGTAAGGGCGATGATCATCCGGCTGCAGCTGCAAGGGCCGCTGCAAAAATACGGCAATACCCCCGGTTTTTTTGAGTATGAAACAGCCGTTAAAGAGTGTACTCTTGAAGAGTTGCTGCGGCAGCTGGGTCTTCCCGTGCCTTCCATAGCCCTTATTACCGTTAACGGACTTAAATCGGATTTAAGCCGCTTATTGGAGGGAGGTGACACTGTTGTTGTATTCCCCCGGGTTGCCGGGGGCTGAAAGTAAACACAACCAAGTTTAAACGACAAGGAGGTAATGCGAACATGGAAGATAGCATTCTTAAGATATTCTCTACCGCGAACTGGATTCTTCTTTTTCTTGGAATCTATATGCTCGTGATCATCGCTCTCGGTTTCATTTACAGCCGCAAGGTGCACGATGCGGACGATCTGGTGGTAGCCGGCCGGCAGCTTAACTTTGTATTCATGGTGCCGTCGATTATCGCCACCTGGATCTGTGCCGGGGCGATGATGGGAGCGGCGGGATACGGTTACCTGTTCGGCATGCAGGGAGTTATCTTTGACCCCTGGGCGCCCTCCCTCTGCATGATCCTGATCGCCGTATTTTTCGCTTTCCGGATGCGCAAGGCCAAGTATACTACTCTGACCGACTATTTCAACGCCCGCTACAACAAACGCATGGGCTTCCTCTACACGATCATTCAGATCCTGTCTGCCCTGGCCTGGCTGGGCGGCCAGTTGGTCGCGCTGGGCATCATTGTATACCTGACCACCGGTTTTTCCCTGACATACGCCGTAATGATCGCCACCCTGGCGATCATTATCGTAACCACGGCGGGCGGGCTATGGGCCCTTTCGAGGGTCGACGCCATCGGTTTCGTGTTAATCATTGTCGGCTTGCTGATTATGTTTCCCATGGTGATGAGCCAGGTAGGCGGCTTCAGTGAATTTATCTCTAACGCTGAAAACTGGGCGGAACTACCTACCTGGTCCATGACCCCGGTCGCCGGTGAAGAAGGCTATCTCTGGTATACCGGAATTCTGGGTATATTGCTCTATATTTCCGCATGGGTGTCGCTTTCCTTAGGCGACGTGCCCAGCCAGGTATTAATGCAGCGCGCCCTGGCCGCGAAAGATGAAAAGACCGCCGTAGCCGGTTTCTTTACCAGCGGCATATTGTATTTACTGATCGGGCTTATCCCGGTAATGGTCGGTATTGCCGTATTCACATGGGGCCTTGAAACAACCGTCGATCAAGCGGAGTATGTCCTGCCCTGGGCGGCATACAGCTTCCTGCCTCCCTGGGCCGGTATCCTCTTTATCGTCACCCTGGCCGCCGCCATCGTCAGTACCTCCGGGGACAATGCCCTGATCATCTCCACCCTGATCGGCCATAACATCTACCGCAATATCAAGCCTCAGGCTACCGGTGAACAGGTGCTGAAAGTGGTCCGCATCTGCATTCCAATCGTCACCATTCTGGCCATGTGCATCGCCCTGTATTTCGAAACGGTCTATAAACTGATCGTTCTCTCCGGCGGCATTCAACTGGCCACGATTTTCGCCGCATACGCTCTCGGCTACTTCTGGAAGAAAGCCAATACCACCGGAGCAATCAGCTCATTTTTCACCGGGTTGGTATCCTGGGTCGTGATCTACTTTTTCGTGTTGCCGCACACAATGGCCGCAAACATGGATGTCCTGGTGGAGGGTGAGGTATACATGCAGTGGGCCGTGGACGATGCCGTGTTTATCGCGCTCGTCCCTGCTGCCGCCATTAGTATTCTCACCCTGATCGTGGTCTCCCTGTTGACCCAAAAACGGGATCCGGCCAAACCGATGCTGAGCATCGAAGGCGAAAACCTGGATAATCAGCCTAAGTTTTTCTGGTCAAAACAGGCTTAACCGCACGAGATTAACCCGGGGCGAGGGTTTGAACCCTCGCCTTTTAATAAAAATCACAGATGTTGACCGTTGGAGGTAGGAAGTCGGCAGAAGGACCGGCTTTCTACTTGGGCCGGCCGGCTCACAAACCCGTTTTGAGGAGTGATATCCCTTCATCTAGAAAATTGGCACGGTCAGACGCGCGATAATTAATCGATAAGGAGTGACTGAACGTGAAAGCTTTATTATTTGGCCTGGGCGGTGTCGGTAGCGTAATCGCCAAAACCATGGCTAAGACCAGGAAGTTCGAGCATGTCGTGCTTGCCGATTTGAAGGAGAAACATATCCAAAGCCTGGCCAAAGAGCTGGGCCGCGGATTCAGCGCCAAAAAGGTCGATGCAAGCAGCGTCCACAATATGACACAAGCCTTCAAAGAAGTGGATTTAGTGATCAATGCAATCTTGCCCAAGTTCAATTACAATGTCATGGACGCCGCTGTAGCGGCCAGGATCCATTACCTGGATCTGGCTTCACATGGTCCGATCCGCCTGCCGGGCCGGATCACCATCCTGGAGCAGATTGAAAAATACGACGCCAGGTTTAAAGAGATTGACCGCTCCGCTTTCCTGTGCAGCGGTATCGACCCCGGGACCACCAATGTTTTCGCACGCTACCTGGCGGACCAGATGGATGAGGTGGAAGATGTCCTGGTACGCGATGCCGACCTCTCCACGGTGGAGGGTTTTAAGCTGGCGATCGGCTTTTCTCCGGATACCGCTATTGAAGAATGCCTACAGCCTTACTTAAATTACGAAAACGGTACTTTCGTTCAGGGAGAAGCTCTCTCCTGGGAGGAAGATTTTGTTTTTCCCAGCCCGATCGGAAAACTGAAAGTATATTCCGTCTCCCATGAAGAGGTGGGCACCATCCCCCGCTTTTTGGGCAAACCGATCAAAAACTGCAACTTCGGTTATGCCCTGCCCGAAGGCTTCGTCAACGTGCTCAAGGTGCTCCAACTGATCGGCCTCAATTCACCGGACCCAATTGAAGTCAAGGGAGTGAAGGTAGCCCCGCGGGACGTCGTCACCACCCTGCTGCCGGACCCGCTGGAACTAGGCGGTAAATTCAAGGGCCACTTGTGCGTGGGCACCCTGGTGCGGGGCGTGAAGGATGGCAAAAAAACGGCCAAATTCATGTACTCCATGGAAACCCACGAAGATGCTTATGATAAGATGGGCGCGGGCGGCGTATCTTTCCAGACAGGAGTCCCGGCCGCCCTCACCGCCGACCTCTTCGCCGACGGGTTGATCACCCGGCGGGGCGCTTTCCCCGCTGAAACAATTAATCCCAAACCTTTTGTCGAGCGGCTGCCCAAGTACGGCCTGCATATCTTCACCGACGATTACAGCTAAGCAAGATAGAGGCACGGTACGCTGTTTGTAGGGGCACGGCATGCCGTGCCCCTACAGTTTATCCGTCTCTTAGACGACTAGCAGCTGCAGTCGCCGCACGCCGACGGGCCGTCGCTGGTGATCATGAAACCTTCCCGCGCCCCGGAAAGGTAATCGATCACCTTGTCCTGCAGATGCTGGGAGACGCTTTTCTCGTAAACAAATCTCAGCTCGCCGATTTCATCAACCAGGTCTTTGCCTTCTTGAACCGACTCTTCCAGAGCCAGGCCGAACTTAGGCCCGCCTCACCCCACCCCGCTGATAAAAAGCCGGATGTACGCATCCTTTTTCGCTTCGCGCGAAACAACTTCTTTAAACTTCTCCTGGGCCGAAGCTGTCACCTTAAACATTTTTGACACTCCTTTCTTCAGTAAAACCGGTTTGTCAACTCAAGCTGCTTTTCTTAGTTTATCTCTAATGCCCTGGCAGGGCAAGCCCGGGTACAGGTTCCGCAGCCGTTGCAAGTATTATGCACGTAAAGCCGGCCTTCTTCTTCACGCAGGGAGCCGTTCGGGCATTGCCCCATCGCGGCACAGGGGCGGCAGCCCAGGCAGCGGTTGTATAACAGTTGGGCCGTTTTCTTATGAAGCATCATTTTACTGCAACACCCCTTAGATAAACAGGTTCACGTTGGCGCTCTCGGCGGCATCGAGGTACGTTGCCACGCCGGCCACTTCAATACCGTCGATCAGTTCCTCCCTGGTTAACCCCATTACGTCCATGGACATCTGGCAGGCTACCAGCCGCACGCCGGCAGCGGCAGCCATTTCCAGCAGCGCTTCCAGGGAATCCACGTTCTTGCCGCGCATAACCCACCGGATCATCTTCGGGCCTATGCCGAGCATATGCATGCGCGAGAGGCCCAGCTTTTTACTGCCCCGCGGCATCATCATACCGAACATCCGGTCGATCAATGGTTTGCGCACCGCCGTGCGCTCGCCCCGGCGCAGGATATTCAAACCCCAGAAGGTAAAGAAAAGGGTAACCTTGCGCCCCATCGAGGCGGCGCCGTTGGCGATAATCAGCGCGGCGATCGCCCGGTCCAGGTCGCCGCTAAAAACGACGATCGTTTTATCTTCTCCACCTGAAATAACGGGTTGCGTGGCCGTTTCCGCTGCGCCGGTGGCGCCGCTTTTGCGGATGGTAGCCGTAAAGCCTCTCCCGTCGTGACCCTTGTTCAACAGCTCGTTCCCCGTCCGGCTGCACCAGGCGCCGATATCGGCTGCAAACCCCGGATCAGTGGCACATACCTCCAGCACCGCCCCGGCCGGCAGTTCATTCATTTTGCGAAAAACCTGCATAATCGGGCCGGGGCACTGCAGCCCGCAGAGATCCAGTTTAAACGATTCCTGCGGCCCGCCTGCCGCGGCGTGCGGTTCCGCTGTACGGTTCGGCATCGCTTTACTCGCCTCCTCTTTTTCTTTTTGCTCCTCTTGCACCGCCTGGAAGATGCGGTAGCCGCCGTTAAGATTGCGCACCCGTTTAAAACCGCGCTGCACCAGGATCCGGAGAGCCAGGTAGGAACGCAGCCCCACGTTGCAGTAAGCGATCACTTCCCGCTCCGGATCCAGCTCATCGATTCTTTCCCGCAGCCGCCCCAGCGGGATGTTCACCGCGCCGGCGATACCGCCAATCTCGGCCTCTTCGGGTTCCCGGACGTCCAAAATTTGAATCGCTGCGCTGTCCGCCGCGGCCAACTCGGCGCTCTCGACGGTTTCCACATCACCTTGCAGGATATTGGCGGCCACAAAACCGGCCATATTCACCGGGTCCTTGGCCGAGGAATACGGCGGGGCGTAGGCCAGTTCCAACTCCTGCAAATCATATACACTGTGCCCGCCGCGCAGCGCGGCGGCAATCACATCGATCCGCTTGTCAACGCCGCCGAAACCGGCCGCCTGGGCGCCGAGGATTCTGCCGTCCGGGCTGAAAATTACTTTTAAGGCCAGCGGGGTACTCCCCGGGTAATAGCCCGCGTGGGAGGCCGGATGGATGATACAACTGCGGTATTCCATCCCGGCCTGCTGCAGCGCTCGCTCGTTTGCGCCGGTCAAAGCGACGGTCATGTCAAACAGCTTCAGCACGGCGGTTCCCTGTGTGCCGTGGTACGACTCCGGCCGGCCGAGAATATTGTTGGCGGCAATACGCCCCTGCTTGTTGGCCGGCCCGGCCAGGGGAATAACCGTCGGGCTGCCGGTAACCAGGTCAATGACCTCGATCGCGTCACCGAGGGCGTAGATGCGGGGATCCGAAGTCTGCAGGCGCTCATTGACCTTGATGCCCTTACCCAGTTCAAGCCCCGCTTCGCGCGCCAGTTTTAGCTCCGGGTTTACCCCGATCGACAGCAGCACGAGGTCGGCCTGTAGGCGGGCGCCGCTCTGCAGCTCAACCATAAGGCCGCCTTGGTCCGCTTCGGCAAACTGTTTTACGCCGTCACCCAAACGCAGCGCCACTCCCCGGGCGCGCAGGTACTGCTGCACCAAGGCTGCCATCTCCGGATCGAGCGGCGGCAGCAGCTGTGAAGCCAACTCCACCACGGTTACGGCAAGGCCCCGCGCCTGTAAATTCTCCGCCATCTCCAACCCGATAAAACCGCCGCCGACGACTACCGCCGCGGCGGGCCGGTGCTCCTGAATAAAGCTGTGGATACGGTCAGTGTCGCCCACGCTGCGCATGGTAAAAATAGCGGGGTGATCGATACCCGGCAAAGGAGGGCGAATCGGTTCGGCCCCCGGCGAAAGCACCAGGTAATCATAAGGCTCCGCATAGTGCCGGCCGCTCCGGTGGTCGACTACCTCCACTTTCCGCTCTTGCCGGTCGATGGAAACGGCTTCACTGCGCACGCGTACATCCACATTCAACCAATCTTGAAATTTCTGAGGGGTCATCACAAACAATCTATCCCGCTCTTTAATCGTCTGCCCAACATAATAGGGTAGGCCGCAGTTCGCATATGAGATATACTTACCCCGCTCCAAAAGCACGATTTCCGCTGTCTCACTAAGCCGGCGCAAGCGGGCGGCCGTGGAAGCCCCTCCCGCAACCCCGCCGATAATCACAATTTTTTCCGCCACCTGAACAACGCCTCCTATAACATTATCTTATTAACTATATTATAATATTGCCATGTAAAGAGAAAATTTTTTAAAACAAGACCTCGATGATCGCTGCCGCTTGCCGGCTGGCCACCCGGTAAATTACCTCCACACCGTGCCTCTCTCCTTCAATAATCCCGAGATCCCGCAAACGGCCCAGGTGCTGCGACACCGTGGACTGGGAAAGTTCAAGGCAGTGCTGCATCGAAGACACGTTGCATTCGCCGCGCCGCAGCAGTTCCCGGACGATGCACAGCCGGATCGGGTTGGAAAGCGCCTTCAACAGGGCGGCCTTCTCCCGCAGCGCTGTCAACTCCTCTGTCCGGTTTTCCAATATTACCCCTCCTCGGTTTAATTATATCATTACATTAAAATATTACAATATATTTTTTGAGTGCAACAAAAATATTGAGCCCTTACCCTGCATATAAATTATCTAACTACCTATCCCCTCTTCCCTCAAAAAGATCAGGGGACGGACCGTAAGCGGTTACAAGCATAAGACTGTCCCCATGGAAGAGGGTCAGGGTGAGGGGGAGTATGCATTTGAAACCAATCCAGTTTCAAAAACGGCGAATCAGGCTCATGGTTATCCCGCCCGCCGCCGGTGCAGTAATCCTGCTACTGCTTACCGCGGCCGCACTGATCACCGGCCATCTCCAGCCTGCCTCCCGCACGACCATACTCTTCTACGGCTATCCGCTCAAAGGGATCACCGTGGTCCTGGATCCCGGCCACGGCGGCATCGATCCGGGAGCACATTATAACGGCGTAGTATTGGAAAAAGAGATCGTGCTGGCTGTGGGCCTGGAGCTGCGCCGCCTGCTGGAGCCGAGCGGCGCCGCGGTGATTATGACCCGGGAAGTCGATCAGGAAATGAGCCGGTATATCCCGGGGGACCCAAGCTCCCGCCACAAGCGGGACCTGCGAAGCCGGATCATGATCATCAACGAATCACAGGCGGACCTGTTTGTCAGTTTACATATCAATGCCATCGCCGATCCGAGCGTCAGGGGGGCGATCGCTTTTTACTGCCCAAGTAGACCGGACAACAAGACCCTGGCCGAGCTGATCCAGAAAAATATTAACCCGCTCATGGCAGCCAATCCCAACACCGACCAGACGGTCCACATGAACCCGAAGGAAGGTAACTTTTATATTCTCAACGATACGACTATACCAGGAATTATCTTAGAGATCGGCTTCATGACCAGCCCGATTGACCGGGAGCTGATGACCGGGAGAATAACCCAAAAAAAATTAGCCCAATCCATTTTCCTGGGGATCGCCGAATTCATCTGCGCGAGGAACAACCACCCATAACGGAGGAACAAACCAGCATCTCGTTTCAATTAATAAAAATGTCATCATTACTCCACCCAGCGCTGCGGCTGCTGCTCCAGGAACACGCAAGGTAGCAACTCCGACTCTTTCCAGGCCGCCGCGGCCGCCGCCCCAATATAGCGGAAATGCCAGGGCTCGTATATATAGCCGGTAACATCGGTGGCCCCTGCCGGGTAACTCATCACAAAACCGTAAAGATGGGCATTTTCAGCCAACCAGATCCCCGGGTAAGTATCGGCGAATGACTGGCTCCGGTCGCTGGCGGTGCCGCCGAAATCGACCGCGGTGCCGAGCTGGTGCTCCGACTGCCCGGGCCGGGCGCTGAATGTATTCGCCGCCTCTTCGCCGTGCGCCGCCGCGTAGTCGTGGAAAAGGGTTTGCTGGGTGGCATAACTGCGGTAAGCCGAGATCAGCACTAGCTCAATGCCGTCCTCCCGTGCCGCCTCCGCCATGATCAAGAGATGTTCAAGCGCCTCCCGGCGGAGAAAATACTGCCACTGGCGCTGGCTGGGGTGGATCATTTCAGCGGGGATCGTTACCAGGTCGGACGGCGCATAACCGCCGAGCGTCGTAAGTTTCGTCACCAGGGCGAGCAGGTAGTCCCCGTCGGCGATCTCGAGCTTCTCCCCCCCTGCCGGCGGATAGGGGCTGTGGAGCTCCTCCTCCGGCTCCGGCGTAGCGGGCTCTTCCGGTTCGGCATCGGTGGGCGGCAGTTCAAACTCGCCTTCCGCCGCGGGAGGGGGCGTTTTGTCCCCGAACGCTAAAAGTTGGGCGCGGTAATGATAACCGGTCAGGGATAAAGCCGCCAGGAACACGATCGTCGTGATGGTAAGCCTAGGTATCCTTTTCTTTTTCCGCCTGCGTTTAGTCCTGTCCAATTCGTCCGCTCCCTTTTGGTTCAGCGTCACGCTATCCGAACAGGCACTTTCTTCTCCACGAATTGTCATAAATCCTGTTCCTTATACAAATTTTTTGAACCTGAACGATAGCCTGACCCGGATTATGGGAAACTATACCGGATTATGCGGATGTTAGAAACTGGGGTTTTCCAATTGCAGAAATGGATCAGGCTGGATAAGAAAATAATACTACAGCGAAACTGACAGGTAAGTGGAGCCATGGGGACGGTTCGAGCGTCCCCGTAGCGCAGCGAAGGGCCGCAGGGAAGACGATGGAACCGTCCCCTGTGGCTCCACGGGCCGGCTCAAACAAGCATCTTTCGTTGTAGTAGTAATGAACACGGACTAGAAGGGGCAAATAGGCACAAAAAATGGAAATAACTGTAGGGGCACGCCATGGCGTGCCCTATTTGTTAATGAAAAAGTTAACTAGAGTGGAAATTAAACTGTTATTTGAGGAAGATCTCGCGCAGTTCGCCTAACCGGGTAAAGCCGATTTCATCCAGGTAGCCCTCGATCCCTTGATATTGCCGGTCAAGATGATCGAGCGCCGCCTGTATGGCCGGCCTGTTCAGGTAAATCGTTTCCCACGGGGTTTTGCTGTACCATACCAGGAACTTTACCCAGGACGGTGTATGCTTTTTCAGATGCGGCTCGATACTTAAGTACCACCGCATAACCTGCGCTGCCGGCACCCGCAGCGCCAAGAGCAAAGCAGCGGCGAATATGCCGGTACGATCTTTGCCGGCGGTGCAGTGCAGCAGCAGCGGACGCGGCCCGTCAGCCAGCAGGTTTAAGAATTGGTTGAGATAATCCTTGTTTTCTTCCAGGATTAGAACGTAGAGCTGCTGAAAATCAAACCTGGCCCAATCGATTTCCCGGCGCAGCGCCGCCCGCAGGTTCAACTCTTCAAACGGACCGAGGCGCAACGGCAGGTTTACCGCCCTGGGGGGCGTAAAACTGTCCGGGCGCCGCCTGGCCGTCTCCTCCTCCCGCAGGTCGACTACCTGTTTCAGGTTGAGGCTTTGCACCCTTTCCAGATCCCGCGGTAAAATATTGAACAGATCGCCGGAGCGGTAGAGCAGGCCTGTCCGGACCTCTTTATGATCGGCCGTTTTCAGACCGCCGATATCCTGCAGTAGCAGTTGTTTGTAGCGCATTGAATCTGAAGCCTCTTTCATTGAATAGTCCGGATCTTCCGGGATATGCCTACGCGGCGATTATCGCATTATTACGTTTTCTCTATAATTTAGCATATTACCTTTTTTAACGTTAATACCTACTGGCCTCAACTTTTGCAACAAAAGGGCGGCCCGAAGGCCGCCCCGCGTTTATTGCATAGGCTGTTGCGTTTTTAAACAGACGCGCTGTGGCCGGAAGCCTTCTTCTTGGCGCGTCCGACCAGGAGGCCCACCACGAGGACGATTACCAGGGTGACCAGCCAGATCAACCCGAGCAGCATGCTCACCTTGGAGAAACCGGGCTGCAGTTGATCCGAGATCCCCGCGTTCATCGCGGTCAGGCCGGGCAGGATCTTCTCGGTGATGCCTCCCTTCAGCTGCGCGATACCGCCGAGGACATCGGTCCGAACAGCGGTTTCAGCCAGGCCGAGGCCTTCACTGACGCCTGGCTCGTTCACCGGGTCGAGGCTGCTCAAGCCGAGCCGGATTTGGGTCAACCCCTCGATCAAGCCGACATTGCTGCCTGTCGAAGGCCGCACCGGGAACTGGTTGATCTTATCCAGCACCGCGGCGTAGCCGCCCACCCCCTCGGTCTTGGTCAGGGCGGTGATCAGGTCGCCGACGCCGGCGCTCATCACCTTCAGGCCTTTGTCCCGGACATCTTTCATCCCGGGTAGGATCAGATTGTTAATACCCGGAAGCAGCTTGGTATCAATACCTGTTTTCATAGCGGTTAGAGCTGCCACGACACCCTTGGTCGGATCAGCGTTGGTTAAACCACCCAGGATTAAGTCAAAACCGGGAACTAATCTTGTGTCAATAGCTCCTTTAACTTTTGTTAAACCACCTACATCAGCAGGATCAGCTACATATCCTCCGTGAACACCTTGTAACTTTGGTATTATAGCATTGTTAACTATGTTGTTGCAGGTAGCAGCATCTAGCATACCCACGTTCGACAAAGCCTGCAGATAAAGTACATCATAAATAATTGAAGTAGTAAGTGCCGGTGCTGGATCAGTTAATGGATTAACTGCAGGTAATGGTGGTCCACCTATAGTAGCAAGAACCGTTGCTAAACCCTCAGATAGCCCCCACGTATCTGGATCTGTAGGGTCATAGGCACCCGGAACTGGGTGGTCACTCATTTTTAGACCATACCTTGCAAACGTTAATCCTTCAACTATACCGGATTTCCCATCGGGAGATGTTGCTGCCTTTTTATTGAAAGCATATAAAAGACCGCCCAACCCATCACTCATATCCGTAATACCCTTGGTAAAGTCTCCTTCGGGCTTAAATGCGGCGATTAGATCGTTCATTCCCGGAATTAGTTGGCCGTCAATACCTGTCTTCATCTCCCGCAAGCCCGGCACTGCATCTCCGGTGAGGCCCTGCAGGATGGCGTCAAGGCCGGGAATCACCAGGACATCGATGCCCGACTTCATCACGCCCAGGTTGCCGGCGAGATCCTTATCGAGGGCGCCGCCGAGGGTATCCAGCCCTTCAACGAGCTGCTCGTTGCCGTCGATCAGCTCATCGACACCGCCGCGAATCTGCTCGGTGCCGTCAAAAAGGGCACCCATGCCCAACAGCATGAAACCTTTTTTAACCGTTTCGTCTTCCGCTGCCGCACCCATGGCGATCACCATAACCAGGCAAAGGATCATGGTTACCGCCGCCGCTTTACGGACCGTTTTTAGATTAATTTTCTTAAACAAGATCGTCATTTCCCCCCTAATTTTACTGGTTCTTCCCGAGAAGCAAAGGTCTGCCGGAACATCTCTGTTATCGCCTAGTTAACCGCACCGTCTCAGGCTGCCGCAAAAAAATTTAATATTAGCAAAAAAGTAATGGCGTTAGGCTCATGCTGCGGGTGTGCGGGTTAACCCTAAACTGAACGCCTCCTTTCTTAACAATTCCTGTCCCCCGCTAAATTCAGAAAGAAATATTCAAAAAATAAATTCGCCAAAAGAATAGTTAAATCCTTTTTTATTTTACATCTAAAAATAATTTTTTTTAAATTCCAGTAAGTTCATCAACTCTCCACATCTGTTCGGAAACACAATACCGCCCTTATAAGTCGCGGCCACGCTGTTTCCCCGCTACTCATCGATGCTGAATTCCCAGGCGCAGTAATACTCCGCCGGGTGCGGTTCCGGGGGGCAGGCCAGGCAGCGGGTTTCGATCCGGGGATCGATTGCGCGGGCGTAGCCGCTGTATTCGACCAAAACCACCGGCCGGCAGGGGAATTCGGCCAGTGTCTTGCGGCGGCGGGCCGACTTGACCCGGCAGTCTTTCATCCTGAAAATTAGCCGGTTTTGATCCGCCTCGATAGTCTCCTGATCGTTGACCAGGCTGTACAACCGGAAAGCGAGCGACTTTTTGAGGGCGGGCAGCCCCCCGCCCAGCTCCAGGCCGAGGATATTCACGACCCGCTTCGCCTCGAGCACGGTGAACTTCTCCCAGGCCTGCTTGTCCATTTCGATAGCCGTTTCCATACCAAAAGCCTGTTCCACCGCCTGGAACCAGAGTCCGTCGTGGGCCAGTCAGCGCTTGGCGAAACCGGCCAGCAGCTCCTCCAACTGTTCTCTGCTCAACTTGTTCAAATCCATCGCCAGTTCGCCTCCAAAACAATATTAAAAGTAAGTTTGTCCGAGCATAAAGAACTAAAAGACGATCAGACGCCTGGGCCGGGTTATTTCCCCAGGCGCAAGCCGCGTGGTTCCCGGCACAGCTGCAACTGGTGGACATTGACAAACAGGGCCGCCAGGTAGAGCATAAAAGAGAGGTAGAACCCGGAGCGGAATCGGGTGGTCAGCATAATCTCCATCGCCGCGCTCTGTTCCGCCAGCATCCGGTTTAACCCCACCCGGATCGCGATCAGGAGCGCCAGCCCGGCAACGGCGGCCAACGCCGCCCCCAGGTTTCCCTTTCTCCCTTTGAGCAGGCCGAAAATCAGCCCGGCCGGCGCTATAATCACAAGCAGAACCACGGCCGCACGGCCGCCGGAGCCGTCATCTTCCAGAGCTTCACGCCTGGTCATATCGACAGCCCTCAATGTATCCAGTTCATATTCGCCGCACGAAACGGTGACAAAAGGCAGGAAAAGGGTGAAAATAACCAGGACAAACAGCACCGGGGATACGGCCCGCATGCCGCTGCCCCTTGTAAAAACATGAAAAAAAGCATATGCTTGCCGCGGCGCGGCGTCACCCTTGCGGCCCGCTCCGGCGGGAACACGGCGGGAACTGCCGCCTCGCCGGGAAAAACTCATCTTCGCCGGTTTTTTTGAAACGCTGTTAGACATGGCCGGGCCCCTTAGCTAATACTGTTTTTGGGTTCGCTTGTCTTACCGGTAACAGTATTAATTATGCGCCGGGCCGGGTTAATATGACCTCAATTCACCTGTCTCAAGTATTCCCCCTCTCCCCCATTGGGGAGCGGGGACATTCCACCCTCCAACCTCTAATCTCCAACTTCCAGGAGCAGGAGACAACCCTCGTTTGGTTTCAAGGTAAGGGAGCTGATCCCGGTTTCAGGATTACGCCGGGGATCGGTGGAGAGGATTAAACGCCATGAATTACCCTCGGATGAGAGATCCACCACCTGTGGTTTTCGGGAGAAATTCAGGGCCACGGCTGCTTTGCGTCCATCCAGTTCGCGCAGGTAGCAATAACAGTCGTCAGGCGCGCCTTGCGCGAGCGTGCGGTAGCCGCCCAGCCGCAGTGAGGGCATCTCCTTGCGCAGCCGGATCAGCCGCCGGTAAAAGCTGAGCAGCGAGGCCGGGTCCTTCGCCTGCGCGGCAACGTTGCGCGTCTCCACCTCGGGTCCCACCGGCAGCCAGGGCTCGCCGCGGCTAAAACCGGCAGCCGCGCCGCCTGACCACTGCATCGGGGTTCTTGCGCCATCCCGACCCCGGTGCAAGGGATACCACTTGAGCCCCACCGGGTCCTGGAGCAGCCGCTTCGGCAAGAGCGGATCCTTCATCCCGATCTCCTCACCGTAATATATAAACGGGGCGCCACGCAAGGTCAGCAGCAGCAGCGCCAGGAGGCGAGCCTGCTGATCTCCCTGCCCGCCCTGTCCGTAGCGGCTGATCGAGCGCATGTTGTCATGGTTGTTGAAAGTATAAGCCGGCCAGGCTGCCGCGGGCAGAAGGCGCTCCCAGCGCTCCACGCAGCGCCGGAAGGCGCCGGCGTTCCAGCGGCAGTGCATCAGGTCGAAATGGAAATTAAGATGCAGCTCGTCGTTTCCGGAGCCGTAGTAAGCGGCCTGAACGTGCGGGTCCTCGCTGAATATCTCGCCCACGCTGGTTTTTTCCGGGTAGCTATCGAGCACTTGGCGGAACTCTTTCAAGACCCGGTGCGTTGCAGGGTGGTGTTCGTTATATTTTTTTAGCTGCAGCTCGGGCAGGCCGAAAATGTGAAAAAGATTGATCAGCAGGGAGCGGTCCCGCGCCGGCTGGCTGTCCGCGGGCCTGCGCCGCCTGTAAAAGGGTGGGTTATCCCGGAACTGTTCATCCTTGCAGTAGGCGTGGGCCACATCGAGCCGGAATCCGTCCGCACCCCGCTCCAGCCAGAAGCGGACCGCGTCAAAGACAGCCTCCTGCACGGCGGGGTTTTGCCAGTTCAGGTCGGGCTGCTCTTTTAAGAAAGAATGCAGGTAGTATTGCCCGGTCAATTCATCCCAGGTCCAAGCCGGCCCGAAAAAGTTGTTGCGCCAGTTGTTCGGAGGCTTGTTCCCGGGACCGCGCCCGTCCCGCCAGATGTACCAGTCCCGTTTGGCGCTCTCCCGGGAGGCGCGCGACTCCTTGAACCAGGGGTGTTCGCTGGAGGTGTGGTTCACCACCAGGTCGAGCAGGATGCGGATGCCGCGCCTGTGCGCCTCTTGCACCAGGCGGTTAAAATCAGCGATAGTGCCGTAGCGGGGGTCGATCGCGCAGTAATCGGCCACATCGTAGCCGAAATCGCGGTCCGGGCTTGTAAAAAACGGGCTGAACCAGATCGCGTCTATGCCCAGGGAGCGCGGCGTGCCGTCATTTAAATAATCCAGCTTTTCGATGATCCCCGCGAGATCCCCGATGCCGTCGCCGTTTCCGTCCATGAAACTGCGCGGGTAAATCTGGTAAAACACTGCCTGCTTCCACCACTCACTATCACCGGATAAAGCGGCGCTGTTGCTTTCAGCTTTAATTTTTAAACCCTTCCTCTCTGTATCAAATTAACAGAAGAATTCGCCGCTTTTCCCGGTTTTCCCTTTTGCAAAGTGGTGACAGCATCACGAAGCTGCTTTATAATTGGATCAAGTTACAGAATTGCGCCAAAGATTTTTACATACTTTGATTATTCGAGGAGGATTTAAGATGGATTGCGACCTGCTGATTAAAGGCGGTACTGTTGTTGACGGCAGCGGCGCGCCCGCGTTTTCCGGCGCCGTGGCTGTAAAGGGAGGTAAAATCACCGCGGTAATCCGCGACCGGGCAGATGCCGCCGCGGCAGCGGCGGCAAACTGCCGCGCGGTACTCGACGCCTCCGGCTTGACCGTCTGCCCGGGGTTTATCGATATGCACTCCCATGCCGACTGGATTTTTCCGCTCAAAGAGCACCCGTCCATCCTGGCGCCGCTCCTGGAGCAAGGCATCACCACCGTGATCGGCGGCAACTGCGGCTACTCGCCGGCCCCCCTTGCCGCCGCGTCGCCCTATTTAAACCAGATCGAAGCGATGTCGGAATTCCTGGCCGAACGCCCCATAAATCCGGTATGGGATTCGATGCAGTCGTTTCTGGAGATGCTGGAGGGCCAAGGTGTCGCCCTGAACCTGGCCATGCTGAGCGGGCACGGCACCATGCGCGTCTCGCTTTTCGGGAAGAACAACGCTTTTCCCGGTAAAACGGGCCTGGACGAGCTGGAGAAAACGGCTGCCGCCTCCCTGGAAGAAGGATCTTTCGGTATCTCGCTGGGACTGGGCTACGCGCCCGGCATATTCTCGGAAATGCGGGAGTTGGAACAGATGGCCCGGTGTGCCCGCCGGTATAACCGGCTCCTCACGGTGCACCTGAAAGCGCTCTCCCGCCTCTCCGGCGCCTACCCCCTCAAGCTGTTCGGAGGCGAACCGCACAACCTGCGGGCACTGCGCGAAATCATCGCAATGGCCGAGCGAATTGGGGTAAAGCTGCAGATTTCCCACTTGCTGTTCGTGGGTAAAAAGAGCTGGCCCACCGCCGGCCGGGCGCTGGAGATGATCGAAGCGGCCGCGGCGCGAGGCCTGGATATCGCGTTCGACAGCTTCCCTTACCTGTGCGGCAACACCACAATTTACGTGATTTACCCGACCTGGTTCTTAAACAATATCGAGCACAACTTCCGCAGCGCCCCGGCGCGCCTGCGGCTGAAGCTGGAAGCGGCACTGATCACCAGCCTGCTCGGCTTCGGGTTGGCAGACATCCAGGTTTTATGGGGCGGGCACCCGCAAGCGGACCGATACAACGGCATGTTTTTCGGGGAGATTGCCCGGGAAATGGGCTGTTCGGTGCTGCAGGCTTACTTGAAAATAAGCGAGTTGAGCAAGGGGAAAACGCTCTGCCTGCTGCACAAGTACAGCGGCGACGCCTCGGATGAAACCGCTTATCAGAAGGTTCTAGCCCACCCGCTGAACCTGGTGGAAACCGATACGATTCTGACGACGCGGGGCAAGCAAAACCCGGCTTCTTTCGGCGCCTTCCCCCGGGTGATCCAGCGTTACCACAAAGAACTCGGTCTGCTTTCGCTGGAGCAGGCGATCGCGAAAATGACCGGCTGCTCGGCGCGGCGCTTCGGCATCAAAGACCGGGGCATCATTACGGAGGGCAACTGGGCCGACATCACGCTCTTCGATTATAACCAGATCAGGGACAACACCACCCTGCGCAAGCTTGAGGAGAGGCCTGCGGGGATTAAACATGTCTTCATCAACGGGGTCGAAGCGGTCCGGGAAGGGCGGGCGCTGCCGGCGCAGCTTAGCGGACGGGTGCTGCGCGCTTAGGGGCACGCCATTGGCGTGCCCTTTGCCTAACTGCCGGTGGCAGCGGGCGGCGCCGTACTCATTTCATGCCATTTTGCACGGCGGTAACGCAGGTAGAGCAGCAGCGAACTGAGCGCATACTGCATGGCCGTGGCCCACCAGATATAGGTGACCTCCAGGCGAAATAGATAGACAATAGCATAGATCAATGGCAACCTCACAAGCAAGTTGCTCACCAGGCCAATTTGAAACGGGCCCCTGGTATCTCCGGTGCCTCGCAGGGCCCCGGAAAAGGCCATGGACATGGCGACAAAAGGCTGCTCCACCGCCGCGATCTGCAGGCAGAGTACTCCCAGGCGCAGCACCTCCGGCTCAGGCGGATTGAACAGGCTCATAACGGCATAAGGAAAGAACAGAAAGATCATCCCGAAAAAACTCATCAACGCCGTGCCGATGGCGCAGGCCCAGTAGCCGGTCTCTCTGGCCTGGCCGGGGAAACCCGCTCCGAGGCGCTGCCCCACCAGGATCGTCGCCGATATGGCAAAAGCGTAGCCCGGCATAAAGGAGAATGATTCGGCCGCTATCGCCGCCGCGTTCGCCGCAAAAGCGATCGGCCCGAGGGCGGTAATCCAGGTAGCCGAAAGCAGCCTGCTGCCGTTATGGGCCACCTCTTCCGCCCCGGCGGGTACGCTCAGGCGCAGCACCTGGCGGATTACTTCCTTACGCAGGGGAAACATGCATGCAAAAGAGAAAGGCAACTTCCCTTTTTGCATGAATAGATAGCCCACGGAGAGCACGGCGCCAAGAAGCTGGGCTGAACCGGTAGCCAGCGCCGCCCCCTTGACCCCCATTGCCGGAAAGCCGCAGTTTCCGAAGATAAGGAGATAATCACCGACAATGTTATAAATATTGACCACCAGGGCGATCAACATCGGCACGCGGGTGTTCCCGGTGCCGCGGATAATCCCGTTCGACACCAGTATAAGCAGCCACATGAAGCCGCCGCTGAGCAAGGTTATGTAGAAATAGTCCACGGTCAGGACAGCGGTAACCGTGTCCTTGATAATCCAGCCGAAAAACGGCTTTCCGAAGAGGTATCCTAAGCCGGCGAAACCGGCAGCGATTACCAGCCCTATAGAGAGGGCCTGCCCTCCGATTAAAGAAGCTCTTTTCATATCCTTCGCACCGGTATAGCGCGCCACCAGGGAATTAACCCCGATTCCCAGGGCGCCGAAGACAGCCAGGGTATTGAAAAAAACCAGCGCGCCGTACTCCACCGCCGAAGCCTCCCGGGCGCCCAGACGCATCACCATGGCCATATCAAAGATCCAGACAAACGTGTGCAACGCCATCTCCAGAACTACCGGCCAGGCCAGGATCAGGATACTCAATACCGGTTTATAACCCCCGTTCCCCGCAAGCCGGGGCTCCGGCACGATACGCGTTTCAGGTAAAGCTTCGTTTTTTCTCAGTTTATTCACAATACACCTCGACAGGCGAATCTACACATTAAGACGAGAAGG
Source organism: Bacillota bacterium (assembly GCA_040751775.1). Taxonomy (GTDB): domain Bacteria; phylum Bacillota; class Dethiobacteria; order DTU022; family DTU022; genus JBFMGD01. Next base: position 1,010 of record JBFMGD010000047.1, on the reverse strand, counting down.
ACCGGGTCATCCTTCTCGCCCTGCTTTCACAAATATGGCGGGAGTAGATGGGAATCGAACCCACCGTGGACGGGTCGCGCCCACCACTGGATTTGAAGTCCAGGAGGCCCACCAGTGACCTTGCTACTCCCATGTTCCAAAAAACCCCATGTATTAAGGGTTTTCCGGTAATATTGTAACAGCAGCTTTACGATAAAGCAACCAAAACCCTCTAAAAACCCCCCTGACGCCCCCCAAAATAGCGATACACACCGGAAACATTGGACTTTATGGACGTCATGGACTAACACAATAAACTACCTGAATCATCACCTTGTCCTGTCCTGTTTACTTCGGGTTCCATGGCTAAACCAAAGGCATCTCTTACATTGAACAAATCCACACTATCTACTTGCTGTACCGCCTTGCTTTCTTCTTCGTTTAGCACTTCAGCTTTTTTGATGATCTCGTCAAAAACCCTTGTAGCCTTGGATTGCATAGAAGGAACTGCATGGGTGTATATGTTTAATGTTGTGGAGTTCTCCGAATGACCAAGACGGTCGCGTACCGTGGGTACCGGAACCCCCGACATGATCAGAAGCGTTGCATGTGTATGGCGCAGGCCGTGAAAGATGTCATTAAAGCCGTTTCTCCTGGCATATTCAATAAACATGCCGCTGATCGATTCCCTTCTATGGGGCATCCCATTTTGCCTTAGAAATACCAGGCCATACCTGTTTGGTATTCCCTTTTCTTCTTGATCCTTTTTGTGCTTCCTTAACACTTTAACTACGTCTTCGCCTATCTCGATAACCCGCCCCATATAGTTCTTGGTTCCGTTGAAATGGTACCCGTTTTCCCCATAATGCAAGCTCTGAGATACGGTGATGGACCTTAGTTTAAACCTGAATCCGTGATTACAGCCCTTTTATCGCAGTTTTCGGCATTGAGCGGTCAAGCCAAAAGCTGCTGAACAAAACGATGCAATAACTTTTTGACAATGAAAGGGTTTCAACCGGTCTTCTACTATG
>JBFMGD010000046.1:0-23431 GCA_040751775.1 Bacillota bacterium | reverse complement strand
CAACTTCTCCTCAACCAACAGCTTATCGGCGGTCAGGCCTTGAAACTGCATGGCAAAGATCCGCGCGGCTTCGCGGTGCGCTTCGGCCGGAGTGGCGGCAAAGCCGATGCCGCCCGCCTTACCCCGGTTGCCGGTTAACACCTGGGACTTGACCACCACCGCGCCAAGCTCTGCCGCGGCTTGGGCGGCCTCTTCCGCCGAATCCACCACTTTGCCGCGCGGAATGGGCACATCGTAGCGGTGGAACAACTTCTTTCCCATATACTCGTAAAGCTTCATTGTCTACTCCTCCTCGGGCAGTTCTCCGTTGCTAGCGTTCGACTGCCGGCGCTTTATTTGAAGCCGTTGTATTTCTTCAGCTTATTATACAGGGTAGCGAGGGAAATATTCAAAGCCTGGGCTGCTTTCTTTTTTCCGGTCAGGGACTCACCGTAACGGGCCAGGGCCAATTTCAACATAACCTGCTCTATTTTGTCCAGGGGTACGACTTCGTCAAAGACGGGCGTTTGAGCATAGCCCGGGTTGCCGATATATGGAGCGAGGTGGTGGTATTCAATAGCCGGTCCTTCAGTGACCACCATGGCGCGCTCGATCGCGTTTTTCAGTTCGCTGATATTGCCCGGCCAATCGTACTCGGCCAGCTCCTGCAGTGCCCGGGGCGAGACTTCCGTGATCTGTTTGCTCAGCTTGCGATTCAATCTCTCCACCAGCCCGTTTACCAGCACCGGCAGGTCCTCCAAACGCTTCCTCAACGGAGGGAGATTTATTTCCACCATGCTCAGCCGGCGATAGAGCTCCGGTAAAAAATAACCTTTCCCCACCGCCGTTTTGAGGATATCGTTGGCCGAAGCGATTACCCGGACGTCAGCCGGTACGGGCATATCGCCGCCGATCCGGTAAAATGAGTTCTCATTTAAAAAGGTGAGCAGCTTTTGCTGTAAATACGGGTTCAACGAGTTAACTTCCTTGAAAAATAGGGTCCCTTCGTGGGCCAATTCGATCTTGCCGAGGCGAGTGTGGACCACACCGGGCATCGCTCCCTTTTCACAGCCGAAGAGCTCCAACTCCTGCAGGGAATCCGGCACAGTCGAACAGTCAAAGATAATCAGCGGTCTTCTCTTCCTGGTGCTGCAGCTGTGTACTGTTCTGGCAAAAACATTTTTACCGGTACCGCTTTCACCGCTGATTAAAATAGGCGCCTCACTGCGCGCCGCCTTGCGCGCCGTTTCCACCGCGGTCCGGAAAATTTTGCTCTGCCCGATCATATCTTCGAAGTTCCAGCGGCTGCCGGCCATCTGGTCGATTTGCGCATACAAGTTTTCAATAATCGTATTGCTGTGCTTAAGATCATCCATCAACTTTAAAATATCACTGACCGGTTGGAACACCACCACGGCCCCCGTGATTTCCCCGTCGACGATAATCGGTGAAGCGTTTGAGATGACCTCCACTTCACTGCCCCCTACACAAGTCCGGTAACCGGTCACCGGTTTTTGTCGGATCAAAGATTGCGCCAAAGCGCCGTGCGGTGACACTTCAAAAATATTACACCCGACCCGTTTGCTTTCCGGAATGCCGGTAACACGGGTAAAGGCGGGATTGACGTATTTAATCAGGCCCTGGTTGTCCACAACTTCAATGGCATCTTGCACGGCGTTCAGAACAGCCCACAGTTCACCCTTCAAGCGACGCGTCTCCAAAAGCTGCTCTTTGGAACGGAGCACAGCCATGAGCAAACCCTGGGCAGGGACGTTGATCAATTCTGCGCCGCCGCGGATGCTATTTTGCAGGTGCATATTAACATCCGGGCCACCAGTTGCGTTGACCACCGACTGGATATCAGGCAGAGCGGTAATGCGATCCGGATCCGCGGTCACGAAATATTTGCGCCGTTCCGCTTCCGTCAACCAGGAAAAATCACCGTTCAGGTGAGCCAGGCCGATTAAGTTCAGGCCGCTGCACTCCTGCAATATGCGAAATATCTCTACGCCGCGCTGATCTTCGATAATTAGAGCCGCTTTCAGCATCAGGCGAGCATCCCCCCTTTATATACCTTAGAATATTCGTAAATATTAGAAGAAATCCTGCCGCGGGATTATAATTTTTATAAACCCCGTTGCTGAGCCCTGGTTATTGGGGACATCTTGACTTGATCAAAAAATAAAAATATGATCTTACCAGTATATTCTACCGATAGGATAACGGAGGTTCAGATGCCCTCTATAGCGAAAGAAAAAAGCCTGAACAGATCGATCACGATCTGGGGCGCCTTCGCCATCGGCTCCGGAACTATGGTTAGCGGGGCTATTTTTGTTTTACCGGGAGCGGCTTACCAGGTCGCCGGCCCGGCCATGGTTTATTCATACATCCTGGGAGGAGTCGTGGCTCTGTTGATCGCCCTCAACTCCGGTGAAATGGCGGCACAATACCCCCGGGCCGGAGGCGTTTATATATTTATTCATGAAGTCATGGGTGAACGGTGGGGATTAGTGTCCGGCTGGACCATGTGGTTTGGACTGATGGCGGCCTGTGCGTTTTACCTGGTTTCTTTTGCCCGGTTTCTCGACCCTTTTCTTAAGTTCAGTCACCACCTGGCCCAGACCGGCACGGCGTTGCTGCTACTCGCTGTAATCGCGGCAGTAAATATAATCGGCGTTAAGAAAGCCGACCTGTTTCAACAGCTAATGGTAGCGCCGATGTTGGCGCTGCTCGTCGGCTTTGCCTTGGCCGGCTTTCTGGCAGGTTCTGTTCCCGTTTCCCGGGAACAGGCCGTTTTATCCGGAAACTTGGGTGATATACTGGCGGTGACAGGAATAATCTTTGTCAGCTACCTGGGCTTTATGCAGCTATGCAGCCTCGGTGAAGAAGTAAAGGAACCCGACAGAAACATCCCCCGGGCCATGGTCTGGAGCGTGGCCGTTGTAACCTTACTCTACCTATTAATTTTGTTTGCACTAATGAGAATACTGCCCCCCCGGGAACTGGCCGGCACAGCGCCGCTTCAAGCTTACGCCTTCCGCCTCGCCGGAGCGGCCGGTAATATTTCCATGCTCGCGGCCTGCATTGTAGCCACGATTACCAGCGCCAACGTAAACTTTTTATCAGCTTCACGGATCAGCTTTGCCATGAGCCGGAACGGCTTTATGCAAGGCTGGGCCGCGGCCGTCCACCCGGTTTATTCAACCCCGCACCGCGCCCTTGTTATCTCCACGGTGGTGATATCGGCCGCGATTATCCTGGGGCTATTTTCCCCACAAAGCCTGATTACCCTGTCCAAAATCGCCTCGGCTTTATACCTTTTCAACTACACCTTAATCTGTCTCTGCGTGGTTCGGTCAAGAAAAATACAACAAACAAACCCTGCATTCAAAGTACCCTTCTACCCGGTGTTACCCCTATTGGGAGCCGTATCCTGCCTGCTTTTGTTGATATACATCGTCTACACCGTAATCAGGAGTATAACCGGTTGAATAACGTTTTGTAAACCGCTATAATAGGGGTGTAGCTTTATTAGATGTGCGGGCGTGGCGGAACTGGCAGACGCGCTGGACTTAGGATCCAGTGGGAGCATTCCCTTGGAGGTTCAAATCCTCTCGCCCGCACCATTGATTTATAAGGGTTTTTGGGACTGGCAACAGGTTCCAAAAGCTTTTATTTTTACTCTTGTGTGCTTATAGGTAAGCGTAAAATTGACCCCACCCCGGTTGCATGGTGGGGTCAATTTTACGCTTACGCCGCAGGAAAAAAACAGGCGGGGGGCATTCTGCTGCTGTCTCCGACTGTTTTCGAAAAAGCGCCCGACTTTGGAATTACAGGATTACGCCGGCTTTGAAAATGCCGATCTCGCGGTAATTGTGCTCTTCATTGCGGGTCCTGCGCTGCCCGGCGGCCGCTTCCAGCACAAATTGAAAAAACTCTTCTTCCAGCCCGGGAAGCGGAGTTCCGCTGAAAAGTCGCCCGGCGTCGAAGTCGATCCAGTGTTTTTTCCGCGCGGCCAGCTCTGAGTTGGAGGAGATCTTCACCGTAGGCACCGGGCCCCCCAGGGGCGTGCCCCGGCCGGTGGTGAAGAGGACCAGGTGGGCGCCCGCCGCGGCCAGAGCGGTCACCGCCACCATATCGTTCCCCGGCCCTTCCAGCAGGATCAGTCCTTTTTGCTCCGGGCCAACGGCGTCTCCGTAGGCGAGCACCCCCCGCACCGGGGAGCTTCCGCCCTTCAAGATGCATCCCAGGGACTTCTCCTCCAGGGTGGTGATGCCCCCTTCTTTATTCCCCGGGGAGGGGTTTTCGTAGATCGCCTGCCCGTGGCGGGCATAGTAATCTTTAAACCCGTTCACCAGGGCCGCGGTCTGCTCGAAGAGCTCCCGGCTGCCGCAGCGCTCCATTAAAATGGTTTCGGCACCGAACATCTCAGGAACTTCGGTTAGAAGGGCGGTTCCGCCCTGGGCCAGCAGGCGGTCGGTAAAGAGGCCGACCAGGGGGTTGGCCGTGATGCCGGAGAAGGCGTCGGAACCGCCGCATTTCAGCCCCACCACCAGTTCAGAAGCCGGAACCGTTTCGCGCCGGAAGGTTTCGGCATAGGCCACAAGTTCGTCTAACAGCATCAACCCCGCTTCCACCTCGTCCTCCACGTCCTGAGCGTTAAGCCAGCGCACCCGCTCCGGATTTTTCTCGCCCACCACGGCGCGGAACTGTTCCAGATGGTTGTTTTCGCAGCCCAGGCCCAGCACCAGCACTCCACCCGCATTGGGGTGGCGCACCAGCCCGGCCAAAATTTTCTGGGTGTTTGCGTGATCCTCCCCCAGCTGCGAGCAGCCGTAGGGGTGGGAAAACTGGATGACCCTGTCGATGCGCCGCTCCCGGTAGCGTCCGGCGGCTAGGGAGGCCAGCCGCTCGCTGATCTTGTTGCAGCAGCCGACGGTATTGATGATCCACACTTCGTTGCGGATGCCGACCTTCCCGCCTTTCCGCCGGTAGGCTGGAAAGCCTACTGCGGGCTCCACGGCCAGCTCGAGGCAGGAAACCGGGTTGTAGCGGTACTCCAGCGGGCCTGCCAACCCGGTGCGCAGGTTATGGCTGTGCACATGCTCCCCCGCTTTAATCAGCCGGAGGACCGACCCGATGGGGTGCCCGTATTTGATCACCGGCTCGCCAGCGGCGATATCGCGCAGGGCCAGTTTGTGGCCGGGGGCGACAGCCTGCCGCAGGCAAAGGCCTCCCGGGAGTGTTTCGCCATCCTGCAGCGAGGAGAGGGCCACCGCCACATTATCCCGTTCATGGATCACCAGAATCTTTTCCATCTCACTCACCGCCGCCGCCATTCAGGCATACTTCCAGCGCGCTGCGCATCCCACTGCTTAAGATGCTGTGAAGATAGCTGCCCACCAGCGCGCAAAGCCCTTCAACCTGCCTCAAGTCGGCTTCCCAGAGGCCGCGGCTGCTTAAAACCTTTTCCGCCAGCTGCAGGCAACCCGGAAGGCTGCCGTCACAATCCGCCCAGGCTTCCCGGAAGAAATCGAGGGCCGCTTCACTGTCGCGCACCGCGTATGGCCCCTGGTCCCGCCGGGCTTCCGCGCCCGTACTTCCCGCCCCGCTGATGCGGAAAAAAACGCAGAGGGCGGCCAGGGAAAAACAGATGAGCTTGGGCAGGCGGCCTTCCAGGGCGATGCAGCCCAAGAGAGAAGGCAGCACCCTGGTTTTGAACTTGGAGGTCGAATTCAGGGCGATATCGATCAGGTAGTGTTGGATATGGGGGTTTTGAAAGCGCTCCAGCACATCTACGGCAAAGACCTGCACCTCTCCGCGAGGCAGATCCAGGGTGGGGATAATCTCCTCCTCCAGGCTGCGCCGCAAAAATAAACCGATTAAAGCGTCGTCCACCGCCTCTTTGACCGTGTCCAGGCCGGAGAGGAAGGCCACGGGGACGATCAGCGTATGGGAACCGTTTAAGATGCGCACCTTACGCGTGCGGTACGGGGCCATATCCGGCACTGCCGGCACATTCAGCCCGGCCCGGCGGAAGGGCAGCTCCGCCTCCAGATCAAAGCCGGGCGGGCACTCGATGACCCAAAGGTGAAATATCTCCCCGGTATCCAGCAATTGGTCTTCGTAGCCCAGTTCGGCAAACAGTGCGCCGGCGTCATCGCGGGGGAAGCCGGTTACGATACGGTCCACCAGGGAATTAAAAAAATAATTGGACTTCTCCAGCCAGGCCGTAAATTGACCGGGCAGTTTCCAATCGGCGCAGTGCTGCAGCACGGTTTTCTTTAGCTCGTCGCCGTTTCGGTCGATCAACTCGCAGGGGATGATGATCAGGCCGCTTTCCGGCGCGCCGCCGAAGGCTTTGAAACGGTGATACAAAAAAGCGGCTGCCTTAGCCGGGAAGGAAACCGGCGTTTCCCCGGTCAGGGGCTCGGGCTTGTAGGCGATGCCAGCCTCGGTGGTGTTGGAAAACAGAAAGCGCAGCGACGGGTTTTCCGCGCAGGCCAAAAGCCCCGCCCACTCCCGGTACGGGTCGATACAGCGGCTGACCGCCGTGACGATGCTTTTTTCTTCTTTCAGCACCCCTTTTTGTACCCCGCGCAGGTAGAGGGTGTAGAGGCCGTTTTGCTCGTTGATCCGGGGACACAGCCCCTCTTTTATCGGCTGCACCAGGACCACGCGCCCGTTAAACAGGCCTCGGCCGTTCATTTCATTGATCATCCAGTCCACGAAGGCGCGCATGAAGTTGCCCTCCCCGAACTGGATCGCTTTCTCCGGATAGTCGTTCAGCGGGCCGACTTTCAGGCCCGCCGGAGGCAAATAATTATCGTGCAGCAGTTTTCTCCCCAGCAGCATGGCGGCTCCTTTCCAACCTTCTTAATGAACCCGACACTTTTACAGCTGTTTCGCGCATCCTATCTCTGCACCCGGCCCGAGCTGTCTCCCCCGGCCAGCAGCTCCACTTCTTCCGCGGTCACCAGGTTAAAGTCCCCGGGAATGGTGTGCTTGAGACAGGAGGCAGCCACGGCGAAATGCAGTGCCTCCCCGCACCCCTTGCCGCTGACCAGTCCATAGATCAGGCCCGCGCAAAAGGAATCCCCGCCGCCCACGCGGTCCACAATGGGCAGGATGTCGTAACGGCGGGACGTGTAGTACTCCCGTCCGTCGTAAAGCAGGGCAGCCCAGCCGTTATGGGAAGCGGAAAAGCTTTCCCGAAGCGTGATGGCCGCGTATTTGAAGCCGAAGCGTTCCCGCAGCTCGCGGGCAACGGCCCGGTAGCCTTCATCGCTGAGCTGGCCCGAGGTCACTTCGCTACCCCCGGCATGAATGCCGAAAACCTTCTCCGCATCTTCCTCATTGGCGATGCACACATCGGCGTATGGAACCAGCGAGGACATCACCTCGCCCGCCCTGGCGGTCGTCCAAAGGTTTTTTCGGTAATTCAAATCGACGCTGACCGTAACCCCCGCTTCCCTGGCGACCTTCACGGCCTCCAGGGTCAACGCCGCGGTTTTTTCCCCCAAAGCCGAGGTAATGCCGGTAAAATGAAACCAATCGGCCCCTTTGAAAATTTCTTCCCAGTCAAAATCCCTCGGTCCCGCTTCCGCGATGGCGGAATGGGCGCGGTCGTAAACAACCTTGGAAGGCCTCTGCGAGGAACCGCTCTCCAAAAAATAGATGCCCAAACGTTTTCCCCCGCGGGCGATGTAGTCAGTTTTTACCCCAAAACGCCTTAAATGGTTGACAGCACTTTGGCCGATAGGATTGTCGGGGACTCTGGTTACAAAATACGCATCCAGGTTGAAATAGGCCAGGGATACAGCCACGTTCGCTTCCCCGCCGCCGTACGTAACATCAAACGAATCAGCCTGCTGGAAGCGCTGAAAACCGGGGGTCGACAGTCTGAGCATGATTTCCCCGAAGGTGACTACTTTTTTGGCCATGGCAGATCATCTCCTTTTTGGACCACGAAAGCTTTTTTACCGGTTGTTCCGGGCCTGGAGTATTTTATCGCGGAATGCTTTGGCCGTCTTGGTGATCATGGAAAAATCACCGTACTTTAACCCTTCCGCAGTTAGCTCTCCGCCTACTCCGACGGCAAATGCGCCCGCCTTAATCCACTGATCCACGTTCTCCAGGCTAACCCCGCCCGTAGGCATGATCTCAGCCTGGGGCAGGGGCCCTTTAATCGCTTTAATCATACCCGGGCCAAACGCATTGCCAGGGAAAAGTTTGATCACATCCACCCCGGCTTCCATGATCTCGACAATTTCCTTCACTGACATCGCCCCGGGCATGCATATTTTCTGGTAGCGGTTGCAAAGCCGCACCACATCGGCATTGAAATAAGGGCTGACTACGAACTCGGCGCCGGCCAGCAGCACCTGCCGGGCGGTTTCGGGGTCCAGCACGGTGCCGGCCCCGACCAGAACCTGAGATGATTCGTAGGACCCCGCTACTTCCCTGATTACCTCCAGAGCGCCGGGCACCGTCATGGTGATTTCAATGGCGGCGATTCCCCCGGCCCGGACCGCTTCGGTTACATTTAGCGCTTCCCCGGCGGAGGCTGCCCGGATTACGACCACAATGCCGCTTTCATATATCCTCTTGAGCTGTTCATATTTGGCGATCATCTATCATTCCTCCAAATAACAGAAGAATCGTTACTGCCGGGAACCTCCCGGTTTTACTCGATTGCAAAGTACTTGCCGACGACTTCCTTCTGTCTTCTCTTTTGATCCAGGTAATTTAAATACCCCGACTAAATCTTCTTTGTAGTTCACAAGACTCCAGGTCATATTCAAGTGTGATGTATTTCAGGGTCGTCGCCTGATCTGATATCTCTCTGATAGGCTATTCAACTTCACTAATTCTTACTGGCCGGTTTTCCTCAAAGGATTTTTGGGCTGCTATGGCAATTAAAACGGACTGCAAACCATCATTACCCACTACAGGTGTTTCTTTATCATAAAGAACAGCGTCGACAAATTCTATCATCTCCGTGACAAATGATTGGTTGTACCGTTCCAGGAAGAAGTATACCGGCTTCTGGCTAAAGACACCTTCTACCGTACTGATGACTGTGGTGCATGGAGTATCATTAAAATCAGCAACGCTTCCCTTGGAGCCAAAAACCTCTACTCGTTGATCATAGCCATAGGCTGCCTCCCTACTGTTACTTATTACTCCAATAGCGCCGTTTGCAAATTTCAAAGTGACCACAGCCGTGTCGATATCACCGCATTCCCCGATGGCCGGGTCTACCAGAACCGCGCCGGCAGCATACACTTCCACTACTTCACTCCCGGAAAGAAACCTGGCCATGTCAAAATCATGAATGGTCATATCGAGAAACAATCCTCCGCAAAACTTGACATATTCAAGAGGCGGCGGTGCCGGATCCCTTGACGATATCTGGATGAGGTGCGGATCTCCAATTTTTCCTGCTGCAACAGCATCCCTTACACTCTTGTGATTATGATCGAACCTTCTATTAAAACCAACCTGAAATTTTACACCAGCCTTTTTTACCGCTTCCAGAGCAGCTTTCACCTTCTCAACAGATAAATCTATCGGTTTTTCACAAAAAATATGTTTTCCTGCTCTAGCTGCTTCAATTACAAAGTTGGCATGTGTATCAGTGGAAGAACAAATCAATACCGCATCAATCTCCGGGTCCCTCAGGATTTCCTGGTAATCCTTTGTTACACGAGTGACACCAAGGCTTTCCGCCCAGAGTCTTACTTGGTCCTCGTAAACATCGGCAAAGATCCAGGTTTCAGCTTCCGGTATAAAACGCATGATATTTTCCGCATGTAATTTGCCAATCCTTCCTGCTCCAATAATGCCGATCTTAATCTTTTTTTTCAAGGTCATATTCCCCTTATTATGGAGGTGATTGTGATAAGACAATACTTAAAAACTTTGTTTCCCCAGACATTTTTTCTGTTTTTATATGGTCTCCAATAATTCAAGTCCCCTTTTCGCAGCTATCCGGGGATTAGGGTAATTCAAACATTCCAATGCTCCATAACCATCATAATGAATCCTACGCAACGAATTAATGATCTTCTTAAAATCCAAGTGCCCCGCCCCGGGATATCTCCTGTTGCTGTCTGCCAAATGAACGTGGCCCAGTTTTCCCCCACACCGGGCGATACTCTCTTCCAGGTTTGCTTCCTCAATGTTCATATGAAATGTATCAATCAGAATTCTTACCCAAGGGTTTGCCAATTTATTGATAAAATCTAAAGTATCGTCCACCGTATTGAGAAAATTAAGCTCATACCGATTTATGGCTTCCAAGAAAAGGGGTACCCCTTTTGAGCCGGCATAATCCGCCAGCTGCTTTATACCATCCAGGCAATAGCCCTCATACTTCCTATAATGGTTCGTCTCCGTGATATGGCCCTTCATAGATCCAATAATCACACCACATTTTAATTTTTCACTTAGATCAATATGTTCTTTTAATCTTTTAACAGCATTTTTCCTCACAATCAGATCACCATCAGTTAATGAAAGCTTGTCAACTATATAGCCCATCCCCGTACCAATGGTCGAAATATGAAAACCCTTTTCTTCACAAAAGGCCTTCATCCGGGCCCAGTCTACCTGACCTGCCCACCTAAGATGGATTTCCATGTATGAATAGCCGATTTGATGTGCTTCATCTATACAATTGTAGAGATTGCCCCTTAGTAGTATGGGGACGGATTTCGGCGCTTGTTCCGCCGCTGTTACGCTGAATTTCATAACATTACTCCTAAATTATATATACAGTTAGCTTCTTCCCCAATTGAAAATTAAGAAAACTGTTTCGAAACCTCAGAGGCTATCCTCGCCCACTCCCATAGTCGCTTTGGTTCACTCATTACAGTACTAATATCCTTCAACACTATTTCAACGTTACAGTTCTTAGTTACTTTAAGCTTACTTTCTAATTCTTTTTTAATCTTTTCCGGACACCATGTAGGTGAAGCAAGTTCAGAGGGACTTGGTTTTAATGATATTACATAATTATCTTGAATTATTTCTGTTGCTTCTTCCAACTTTGCCCAAGGGCTAATCGATATCTTACGAAGATTGGGTATTTTTTTTAGTAAATCCAGTTTGTTATGTAAAGGTTCACAGCAGCCATAATATGTTAAGGCAAACTGTTCCAGCCACTTCATCTCATATGCTAATGCAAATTCTTCATGCATCTTGGGTGAAACTGACCCAAATATTTGTGCGGCAGCGGAACCCCAGATATCTTTAGTTGTTACTTTATTTTTCATTTTTGATTGCTCACGTGGCAAACAATCCGTATAACCGTATGCGCCTGAACCTATGCGCCAATTCGTGTTATTTAAAGCAAGAAGGTTAAGTTCTTCAAATTGCTCTAGAGCTTTAAGGAAAGAGTCGGTTAGATGTGCTATTAGTTTGTGCATAAACTCTGGTCGCGTTACTAAACTTGTTAAAACCTCTTCAGCACCCATCCAAAACACTAGGTCATCCCAAGGCGCAAACCAGAAACCTGGTGAACCCCTTTTTTCTGTTTGAATTATTCCACTAAAAATATATTTATAGGCATCAAAAAAATCCTCAGTTCTCTTATAATTACACGAAATCTTAGGTACCCTAATTTTGTTAATGTCCTCTTCACTTTCAAATTGATTATAGAAATGCCTAGATATTATATCGCTATTCACATCGGTGATCGCAACTTCTGCAACCGGACTTAAACCAAACCCTGTGTTTTGAATGATATATGGAGAATAAATGATGGGTTCAACTACCATATCACATTGCATATGTTTCCATTGATAAATTATTCGGCGAAGTTCTGTTTCAATTTTTTGGCAAAACTCACTGGACGTTTCTAATTTTAATTCATCATTAACATCCATTTCATGCCAGCAAATTTCATTAATCCATATTAAAGGTTTAACTTGTTTTAAATCATTTAGTTTTTCCCACATTTTTATTCTATCATTCTGTATTGGTAAAGAACTTATCTCAGCGTATTTTTTGCCCAATTCGCGTAAGACTTTAAGGTCTTTTTGAGAAATTTCTATTGGAACATCATTTTGTGTTTCATGACTTTCGAAGACCATATGTTGTGGTGGCAAAATGTATTTTCCCATATATACCGCACCTTTCCAAGACAATATGCATAACACCTAAAACAGATACTTGATTTTTTATCCGGATATTAAGAAATTAACTCCTAATCTTATGGCATATAGGCCTCACTGGCACCACACATTTTTCCGCTCTCTGCCACAAGATATAGCTTTTCGACCAATTCTTCTAAAGATATATCACATTTATTGAAACTGCCAACAATTTTCCCACGATCTACCACAACAATCCTATCTACGATCGGATATACATGGTAAATATTGTGACTAATAAATATACACGATTTATGCCTTTCTTTAATCCCTTCAATAAATTCTAAGACCCTCTTTGTTTCCTTAAGTGAAAGACCGGTTGTTGGCTCATCCAATATTACGAGATCTGCATTAAAGTATAACGCTCTAGAAATTGCTACACCTTGCCTCTCCCCACCAGACATTTTCCCTACTATAGCATCTGGTGTAACTGCACTGGAAGTAAAGCCCATTATTTCTGTCATTAACTTCTTTGTTTCTTCTTTTTGCTTTTTTATGTTGATAAATCCAAAGCGCCCGCTAATTTCATGTCCCATAAAAATATTCCGCCATAAAGAGTGCTGTTCAGCCAGGGCGCGATCCTGGAACACTGTTTGTATTCCAATCTCCCGGGCTTTTGTAGCAGAGTAACCTTTTAATTTTTCTCCTTTCCAAAACATTTCTCCAACATCAGGCTTATAGACTCCTGTAATAATCTTAATTAGCGTAGATTTACCCGCACCATTATCACCAAGCAGACCAATAATTTCGTTATTCCCAATTTCAAAATTTATATCTTTAAGGGCAACAATATTTCCAAATGATTTCCCTATGTTTACTAATTTTAAAAGATTTTCGTGAGTTCCCATAAATAACGCCTCCGTACTAATAATAATTACTTTTTTGTAAGTCCGGCAAACCTATGACTAATAAGGGAAAAAATAATAATTAACCCAAAGAAGAACTGGGTATAAAAACCAGTTAGACCCGATGCAATGATCCCTGTCTCCAGAAAGCCTATTATAAAAGCACCTACAAGGCCTCCTACGATTGTTCCAATTCCTCCCCAAGTCGGAGTTCCTCCCAAAAAAACCGCAGATAGTATGACCAGAAGATACCCCTCTCCAGCAGTAGGCCAAAACATTTGATTTATCAAAACAACAAAGATTGATGCAAAGCTAGCTGTAAATCCAACCAGAGTAAAAGTCAAAATTTTAATATTATCAACCTTAATCCCCATTTCTTTAGAGCTCATCGTATTGTCACCAATATAACATACATAAGCGCCAAATTTATGACGGTTAAACAATAGCCAGGCAAATATTGCAAATAATATCCCCCAAATCATTTGTATTGGCAGGTTTCCAATGTGACCAACAAAAATGTTATAGAATAAAGTATCTTTCAGAAATAACAAAGAAATTCCAAAACCTTGGGTAAAAATCATTATAAAACCACGAATTAAAAAATTCATACCTAATGTGGCAACTAATGATGAAAGTTTTAGTTTGGTGACAAGCAAACCATTAATTAATCCGGCTAAAGAACCAACCACCAAAGCAGCAAACATGCCAATATATGGATTTCCTGTTAACTTGGTAAGCCCGGCAAAAGTCCAAGCCGATAAACCAATTATGGAAGGGAAAGAAAGGTCTAACTCTCCACTTGAAATCATAAATACTAAAGCAACTGTTAAAATTATTGTTATCGGGAGTACTGTAAATACTGCTTTGTAGGTATTGAAGCTTAAAAATACAGTAGGATTGGCAATGAAAAAAGCTAACATTATTATTATAAAAGCACCAATAACAGAAAACTCCATTTTATTTTTTTGAAATAAATTCTTCAATTATTTCACCGCCTGACTACGGTATTATTTTCCTGCCTCGGCATATGCCGAGGCAGGAAATGCATTATATTAACGAACACCTTTTTCTACCAGATCCTTCACATCACCAAAGTTTTCAGACGTAACAAACCCCGCACCGGTATTATAGCTAAGCAATGAAAAACCATATTTTTTTGTTAGGTAAATACTGATTACCGGAAGATACCCCTGCAGATAAGGTTGTTGATCAGAAGTTATTTGAAGATAACCTTTTTCCAGGGCATTAAAAATAGCCGGGCTAAGATCAAATCCTATAGCATATACTTCACCTGGTTTCTTCCCGGCCGCGTCTAAATAAGTTTGGACTGTTCCGGTAGTCTCTCCACCTGCAAAAGCTAATACCTTGGTATCAGGAACTGCTCCAAGCTGTGCTGTAACAATTGGGATAAGGAGTTGCGGATCTGATGTTGATTCAACTGGTATAGTAATTCTATCTACAACAACACTCTGTTTTTCAAATGCCTGCGCAACGCCTTCTTCCCTGAAATAACGACCAGGCATTCCCCAATACCCAAAAACAGCTGCTCTGTCACCACTTTGTAGGTTAAGTTGTTGAATTGCTTTTTCTCCTAAAGCTACTCCCTGTTCTAATAACTGGGCACCAATATAACCGCCACCAAATCTACTGCGAACTTCTGGAACATCAACGTTCATATAAGTCATAATTATCCCTGCATTATGTGCTTCTTCCGCTAAGCCTATAATAGCATCATCACCTGGATGGCCCATCATAGCAATGCCATCGGGATTTGCAGCAATAGCTTCACGGAGTTGTGATACCATTTTTTCAGGTTGCCAACCCGAATAAACAAATTCAAGTTTCACATCACCCAATGCTTTTGCAGCATCTTCTGCACCTTTTTGTATTACCGCAGAAAACATATTACCGGGGTCTCCACCAAGGAAGAAACGAATTGTTACGGGGTCACCCTTAGGTTCTTCCTCATTAGCTACTTGTTCTTGAGTTGGAGAGCATGCCGATAAAACTAAACTAAATCCAAGTAGCAGGGCAAATAAAATCAATATTTTTTTTGAACTTCTCATCAGATAACAAAGCCTCCTCTTGTTTTGGTCTTTCCCGAGATTCAAAACGCTAATACAAAATAATTACCACCCCCTTGCATAGTGTATATTCGACAGAATAATACAGCGACTCAAAATGAACCGTAAGAACGATTCTATCACCCCCGCCTACCAGTTAGCCTTTTTCGTTAAATATCAGCGATTTATTACAATAATTTATTCTAAATAATTTGCCTCTTCTTGAGCTATTTGTGTCCACCGAATTACATTCATGGGGTTATGACATATGGTATGGTTATCTTTCATAATGATTTCTACACGACATTTACGAGTCAACTGGAGTATATTTCTAATTTCTTTACGTATCTTGTCTTCATTTATATTTTTTTTTGCCAAAACTGCTGGATGGGGTTTTATTGATAGGATGTATTTATCCTGAAGTTTTTCTGCCATATCCTCTATATCAGCCCACGCAGATACAGATACCCTTCTTAGCCTGGGTATTTCCTTAATTATCTCCCACCTTGCATTTAGGGGCTCACAACAACCGTAACAATTTAGTCCAAACAATTCTAATATTGGCAGCTGATAAGGGAAAATAAATTCTTTAAACATTGAGGGAGAAAGACCTACTGTTACCTGACTCTCAGACATGCCCCATAAATCAATCAGTCTTACTTTCCCATCAAAATCTTTTTGTGGTAGCTCATTTGACCACCCAAAGCCTCCGGAACCAACATAAGAGCCATCGGAATTCAAAGACAGCAACTCATTCTCTTGAAGGTAGTTTAATTTTGAAATTGTTCCATCACGTAGCAATGACATAAGTTTATGTAAGTCTTCTGGGCGGTCATAAACATCATACATTATATTTTCAAGTCCACGCAGGAACGCTAATTCGTCAGTTAAGCCAACGGACCACCACCAATGTTTCATTGTAATACGTACTTCTAATATGTCACCGAATATTTGATTGGCGAAATCTATTACTCTATTTGTCAAAACATAGTCTACATTTATTACCGGGCTCTTTATTTGACTTAATTCACTATAGTCTGTAATGGGCGAAACCCAACTGTAAGAACCTCCATCTGAACGGTAAACAGTAATATCTCCACCAATGCGAGACTCATGTAAACCCCAATCACTTTCACTATATATATATGGGATGTCAAAATACGGCTCGATGACCTTGTCATCACCCATTTTTTCTCCCCAGAATATTTCTTTTCGCAGTAAAACTTCCCAATAACGTGGTATTTCATTTTCACATTCGAGTTTTTCTTCAATAATAATTTCATTCCAGCCGTTTTCCGGATCACAAACAATTAATGGCTTAGTACGACGCAGGGCATTATGGGACAACCAGAGTGACTTCTTTCTATTTTGCTCTGGTTTAGCCGAAAGCTCGGCAACTCTGAGCGCCAAGTTTCGTAAAATTTTCTGCTCTTTTTCATTAATTACTAATTTGCTATAATTAATATTTTTATCGTTAACACGTGCACTAAAATGTTCATACATAAATCTTTTCACTCCTCATGGTACTGCTGTATTCAAAATCTCTACTCTTTATCGGCTTGACTTTATTCATTGACCCTGCAGCCTTCGGTGCCATTTCCCGGCAAGCTGCAGGGACGATAAACTCAATCGCTACAGTTTCGTAAATACACCGATGGGGGGGAGTTCATAGATCGATTTCCATCCTTCGCTAAGGGGTTCTTTTAGGAAAGGCTCCATCTCTTTTGCCGTGCGCAGCGTCACCTTTTCCACAAGAGGCACGGTGCCTGCCGGGAAAGCTTCCAGGATCTGGTCATGCAGCAGCGTGAGATACTTGAGAATGGCGGCAATGGGCCTTTTGGCTTTTCTGGCCGTGGAGAGGGTGGGTTTGCCCACAACCCCTTCCGGGGTGGCGACCCGCTCGATAGCCATGTGCCCTTCTGCTTGCGACCACCTGTTTGGCCGGCCGAAGGGATCAACCGATTTGTCAAAATGCCCTTCCGGCAAAAAAGCTTCTCCGTCTGCATCCTCCACCACGCTCATGTCGATCATTTCCTTAAACAACAGCAAAGCAACGGAGGTTTCACTCTCATCCGCATGAACAAAATGAGTTTCAAGGCTGTCTTCCCGGTCCGTGGGATAGAAGAATTCCCTGACAGCCCTGTGCCAGTCCATGACCATAAAAAAACCGGGGAGTTGATAGCGCTTCATGAATTCGTGGATGGCCGATTCCAACATCCATAGGTGGCCGTGATTATTAACGAGGATAATTTTTCTGAACCCGTCGTTCCAGAGGCCCAGCATGGTATAAATTAATGTTTCTTTAACCACTTCTTCGGGCATAATCACAGTGCCCGGCATCCCGACGTGGTGGTACGGGTGCCCGCCGTAGTTGAGGGGGGTAAAAGCCAGGTTTACTTCCCAGCCCTGTTTTTTGGTATAGCGCCTGACCCCTTCCAGGATCTGCGTAACCATGAAGGTATCGAGGCCGCTGTTGGCATGCATGCCGTGGTTTTCCGTGCATCCGACGGGTACGAATACGATGTCGTTCTTCCTTCTTTTTTCCACTACATGCACCCTGGGTGTGTTCTGAATGTAGGTCCCCGCTTTGCCCAGCTCAGATTCAGAGGGTATGCCATAATCTTCCAGTATCCGGTCGATTTCTTCATCCGTCATATCCCACAGCTCTTTTTTCAGCCTTCCCACTGTATTGTCTTCGAATTTAATTGCGGGGTTGCCTGTAAACAGCCAACTCTTATCTTTATCTGCCATGTTCTTACCTCCTATAATCTACCTGATACAAACCATGTTCGAAGCTTTTTAATCTTTAAAGTTAAAATCAAGCCACTATAAAATACAGGTTATCTTGCACTCCTGGCGGTCAGTGCGGAGCATGATAATATTTTCAGGCACTTCGTCCAAGGTAATTCTCTTTGTAATCAGGGGGGTCATATCCATGCTATCTCCCATGGATTCGATAACCCGGCTGAAGGTGCCGTGCCCCGAGTGGCCCTGCGCCCCGATAATACCGGCTCTTCGGACCTGGAGAACTTCACCGGTGACCGGCATTTTCGCGTCTGCCCTGGCTACGACCACCACTGTGCTGTTCAGCGTCCTGCCTTCCCAGATAATCTGCTCGATGCCCGGGTACACAATCGTCGGCAAACCTGTCGCTTCCAAATAAAGGTTTGCACCCATTCCATTTGTCAGTTCCAAAACTTTTTGAGGGAAGTCTTCCTTCAGCGGGTTCACAATATAATCTGCCCCCATTTGTGTTCCAAGGGCTGCTCTTCCCTCTTCCGGCTCTGACAGAATCACCCGGGCCGCTCCCTGTCTTTTCAAGATAGCGCAGGCCGCCAGCCCCACCGGCCCGCCCCCGCAGATGACAACATTATCCCCGGGCCAAATGCCGCCTCCTCTTTCGATAACGGCATTATAGGCGACGCTGGTCGGTTCAACTAGGCTACCCGCCAGAAAAATATCATCCCCTTTATATAGCTCCCGAAGCGGTGCCAGACTCCACAGCAGCTTGGCCGGCAGCACAATATATTTGGCAAAGGCGCCGTGGACATTAAAACCGATTTCATCCAATCTTTCACAGTGATTCGGATACCCGTCGGCGCATGGTTTGCACTGGCCGCACCACATCATCTCCTCGGCGCAGACAAGTTCGCCGCCCTGATACGGTTTATTAGTCCATTTGTCGATAGCTTTTGCCCCGGCATCCACAACCATCCCGGCCAGTTCATGGCCCAGGATGGCGGGAAAACCTGTAAGCCCCGGGTAGAAGATGTAGCCGTCGTCGTCCGGCTGCGCCATATGTACATCCGACCCGCAGATTCCGCAGGCTTTCACCTCGATTAACACTTCGTCCGGCCCGGGGGTCGGGATATCATATTCCACAATTTCCATCCGCGGATTGCGCCACACCTTGCTGCCTAGGTACGTTTGCTTTTTGTCAATATCTTTCGGTCCTAGTTTAAATTCCGATTTTGGATCCCAGTCCGCGAACAATGTTACGCCTCGCATTTTCCCTTGCATTTAGTTCACTCCTACTTACTATTTTTATTATAATCTGACAACTGCAAACGTTTACGTTAAGTGGCAAATTTTTTACCTCTTCCGGCAGGTTCCCCTGATAATCAACTCTGGTTCTACGATATAGTGGTTCATTATTTCCTTATTACCACTGGAGCCGATCATTTGTACGAGCATCTGTGCTGCGGCCGCCCCCATCTGATATTTTGGCTGAGCTATGGTTGTCAAATTTATTTTCGGCAGCGAAGCAAAAGAGATATCGTCGAATCCGATCACCGATATATCCTCCGGGACAGTGTAGCCGTTGTTTTCAAAGGCCTCAATCACACCCAGCGCGATGATATCGTTTGCGGCCAAAATTCCGGATGGTACCCTTCCTTCATTGATAAATTCAAGGGCAATAGCATAGCCGCTTTCGCGCTTAAAACTGCTGCTTTTCACCAGGTTGATCTCTTTTTCCAGGTTATGTTTTTTTAGAGCTTCCCGGTACCCCCTGACCCGATCGGTATTGCTGATGGAGCTCTCAAATCCCCCCACGAAGGCGATATTGTCATGCCCCAGCCCGATGAGGTATTCTGTAGCCGTAAAGGCGGCTTTAAAGTTATCGAGGATCACAAAATTCTCATTATCGTCTTCGGATTTACTACCGATATACACTACGGGGATTTTCAAGTTCTCTTCTTTAATTCTCTGGTGGGAGACGGCGGTTACCGGGGCAATAATGAGGCCTTCCACCCTTTTCTCTCGCAGCGCTTTTATGTAAATAATTTCCTTTTTTTCTTCCCAGTTCGTATTGCAAAGAAAAACGTTTATCCCCTCCGAATTAGCAAAATCTTCAACCCCCCTAGCCACTTCAGGGAAATAGGGGTTTCTGATGTCGGGGACCAGCAGTCCGATCATATTGGTGTTCTTTTTAACCAGGCCCCGGGCGATGGCATTGGGGGAATACCCCATCTCCTTGGCTATTTGAACAATACGTTGCTTTGTATTAGCATTAATTTCGGGGTGGCCGTTCAGCGCCCTGGATACGGTAGCATATGATACCCCTGCAATTTTGGCAACATCTTTAATGGTTACAGACACTGTTGCACTCCTTCTGTAAACGTTTAAAATTTTTATTTTCAGTTTATTAAACGTTTACGAGAATGTCAAGAGTTTTTTTCAAAGAGTTTTTTTCAAAGAGCCATTTGCGTTGCACCCTGTTTTTGCAAGAAAAAGCGATGTTTTAAATTAGCAAACCACTCATTCAAGGCAATTTGCCCAAACCCGAGCCGGAAAAGACAATAGTGCTCCTGGGCTGCTGGGGTTATCATGCTCGACAACTTGACAACTTTCATTAACTAAAGCGTGTCAAATTAACTATGCCACTTCTGGTGATTGAATGGAAACCTTGTATCCTAGCGTGAGTTTACTTCGCATATCCTGAAAATTCGCCAAAAACCCTTATAATAAAGGGGTTTCAGGCGATCTGGCTTGTATATACTAAAGAGCACTACTTATCCAATTCTTGGTATAATCTCAATATCCCTGGCTCAACATCTTCAAGCCTTGTTTCCTTAGCCGGTTTGCCTTTCAGGCCGGTCAGCGTAACGAGCTCTACCTTTCGGACTTCGGTCAGCTTGTCAATCATCGTTTCGATGCTAAAGTTGTATCCTGCTTCCCGCGCTTTCTTCCAAAGGGCCTGGGACAAAAGCAAAGCGGTTAAACAAATAAACGTATGCACCTTAACCTTTTGATCGGTCCAGTGAAACTGAGGATGGACCGCGTGATGATACGGGTTTTTAAAGTGCTTAAACACTCGCTCTATGCTGCTTTGGCCAAAGCATGCCGCGATGATATCCTCATCCGCCCAATTGTCTCTACCGGTAACCAATATCTTTTTGCCGAATATATTTTCGGTAACCAAGCGGTAATTAGCATCGTCTATCTCCCAATCAATATCAAAGCGCCCTTCGCTAATTTCTGTAATGGAGAAGCGGATTAATAAATCGCCTCTTTCCCCTTTAAGGATATTTTTAATTTCCGCCTCGATCTCTTCGCGCTTCTTCTTTCTGGCCCGGGGCGCGTTTAGTTTTTGCTTTAATTTTGTCAGCTCTGTGTACTTTTTCTCAAGAGCCTGTTTTAAGCCGTTTAATTGGCCCCGGCGCAGCTTTTCGCTTAAATAAATCACAATGGTTCTTTCTTTACCCCATACTTGCTTTTTTGTCCGGTAACAAAGCAGTTCATGTTCCCCGATTTTTACCGGCCGGTAAAAAGAAACATCGATCTTTAAAAGATCTTCGTGATAGGTAGGCGTCAAAGACGCCACATAAGGTATTTTAAGCTTGTCAAGCTCGGCAAAGTTTTTTTTCGTATTGCCCCCTTTATCAAATACGATGGTTAACTCTTCTATGTTGATATTCAACTCAGATAATTTTTCCCTTAGCCGGGTGATAAACGGGATAAATATAGTACTGTCCGTCGTATTGCCTTCATAGACTTCCGCCAATACGGGAATTAAAAATTCCTTGGTGACCACTTGGGCCAGGCCGAACTGCCTTAAATCATGGCGCTTTTGCTTGTTCCTCCCTCTTTGGGCAAGCGTTGAACGCTCATTGCCCGAGTCGATATAGGTGTAGAAGTTAGTCAGATCGTAAAAAAGAAGCTTTGGCGATATCAGGCCTTTATCCATCATTTTTGCGGTAATTTCTTTTTCGACCGCCTCTAACTGCTCATCTGTCACCGTGTCCATCTGGTCCCAAAAATGTTGGCTGGTAAGCTTTGCCGGGTCAAACCGGCCAATCTTGGGCAAGGTGGTTTGCTTGGCCCACCAGGTAAAAGATCTCTTGCTGCCGGGACGGACGGCCCGGTGAATGGCCGCAAACAAAAGGGACTGGCCTACCTTTAAACCATCCCGCTTTTGGGAAGAGAAGTAACGGCCAAAGGTGTTTACAAGCCCCAGCTCTTCGGCTGCTTTGAAAAGAAGGTAAACAGCGCCGTGGGAAGCTGAGCTGATCTTTTGCTCCAAGGGGCCTTCGCTTAGTTTATACAGTAGTTGTTCAGCCGTGCCCAAATGCTTCAGTACGACCGGTCTGGGTTTGCCGTTAACCCGCCTGGATTCAATGATCTGCCAGTATGTATACTTGCCGACTTTGACCCTTCGTATTGTCGCCATATTTAGTTTATACCCTATTGGTAGACCTTTGTCAATAGGCTAATTGGGTTAATTTAATTTAGTGTATACACATAACCCCCTTAAAAAACCAGGTAAATCGGCCATTTGCCGGTTTGGCGTAGTAAACTCACGCTAGAGCCTCAATACGTTTTACCGCCGCTTTTACCACTTTGGCGGATTTTCGCTTGTCGAAATAATCAGCACCTAATTCTGTATAGAGCTGATGCTTTTTCAGGAGGTGATAAGCGATCACCAATATACTGTGCCCAACAGCAATTGCAGCACGGTTTTTTCCCCGGCGGGCAGCGATTCGATGATACTGGGCCGAAAGATAACTGTCTTTACGTGTTACAGCGCGAGCTGACTGGACAAGAGCGCTTCGTATATATTTATTACCCTTTCTTGTGCGGCCAGATTTTCGTTTACCGGCACTCTCATTGTTGCCTGGAACCATTCCGGCCCATGACGCAATATGTGCGCTTGTAGGAAAACGATCCATGTCAGTCCCTATTTCGGCTAATAACAGTTCGGCTGTTCTTTGACCTACACCGGGAATACTATTGAGAAGCTCTAGTAGACTGTCAACTCTTAAACTGCGGGTAAAGCCTTTTTAATTTGATTCGAGCATCGTCCGTTGTAAATTGCCAGTCTACACCTTTTTGCTTTTGATTACGTTCGATCTCCCATGCTAATAGTTCAGCTTGAAGAGAGGTGATTGATGAAATCCTGCGACTTAAGCATTGCCTGGTCATTACACTAAGTTCTAATTCAGCGATGTTAAGCCAGCTACCATGCTTTGGTGTATAGTGAATCTCCAGCCGCTTGACCAGGCTTCGAGCAACATCTGGTGGGAACGCCTCATATAGTGACGAAATTGAATGGGTGTTCAGGTTATCCATTACCAAACGAATCTTTCGAGCGTTCGGGTAATGGTTATCCAGCAAATCCCGAACCTGATTTGCCCAGTCAATCTTGGTTCGACGTTCGCAAACTGTTACGTGCCGCCGGCCTGCCAGGGGCTCCGTAAAAATAAATATACTGCAGGTCCCATTTCGAACGTAGTCACTATCCTGGCGTTCCGGTTGACCAGGCTCCATCGGAATCGGTGCTCTGGCATTATCCAGCAATTGATAAGGCTTTTCATCCATGCATACGACTGGATACGCCTCATCATAAGGCTGTTGGTATAAGTCCAGGATATCTTCCATGAAAGCC
>JBFMGD010000045.1:0-24310 GCA_040751775.1 Bacillota bacterium | reverse complement strand
ATAAAGGCAGGATCAATCTTTCCCGCAAAGAGTTGATGGAAAAACCGCCGGGATATAAAGATGATCCGCCGCCGCAAAAACGGCGCTATCCGCCGCGCAGAGAAAAACCCTAGTCCCTAGGGTTTTTTTTTGTCTTTTTTCGCTGGATATGAGCCGTGAATAAGAGATGTTTCCGGAGCATAAATATGCTAGAGCACCAGGCGATCAGCTACCGGAGGGAGGGCGGCGATGTTACGAAGATGGCGCAAGGCCGAAAAAGCGGCTCTGCTGCTGCTGGTGCTGCTAACCGGTATTTTACTAACCTCCCTGCAGAAAGCGAGCCCCGCCGAACCGCGGGCAATCTATTTCGTGGAGGGATCACCGGCCCGGGTGGCGCTGACCTTTGAAACTCTCTGGACCGCTACCGGTCTTGAAGCGGTGCTGCAGGTATTACATCAGGAAGGAGTGCACGCTACTTTTTTTCTCAGCGGTACCTGGCTCAAGCAGAATCCGGAACTGGCCTGGGCTATATTGGCAGGCGGCCATGAGATCGGTAATCACACGATGAATCATAGGGTGATGCTTGATCTGAACAGCCAGGATATGGTAAAAGAAATCAAAGCTTTCAATGAGCTTGCCGCCGAAATTCTGGAATACCGGCCTCGCCTCTTTAGACCGCCTCTCGGTCTGTACAGTGGGGCTGTTTTAAAAAAAGCCAGGCAATTGGGCTGCCGGACGGTATTGTGGTCCGTGGATTCATATGATTGGACCAGCCGCAGCAGTGCAGAAATTCTCGGGCGGGTTTCCGGACGGTTGCATGGCGGAGCGATTATGGTTTTCCGGATTGGAGCGCCCCTGCTTCCTGAAGCGCTGGCCGGGGTGCTGACTGAACTGCGGAGCCGCGGCTACAAAGCAGTAACCGTTACCGAACTGCTCCAGACGGAAAATTAATCTGATCCGGGCTGCGCCGATAAATCATGGAGAAGGGGATAACCGGAATGGCGATAACGGCAGGCCGGCGCCGGCGCCGGCTGATTACGGGATTAACTGTTGTTTTGTTAAGCGCGGCCATACTTCTATTATTCCATTTCGACGAACCGCTGCGCCGCCGTTTCGGCGGGGTAAAACCCGGTGTACAGCTGCAGGGTATTCAGATGGAGGGACTCTTCCGTGCGGAGGTGGCGGAGATTATTGAGAAAATCGCCTTCACCGAAGGCAGAAAACCGGTGGATGCCGTTCTGGATGATGCAAGGAACGCGATAGTACCGGAGTTAAACGGTGTGGAGGTGGATCTGGAAGCCACAATTGAACGAATTATGAGCGCGGAAATAGGAACAGCCGTCGCACTGCAGTACCGGCAAATCACTCCATTAATTTGCTGGGATCATTATCCCTCAAAACCCGCCTACCAGGGCAATGCCAGGAAAGCGGCAGTCGCGTTTATGATCAATGTGGCCTGGGGTGACGAATATCTTCTGAACATGTTAAAAGTTCTGGAAAAGGAGGGTGCCAGGGGCACCTTCTTCCTCACCGGTACCTGGGCGGGCCGGAATGAGGCCATGATCCGCCGCATGGTCGAAGGCGGGCATGAAGTGGGTAATCATGGCTATTCCGACGCGGAAGTATTCCCCGAACTGGACGCTTGGGCTGTAACCCGTTCGATCAGGCAAACAAACGAAATTATCTTTGATGCCGTCGGCCGCTATCCGCTTTATTTTACGCCGCATAAGGGTGAATTCAACGACCTGACCTTGGAGCTAGTATCCAGGCAAGGTATGCGTACTGTCCTGTGGACGCTGGATACGGTAGATTGGAATAAACCCGGCGTGGCGGCCATGCATGAAAAAATAATAAACCGGATTGGCCCGGGCCAGATTGTGTTGATGCATCCGACGGAGGATACCGTTACCCTGCTGGAGTTGATCTTGCCGGAAATTAAGGAGCGCGGTTTAAGCGTTATCCGTATGGAAGAGCTGTTCGATCCGGTATGGTTGGGCGCTCCGGTGAGCGGAGTGGGAAAATGAATAGGAAGCTGATCCTGATTGCCGCGGCCGGTGCCGTTATCCTGGGAGTAATGCTGCTACTCGAGCTGACGGGTATTCACGAGCGGCTGGTGCTGTTGCAAAGGGGGGTTAACCCGGGGGTTACCCTGGAGGGAACGCCCTTGGGCGGTATGAGCCGTGCTGATGTGGAAGCCTTTGTGCGGGAAACGGCGTTGACAATTGACCGGCTGCCGCGCAACGCCTACCTTGACCGCGAAACAGGCGCGCTGGTGACGGAAGTGTTGGGCTGCCGGGTTGACGTGGAAACAACCGTGGAAAAAGTGATGCAGGCTCAGCCTCACAAGATGGTGCTGCTCGAGTTGATTCAGCTGGACCCCGAGTTGACTGCGGTGCATTACAGCAGGGTTGACCGGGAAATTGGGGCTTACCGGACCTGGATCGGAGGCGGAGGCGGCCGCGCGACCAATATCATCCTGGCTACAGCTGCCTTGAACAACTATATCCTTTTCCCCGGCGACCTTTTTTCTTTCAATGCGGCCAACGGGCCGCGGACCGCGGCGCGGGGTTATCAACCGGCCCCGGTAATCGTGGGCAACACGGTTGTACCCGGCTTGGGGGGCGGCGTCTGCCAGGTATCATCCACCCTCTATAATGCCGTTCTCCAGGCCGGGTTGGAGGTGGTGGAAAGATACCCGCACAGCCAACCGGTCGGTTACGTTCCGCCCGGCCGTGACGCTACCATTTCCGACTATCTCGATTTTAAGTTTCGAAATAATACCGACCATCTGCTTTTAATCAAAACGGCAACCTGGGACGGCAGCATCGATATTCGCATTTTGCAGGACTAAATGTTTTCGGTGTGGTATTCTTTAAGCAAAGCAAATTGAAGCAAATCAGTATGCCTGCCATCAGTCAATACAATCTAGAGAGCAACCTTGGGGGGATGCTAGATGAAACCGGAAACAGTCCTGCTGCCGGTGAAAGTGGCGGCCCACGCCGCCGATCTTCCTTTACCGCGGTATATGACGGGCGGCGCGGTGGGCTTGGACCTGCGCGCGGCCGTGGAGCAAGAGATTATCATTGAGCCCGGATCAGTCGAAATCGTGCCGACAGGTTTACATGCGGCAGTTCCGGAGGGCTTTGAGCTGCAAATCCGGCCGCGCAGCGGCCTGGCGGGCAAACATGGGATCAGCCTGCTGAATTCACCCGGTACAATTGACGCGGATTACCGGGGCGAGATCCAGGTGATCCTGATCAATCTCGGAAGATTGCCGTTTTCGATCCGACGCGGTGACCGGATCGCGCAAATGGTGCTCTGCGCCGTACCGCGGGTGGAGTTAATCTCTGTGGATGAACTGCCGTTTACGGATCGGGGAGAGGGCGGTTTTGGGCATACCGGAGCAGACTAAAGGAGGAGCACGGCATTGCGCTTAAGCGAACTGGCCAGGAAAGAGCTGGTTGATTTGGAAGGCGGCCAATTTTGGGGGCCGGCCGGTAAAGCGGATTTACTGATTGAAGAGAGTAGCGGCGCGATTAAATCACTGGTTCTGGCCGGCAAGAGCGGTTTTTTTGGTTTCGGCGGCAGCGAAGAGGTCCAGATCCCGTGGTCCAATGTGGTTAAGGTTGGCGGCGACGCGATCATTATTGATCTTAAAAAGAAATAACCCTCGGATTCGATCATCACTCCCCAAACCCCACCGGCTTGTGTTCAGAATAAAATAACGGCGCAGGGAAAGAATAACTTTCAGAGTCTGATCAAAGCAAAGGAGGAACTACTCATGAGCAAGGTTGTAGTAGCCGTATTTCATGACAAAGACCGGGCTGAAAGCGCTGTGCAAGATCTGAAAGAACAGGGTTTTGAAAGAGATCTTTCCCTGATCGCCAGGGATGAAGAAAAAGACCAAGGCGGGATGCAGGATCAGGATTTATCGGAAGGAGCATTTACCGGAGGCGCCCTCGGCGGTATCGCCGGACTTCTGGCAGGGGTTGGAGCGCTGTTGATTCCAGGAATCGGACCGATCATCGCCGCGGGGCCGATCGCCGCAACCTTAACCGGGGTTGTGGGCGGCGGTATTGCCGGCGGCCTGGTGGACTTCGGCATTCCTGAAGAAAGAGGCGAATACTACGAAGAACAGGTTCGTCAGGGCGGTATCCTGGTCAGCTTGAAAGCAGGCGATGAGCGTGTTGATGACGCCGCTTCCATTCTACGGGGCTACGGAGCCGAGGACGTGGAGACCCATCGCACGTAAGCGTTGATCAAGACAAAAGCAATTTGTCTAGAAAACCCGGGTTCCCGCCCGGGTTTTTAACGTTTTTCCGGCCTGAGCATATAATAGCATAAAATATCTAATTCAGGATTGAAAAGTATCCCCTCCTGAGGGCACGGCATGCCGTCCCCTCAAAGGGGGTTAATGATGATCCTTGTTGGCTTAGTGCCGGCGGCAAGGGTGGGAGAATGATCCGGATGAATTTGCATGATCGGATTGTTGTGTTAATCGGTGGGGACCGCCGGGAGCTGGTTCTTTACCAGAGCTGGCGGAGTGAAGGGATCGCCGTTAAGCTAGCCGGTTTTGAACAATGCCCCATAGTTGAACATAAAGATTTGCTGGCGGAAAGCGACCTGCAAAGGGCGGCGGCATTGATTGCCCCTCTTTCCGGGATTAAAGCAGGAGGCGCGGTAAGCGCCCTTTATTCCCGGGAACCTCTTTTCGCCGGGATCTATATTAAGCAGAGTCTTCCGGAAACTCTGCTGCTCGCCGGGTCAGTGGCACCGGACGTGCGAGCCGAGCTAGGCGGTCGAGCGTTGGTTTTAACAGCCTCTGATCCGGAGTTGACTGTGTTGAATGCGGTACCGACCGCCGAAGGTGCCATTCAGAAAGCAATGGAATTTTCAGAATTGACTCTGCACGGTAACCGTTCGCTTGTAATCGGGTTGGGCCGTTGCGGTACCGTTCTGGCCAGAGCGCTGCAGGGATTGAGCGCCAAGGTAACGGTGTTGGTGCGGCGGCGTGAATCGGCGGCACTTGCGGAAACGATGGGCTTGGAGCCGGTATTTCCGGAAAATCTTCATAAAGCGGTCCGTGAGGCGAATTTTATATTCAACACCGCTCCGGCGGCGGTTCTAAACGCAACCGTGCTGGCCGCTGTTCAGCCGCACAGTGTGATTCTTGATCTGGCGGCGGCACCCGGGGGTACCGATTTCAAGGCGGCAGAGGCGTTGGGGATCAAAGCGGTTCTTCTGCCGGGGCTGCCCGGAAAATCGGCGCCGCGCAGTGCCGGGATGATCCTGGAACGGGTTTACCGGCGGATTCTGACGGAAAAATTGCCAATCTAGAGAGATATGGGAGGAAGAAGTAAGATGAGCTTGGCGGGAAAGCGAATCGGCACCGCGATGACCGGTTCTCATTGCACCCTGGATATAATTGTGCCACAGTTGGTTTTACTTAAGCAGGCCGGTGCGGCTCTGTTTCCAATTCTGTCGCCCGCCGTGCAGAACACGGATACGCGCTTCGGTCCGGCTGCTGAATGGATCGCGAAGGTAGTTGCAGTTACCGGAGAAGAGCCGTGGTTAACCATTACCGACGTGGAACCGATCGGGCCCGGCAAACTGTTGGACCTTCTCTTGATTGCGCCCTGTACCGGCAATACGATGGCTAAATTAGCCAACGGTGTAGTCGACAGCGTTGTCCTGATGGCGGCGAAAGCGCAGTTGCGCAACAGCAGGCCTGTTTTGCTGTTTATCTCGACCAACGACGGTCTCGGTTTAAACGCGGTAAACCTGGCTACACTGCTGAATACTAAGAACATCTATATGGTCCCTTTTAACCAGGATAATCCGGTGGAAAAACCGAATTCACTGGTCTCGAAACCGGAAATGATTTTACCGGCCCTCGAAGAGGCGCTGTGTGGACGGCAAATCCAACCGGTGATCGCGACAGGAATTTAATACCGGCAGCACGAACTTAGCGTGATAAAATGTGTAGAATAGTTTTCAATTTTGGCGGGGTAATGGTATACTTTGGGAGGTGCTTTTTTTGTCATCTTTATTCGGTCCGGTTGTAACTGCTATGGTAACGCCCTTTGACGGGCAGGGGGTGGTGAATTACAAAGCGGCGGCTTCGTTGGCCCGTTATCTGGCGGAGAACGGCTCCACCGGCCTGGTGGTGGCGGGTACCACCGGTGAGGCACCCACACTGACCGCCGCGGAAAAGTTAGCGCTGTTTCGTGTTGTCTCCGGCGCTGTGAAAGGAAAAGCGGCCGTGATTGCCGGAACCGGCTGCAATTCCACCGCCGCTTCCGTGGAGTTGACCCGGCAGGCCGCGCCTACCGGTGTGGACGGGGTTTTACTGGTAACCCCTTATTATAATAAGCCAAGCCAGGAAGGGCTCGTGGCACATTTTAAAGCAGTAGCGGCATCAACGGCGCTGCCGGTCATGATATA
Source organism: Bacillota bacterium (assembly GCA_040751775.1). Classification (GTDB taxonomy): domain Bacteria; phylum Bacillota; class Dethiobacteria; order DTU022; family DTU022; genus JBFMGD01. The sequence goes on along the minus strand of JBFMGD010000045.1, from coordinate 17,887 downwards.
TAATGTACCCGGCAGGACCGGGGTGAATATGACGGCGGAAACAACGCTGCGCTTAAGTGAAGTGGAAAATATTGTGGCAGTGAAAGAAGCGTCAGGGGACCTGGAGCAGGCGGCGGCCATCCGCAGCGGCGCATCACCGGATTTTGCGCTCTACTGCGGGGATGATGCCCTGACCCTGCCGATGTTGAGTATCGGCGCGTGCGGTGTGGTCAGCGTGGCTTCTAATATTATCGGCCCGCGTGTTAAAAAAATGGTGGACTCGTTTAATTTGGGCCAGGCCGCGGCGGCGGCCTTGATCCACCGGGAACTGCTACCGCTTTTCCGGGGCCTTTTTATGGTCAGCAACCCGGTACCGGTAAAAGCGGCCCTGGGGATGATCGGATTCGATGCCGGCTTGCCACGCCTGCCGCTGCTGCCGTTGAACCCGGAGCAGTCTGCTCGGTTGAAAGGGCTGCTGGCCCGGTATGAATTAATTTAACTACTTAGGATACAGAGTGCAGTACATGGATTACTTATTTTTTGGAAAAAATAGTTGCAAGGAGGTTTACTTGTTGTCCAAGCATTCAAAGCAAAATGACAATTTACAACTGGTTCCTCTTGGTGGTGTGGGGGAAATCGGCAAAAACATGTTTACCCTGAAGTACAGGCAGGAATGTATTGTCCTGGATGCCGGCCTAAAGTTTCCGGAAGAAGGGATGCACGGGGTAGATATCGTGATCCCCGATACGACTTACCTTCTAGAGAACCAGGAACTAATTAAAGGGATTATTCTGACGCACGGTCATGAGGACCATATCGGCGCACTGCCATACCTGGCCAAGGATTTAAGTGTACCGGTTTACGGGACCAAGCTGACCCTCGGTATGCTGCAGTCCAAGATGACAGATCACGAAAGTTTACGCGATATTGAAATGCGGGAGATTAACCCGGACCAGATACTGGATATATCGCCCAGCTTCAAGCTGGAATTTTTCAGGACAAACCACAGCATTCCGGACTCGGTGGGCGTGGCCGTGCACACTCCTGTCGGTTCGGTAGTCTATACCAGCGACTTTAAGTTTGATCAAACCCCGGTGGACGGCCGGGTGACCGATTTTTATAAACTGGCGGATTTAGGACGGCGGGGCGTGTTGGCCGCCCTGATCGACTGTACGAACGCGGATCGTCCCGGCTATACTCTGTCGGAAAAAGAGGTCGGGAAAACGATTGATGATATCTTTCGCCTCTCCGGGAACCGGATTATCTTTGCTACCTTTGCCTCCAATATCCACCGCATCCAACAGGTGATTACAGCCGCGCACCGCTACAATCGAAAGGTATGCGTGATCGGGCGCAGTATTGTCAGTTCGGTGGAGATCGCGTCGCAACTGGGTTATCTGAACATCCCGGCGGGGATCCTGGTAGAGTTGGACCAGATAAACCATATCCCGCATGAGCAGCTGGCTTTGATCACAACCGGCAGCCAGGGCGAACCGATGTCCGCCCTGACGCGGATATCGCTTTCGGATCACCGCCGGGTGGAGATAGTGCCGGGTGATACGGTGATTATCGCGGCTACACCGATTCCCGGCAATGAAAAACTGGTGGCCCGTACAGTCAATAACCTCTTTGAACGGGGCGCAGAGGTAATTTACCGTTCGATATCGGGGATTCACGTTTCCGGACATGCCAGTGAAGAGGAGATCAAGCTGATGGTGAACTTGCTGCGGCCGCGCTACTTGATCCCGGTGCATGGCGAATACCGTCATCAGACCTATTGCGCCAAGATTGCCGTCCAGCTGGATATCCCCGCAGATAACGTTTTCCTGGTTGAACCCGGCACCGTAATAGAGTTTGCGGAAAACAGCGGCCGGATCGCCGGTATGGTTACCGCAGGCAAAATTATGGTGGACGGCCTCGGAGTGGGGGACGTGGGAGATGTAGTCCTGCGTGACCGGCGGATTTTGGCCGAAGAGGGCATCCTGATTGTGATCCTGGCCATTGATACCACGCAGGCCAGGGTGATCAGCGGTCCGGATATCGTGACCAGGGGTTTTGTCTATGTCAGGGAATCGGAAGAACTGCTCGAAGAAGCAAAGCAGGCGATCAGCAAAAAGATCACCGCCTTAAAGAGGGATCGCTTGCTGGATTGGAATGTGGTGAAATCCAATGTGCGTGAGGCGGCGTCGAGCTTTTTCTTCGAAAAGACCGGCCGCCGCCCCATGATCATGCCGATTATTATCGAGCTGGATCCAACCGTGACTGAATAACATCTAATCGAGATCCCGGGTGGCGATCAGGTTTATCCCGCTGCCGGCCAGGTTTGACGCGATTACCGTGCCGCATGACACCGGTGCCCGGATTGAAATACGATCCAGCTCTCGCGCCGCCAGCGGGAGCAACTCCTTGGCGAGCGGCGCTTCGCTTTTTACAGGCAGCCGGGGCAAGAAAGCGCCTTCGATCCGGACAGTGCCGGTTAAGACCCTTTGCGGAGCGCGGTACTCCTGGAGCGCATATGTTTCGCCGTGCTTGCACTCGTTTCCGGAAACCGACAAACCGTCCAGCCCGGGAGAAACGGTAACCGTGCAGCCGAGCGGGCAGTTGATACAGGTGATTGTTTTGGTGCTCTTCATGCAGGTTCGCCTCCCGACACGGTGATGCTGACTGTATGGCCGTCAGATAAACCCGTAAGCAGGGCGGGCTCGAGTGCAAGGTGGATCATCTCCGGCGGCCGGACAATCCGTTCTATTTTTTGTTTGAGCACATTTCCCTGGTGGGTGATTTTCAAATGAACGCTACGCCGCGCCTCGCGAACCCGCAGGTAGAGATCCACGGTTTCGCTTACGGGCAGGGTAATGGACTGCGGAATGATATAGGAAACGTTTTCGCCGGCTTGCATAATGACCCGTCCCGCGGGGGTGCGCCCCTCCAGGAAACGCTGAGCCCCCCGGCCGGCAAGCCTGGCGGTATGCGAAACATAGTCCACCAGGTCATGCACGTGCACCACGTTGCCGCCGGCATAGATACCGGGTACGCTGCAGGACATCTCCTGGTCGACCACCGGCCCGCGCGAAACCGGGTCGAGAATGAGGCCGGCCTGACGCGAAAGCTCATTTTCCGGAATAAGCCCTACCGAGAGAATCAAAGTATCGCAGGCGATAAAACGCTCCCGGGTGAGATCCGGTTTGCCGGCCCGGTCAAGCGGCGCGACGGAGACCCCTGTAAGGCGTTTTTTGCCGTGAATAAAGGTTACCGTATGTTCGAGGAACAGCGGAATTTGAAAATCATCCAGGCACTGGACTACGTTACGGGTTAGCCCGCCCGGCCGGGGCGCTATTTCAAAAACACCGAGCACGTTGGCTCCTTCAAGCGTCAGGCGCCGGGCCATGATTAAACCGACATCGCCGGAGCCCAGGATGACCGCGTTTTCACCCGGCATAACCCCTTCCATATTGATCAGCCGCTGTGCTGTTCCGGCGGTATAAACTCCGGCCGGGCGGTAGCCGGGGATAAAAGCCTGAAAACGGCTTCGCTCGCGGCAGCCCATGGCCAGGATTACCGCTCCCGGTTGAATCTCGCGGACACCGTCCCGGTTGACATAGGTCAGGCGGCGGTCGCGAGCGAGGCTTAAAACCATGGTCCCGGTCAGTACGGCGATGGCCGGGCGCTGCCGCACTTCGCGGATAAAGCGATGGGCATATTCGGGGCCGGTCATGCTGCCGCCGAAAATCAAGTTTCCGAAACCGTCATGCACACACTGGTTGAGGATACCGCCCAGTTCCCGGTCGCGCTCGATCAGCAGAACTTGCCGGCAGCCGGCATCACTTGCCGCCGCGGCAGCCGCCAGCCCGGCCGGCCCTCCCCCGATCACCACGATCTCACCGGGCATGGAACCAATCCTCCTTCGCGTAAGGGGGCGCCTCTTTGGTCTGCCGGCTGAACAGCGGCGAGCCGAGCCCGCTTTTCGTCAGCTGTGCAAGCGGTATGCCCAACTCGCGGGACATAATTAATAGAACCCGGGGCAGACAAAAGCTGCCCTGGCAGCGGCCCATTCCGGCACGGGTGCGCCTTTTTACTGCGTCCAGGGTGAGCGCCGGCACCGGCCGGTGTAGAGCCGCGGTAATTTCAGCTTCGGTAACCTGTTCACAGCGGCAGATGATATGCCCGTAAGCGGGGTTTGATCGGATCAGGCTGTTCTGTTCATCAACCGGCAGCTCTTTGAAACGGGCCGGAGCGAAGCGCCGCGGCTCGTATTGCTCTTTTTCGTCCATGTTTAAACCTTCCTGCCTCAACAGATCCAGGACCATCGCTGCGATCGCCGGGGCGGCCACCAGGCCCGGCGATTGGATGCCGGCCACATTGATTAAACCCTTCAACCGGCTTGAAGGAGCGATATGAAAATCTTCAGTGTAGGTGGCGGCGCGAATTCCGGCAAAAAAGTTGATTAGTGATTGATTTGGGTCGTAACCGGGCAGAAGCGGGTTGAACTTTTCGATAATCCGGTTAATCCCCGCGGCGGTTACGGCGGTATCTTCGCGATCGGCAGTCTCTTGAGCCGTGGGACCCCATTCCGGGTTGCCGTCCATGGTAAACATGGTGCCGCCTCCCTTGGTATGCGGGTCAAGGCCAATCGCCAGCAGCCCCGTGGCCATGGCGGCATGATCGTTTGTTTTTTCCCGATCAAAGATGAGCAACTCCCCTTTGCGCGGATGGAGGGTAAATTCAGGTTCGCCGGTCATGGCGGCAATCCGGTCGGCGTAAATACCGGCCGCGTTGATCAGGAAACGGGTATTAAAACTGCCGCGGGAGGTAATCACTTTACAGACCCGGCCGTCTTTCTCTTCCATGGCGGTAACTTCTGTATTCAAAAACAACCGGACACCGTTGGTGACCGCATTTTCCGCGTAGGCGATGGTCAGTTTGTACGGCGAAGTCATCGCCGTGGAAGGCGCCAGGAAGGCCCCCTTTGTTTCGGGAGAAAGCGCCGGCTCCATGGCCAGAGCCCGCTCCCGGCTAATCACCTCCACGGGAATGCCGTCGGCTTCAGCGCGGGCCTTAACCAAATCCAGTAGGATGAGTTCTTCTTCCTTGAAGACCAAACCGATCAAACCGCAGCGCTTAAAGGGCACATCGAGTTCCCGGCACAGCTCTTCAAACATGGCGTTGCCCCGCACGTTCAGTTTGCTGCGCAGGCTGTTCGGTTCCTGGACAATACCCGAATGGACCATACCGTTGTTCGCCCGGCTGGCTCCACAGCCCACGTCGGAGTCTTTCTCTACGAGCACGATATCCAGTTTATAGCGGGCAAGCTCCCGGGCGATAGCGGTGCCGACCACGCCGGCGCCGATGATCACAATATCGGCCGTACCGATTACCGAGGGGTCGCCGGGAGGCGCTTTGTAAGGAGCCGGTTCAACGCTCGTGGCGCCAATCTCGTTGACAACACTGCGCACGCCCGGCAAGGATCCGGCCAATTGACCCGCGCGCACCACCAGTTCCCAGGTTGGGACCGTTCCGGCCAGCCGGAGAAGGCCGTCCGCTTCGGAAACGGCCAGGCCGTATTGCTCCAGATCGTTTTCCGTAAAAAGTTCCAGCACCAGATCTTTTAGTTGTTTTGACAAATCGTTCACCCTTGCGTCGGGTACTGTCCATGCAGGCAATTACTTTACATTCGCGATAATCGGCCGCAATTCCTTTTTTCGGGTTTCCTGAAAACAAGTGCGCGACTATTGCTGCCGTTTCGCTATTCTCCGGAAAAAATTAAATATGGTACTATATATCCGGCAGGATCTTCTAATAGACTAGTCGAATCAATATAATGTAGTAGCATATTAAAGGGGTGGGGGTTGAATCAACTTTTTTTCGTGTTTATTTTTAACCTAAGGAGGGTGAATATTGAAAACGACTTTAAGCGTAATTAAGGCGGACATCGGCAGTATCGCCGGGCACATCAGACCCAGCCAGGCCTTGATGGAGGCGGTGCGGGAGTGTGTGGGCCGCGAAAAGGGCCGATTGATTATTGATTATTATGTCGGCAGCACCGGAGACGATATCGCGATTCTCTTTACTCACCGGGAAGGGATCGGCAGCCCTGCTGTACATAAACTGGCCTGGGACGCGTTTCTCTACGGTACCGAGAAGGCAAAGGCACAAGGGCTCTACGGGGCCGGTCAGGATTTGCTGAGCGATGCCTTTTCCGGCAATGTTAAAGGGATGGGACCGGCGGTCGCTGAGCTGGAGTTTGCAGAGAGACCCAGTGAACCATTTGTCCTCTTTACCGCGGATAAAACAGATCCGGGCGCTTATAACCTGCCTCTGTACCTCGGTTTTGCCGATCCGATGTACTGCTCCGGGTTAATACTGTCGCCGTCAATGAGCAGCGGCTTCAAATTCGTAATTATGGATGTTGCCCATACCGATTGTGACCGCACCATTGAGCTGAATACGCCGGAAGATATCTATGATATCGCTTCGCTGTTGCGGGATAATGAACGGTTTGTCGTAGCGGGCATCTATTCGCGTAAAACCGGCGAGCAAGCCGCCTCCGCCAGTACTACCCGGCTGCATAATATTGCCGGCAAGTATACCGGCAAGGATGATCCGGTCCTCATAACCCGCGTCCAGGGCGCCTTTCCGGCCACGGGTGAACTGCTTTCGCCATACAGTATCGGGCACTTTGTGGCCGGGTTTATGCGCGGCAGCCACACCGGTCCATTGATGCCGGTAAAAATGGGCTGCGGTACCTCTTTCTTCGACGGGCCGCCGATCGTCAGCGCCGTCGGATTCTGTGTTCATAACGGCATTCTGACCGAGCCGGTCGATTGCTTTGATCATCCCTATTGGGATCATGTCCGGGATAAAGTATCCCGTAAGTCGCTCGATATCCGCGAGCAAGGTTTTTCCGGTCCGGCGATGCTGCCGTACTCGGAGTTGGAGTATGGTGGAATAGTGGAGAAGATGAAAAAACTGGACGGCAAGTTCAAACTGGATCGTTAAACTGACTAGACGAAGGCTTCAATGCGAATTCTTTTAATCCAAAGCTGCCCCGCAAGGGGCAGCTTAATAATGAAGAAATTAAACCATTTTTACATTCTCATGACAGGAATACCGCGGTTATTGTTGAAATATGTCTAAACCGGATCGGAATCGGGAGATTATAGCAGGTCTTGCTATGATGGATTATTCCATTGATCGATACGCGAAGTAACCGGGAAGAGAAGCTATTTAATTACAAGCTCCTGCTGGGGTGGTATTTGAGGTTCGCGTTATCCGGAAGCGTCAGCTATAGTACAAGTCAATATGCACTAAATCACTAAGAAGGAGGTTGTTCAGCTGAAGCGGTTATTCTTATTTGCTAAATTGTTCCTGGTAATGCTTGTACTGACGCTGACAATTACCGGTTGTTCCCGGGTGAGCCCTGTAGGACCCGCCAACCCCAATGGAGAAGATCCGCAGGAAGATCCGGCTGAAGAAGCCCGGCGCCGTCAAGAGGAGTGGGAGAGGCGCAACGAAGAGTTAAAAGAAGAGCTGGGCATTTATTATGTGCCGCTGCCTCCCCTCGATCAACCGGAAAACCCGCCGGTTAAAGTAAAAGGAATTTTCCTGACCGGCCATTCTATAGCATTTACTGAACGGTATGAACGGATGTTGAAGCTTATCGAAGAAACGGAACTTAACGCCGTGGTAATCGATATTAAGGATGACCGGGGGAGGATGTCATACCGGAGCGAGATCGAAGCGGTCAACGAGCTGGACGCTTATTATAAGCCGGTGCCGCTCCCCGATATTCGCGCTACCCTCGATGAGCTGCATGAGCGGGGTATCTATACTATCGGCCGGATCGTTGTTTTCAGGGACAGCGAGATCCTGCCTGTTCAACGACCCGAATGGTGTATTCCGCTCAAAGACGGCGGTCTTTATAGAGATGCCGGTTTTGCCTACGGGAATCCATTTAATGAAGAGCTGCAGGATTATAATATTGCCATCGCCAAGGAGGCTGCCCTGCTCGGTTTCAACGAGATCCAGTTTGACTATATCCGTTTTCCCGATAAAGCAGCTTATATGGATCAGGTAGCCTACTATCCCGGGCGTGGCGATCGTTCGAAAAGCGATGCGATCAGTGGTTTTATACAAAAAGCCCGGCAAGAGCTTGCTCCCTATAACGTCCATGTTGCTTACGATGTCTTCGGAGTGATCGCCAACTCCTGGGGTGACAGCGATGACATCGGGCAAGTTTGGGAAGAATTTGCCGCCCACAGCGATTATATTTGCCCGATGATCTATCCAAGCCATTATTACCCCGTGCGGCAAGGCGGTTCGGTTGTTCCGTACTGGTTCGGTCTACGCTTCCCCGATACTAACCCGTCTGCAACCATAACCGGTGCTTTGAGCGATGCGATCAAGCGCAACGCGGCGGTAGAGAACCCGGCCATAATCCGTCCCTGGCTGCAGGCTTTTACCGCGAAGTGGCTGGGCAATATTTATGGGGCCGGCAGTTATATCACTTACGGCCCATCTGAGATTAGGGCGCAAATTGATGCCGCCCTGGCCCTGGGGATCGATGAGTATATTTTGTGGGATGCCAATAATGAGAACTACCCCAGGGGCGCATTTTATACCGCCGCGGAGTCTGACCGCCGGACCGCGGCGCTGGCCGCCGGACGAACCGCCAAAGGGCAGGATGCCCTTGGGCGCACCGCCCGCCAGGCCGCTGAGGCTTACCTGGAGGCGTTTAAGGAACGGCGCTGGCGTGAAGCTTATGCGCTGCAGCGTATTGAAAACATGGATGGCAACCGCTACCAGGACTGGTTTAATAAAGCCGGCGGCCGCTTGAAAGAATGGAAAGTGTCCGCCGCGGAGCAAAACGGTGACACCGTACAGGTCACTGTCGATCTGACCGTAAGCGCGGGCGGTGAGGAGGCTAAACTTACCGGTGAGCAATGGCCTCTGGTGCTGGAGAATAATGTCTGGCGGATTAGGCCTTCCGAGCGTTTCCTCAAGCTGATCGAAGGAGCGGCACTGGAAGAACTGGGTTAGCGGTTACACGCATCGATTGGTGGATCTGATTTATGCCGGGGGTGATCGGCGCCCCCGGCTCGATATTTATTTTTAAAAATGGCAGGTGTTTTAGAATTGATACACTGGGCCTTGTCCCTGTCGCTGTCCTTGCTAATCATCATTATCTGTATTAACCGTAAACTGAATCTCGGCTTGACCATGCTCCTCAGCGGAACTATTCTCGTTGTGCTCGTTGCCAAACCGGCCTTGCTGCCGGAGGCGATATACGCCACCGTAACCAACCGTTCCACGCAAATCCTGTTTGCCGGTATTGTAGCGATTGAGGCTCTAGGTTACCTGCTCAAGCAGACCGGCAGTCTGCAAAACATGATTACCGTCATGGGCCGCCTGGTGAAAGATATCCGGTTACTTACGGCTACCTTGCCCGCGTTAATCGGCATTTTAACTGTCCCCGGTGGGGTTGTCCTTTCCGCCCCCCTGGTAGAACAGATGGGGAGCCAGATCGGGATGCCGCCGGAACGACAGGCCGCGGCGAACATGTGGTTCCGGCATGCCTTTTATTTCGCCTATCCCTTGTTTCCCAGCATTGTCCTGGCCTCAGAACTGGCCGGAATTAATGTCATTAAAATAACCGCTTATAATCTTTCACTGACAGTAACCGGCCTGCTGATCGCTTACCTGGTTATTTTCCGCGGCCTTCCCGGAAAAGCGGTCAATCAGGAAGCGGCCGCCGGTCCGGTGGGTATGCCAAAAAAATTTTGGCGGGACCTCACTGCTTTAGGGGGCAGCCTGGCCCCGTTAATAACCGTCCTCGTGCTGGTGATATTTTTTGAAATTCTATTCCCCCTGGCGCTGGCTGCGGGACTGATTGTCGCTTTATTCAACGGCATTCCATGGAAAAAGGGTTTCGCCGGGACGTTAAGCCATCGTTTTACCAAAATACTGATCCCCGGTATTACTTTTAAACTGGCGCTGACAGTACTGGGAGTGATGTACTTTAAGCAAGTGTTGGAGTTTACCGGTATTACGGTCAATCTTGCTGAAGCGCTGATTGAGGCGGGTTTGCCGCTGCTACTGTTAATGTTCGTATTCCCGGCCTTGATCGGGCTTCTCACCGGTGACAATGCGGCAACGGTGGCCATCGTTTTTCCGCTATTCTTGCCCTTACTGGCTACGGGCACAGCTTTTTATCCGGCCCAGGTAGCCTTTCTGTGCTTCAGTTCCGCGTGGGGCCACCTCTTTACACCGACTCACCCTTGTTTTACCCTGAACAACGCCTACTATAAAGTATCCGTGACCCAGGTTTTGCGCAACCTGCTGCTGCCGGGCGCGGCGGTCTTCATCTTGGGCTGGCTGCAGATATTTTTAGCACGGATCATATTTTTGTAAAATAAACAAGCTCCCTCGCGTAAAGATGGATGAGGGAGCTGTTCACTTTGTCTTTAGATGCGAAGAGATTTAAAATTAACGGTGCACTTTGTTTTAAGATTATCCGGAACGGTGCCGGCCTAATCGCAGTGGCGATCCATGTGCTGGTGCTGGCGGCCGGTGCGGTCACGATGACTGCTGTGGTGCTGTTTATCAAAGATGCGCCGCCTCTAGATCTCGATTCGATCCGTTCTGTTGAAACTACTTTTATTTTCGATGCCGCTGACGAGATAATTACCAGGCTGCACGCCGAACAGGACCGGGTCTATGTTGAGTTGGCTGATATACCTCTTTATGTGCAAGAAGCTTTCATCGCAGTTGAAGACAAGCGTTTTTTTGAACATCATGGTTTTGATTTGCCCGGAAGCCTGCGTGCCCTGTGGGCCAATTTACAGAACCGCCGCATCACCCAGGGTGCCAGTACGATAACCCAACAGCTTGTGCGCAGCCTGTTTTTACCGCCGGATCAAACCTTCCGGCGTAAAGTCCAGGAGATCTGGCTTGCCATCCAGTTGGAACGGCGCTGCAGCAAGCCGGAAATCCTGGAACAATACCTGAATCAGATCTATTTCGGAAACGGCGCCTATGGGGTGGAGGCGGCTGCTTATACCTATTTCCACAAATCGATCCACCAGGTTAGCACGGCCGAAGCGGCTATGCTGGCCGGAATTGTTTCTTCGCCCAACCGGTACAATCCTTTCTACAGCGAAACTACGGCTTTACTTCGCCTGAACGTTGTATTAGAGGCGATGGCTGATCAGGGATACCTGTCGCCGCGGCAGTACGAACAAGCTTCGGCTTTCGAATTCAGTTATGCCGAACCTCCTGCCGCCGGGTATCCCCATCCGTATTATCTCGATTTTATTATTCATCATGAACTGGTCCGCATCTTGATCGAATTGCCGGAAATCGGCTCGAAGGAAAAGGCCTACGATACGATCTATCGCGGCGGGTTGCGTGTCTACACAACTCTGGAGGTAGCCTTACAGGAACTCGTGGAAACGGTTCTGAACACAGCGGCGCTTTACCCGCGCACTGTGCTGCTCGATATGAACGCGCTCAGTGAAGCCATCGAGAGAGGTGAGTTTTCACTGGAACGGCTCGACGACTATGTCGACCAGGCAAACGGTGTCCCGCAGCCTCAGGCTGCTCTCGTGCTGGTCGACCCGCGCAGCGGAAAGGTATTGGCGCTGGGCGGCGGCCGGCACTACAGCAAAGGCACGAATGAACTCCTGCGCTATTTATCACTCCGGCAGCCGGGTTCGGCGATTAAACCGCTTGTTGTCTACGCGCCGGCATTTGAAGAAAAGATCCTGTCCGGGGCCGGTGCGATACTTCTGGATAAACCGTTGACTGTGAACGGCTGGACACCGCGCAATTATGACGGATCATATCGCGGGCCGGTCTCCGCCCGCCAGGCACTGGTTTTTTCTTTAAATATTCCGGCGGTGCGTCTGTTTCAGATGGTTACCCCGGCCAAGGGCACCGCATATGCGGCAAGGATGGGGATAACCACTTTTGCCGAGGTGGATCGAGCGGTTTTGAGTACCGCCCTGGGCGGGGTCACCTATGGCGTAACTGTTTACGATATGGCGCAGGCTTACAGCGTTCTGGCAAACGGCGGCGTTAAAAATACACTTTATTCGATCCGCCGGATTGAAGACAACGCCGGCCGTGTAATTTATGAGCAGGATACCGCTCCGGAGAGAATTATCAGCGAACAGACAGCGTACATCGTGACCAATATACTGTTGGATGTCGTCAGTTACTCCACCGCAACCGGATTAAGAAGCAGCCGCCCGATTGCGGCGAAAACAGGAACCACCGATCAGGCTAAAGATATTTACCTGATGGCTTACACTCCCAACCTGGTGGCCGCTTTCTGGATCGGTTATGACGAGCCGGCTATCGGTAATATTCCACGCGGCTGGAATTACGCGGTCGGCTTTGTCCGGGTAGTATTTAGAGTGGCTTTTTTAGACCTGCCTGTGATGGATTTTACCCGGCCGGAAGGGATCGCGCTCTACAAGGTCTGTAAAATTTCAGGCAATCCGGCCAATGAGTATTGTACCGCCGCGGGAGAAGTAATTGCTGACCTGTTCCTGGTGTCCAATGTGCCCGGAGATGAATGTGCGGTTCATACTGCAAATCCTGACCCGGAGCCGGAACCACCGAAAGCACCGAAACCGCAATCTGATCCGCCGCCACCGCCAGCGGATCCACCGCCACCGGATCCGGACCCGGGGCCTCCTGAACCGCCGCCGGAGCCCTGACCTGCAATCACCGCTTGACGCGGGCAGGAAAGAAAAGGGCTGTTGTGGAAAGGTTAACATGATAACCGAGCTGCGGTTTTCGACCGGGTGCGTTGTTAAATCCCATAAAAATATCCAACAGCGGAGGAACGCCAGGATGAACATTAACCAGGTTAGCACTGTCCCGGAGAAGGGAGAGCCGGGTCTTGGTCCGCTCAAGCCGCCCTTGAAATGGGCCGGTGGAAAAAGGTGGCTGCTGCCGCATCTGCTGCCGCTCTGGCAGCCTTTCCGGCATCAGAGGCTGGTGGAACCTTTTTGCGGCGCCCTGGCGGTCGCGCTCGGCTTGCGGCCGGAACGGGCTTTGCTTAATGATATCAACAGGCACGCAGTTAATTTCTATTTGCACCTTCAAACCGGCCTGGTGCCGGAACTGCCCATGTTGAACGATGAACGGTTTTATTACCGCTGCCGGGAGCGCTTCAACCGGCTGGTAGGCCAAGGCCGGGACCAGAGCCGGGAAGCGGCGGAGCTGTTTTATTACCTCAATCGAACCGGTTATAACGGACTGTGCCGCTTTAACCGGCGGGGCGAATTTAACGTGCCATACGGCCGTTACGGCAAAATTAATTACACTTCTGATTTTTTACGATACCGCGACGCGACTGCGTCATGGTCGTTTACAGCGGGGGATTTTTCGTCGGTGCCGCTTGAGGATAGCGATTTTGTTTACGCCGATCCGCCGTACGATGTCCAGTTTACTCACTACGCCAAGGAAGGATTTTCTTGGGAAGACCAGATCAGATTGACTGATTGGCTCTCCGGGCACCCCGGTCCGGTTATCCTTTCCAACCAGGCGACAACTCGTATTGTTGCGCTATATCTGAAATACGGTTTTACTTTGCGATTCCTGGAAGGACCCCGCCTGATCAGCTGTAACGGTGACCGCGCCCCGGCGCGGGAAGTGCTTGCTTTTAAAAACCTGACTCCTGACTTCTGAATTCTTGCCGCCGGTATAACCTCTAACCGTCTGCTGTAAACTAAAGGTATTGACCTAAGATAACAGACGGGAAGTGAAATCCCTTGAGCACAAATCGCAGGCCGAGACCGGTGCCGCGGCGCGCGGGACGAAACGCCGGGCAGGCCAACCAAAACGATGCCGCTGCCGACAATATCCAGCAGCTGGGACAAACCGATGTGCCCCGCCTGGACGGCAGCCTTTATACAATCAATATTATCGGCCAGATTGAAGGTCATATGGTCTTGCCGCCGCAAAATAAAACTACCAAGTATGAACATATCATTCCCCAACTGGTAGCCGTGGAGCAAAATCCCAAGGTGGAAGGGTTGCTGATTATTCTCAATACGGTGGGCGGCGATGTGGAAGCAGGGCTGGCCATCGCGGAGCTGATCGACACCCTTTCCAAGCCGACCGTATCACTGGTCCTGGGAGGCGGGCACAGTATCGGTGTGCCGGTCTCCGTGGCCAGCGATTATTCTTATATCTCCGAAACCGCGACCATGACGATTCACCCGATTCGCCTGACCGGTTTTCTGATCGGGGTGCCGGCCACGTTTGAATATATCGATAAGATGCAGGATCGTGTGATTCGCTTTGTGGTCAATCATTCAACCATCACTGAAGAGAAATTCCGCGAGCTTATGTTTAACGTCGGCTCCCTGGCCCGGGACATCGGGACAGTGCTAGTCGGTAAGGATGCGGTGGAGATAGGGCTGATCAAAGAAGTTGGCGGGCTGGGCCAGGCCGTGGCCAAGCTGCAGGCGCTGGTTGATCAGAAGAAGGGCGCGGCGGTGGGCACCTCATGATCCTGTATACGATCATGCCGCCGGAATCTATTCTGGAAGGATACGATACATTCAAACCCGAGTATATTGAGCTGGATTACCCGGGCGGGGGGAAAATGGTGATTGAGCCTCTTTCCCAAAGCGAGGGGCGCCTGGTGCGCCTGATCAGCCCCTGCCCGGATGACTATCTCCGCCCGGAAAACCAACCGGGAACGATCATCTCCTTTAAACCCGTCCATCCCTAAGGCGGTTCTGCCTCTCGACCACCTCTCGCTCCGGCTCTTAAGTGATGTAAATACCGGAACAGGTGTATGCCCGATAAATTATTTGAGCATATCAAATATTGATATAATCAAATAAACCGTATTAGAATAATAGGCCATACTCTGATCGTGTTCGTCACTTAAGGCCTTCGCTCCGGTTTCCTCAGGCTCTCAGTGACGAACATGCAATAATGGTTACAATACATTATTCCATAGAAAGATAACTTCGGATTAAAGGTCTTTTTTGTCATGTTGTGGAAATCTTTCACATCGAGTAAAAAAGCATAGACATAAGGTAGCCATTGCTGTTTAAAAATGTTATTGAAATAGAAAATCAAAAACGTTTGTCGGGAAACGATCTCTTCTCTCTCCTGACCGTCGGCAGATCCGGCCGGGTTGGGCTTAAATAACCGCTATCCGACCGTAATTGAAGCTTTCCTGCAAATTGCTTTGAAAAAGGCGCCTTTTGTCACCAGGGGTGATTATTCCGGTACTCACCTGCGGGAAATGGCGCTTTGGGAAAAGTGCGGCATTACACCCGGAGAGGGCTGGTACCTTTTTTACCCGGGAGTGGTAGGGAACATGGGCGCCCTGCGGTTTGCCCGGGAAAAGAAGGCCTACATGCTGACGGATACGGCATCTTTTCTTCTCTCGCGCAGTGAAGGTGAAATGAAGGTATTTGTCAAAAGCGGTTTAGCCGGTGAACTTGCCAATATTTTTGACCTGACCCTGGTTAACCCGGAGAAAGTACCCTCTTCCCGGTTAAAGGAGGCTTCTCTCTTTGCCCGTTGGCTCCGGAAGGAGGGAGGCAGCACCATTATCGCTGAGTTTGGACGAAACACATACGGTAGAGAGCTGTTTGTGCCGCTGCATAATTAATTAAAAAAAGTTATCTGATGAAAAAAGGATAATTCAAGATTGCGTCGAAATGTCGAAATGCCGTAATGAATGGATATGCATAACGATAGTCTGTCATTATCTCCGAACCGGTTATTCTAAACCTCAGGGCATGAATTACCGGTCTGCAGGGTTAACCGGGAAACCGGTTAGCCTCCCATGGTGGAAAGGAGATCGCTTATTCTTATAAGCCGGACCACCTTGGGCCGGTGTTTTTATTTTATCAAATCATGGCGTGCGTCAATTTTTGGGCATCGTTATGCATATTTAAACATATTGCGGAGGCCCTGGCAGAAGGGATGATTGATAGTGCGATTGCAACAAGAGTTTCCATAATCCCGGGGGTAAGGGCGGGGGAGAGGTGGTTGATCCTGATTACATGTAAAAACGGTAAACAAATTATTTTTTCATGCTTTCTTTTGCTGTTGGCGGCTGCCCTGGTATTAACGGTCGGCTGCGCCGGTGAAGTATCGCCGGAGCAAGAAACGGCGGTAGGCGGCTCTATACTCCTGGCCACTACCACTAGCACTTACGATTCGGGGTTGCTGGATTACATTATCCCGGTGTTCACGGAGAATACCGGCATAGAGGTGCGGGTCCTTTCGCGAGGCACGGGTCAGGCCTTGGAGCTGGGGCAGCGGGGTGATGCCGACGTCTTGCTGGTTCACGATCGGGCTGCGGAGCTGCAGCTGGTGGCGGACGGTTTTTTTACAGATCGCTACGATGTAATGTATAATGACTTTGTGATCGTCGGTCCGCCGGAAGATCCGGCCGGTGTAAAAGGTGAAGAGAGCGTGGTAAAAGCGCTGGACCGCATCGCCGCGGGAGAACAGCCGTTTATATCCCGCGGAGACGATTCGGGCACAAACCGCATGGAACTGCGCCTTTGGGGAGAAGCAGCCATTGATCCGGCAGGCACAGGCTGGTACTTCGCCGTCGGACAGGGCATGGGTGATACTTTACGGGTAGCCGGTGAAAAAATGGGTTATACCATTACAGATCGGGCTACCTTTGTTTCCCTGCAGAAAAATCTCGACCTGGAAATTGTGCTGGAGGGCGATCCGGCTCTATTTAACCAGTACGGGGTCATGGCGGTCAGCCGGGAGAAACACCCGCACGTGCGGTATGAGCGCGCTCTCAAGTTTATCGAGTTTTTAATGTCGGATCAGGGACAGGCCTTGATTAGCTCGTTTCAGATAGATGGCGAAACACTTTTCTGGCCGGGATTGGGAATTTAGGCTTTTTGAAGTAACCCCGCCGGGGGCGCGGATAAACGTGGCCCCCCGTGCGGTTAATTGATAGGAGGGGAGCGCGTGGGGCGCCTATTCGAAGGAATAACTGAAGCTTTTCGCCTGATCATTGAACTTGACCCGTACCTGCTGAAGATTGTGTTCCTCTCTCTGCGGGTTTCAGGCGCAGCCATTATCCTGAGCACTCTGCTCGCAGTGCCCCTGGGCGCTTTCCTCGGTTTGAGGCCGGAAAAGAAAACACGTATGCTCAGTAAAATATTGTTTACCTTGATGGGCTTGCCCCCGGTGGTGGCCGGGTTGCTGATTTATCTGCTTCTTTCCCGGCAAGGCCCTCTTGGTGTCCTCGGTCTGCTTTACACCCCCACGGCCATGGTCGTCGCCCAGGTGGCCTTGGCGTTTCCGATTATCACTGGTTTAACTTTGGTTGGCATCCGGGCCCGGGGTAAAGAAATTGTGGAAACGGCACGTTCGCTGGGCGCTACGCCGCTTCTAGCTTCCTGGACGGTGATCAGGGAATCACGCCTGGCGATTTTCGGCGCGATTATCACCGGTTTTGGCCGGGTTATGGCGGAAGTGGGCGCGGTGATGATCGTAGGCGGCAACATTGAAGGCCATACCAGGGTTATGACCACGGCTATCGTCCTCGAGACGAGCAAGGGCCATTTCGAGCAGGCGATCGGTTTGGGACTGATCCTTCTCGTAATCTCCTTTGTAATAAACTCGCTGCTCTACAGCTTCCAGAAGGGAGGCGAACGTCATTTCTGAGAAGCCCGCTTTAATTGAGTTAACCGGTGTCAGCAAGCGTTATGACCGGGAGGTGCTTTGCCTGGAGCGGTTGCGGCTCGAAGAGGGGTCTATTTACGGTGTGATTGGTCCGAGCGGTGCGGGAAAAAGCACCCTGCTGCGCATGATCAACCTGCTTACACCACCCGACAGCGGGAAAATCAGCTTCAACGGCAAACCCGTTCCCGCCAACGGCGCCGCCCTCTTTTCTTTG
>JBFMGD010000044.1:0-25281 GCA_040751775.1 Bacillota bacterium | reverse complement strand
CTCTCGCTGTTGTAGCGCTTGTACGGTACTATGATATCCGGCAGCTCATGGTGCACCCGCTTACAATTCTTGCACCTAAGCCTGCGGATGATCAAAATTTCACGCTCCCCGGCCTCGTTGATAAAGGTCCGTTTCCGGCTGCCGATCACTATCAGCTCGCCACTACAGCAAGGGCAAAAATTCTGCTCCCCGCTCCTAACAAAAAACACCCCTGGTGGGGTTTTCAATCAGCTCGTATTCTGATAAAATGACCATACTTAGGTGGTGACGCCTCTGGTGCTATCTGGACAGTAGCACGCCAGGGGCGTCTTTCCTTTCTCTAAAATTATATGGTCATTATATATGGCTAACTCTGGACAGGCAATACCGTCAGCTTTCGGGCTTTATAGGTTAGCGGAAACACAATGGTTAATTAAATGAATACATCAAGCACGGCTATAACCGGGATGGGGAAAAACTCCCACAGATCAGCTTCTTGGAACTGTCCAAACTGCATCTGGTGATGGACAAAGATTTTTACAGCCAAAAGAATGTGGATGAATTGCTGGCGGCTCGGGACAAGTTCACTCTTGCAGTCCCCAACCGGCTTAAGTGGGTCCAACAATTAATTGATGAGACCCGGAATACCATCCAGGCTCCAGAAGCCTACCGTAAACTAGACGGTGAGATCCTATACATCCACACAAAGCTGTATCCCTGGGGAAAGGAACGTCGTCGCTGTTATGTGCATCTGTACTACAATGCCCATGCGGCAGCAGCTGCCATCGACGGCTTTACCGAAGAGCTGCTGACCTACAAAGAAGAACTGGAAAGTGGCCAGATTGTCAGCGGTCACGAAGATGCCTACAAAACCTTCTTTACTATCAAAGAGACACCGGTACGGGGGGAAAAAAGTACTCTTTAACAACGAAGCTATCCAGAAATACCGAAACCGTTATGCAGGTTTTTATGTGATTCTGACCAACGATATCAAGGATCCCGTGGAAGCACTTATGGTGTACCGAAACAAAGACGCCGTTGAGAAGTGTTTTGATGACCTGAAAAACCAGCTGGACATGAAACGTCTTCGCATCCACAGTTCAGCTTCCATGGACGGCAGGCTATTTGTTCAGTTCATTGCGCTTATCTTCATGAGTGCTTTGCGCAAAAAGATGCGGGATACCGGGCTCATCGAGAAATACACGGTACGCGAACTCCTCTTAGAAATGGAGACGTTGACTCAAATCCATTTTTCAGGCAAGTACGGTCATATCCTTACGGAAGTCACCAAACCGCAACGTCATATCATGGAAAGTTTGAAGATTAGACCTCACGCATAGTTATAATTTTACCGGGAATTTAGGATAAAATTAGTGTTATTTTTTATTGACAGATGAACATTCAGATGTTATGTTTGTGTTAATAAATGTTCATTATGAACATAATTCGTCTTGAATGTGTACTTTAGTTTCTTAGAAAAAAACTACAAGAAATTCTGTGTTTAAGGTTCTTGAAAGTAATAATGTTTTAAGGAGGTGTTTGATGAGATAACAAGGAGGTGAGCCGGAAGAGAGCCTATGAAGAAAATTAAAGGAGGGCTTGAAAACAGTGAATAAAATAGTTATATTGTTGCTGGTAGGGATGTTCTTGTTGGCCGGTTGCGGAAATGGCGGAGAGCAGTCGGATACAGAACTGATCAGCGGCGTTCCGGAGGGAGTTCAGGGTAATATAAAAGTGGCTGTTATTCGTAACCTGCCGTCTGATGACCATACAAAACAGTTTCTTGATGGCGCCCGGAGCGAAGGACAAGCTTTTGGTTTTGAAGTTGATACCTTTATCGCAGATAACGATGATGTTCGTTTCCAGGAGCTGGTGGCACAGGCAATTCAGAAAGACTATGACGGGCTGATTATCTCCCATGGTAAAGCAGATTATTCATATGATATGCTTAAACCAGCCATAGACAAGGGTATGCTAGTAGTTACATTTGACACGGTTATTGAAAAAGATGGACAAAACTTACCTGAAATAACCACCACGTTTCAAGATGACTTCAAATTGGCTGAATTATCATTAAATGAGATCGTCGCACTTTCAGAGAACGGAGAACCTGTACGCATAATCAAGCTATGGTTCGGTCCTGGTATTCCCCCTCTTGATAGGCGGGAAGTAATCTATGCTCAATTCGAGCAGGACAATTTAATTGAAACGCTTGAGATTATTGGACCGACAAACTTCCAGGATGTGCAAGGCGACATCGCCTCCAAGGTAAGCGCGGTTCTACCAAAGTATCCCCCGGGGAGCATTGATGCTATTTGGGGTTCATGGGATGAAATGGCTAAAGGCGCTTTTACCGCTTTAAAAGAAAACAAGCGCTTAGACATTTCGTTAATCTCTATCGATATCTCTAACCAGGATATAAACCTGATGAGAGAAGAAGGTAGTGTGTGGCTGTCAACAGCCGCTGTAGATCCCACGCTCATCGGTATTGTCAACATGAGGTTATTAGCCAAGAAGTTTGCTGGTGAATCGACTCCCGACAACTATGACCTTGAAGCAAAACTGATAAAGCAGGATCAGCTGCTGCCGGAAACCAATATGCTTAACCTGCAGGATGTGGTGGAAGGATGGGGTAAATCCGACGCGTTTAATGAGCCCTGGATGGACATTCTGCGCGAACATTTTATGAAATAGTTACTTAGACAGTAAGTATCTGAAATATAGGGAGAGGCTCTTGTCCATTGGCCTTTAAAAAGAAGAGGGATGATTCACGTGATCCTTTGCGGCTCATCTCTCTTCTACCCTTCCTTGTATTATTTGCAGCTTTCCGTTTTGCACGGTCAGGACTTATTTGAGATAAGGCGGAGAAAGATGGAAAAACAGAAGCCATGCCAGTTGGAAATGAAGGATATCTCAATTGAGTTTCCGGGAGTTAAGGCTTTGTCAAAAGTTGATTTTCATGTGGAGACAGGACGCATCCATGCCCTGGTGGGAGCTAACGGTGCGGGAAAGTCAACACTGATGAAAGTTCTGTCGGGCGCTTATGACCACTATACTGGTAACATCTACCTGGACGGGCACGAGATAATGATCCGATCTCCACGGGATTCCAAAGAATTGGGGATTGAAATTGTCTACCAGGAAGTAGATACAGCGCTCATTCCTTACCTCGATGTAGCTGAGAATATTATGCTGGATGTGCTGGTTAACAAAATGAAAGGAAAGTTCTTTGTTAACTGGCAGGATATTCACTCAGCGGCAAAAAAAGTGCTGAAACGGCTAGGCATTGAGCTAGACACACGAACTCGCGTTCAGAATTTAACCATGGCTCAAAAACAAATGGTCCTTATTGCCCGGGCTATTGCTGAAGAGCGCCGTTTCCTGATTCTCGATGAACCGACCGCTCCATTAAGCAGCAGGGAAACAACCGAACTTTTCCGAATTGTGCGCGACCTCTCTTCAAACCATAATGTGGGAGTTATCTTTATTTCACACCGCCTGCCGGAGTTGTTTGAGATTTGCGGAGAAATTACAATCATGAAAGACGGGGAAGTTGTGACCCGGCGGGACATGTGTGGTATAAATGTTAAGCAGGTGGTCGAGTTAATGCTGGGGCGCAAACTGGAAGAGAATTATCAAAAGCGGAATGTGGATATCGCCGAAAAGATTTTTGAAGTTAGGAATCTTAATGAAAAGGGAGGCAGCATTCAGGATATTAGCTTCTATGTCCGTGCCGGTGAAATTATAGGCATTGCCGGTTTGGTCGGGGCCGGGAAGACAGAGCTGTGCAAGACCCTTTTCGGTGCTCTACCCATTGGTTCTGGAGAGATGGAATTGATGGGAAGGCATTTATCAATTCACGCTCCACACCTGGCGGTGCGGCAAGGATTGGCTTTGGTCCCTGAAGAACGGCGAAAAGAAGGGGTGCTGGTGGAGGAGTCGGTGTTTAGCAACTTATCAGCGGTCAATCTTTCAGCTTTCACCAACCGGTTTGGCTTTTTAAAGCCACGCGAGGAACGGGCCGCCGCCAGGAAAATGATTGCCAAATTAGACATTAAGACACCCAACGAGTTCCAAAAGGTCGCTTTTCTTTCAGGCGGCAACCAGCAGAAAGTGGCTGTCGGAAAATGGCTGACCGCTGACGGCTATATTTATATTTTTGACGAACCAACTAAGGGTGTTGATGTTGGGGCTAAACGAGATATTTTTAATCTTATCGGTAACCTGGCTGCTTTGGGGAAAGGGATTATCTACGCTTCCAACGAACTAGCGGAAATATTGGCTATTACAGATAGATTATATGTGATGTATGGTGGTCGCATTGTGAAAGAACTTGTAACATCACGGACCAGTGAAGACGAGGTCCTTTATTATTCTACCGGAGGAAACGATGAATGCGCTGTGATTTAGAGATTTCAAAACCTCGCGCGACTTTTCCAGTCTCTATGCTAAATTTCATCAATAAGTGGGGGACTGTCATTGCCATTGTTCTCTTAGTCCTTTTCTTTTCAATCTCCATGCCTCAATTTATTTCAAGTTCTAATATATTAACCATCCTACGCGGTATTTCGATCGTTACTGTTATCGCCATCGGACTAACTGTTTCTCTAACAGTCAATGGCCTTGACTTATCCGTGGGTTCCACGGCTACCTTCGCCGCCTCACTGATTGTTTCCATGTTTGTTTGGTACAGTATGTCGACTATGTTTTCCATCATCGTCACCCTGGCCATCACTATGTTGGTTGCTTTGGTTAATATAATCCTCATTGTTAAAGTAAAAATTCCGGATATGCTGGCCACACTATCAACCTTGTTTTTAATTGAAGGGGTGGCCATGACTTATACGGGGGGTGGGTCGATCAGCGCAGGAATGCCCAGGTTAGACGGCACACCCACAGTCGGTTTCCTCTCCCCTGTTTTTAGGGAGATCGGCCAGGCACCCTATATTATTATAATCATGTTGATAGTGGTGGTGCTGATTCATATCTTTTTGAACCACACCAAGCATGGCCGTTACATGTACGTAGTCGGCGGTAATATTGAAGCTGCTCGCCTGTCCGGCATCCCGGTGGACCGCTACCGGGCGCTGGCCTATCTAATTTGCACATTGCTGGTTGCCCTGGGGGGTATGATGATCGCAGCCCGGATCGGTTCTGCACAAATTAATGCAGGCGCCGGGTACCTGATGCCGGCAGTCGCTGCTGCGTTCATTGGTTTTTCATTTGGCGGTTTAAAGCGACCGAATGCAGTGGGCACATTTGTGGGAGCGGTTCTGGTAGGTGTCCTGGAGAACGGCCTGGTGATGATGTCCGTTCCTTACTACTCATTAAATATTATCAAAGGAGCGGTGCTGGCCCTTGCCCTTATGTCTACTTATTTCCGCAAAAGGTAATCACTGGGGGGATTATTATGTCTAAGTTTGCTACATACTTTTTGATGCAACCGGATGATGTAATTGATTATGTCCGGGAAAAACTGAACTACTTTATTCCGGATGCCGACCTGGAATGCAAGGAAATTGGTGACGGGAATATAAACTATATCTTCCGCGTATGGGACAAGAATTCCGACCATTCGGCCATTGTTAAACAGGCCGGCGAAACGGCGCGCATTTCGGATGATTTTAAGTTGTCTACGTACCGGACCAAAATCGAATCAGATGTGCTTCAACTGGCGGCTAAACTTGCTCCCGGCCTGGTTCCGGTTGTTTATAAATATGATGATGTGATGAATTGCTGCGTAATGGAGGATTTATCGAATTATGTTATCATGCGTCAGGGCTTAATTGATCATAATAAATACCCGCTTTTTGCTGACCACATCACAACTTTTATGGCAAACACACTGCTATTGACGACTGATGTGGTTATGGATCATAAGAAAAAAAAGGAATTGGTTAAGCTTTATATCAACCCCGAACTTTGTGAGATTACTGAAGATCTTGTCTATACTGAACCATTTAACGATTACAATAGGCGTAACCATGTATTTCCCCCTAATTTAAAATGGGTTACCCGCGAGATCTACGATGACAATGAACTGCTGCTGGAAGTGGCCAAACTCAAATTTAATTTTCTAACTAATGCCCAGGCCCTAATTCATGGAGACCTTCATACAGGCTCGATTTTTATCAGGCCTGATTCAACTAAAGTAATCGATCCGGAGTTCGCTTTTTACGGCCCGATCGGTTATGACGTAGGAAATATAATTGCCAATCTTTTATTTGCCTGGGTTAATGCCGACGCCACCATAGACGACGAGGAAGAGCGGGCGGATTTTACCGGTTGGATCGAAAGCACTGTAGTTGAAGTAATTGATCTCTTTAAGAGTAAGTTTTTAAAAGTATGGCAGGAAAATGCCACGGAGATCCTGGCGAAGGTTAACGGCTTTGACCGTTGGTACCTGGATACTGTTATCCGCGACACAGCAGCGGTAGCCGGATTGGAGCTGTGCCGGCGGATTCTCGGCCTGGCCCAGGTCAAGGATATAACCTCCATTTCTGATGAAGATACCAGGGTTCGAGCAGAGAAGATCTGCCTTACTTGCGCAAAAGCGTATATCAAACAACGGGATAGTTTCCGGAAGGGAGAGGATTTCCTCATCGCTTTCAAGGAAGCCGTTAGTTTGTTTCCAAAGACATAAAAAGCCTTGATCAGCGGAGGGAATATACATGGCAGCAATTGAAACCATCAAGTGGAAAAATGACAAGTTGGTCCTGATTGATCAGACTCTCTTACCCAACGATATTGTTTATGAAGAATTTGATGACATCAAAGCGGTGTGGGATGCAATTAAGGTTATGAAAGTAAGGGGAGCACCGGCTATCGGCATTACTGCCGGCTACGGTCTCTATCTGGGTATAAAAAAAGCACCCGAAAGCAGTTTTAATGAGTTTAATCGGATTTTGGAAGAAAAAGCAGAGTACCTGTCCACCTCGCGTCCCACAGCAATGAACCTGTTTTGGGCCCTGGATCGGTTAAAGAAGAAGGCCCTGGAAAGTAAAGGTTTACCAGTGCCGCGGATTAAGGAGATTCTGCTTGAAGAAGCGATTCAGATTCACCGGGAAGATGAAGAAATAAACAGAAAGATCGGCGAAAACCTGCTTACACTGCTCAAAGACGGTATGGGTATTCTCACACATTGCAACGCCGGCGCTTTGGCTACCAGTAAATACGGTACAGCGACAGCACCCATGTATCTGGCCAAAGAAAGAGGCTGGCACTTGAAAGTCTACTGCGATGAAACCAGGCCCAGGTTGCAGGGCTCTACCCTGACGGCCCTGGAACTGCAGCAGGCCGGTGTTGACGCCACCGTCATTACCGACAATATGGCCGCGGTGGTAATGTCCCAGGGAAAAATTGACGCAGTGATTGTGGGCTGTGATCGCCTGGCCGCAAACGGTGATGTAGCCAATAAAATCGGCACTTTGGGTGTATCGATTCTGGCCAGATACTATCAGATCCCTTTTTACGTGGCTATCCCCACCCCCACTATCGACCTGAAGACAAAAACAGGGCGGGAGATTCCTATTGAAGAAAGGGACCCGGCGGAAATAACTAATCGTTTCGGCGTGCCAACGGCGCCGAAAGACATCAAAGTATATAACCCTTCTTTTGATATTACACCCCATCAAAACATTACCGCTATCGTCACGGAAAAAGGGGTTGTTTACCCGCCTTTTGAAGAGAATTTGCGGAAAATGATGGACTTATCTTGAAAAGGACGGTTTTGACATGGGAAATTTGCCTTATCTCAGACGAAAAAAAATAATTGATATCCTGGGGCATAACCAGTACGCGGATGTTTCCAACCTCAGTAATTTGTTCAATGTGTCGGAAATGACCATCAGGCGTGACCTGGAGAAGTTGGAAAAGGAAGGGGAAGTAATTCGCATTTACGGTGGCGCCCAGCTTAAAACCAAAAAGTCCTATGAAGGTACTATTGAGGAAAGGCTGAATGTAAACAAAAGCGAAAAGGCGGCCCTGGCGAAGAAGGCGGCGGGGCTGATTGAAGATGGTGATGTGATTTCCTTTGACGCCAGCACTACCGCTTTGGAAATAAGTAAGCTGATTAAAACAAAAAAGAAACTGACCGTAATCACCAATAATATCAGTATAGCTATAGAACTTTCCGACGCCACGGATATTACGGTAATTTTGCTGGGCGGCTTTTTAAGGCGGATATCTCTGTCCCTGGTCGGTGCTGCCCAAAGGAAAGTGCTGGAATCTATGTATATTGACAAGGCATTTATTTCCAGTAAAGCGCTTAGCTTGGAACAGGGGTTGACCGACGCCACGGTGGAAGAAGGTGAGGCCAAGCAGGCCATGATTGAACGATCCAACAAGGTTTTCGTGGTGGTGGACAGGACCAAGCTGGGCAAGGTGGCCTTTTTCCAGGTATGCGGCAAAGAAACGATTGATAAAATTATCACTGACTCCCTGGAGCCTTTCACCAGGGAACAGGAAAAGTGTGTGAACGGGTTTAGGGAATTGGGAGTCGAGGTAATCATCGCGGAAAAATAGGCGAAGAAGGGGCGAAGAAGCTGTGCAACCGGATCAGTTACGGGACAAACCGGCTTGTTGGCCGCAAGAGATTAACCGGGCGGCAGAGGGGATCAGGCGCCGGGTCTTGGAGCATACCATTAGGAATGGCGGCGGCTATCTCAGCCAGGCCTGTTCCGCGGCGGAGATATTTGCCACGCTTTATTTAAGGGTGTTAAACCTGGGGGAAGTAACAAATCCGCTGGAGCCGGCCCCGTTTCCCGGTGTGCCGGGACCGGGCAACACCGGTTACTTTACTGGCGCCGCCTATAACGGACCCAAATCGGAGCATAATGACCGCTTCTTTTTATCTCCGTCTCAGTACTCACTGGTTCTTTACGCTACCTTGATTGAAGTGGGGCGGATGTCTTCAAACGGCCTTGATCATTTCAACAAGGACGGCGGTGTGGTGGAGATGATCGGCGCCGAGCATTCGCCGGGAATGGAAATTATGACCGGGTCTCTGGGGCAGGGCATCAGCCAGGCGGCCGGGATCGCCATGGCGCGAAAACTCAAAGGCGAGACAGGCAAAGTGGTTTTATTTCTGTCGGACGGGGAATGCCAGCCCGGGCAGTTTTGGGAGGCGGTGCAGGTAATTTCCCATTACCGGCTTGATAACATACTTGCTTACGTTGATATCAACGGTTACCAGTGCGACGGCAGGGTTGAAACGGTGATGAATATCGAGCCTCTGGAGAAAAGGCTGGAATCTTTTGGCGCCAGGGTGTTCAGGATTGACGGACATGATGTGGAACTGCTTGCCGCCCTGGGCCGCGCAAAAACGGATGGGCGGCCTACCTTTATCCTCTGTGACACCGATTCCTGCCGGGGAGTGGCTGTTTTAAAAGAGAGAATCCCGAAGATGCATTATGTGCGGTTCACCGGTGAAGCGGAGAAGAAAAAATATCAACAAGCCTATGAACAACTGCGGCAAGGTTGCATGGGAGGGTAGATAACATGGAGATACTGACCAGGGTTCATGCCCGGAATTTAGTGGAATGGGCTGCAGATAAACCAAACGTGATAGTGCTCTCGGCCGATTTAACCAGTTCGACGGAAATTGATCTGTTTCGGGACAGGTATCCGGAGCGATTCTTTTCCATGGGCATTGCCGAACAAAACATGCTCAGCTTTGCGGGAGGGCTGGCCCGTGAAGGCTTTATCCCGCTTGTGCATACTTTCGCTGTTTTTATCTACCGGCGCGCTTATGACCAAATTGCCATGTCCGTGGCTTATCCCAACCTGCCCGTGAAGATGGTCGGCTTCCTGCCCGGAATCATGACCCCGGGCGGCGCTACCCACCAGGCCATCGAAGATATTTCAGTGATGCGCTCCCTGCCCAATATGACTATCTTTGAATGCGGCGATGCTTCGGATGTGGAGTCGGTTGTGGATGCGGCGTACGCGGTGGACGGGCCAGTTTATATCAGAATGCTGCGCGGTGAGATTCCCAGGTTGTTTGCCGAACCGATGCAGCCGGGGAAAGCCAGGGTCATTTCCACGGGTGATGATCTGGTTTTACTGACCAGCGGTATTTGTACGGAAGAAGCTATGCGTGCCACATCTGAATTGAAGAAATACGGCCTTTCGATTACACATATGCATATTTCCACCCTGAAACCCTTTAATGATGATTCCGTGCTGGATGCTATTACCAATTCCCGCTATGGTGTGATTACAATGGAAAACCACTCCATTATCGGCGGCCTGGGTACAGTGATTGCCGAAAAAATGGCGGAAGCGGGCCTGGGTAAAAAACTATCCCGCATTGGTTTGCAAGATACCTTTGTGCACGGTGCCAGTAAACAGCACCTGCAGCGGGAATACGGCCTTGATGCCATGGGATTGATCCGTGAGGTGGAAAGAACTGTTGATACAAAGTTTTCCATTAGTGAAGACCAGATTTCTGAGGCGTTTGTAGCTGCAGTTCACAGCCAGGCAAAGCCCGAAGCTCTATAATGAAGCAGGAGGACTACAGATGTTTTCTTTTGATGCGCCGACTTTAGAACTTTCCGGCGATCGCTTTGGGGTCGTGTACACTATTACGGGAGATGAAAAAGAGGCATACTCCAAAGCCCGGGATATATGTCTTGAGCAGACCGTGGAGTTTCCCGGTGAGCTGCTCTTTCCTCAAGGGACTATTGCGGGGAATATTGTCGGGCGTATTGAAGAATTTGAGCCGTACGGTGAAAACAGCTATCAATTCGTTATTAGTTATGCCGTGGAAACGGCTGCCGGTGAGTTTACGCAGTTGCTCAATGTAATCTTCGGCAATATCAGTTTAAAGCCGGGGATCCGCCTCGAGAGAGTTCTTTTGACTGAACCCATTTTACAGAACTTTCGGGGCCCACGTTTCGGGCGGGAAGGGCTGCGGCAGTTATTAGGGATTGAAAAAAGGCCGCTTTTATTTACAGCTTTAAAACCGATGGGGCTTCCGGCAGATGAGCTGGCAGAGCTGGCTTATCAATTTGCTCTCGGTGGCATTGATATTATTAAAGACGATCACGGCTTGTCTGATCAGCCTTTTTCCCCCTTTGCCCGGAGGGTGGAGCTGTGCGCCGGGGCTGTTCACCGGGCCAACCGGGAAACGGGAAAACGGTGTATTTATGTGCCGAACATAACTGCCTCCCACGGTGAGATTATAAGAAAGGCCCGATTCGCAAAAGAATTGGGAGCGGGAGGCCTTTTAATTTCACCGGCTTTAACCGGGTTTGACGCAATGCGCGATGTCGCGGAAGATGACGGTATCGCTTTGCCAATATTTGCCCACCCGGCTTTTGCCGGCAGCTATGTCGTTTCCGCTAATAGCGGGATCTCACATTACGCTCTGTTTGGGCAGTTGAA
Source organism: Bacillota bacterium (assembly GCA_040751775.1). Classification (GTDB taxonomy): domain Bacteria; phylum Bacillota; class Dethiobacteria; order DTU022; family DTU022; genus JBFMGD01. The sequence continues at coordinate 13,917 of JBFMGD010000044.1, read as the reverse complement.
CCGGCTGGGCGGTGCTGACGGTACAGTTTACCCCAATTTCGGCGGTCGGTTTTCATTTACCCTTGAAGAATGCCTGAACATTGCCGAAGGAACGAAGGCGCCCATAGGCGTATTGAAAACGATTTTTCCTTGTCCGGCCGGCGGAATGAGCCTGGAAAGTATCCCGGAGTCTGTTAGGGTCTACGGCAATGATGTGATCTTACTGGTAGGCGGGGGGCTGTTTAAACACGGTCCTGACCTGGTTGAAAACTGCCGCTATTTTAATCGGCTGGTTGATAAACTGATGGTGCCTGGAATGACCTAAGAGAATTTCTGTTGTTTTGACCGCTATATTACACAAGGAGGAATTATTAGTATGCCAGAAGCAGATGTTGGTAAATCGGAAAAGAATTTTCATCTAGACATTCCAGTAGATTCCCCTGGTTTTTTCCTGAAGGGTTCGGGTGCTCTGGATTGGGGCATGAAAAACCGGCTTGCCCGGATATTCAGGCCGGATACCGGACGTACAGTGATGCTGGCCATAGATCATGGCTACTTCCAGGGTCCGGTAACCGGTCTAGAAAGAGTGGATTTAAATATTGTGCCACTGCTGCCTTGGACGGATGCCCTGATGCTAACCAGGGGGGTTTTACGGACAACGATACCGCCCGCTTATAACAAATCAGTTGTGATGCGCGCCAGCGGCGGGCCCAGTATCTTGAAGAATCTTTCTGACGAAGAACTGGCGCTTGATTTTGAAGACGCTATCAGGATGAATGTTTCGGCTGTGGCCATCCAGGTTTTTATCGGTGGCGATTTTGAAACACGCTCGGTTCATAACATGACCCGCCTGGTAGACATGGGGTTACGATACGGTGTTCCGGTGATGGCCGTGACCGCCGTTGGCAAAGATATGGTCAGGGATGCAAAATATTTCAGGCTTGCCTGCCGGATCTGTGCTGAACTGGGCGCCCATTTTGTTAAAACATACTATGTCGCCGAAGATTTTGAGACTGTTACGGCGTCCTGTCCTGTGCCGATTGTCATGGCCGGGGGCAAGAAGATTCCGGTTGAAGACGCGTTCCAAATGACATATGATGCTGTACAGCAAGGTGCGGCCGGAGTAGATATGGGCCGGAATATTTTCCAGGGTGACAACCCTACGGCCATCCTTAAAGCAGTAAACGCTATCGTTCATGAAAACATAAATCCCGCCCAGGCTTATGAGCTTTACGAGCAGTTAAAAAGTGAGGAAAACAGGAACGGCAACAAGTAGAGGTGGCTATGTCAAGAGATGATCATGTAGAAATTAGGAAATCGATACGTGCACTTTCACCTACGTTGAGCGTAAGCATGCTGACTGCTGATTTGCTGTCGTTACGCTCAGAAATGGCCATATTGGAGAAAGCGGGAATAAAGGTAATTCACTTTGATATAATGGACGGCCGTTTCACCCCTGTGTTAACAACTGGCCCTGCTTTTTTAAAATCGTTTAGCGGCTTACCTATGTTAAAAGATGTCCACCTGATGATCGACAAGCCGCTTGATAAAGTGCAGGATTATGTCCAGGCCGGGGCTGATTTGATCACGGTCCATATTGAATCGGAGCGGCATATCCACCGGGTGCTGCAGGCCCTTTCCATAATGGAGAATGCCAATGACCCGCAAAGGGGTATCGCCAGAGGGGTTGCCCTGAACCCTGGTACCCCCCTCGAAGTAATTCACCCATTGGTTGACTTAGTGGACATTATCTATTTACTGGCGGTTAACCCAGGCTGGGGCGGTCAGAGTTTTATTCAGTCAACAGCCCGCAGAGTGGAAGAAGTAAAAAAAATAATCAGTAATGCGAAAAGAGATGTTTTTCTGGGCCTCGACGGAGGGGTAACCCGTGGTAATATCGCGGAGATAGCCTCTTTAGGAGCGGACCTCGTAGTTACCGGTAGCGCGGTATTTGATGGAACCGATCCGGAAGCAAACGTATTATTTCTTCTGGAGGCCCTGCAGAAAAGTTAAATCTTAAAATCCATGCTTACGCGTTAGAGCAGCAGAGGCTTAACCTGGAAAAATCCTTTATTAAATAAGGAGATTAGGTGATGTTAAAAGGAATCCCCGATATTATTTCGCCCGATTTGCTTAAAATATTGCATGAAATGGGACACGGTGATGAACTGGTAATCGTGGATGCAAATTTTCCTGCCGCCAGTAACGCAAAAAGGCTGATCCGGTGTGACGGGCACGATCTGCTCACAGTTCTTGACGCGATACTACAGCTGTTTCCTTTGGATATATATGTTGATGAGCCGGTCTCAATTATGCAGGTCGTGCCCGGTGAACAGGCTGTTCCGGTAATTCATGATGAGATCATACAGCTGGTATGCAGATATGACACCAGAGGCGAGAACGCGGTAGGCTATGTTGAGAGATTCGATTTTTACGGGCAAGCCCAGAATGCATATGCTATAGTTGCGACTACGGAAAGAAAACTCTACGGGTGTGTAATTATTAAAAAAGGAATTATTGTGTAAGCATTTCCTGATGGTGCAGCCAATATTTTAGCGATGCAATAAGGGGCGATGAATGCGCCTTAGGAGGTAAATATGAAAGTATCGATGTGGTATAACAACAAAGATATCAGAATAGCAGAAGTGCCGACACCAACACCTCGCCCGAAAGAGATGCTTGTTAAAGTAATGTCCTGTGGCATTTGCGGTAGTGATATTGTTGAATGGTACCGACTGCCAAGAGCGCCGCTGATACAGGGGCATGAACTCGGAGCAGAGGTGGTGCAAGTCGGAACATCAGTCAAAAAATATAAACCGGGAGATAGAGTCTTTATCGCACCTAAAGTCCCGTGCATGCAATGTTATTATTGTCAAAACGGGTATTACCCTCAATGTTCGCAGGTTAAAGAAAGGCTGCCCGGCGGCTTTGCCGAATATGTTCTGGTACCGGAAATGCTTATCAATAATGGAACATATCTTCTACCTGACGATGTAACTTATGATCAAAGTACGTTTATAGAACCGCTTGCCTGTGTGATTAGAGCCCAGAGGCTTGCCTCAGTGAAGGAAGGCCAAATAGTAATGGTACTTGGCTGTGGTATGTCCGGATTGCTTCATGTCAAACTCGCAAAATCAGCAAATGCCAGGGTCATTGCAACTGATATTAGTGCGAAGCGATTGGAATTTTCTCAAAATGCCGGTGCAGACCTTACAATCAATGCCGCAGACAATGTTGCGCAACGGTTGGTTGACGAAACCGGCAGAAAGGCTGATGTCGTGATTTTATGCACATCATCCATGCTAGCGGTGGAGCAGGCCTGGGAATGTGTTGACAAAGGAGGCGCCATTATCTTCTTTGCAGTCCCCGACCCGAAGAATACTGTTACCGTACCAATAAACGACTTTTGGACGAAAGAAGTTAGAATACTTACTTCCTATTACTGTGGGCCCCCGGATCTCAACAAAGCGTTGGAGTTAATAACATCCGGCAAAATTAATGTTGATGATATGATTACGCATACACTTTCTCTAAATAACATTGCCAAAGGGTTTCAACTAGTTACGGAAGGGAAAGATTCGGTCAAGGTGATCATCCGGCCAAACGATTAAGAACCAGTAAATGGGATACGACAACAGTACAGCATCTGAGGAGGAACATTAATGGACTTTCCCGAACTGCGCCGGGAGCTAGCCAAAACTGTTGAGGAGCTCTACCGGGAGAAAATGATCACCGCTACCGGCGGCAATGTCAGCGTGCGCCTGCCGGGCGGGCAGGGTTTCCTGGTCACTCCGAGCCAGAAGCACAAAGGCTCGTTGGTGCCCGAGAGCATGGTGCTTCTGAGCCCGGAGGGTAAGGCGGCTGAAGGTCAGGACCGCCCGTCCGTCGAAACGCCAATGCACCTGAAAGTGTACGAGATAAACCCAACGGTCGGGGCGGTAATCCATACCCATGCTCCCTTCGCCACGATCCTGGGCCTATATGACAAACTGAAGATCCCGCCTTTTACCATCGAGTCGCTTCGTTTCATCGCACTGCCGGTGGTTCCCTTTTATATGCCCGGGTCGCTCGAACTGGCGAAGGGCGTCGCTGCGGCTCTGGATAACAACCCGGAAGCCCAGGCGCTGCTGCTGCGTAATCACGGCCTGCTGGCCGTGGGCCGCAATTTGCGACAGGCTGCAAACGTTTCCATGGCCCTGGAAGAAGCCTGCCGCATGGCGGTTATCTGCCGCCTGCTGGGTGGCGAACCCCGGTTAATCCCCGGGGATCAGCAGGCGCTGCTCAAACCATACCTGGGCCTGTAAGTTTACCGGGTACCCCGCCTCAACTGGTAGCAAATTGTTAGTAAAGATTCGTTTTGAGCTATTATATAGCGCGCTAAAAAACCCCGCAGCAAAAGGCTTGCGGGGTTTAATGAAGCGTCTAATAGACCTATCAGATCCAAATTAACCCACTTGTGACGTATAAGGAGATCAAATCATGCTGCTAAGGCCTGTTTTTTACATCTGATAATATCCGCAGCAGGAAAATGTTGTGGTAGTTGTGGTACGTTGAATGTTTTGTATAACCACAGATTGAATTTTTTTTCATCTACTATTCAAGCCATCAATCGTAGAAATTATCTTATAGCAAGAAAATACCCAATATGCACAATATATGCCACTAATGTCTATAATGGGAATTTGGAATACTGTCCAGGATAAATTAAACGGTTTTCCTAATGCATTAGTTATGTGGCATTACTAAATGATAGGGGGTACTACTATGAAAGAAATTAAAGAAACCCGGCCGCGTTGAGGCGCTTGCATATATTTTCCTGATTGCGCTTCTTATTTTCGGCCTCTTAGAAAGGCGCGTTCGCGAAGCAATGAAAAAAGAAACCGAACCTTTAATCATCCCGGGCAAGGTAAAAACCTTCAACCCTACTGGTAAAAAGATCTTAGAAAGCGTAGAAACAGTATTGGTGATGACTACCTCCGACCCTTACCGCCGCGTATTCTCAAGCCGATTTAGAGTACCCAGGGTGCTAAAGTTGGCGGGCTTTGGACCAGAAATCTATCTCAATGTTAGGGACGGCCCCTGAAATTAACAAATATTAACTACTGGGGTTTTTACCCAGAAGGGTGTTGAATGTCCGATAAAAGACTGAACACCGACTGCTTTGACATGCACCGTCAGGTAAATCGCATGAAGCGCCATTTCATTTAGCATGCGGGCAATATGCATGAGTTAATGATAGCCCCGCATCGCATTCCAGTCATGTGAAAAAATGTGTTCATACTGGTACCCCTGATGCTTCTCTTTCAAAATGTTGTTCTCGTGCAACCAACGTTTCCGGGCCGCCAGATTGCAGTGCCCATGGACATTGTTCCGGTTAATCGGATCATTGAAACAGAAATGTCTGCCGTCGTCCTTGCCAGGTTTGCTCATGACGGTATTCCCCCGCGGTATCCAGACGCATCAACCCTTTTGCTTCTTGCCAAACGGAAGGTAATGAGCCGTCTTTGAGCACGATCATACATTTCCATTGTTTTTGGGGTTCACAATCAGCTCATAAACTGATAAAATGACCATGAACATTTAGTGGACGCTTTTTTATGCTACTTGCGATAGCTGAGGCGTCTTCTTTCTATACGGATATATATTATGGCCATTATATATGGCTATTTCAGGACAGGCAATACCGTCAGCTTCCGGGCATTATTGGTTAGCGTAAACAACACTCTGTCTTCCAGGCAAATGCTGTAACGGGGATTTGTATTTACGCAGAAGAGGAGAACTTGAAAAGTGAGTACGAAGAGAACATCATGCGTAGAGCAGCGGATTTTCATCCATTCTTGGAAAGATATCTGGATGAACATCTGGAGGAAAGTATTATATGATCGATCGGCTAATGCTTAAGTACAGGTTGAGTATGATCGCGGAATATTGTAAAGAGCTGGTTATCTGATGGCGTAACTTAAAGACCGGTTCCGGCAGCTTACCGTTCTGCCGGAGCCGGTCTTTTTGAGAGTGCTGCCAGGGTAAAATTTACTTCGCGTTCCGCAGCTCCACCTGCAGCTCCACGTAGTCGATTAGTTCGCCGTCGTGGCCCTCCTGCTCCCTGGCGAAGGTGATCCGGGTGATCTTGATCTCAAAGCCCTGTCTGTTTTCCACGATATCCAGCTCGAATGACTGGGCATTGGGGCCGGCGGCCGGGTTGTTGTTAAAGAAGTCTTCCATCATTATCGTAAAGTCTATATTGAACTTCTCATCGGTAGTGGGGTAATGATAGTCGCTTACGTTAAAGGTCAGCTCCGCCCATTCCACGTCTAATGCATTGGATTCTTCAACCAGCCAGATCATTTTACCGTTGAAAGAGTAGTCCTTGGTAAAATCACCGATATAGCCCATGTCCGATTCAAACAGGTCGGGCCCTTCAATCACTTCTCCGGTGGAGAGCGTCAGTGTACCGTGGCTGATCCAGGGATAGAAGTAATCTTCCGTTTCCGAGCTGACGCTATCCGGGGGGGTGTCCGGCTCGTCTGCCGCTTCCTCGGGGGCGCCGCAGCCGGTCGCGGCCGGCAGTAAAGTCACAATTAAGGACAATATGAGCCACCGCCAAAACCAGTTTCGCTTCATAAAGTCAGCTCCCTTTTGTTAGCATAATTTGTAAATCATCTGAATCTTAGCATGATTTTCCTATCTAAGCAATTTCTTTTACATTACGCCGTAAAAGCAGGAAATATGTGTGCAGAGACAGAAAAAGCTAGTTATGCAAATGCCTGTAGAAATGAGGTTGGATTATGAAGAGCGAGGCGCGTTTGAATGTGACCATCATCGGGACGGGTTATGTGGGGCTGACCACCGGACTGGCACTGGCCTACCTGGGGCACCGGGTAAACTGTGTCGATAAAAATGAGAAGATCATTCGCAAGCTTCAGGCGGGCACGCCCACGATCTATGAACCGGGCCTGCAAGAGCTGCTGGCGGAATCATTTGAGAATGTTTTTTTTAGTGATTCGCTGGCGGTAAGCATACATACTGCCGAGATCGTGATCATCGCGGTGGGTACGCCGGCGAAAAATAACGGGGATACAGACTTAAGCTACGTCGAGGCCGCGGCCCGGGAAATTGGGCGGCTGATGCTGCCGGATAAGCCGCTGGTCGTGGTCAACAAGTCCACCGTGCCGATCGGCTCCGCGCGGCGGGTGGAGACGGTTATCCTGGAGGAGTTGGAGAAACGCGGCGTGCGCGGTGATTTCAGCGTCGCCTCCAACCCGGAATTTTTAAGAGAAGGGGCGGCCCTGCACGATACTTTTTACCCCGACCGGATCGTGGTCGGTTCAGACGATCTCCGCGCGGCCAACCTGCTGCGGCAGCTTTACGCGCCGATTTTGGAGCAGGCGTTTACGCCGCCCAAGGCGGTGCCCCGGCCGGAAGGTTTTCCTCTGCCGGCGCTGGTCACTACCCGCCCGACCAGCGCCGAGCTGATCAAGTACGCGGCCAATGCTTTTTTGGCCACCAAGATCTCTTTTATCAACGAATTCGCCCGGATCTCGGAAAAAGTGGGTGCCGATATCCGGGAGGTCGCCCGCGGCATCGGTTTGGACAAGCGGATCGGAGCCGGCTTCCTGCAGGCCGGCGTCGGCTGGGGCGGCAGCTGCTTTCCGAAAGATACACAATCGATCCTTTTCACCGCGCGGCAATACGGCCAGGATATGCCGCTGCTTAACGCGGCGGTGGAGGTGAATATCCAGCAGCGTAAAAAGATGATCGAAAAGCTGCAGGAGGCTCTGAAGGTGATCCGCGGCAGCACGATCGGTATTTTGGGTCTTTCGTTTAAAGCCAACACCGATGATATTCGCGAGTCGGCGGCGATTGATGTCATAGAAGCGCTGCTCGAGATGGGCGCCCGGGTAAAGGCGTTTGACCCGGTGGCCGCCGAACAGTACCGGCTGAGCTTCCCCGAGCAGGAGATCATCTATGCCGCTTCGGTGGCGGAGGCGGCGCGCGACGCCGATGCGCTGTTGCTGCTCACGGATTGGGAAGAATTCGTGCGCCAGCCCTGGAAGCAGATCGGCGAGACCATGCGCAGGCAGATCTTCATCGACGGGCGCAATTTGCTCGAAGGCGGGGAGATGTGCCGCTGGGGCTATACCTACCTGGGGATCGGCTGCTGAGCGTATTGGAATCACTTTTGGAAGGATTTTTCAATAGAGCAGCGAATCTTTTAAGCAAGCACTTTTTTTATAGGCTGCGGGACTAGAGCACTAAGATGCAGAGGAGGTTTAATAGTTGAGAAAGACAGGTATTTTGATACTGGTCTTGGCATGCCTGCTTATTTTAAGCGGGTGCAGTTGCGGAGTGGAAAGTTGCCTCAACCGGATTCCGGGGTTCGGGGATGCGGACACAGCTGACGACAGCGATTTGCCGATTGATACGGAGGATCCCTCCAGCGGGCAATTTACGATCGAAGTGGTCAATGCTACCGATGATTACAATGTCTGCTATTTTTTCGTCTCAGACAGTGATTCAGAAGATTGGGGCGATGATTATCTCGGTGACTCGATTCTCTATCCGGGTGATAGTTTTTCCGTGACCTTGGACCAGGGATCGTATGACATTATGCTCGGTGATAGTAACAATTATGTACTGCATACGGCCTGGAATGTGAGCAGCGGCACACGCATCGAGGTCGGGGGGGCCGGCAAGATCCCCCTGGTGGTGCTCAATCAGTCCGAGTACGAGGTCGCCTACATGTACATCTCGCCGTCGAATTCGGATGAGTGGGGATCGGACTGGCTGGCTGATAGTGAGGTCATTCCGCCGCATGAAGGGGCGCGGGTCTTTTTCCTTAACCCCGGCACCTATGATTTGCGAGCAGATGATCTTTCCAACGAAACCGTCGCGGGTCAGGAAGCGGTGCAGCTTACCGAAGCCTCAACCTGGACGATCTATAATTAGCGGGCGCTGGCCCACTGTCGCCCTCGTAGACAGTTAAACTGGGCGGAAAAAAGAATCGCCGGCCACGCGGTAATGGCCGGCGATTTTATATTTTAGACTGCACCCAGTTGCGCCCGTAAAATTGGCCGCGCTTTTTGCAGGTATTACCGCGGCGGGCACAGAATAAGAAAACAGTATATTTTTGTCATCTTTAGAAAGAGATCCGGCCCAACTATGCAACGATACAGACAATACCGCCGTGTGTTGCTGCTTTGGCTTCCGGTTCTGCTCCAGGCGGCGCTGATCTTCTTTTTTTCAGCGCAACCTGCCGGGAGCCCCGTATTGAACCGCTTTCCCTTTACCGGCGTGATCGGGCACGGCGCCGGCTATGCCCTGCTGGCCCTGCTGCTCTACCGGGCCCTAACGGGCGGGCTGCGGCGCTGGAGCACGCGTCTGGCTGCCTGCGCTTTTTCTATGGCGCTCCTTTACGGGGTGAGCGATGAACTGCACCAGGCATTCGTGCCCGGCCGGCAGCTTTCGGGATTGGATCTGCTAGTGGACGGCGCCGGCGCGGCGGCGACCCTGGTTGCGGTTCGCGTGGGGATCGCTGTCAGAGACAGGCGCAATACCCCGGCTGAGAGCGAAGCTGGAAGTGAACCGGGCCGGTTGTGACCGGATAAATAAAAAGAGGCGGGAGGAAAAACTGGCATGATCAGCCGCGGCTGGTTTAATAAGACGGCGCCGGCCGTTTTGGCGGTGTTCCTGGTTGGCTTTATACCGGCAACCGGTTACACTTTCTTCTGGTTTTACAAAAATTTTTCCCGGACGGCGCATTTTATTGTTGATACGGCGAGGGAGGCCTCCCTGGCGGGGCTTAGCGGGGCGGAGCACCAGGAACCCGTCACCTTGCTCATCTTCGGCATCGACGCGGGGGAGTGGGTCGGCGGCACGGTGCGCGATGAGACCGGCCGCGCCGACACCATCGTTTTACTGAGGGCCGATCCGGTTGCGAAAACAGCCTCGCTGTTCTCGATCCCGCGCGATACGCTGGTAGAGATTCCGGGCCGGCCGGGCGATGATAAGATTAATCACGCCTACGCTTTCGGGCGGGCGGCGCTGCTGGCGGAGACGGTGGAGCGCTTCACCGGCGTCGGGATCGATTATTACGTCGGCCTGAACTACCTCGCCTTTAAGGATATTGTAGACCTGTTGGGCGGGGTAGAATTTGAAGTGGACCGGGTGATTCAGAGCCGCGGCCTGCGCCTCGAACCGGGCCTGCAGGTATTGGACGGCGATGCCGCCTTTGCCGTGATCTCCACCCGCCAGGACCCGCTGGGAGATATCGACCGGGTCCGGCGCCAGCAGCGTTTCATCAAGGCTGTCGCGAGCGAGGCGAGGGCACGGCCGCCGGACGATCTTTTTTTCATGATGCTCGCGGCCTGGAAGCACCTCGATACGAATGTTACCCTGCCGGAGGCGGTCCACCTGGCCCGTGCTCTGAGAGGGATTGAAGATGAAGATATGGTCACCGCCGTCGTGCCCGGCTGGTTCTACAATCGCGGCGGGATCAGCTACTGGCGGGCCTACCCGGAGGAGACTGCGCAAGTGATTGCGGACCTGTTTGGGGAGACGGAGGGTCAACCATGATCACTGTGGAACGTAGAGGAGCGGTCGATCCGGCCGGCTGCCGGGTGCGGCGCCTACCGCTGCCGGTTGCCGTACTGCTGGTTGCGGCGCTGATTGTAACCGGCTGGGTCGCCCTGGCGGGATTAAGCTTGCAGCAAACGCTGCTCAATACCGCCTTTTACCGCGCCGTGGCGCAGGAGTCGGCGCTGCCGGTTTACCTGCGCGAGCGGCTGCTTGGCGCCCTCATGCAGCCGGGGGAAGGGGATGAGCCGCTCCTGGCCGCCGATATGTCGGTGATCGGCGCGGCGCTGGAAAAAACGATCAGCGCGGCCTGGCTGGAAACGGAATTCGACGCCGCGATCGAAGCGGCGGTTGCATTTATCGGCGGGCGGCAGGCGAACCTGCTGCTGGCCGTTGATTTACTGGAACGGAAAGCGGTCTTTAAGACGGCGCTGCAGGAGGAGCTGCACCGGGTGGCGCCGCCCGCGCTGGCGCGCCTGGAGCTGACCGAAGCCCAGGTGGAGCAGTTTATCGATCAACTGGGGCTGCCCGACCGGCTGGTCCTGGTCGATACCGCCGCCGCGGATTTGGACGGCACTGTGGCCGGGGCGCTGCGCTCTTTGCGCGCCACACTGTTATACTTAAGGTTTGTGCCCTGGGTTTTCTGGGCCGTGCTGGCCTTGCTCTGCCTGGCCGGTTTTGGTCCGGCCGGCGGGTGCAAGCTGCTGGGCGGCGCTCTGATCGCCGCCGGGCTTACCTTCCCGGCGCCGCTTTTTGCCGCCCGAGGGCCGGCGCTCAAATTGTTGTCGAACCTGTTCGGCTTTGGCGAGGCGCTGTCCCGCGCGGGGGCGCCCGATCTCTTCGGGACGGCTTATGACTGCGCCAGGGAAACGGCGCTCCGGATTTCGCTCATTTACGCCGGCATCGGGCCGGCCTTGCTCCTGGCCGCTCTACTCGTTCAGGCGATCAAACGGCGCCGGGGCTTCTCGCAGTCAACCTGAGGATAGTGGAATAAGGAGGCAAATACGTGAAAGTAAGGAAAGCGGTTATTCCGGCGGCCGGCCTGGGGACGCGTTTTTTACCGGCCACCAAGGCCCAACCGAAAGAGATGCTGCCGATCGTGGACAAGCCGACCATTCAACTGGTGGTGGAAGAGGCGGTTGCGGCGGGGATCGAAGATATTTTGATTATCACCGGACGGAACAAGCGCGCCATCGAGGATCACTTCGACTATTGCGTGGAACTGGAGATGACCCTGGAGAAAAAGGGGAAAGCGGAAGATTTAAAAACGATCCGCGCTATCTCCGAATTGGCCAATATCTTTTACGTGCGCCAGAAAGAGCCGCTCGGCCTGGGGCACGCCATCGGCTGCGCCGGTAAATTTATCGGCGCCGAGCCTTTTGCCGTCCTGCTGGGCGACGACATTATCTACAGCGCCGTCCCCTGCATCCGGCAGCTGATCGATGTCTATGAGGCAAAGGGCGGCACGGTTTTGGGTGTCCAGCCTGTGGACGAGTCTGTGGTGCACAAGTACGGCATCGTCGACGCGGGCGGGGCCGGCGGGCCGCTGGTCCGGGTAAACAACCTGGTGGAGAAACCGCCGGCCGAAAAAGCGCCCGGCAACCTGGCGGTGCTGGGACGCTATATCATCGATCCGGCCGTGTTCGCCGTCCTGGAGCGGACCGCGCCGGGCGCCGGGGGCGAGATTCAGCTTACCGATGCTTTGAATGTAATGGCCCAGGACAGCCCGGTGTGGGCCTATACCTTTACCGGGCGCCGTTATGATGTCGGTGACCGGTTGGGTTTTTTAGAGGCCACCTTTGAATACGCCCTGCGCCGCCCGGACCTGGCCGCCGGCCTGAAGGCATACCTGGCCGCGCAGTTGGCGGCGGAAAAAAAATGATTCGGCGGATGGAAAATTTACATGATCGTGGAATTAATCCAAGTATCCGGCAGGAATTACGGTATTAGACATGAAATAACTTCTCAACAGATTAATGACAAAATTTTTTGGTAATTGCTCGGTTAATCGCCTGCGGTTTCTGCGGGCGGTAACAGGGGGTTGAAAGAGCATGGACAACCTTTTCTATTTTGTTGTTCCCCTGGCGATCTCGTTTGTGAGCACACCGCTGTTATCAAGTATCGCCAAGAAAAACGGCATCACCGATAACCCGGGCCTGCATAAAACCCACCATGAGCCTAAACCGCTGCTCGGAGGGCTGAGTATATTTTTAGCCGTGGTGATCGGGTCTCTGTGCCTGCTTCCGGTTACGGCCAGGCTTTTTTCCGGCCTGGTTGGGGCGGCGATCCTCGCGATCACCGGTTTGCTGGACGACGTCTACAACCTGAAGCCGCACTACAAAATGGCCGGCCAGGCCGCCGCCGCCTCGGTGGTGGTGCTCTACAACCGGGAGGCATACGGTGTGCTGGTGAATTATTTCGAACGATTTTACTTACCCGAAGCTTTAACCCTGGCGCTGATCATCGGCTGGATTGTTTTGATGGTCAATGCCTTTAACCTGATCGACGGCCTGGACGGCCTTGCGATCGGGACGGCGGTGATTATCGCCGGAGCGCTGACGGCGGTATCCGTGATCAACGGTGCGGGCGGCCGCCAGCTGGCCGTTCAGTTGATCTGTTTGGGAGCGTTCCTGGGGTTTCTGCCTTATAACTTTAACCCGGCCCGTATCTTTTTAGGGGATACCGGCAGTATGCTGCTCGGTTATCTGCTGGCGTCGCTGCACCTGTTTGCCATCACCGAGCCTTTTTCGAGTTCCCTGGTTTTGGGCAGCGCTTTTATTTTCGCCTTCCCGGCTGTGGATGTGACCTATGCGATTTGCCGCCGCCTGAAAAACAGGCGCTCGATCTTCGGGGCCGACCAGGGCCATATCCACCACCTGCTGCGCCGCCTCGGTTTGAGCGTACGCCGGGCGGTGCTGCTGCTCTACGCGGTCAGTATCTTTTGCGCGGCGCTGGCGGTTTTCCTGCTCAGTGCTGCCGTGCATCCCGCTTATGTGCTTGCGTTGGGCATAATAATCTCGCTCGGATTTTGCTGGTTGATTCTCCTGCTTAACCGGCGCCTCCGGTCCGTGGAGACGCCGGGTGGGAGCAGCCCGGAGCTAAGGAGGACGGTTTAAATTCATGAAGGTGTTGACAGCGGCGGCAGCGCGCGAGGCGGACCGGCGGACGATCGAAGAACTGGGCCTGCCGGGCGCCGTCTTGATGGAAACGGCGGCGCTGCGCGTCGCCGAATTTGTTTTCTCTTTGGATCTTCAGCCGCGCCGGGTGCTCGTGGCGGCGGGGCCGGGTAATAACGGCGGCGACGGACTGGCCGCGGCAAGGCTGCTGAAGGCCGCCGGTTTAGCGGTGTCGTTGTGGACGACGGTC
>JBFMGD010000043.1:0-25458 GCA_040751775.1 Bacillota bacterium | reverse complement strand
GTAGCTGTAGATGTCGGTGATCCCTTTTCGCTGCATCAAAATTGCATTGTAGGCGTTGATATAGTCGATCGTATTAGACGCAAACAGTTCCAAAATTGCGGGATATAACTCTTTGTTGGGGAAATTAAGGTTCTTCATGGTCAGGAGCGGCAGGAGCAGCTCGCGTATCCTCTCCGGTTTTTGATTGTATGTCCCGGGGGATTGCAGTACCCATACCAGTTCGGCAATTACCAGTTCGGAGGTAAAGAACCTGGTTTCACCGGTGCGGGCTTTTTCAAAAAGGGTCTTGCATCGACTTGCTTTTTCCGGGTCATCAAGGGTCAGAAAGCGGATAAATAAATTAGTATCCACAAAATACATGCCGGCTACGACCTGCCTCCCTGCTTTCCGATCCATTCACGGGCGGCTTTGCGCTGCTCTTCAATATTTTCGGCCGGCCGATCTTTGGCCAGGATTCCGTAGAGACTCTCCAGGTCGGTTTTAACCGGTTGCAAGATCACCTGTCTTTGTTCGCTAAAGGTGAATTCTACTTTGTCACCGTAGCCGATCTGCAACTTTTCCCGCACAGTTTGCGGTATGGTAACCTGCCCTTTTCTGGTGATAGTAGTAATTTTTTTCACGGTACTACCTCATATTGATCAAAACGCTAGACCGCTGGCGAAGCGCCTGGCATCGTTTGATGCAGATGGATCAGTAAGAACGGATCACTCGCGAACTGGGTGTTCCTACGGTAATGATCGATGTGGATCACGCCGATGTGCGTAAATGCAGCGAAGAAGCGGCGTTTACCCGCCTGGAAGGGCTGCTCGAGCGCATCAGTATCCGTTAAAGGTTAGACACTATCAGCAGGTGTAGATGACAGTCGATCGGGAGGAAGCAGGAGATACTTTTCTTTTGGAGAATATTTCCGGTAGAAGCCGGCCGGGAGGGATAAGCAATGAGTCGAGTTGTCGTAGCCTCTGCTGCAGGGGATACCGTGGGCGCGGTGGAAATTATTTTTAAGCGGTGCGGTGGTCTCGACAGGCTTTTAGATGGGAAAACCCGGGTCTGGATCAAGATCAACGCGATCGATTGCCGTCCCGAGACGTACACTTCTCCGGCTGTTTTGGAGGCGGTGATTAGAGTTCTCCAGAACCACGGTGCCGCCGAAATCCGCGTAGTGGAAAACTGCACCCAGGGCAACTTTACCCGCCTTGTTTTTGCCGCTACCGATCTGGGGAAAGTATGCCGGCGCCAGGGTGTCCGGCCTCTCTTCTTGGACGAGGGACCGGTGATTGAGCTGGCACTGCCGGGCCTGGAGCAGAAAGCCCGTTTCCCCCGGGTCGTCGTAGACGAACTTTGCCGGGCAGAACGGAGCGTTTTCTTCTTAAACCTGCCCCGGCTCAAAACGCACTCCATGACCGTGGTCACCCTAGGGATTAAGAACTTGCTGGGCCTGATGGATCAGCGCGACAGGATGCACGATCACAACCACAGCCTGCACGGCAGGCTGGCCGCCCTGGGCACTCTTTTCCGTCCCGACTTCACCATCGTGGACGGGGTCAAGGCGGTCTATCACGGCCATTACCCGCCGGCCTCGGTAACGGAGCGCTGCGTGGCCCCCCTGGGAGTGCTGGTGGGAGGCTCCTGCATGACCGCGGTGGACACCGTGGCCGCGCGCATCCTCGGTTACGGCGTAGCGGAAATAGAGCATCTCGCCCTGGCGGTTAAGGGTGACGGGGAGTGCGCCGCTCCGGATTCAATCGATGTGGACGGCGATCTAAGCGCTTTTCAAACGAAGTACCCTTATACCATGCTGCCCGATATGCCGCCCGATGTGACGATCCTGCGGGGCCGCGAACGCTGCTGCCCGGAAGGGTGCCGTTTAAATACTGAGGCGGTGCTGCAATTTCTCTACCTGGACCATCAAGGGAAAGGCGGTTTTACCATAGTAATGGGCAAAGGCTTCGACAGCACCGCGCTGGAAAAGGTAACGGGGCCTGTTTTGCTGGCCGGGAAATGCGCCGTTGAGGAAACCGGTGCTTATTTTAAGCAAAAAGCCGCTGTAGGCCGGGTTTATCAATCCCCGGCCTGTAATGATCTTGCTTCCACGGTCCGGGCTTTGACCAGGTTGATGAAGGTTAACCCGATGAAACTGGTGCCGCTGCATCCTCTTTACAGCCTGGCCCTGCTCGCGATCGCCCGCCTCAGGGGCAGCAAAGCCCGCGTGGCTCTTTAGTGGAGGGAAGGGCGCCCACAAACTGCTGCATCCGTCCTTTTCTTCCTGAAAATGCGTGTTTGCTGATTGTTGCGGCATGTGGCATCTGTATGACTTGTGGCACCGGTCAATTATATCCAAGATTCTGAGAACGACGAACGAGTCCAGCCGAATTGGAAGGATTGATAACGATAATGCTACTTTTTCCCTGGTGGCGGGCGCACTGCGCTACCTGCTGGAGGGACGATTATCCCGATGCCTGGCCGGAGGCCCGCCGGAAGTGGAGCGGTATCCTCACCTTGCGCAACCTGCGCGTGCTCGCCAATTTTGGCCGGTTGGCCTAACGAAGCAGGTTTATTGATGGGGAGAGCTTTTCTTCCTGAGGATGGCGTGTTTGCTGATTGGGGCGGCATGGTTTTCTGCTAGCGGGAGATAAACCACATAGCTGTTGTGCGCAGCCTCAAGGTCCTCTCCCGTCTCGCCGATTATCCGGCTGATGGTGAACTTGTTTATTTCGGCCTGATCCGGGTCGAGGATTTCCACCGTATCACCTAAGGCGAAACGGTTGCGCCCCAGGACCTTGAGCATATTGGTCTCCTGGTCGTGCTCGTCGACGGTACCGATAAAGTCATAACCCCGGATAGAGGATGCATCGGCGGTAAACTCGATTTCGGTGTTTTCCCCGGGCAGGTAAAACCCGGTGGTATACGGCTGGTGGATACTTTCTTCAACTCCGCAAGCCATTCGGGCTTGTAATCATACTGGCCGCCGGCAGCGAGGCTGTCCAGCGTCGACCGGTAAACCCTGGTTACCGCCGCCACGTAGTAGGCCGACTTCATGCGCCCTTCGATCTTAATGCTGTAGTTTATCAACTCATAACCAGCGGCCGGGGAGTTCTCCCCGGCCGCTTTAGTATTGCCTTTAGTACTGGTACCGGTTAGGGAGTAACTACCGGCAGGTTATTTTGCTTGACCCAACCGTCACGCACGCCAAAGTGCAGGCTCTGGGCGTTGTCAAGTCCCAGCATTCTCAGCACACCCAGGGTTTGGGCGGCAGTCTGGCCGGAATAGCAGGCGACAACAACCGGGATATCAGTGGGCAGATCCGTTAACAAGGTGCCGAACTGGCCCCAGGCGACGTTAACGGCATGCTCGATGTGATACTTGTCAAAGTCATCGTCTCCGCCTGTTGCCGCGCGGATGTCGTAGAACAATACTGATGTCGGATCTGCTTGCATTTGGGCATAAAGTGCTTCCTGCGCATCAAGCGCAATAAACCCGACTGAACCGGCGGCGATTGCCGCGCCGTATTCTTTTGCCCTGGCCCAGATAATTTCCTCTTCTTCGGAAGCGGGAGCCGATACTTCAGGCAGCTCATTCAGGTGGCTCTTCCCGGCGGCATCAAGCGTGAAGCTGCCGCGTTCGACCCAGCCCAGCTTGATTCCGTAAAGCATGCTTGTGACATTATCAAAACCGGCCATTCTCAGGTAAGCGGTGGTGAAACCGGCAGTCTGGCCGGAATAGCAGGCGATGAAAACAGGCTTGTCGCGGGGGATGCGGCTCATTAATTCTGCCACTTCGCCTTTGTCCGCGTTTACGGAACCCGTGATATGGCCGGCCTCAAAATCTTCGGCACTGCGGATGTCGATAATCAGTACGGATTCGGGATCGACGTCCAGCATGGCTTTGATTTCTTTGAAGTCGGTAATATTTTTGTTTCCGGCGGCAACCTGCTCAAAATAGTCCAGAGCCGCCTGCATCAACACCTCGTCGGCATCGAGAACTACTTCCGGTTCGCCGGTCTCGGCCGGTGGCTCCTCGGCCGGTGCGCATCCCACGGCACTGAACAGCATAAAAACAGCAAGTAAGAGTAGACCAAACAACTGCAATTTCTTCAACTTTTTGTCAACCTCCATCTGTTATTGTAGTTTTTATGTTTAAGGGTTTAAGCGAGGGGGAAGCCCCTCGCTTGTCCCAGAATTGAATAACTGGGCTCTTCGTCTTTGATCCGGCAGCTACTCCGACATTTTATCCAGTAAAATGTCTCTTGAGATGGAGCCGTGCACGGTATTGGTCTTTTTACCGTTTTTGATAAAGACTACACTGGGGACATCTTCAATGCCGAGCCTTTTGGCGATGCCGTTTGACTTGTAGACATCAACCCTGGTCAACTTGCATTGGTCGGCAAATTCTTGCTCGAAGTTTTCCAGTATGGTCAGGCTGTCCAGGCAGCGCTGATCCGTGGCGTTGTAAACAAAGACCAGGTTGGTTTTTGCGCCGCATTCCATAATTTGACTGTGGAAAGTTTCTTCTTCAGCAATATATTTTTCAGCGGCAAAACCGGCGGTGGCGCCGTCGCCTACAGCCGTGGCGACCTGCCTGAGGAATTTTTCACGGATGTCGCCGGCGGCAAAGACTCCTTCAATGTTTGTCTCCATCTTTTCGTTGGTCAGCAGGTAGCCCCTGGGTGTCATATCGAGAATGCCTTGATAAATTTCACTGTTCGGCAGGTAGCCGATAAAGAGGAAACAGGAATCGACTTTCACCGGAATCAGCGCCCCGGTTTTGACGTTTTTCAAGACAACCGTATCCAGGCGTTCCGCCCCTTTGAATTCTTCAACCACCGTGTTCCAGATAAATTCCATTTTAGGGTTCGACAGGGCTTCGTTTTTGGCGATCTCATTGCAATCCATGGTCCCTTGGTCATGAATCACCGAGACGATTACCTTTTGGGCAAATTTGGTTAAGAAGATGCCTTCCTCGATCGCGGCGTCTCCGCTGCCGATAACCATGACTGTTTTATCCTTGTTGGCCGCGGCATCACAGGTTGCGCAGAAAGCGATGCCCTTATCGAACAGATAGTTTTCTTCACCTTTGGCGCCGGTCAGCCGCGGTTTGCCGCCGCCGGTCACGATGACAGCTTTCGCTTCATAACTGGTCCTGGCGGTGTCAACGATTTTCACAGGGCCCTCCAGCTTGACGCCTTTTACATCTGTCAGTTTAAACTGAACGTCAAATCGCTTGGCTTGTTGTTGAAAATAGCCCATCAGATCCAGGCCGGAGGCGCCGTCAACAAAGCCGGGGTAGTTTTCGATCTCACTGGTGTATGTCGCCAGGCCACCGACCAGCGCCTTTTCGATAATCACGGTGTTCAGCCTTGCCCGGCCGCAATATATTCCTGCAGTCAATCCCGCCGGTCCGCCGCCGATAATGACTACGTCTACCGGTTCAACTTTTTTTTCATGGTTTTTCACGCTAACACTCCTTCACTGTTTGCCGCCAGGCAGAAATGGTTTGCCTCCAGCTTACATAAAATATTTGACCAGCAGCCTGCTGCCCACTGCCGCTCCGGCAAAAATGAATAAAGCAAAGACCCAGCCGGATACCGACAAGGTGGAAATACCGCTGAAAAAGGCGCCGATATTGCAGCCGAAAGCGATACGGGAACCGTAGCCCATGAGGAGGCCGCCGATGACAGCCGCTGCAACCTGGCGCAAATTTTTAATCTTCTTAAATTTAAATTGAGAGGCAAGGAGGGTGGCCAGCAGGGCGCCCATAATAACCCCCAAATTGCGCACCGAAGCGGGGTCGGTAATAAAGGTTCTTTGCAGAGCTGCCCGGGCGCTCTCTGTGCTGAAAAAGTACCACTTATCGACGCTTCCGCCAAGCGCCTGGTAAATCCAGGCGCCCCAGGTGGCAAAGGGGCCGGTCACTCCCCAGGCGCTGTCGGTCGTAGCCAATGTAACGATCTGAAACAGCGCCAGCAGGATCGCCCCGGTAACGTAGCTCCAGGGAGTTTTAAACCAGGTCTGGTAGGTTTTATCTGATTTAATATTCAAGACAGACCGCCTCCGGTTAGTTCGTTTTTTCGATAAAGATTTCCCATTCTCCGTCTCCAGTTTCTTCAACTTCAACCTCGTGATTACGCTTGCGCGCCCATTCCGGTACGTTTTTCAAGGCGCAGCTGTGGTCAATGATTACAATCAGGGTATCGCCAACCTTTAACTCTTTCAGTTTGTTTTCCGTTTTTACCAAAGGGATCGGGCAAGCTTCTCCCAGGCAATCAAGTTCATATTCTGCCATCTTTGACGACCTCCTTAATCATTTAAAAGTTCTTAAGGGGTTAACCCCTTGAAGCGGCGTTGCCCGCTTAACTTTCCTGTTTGCGATTTTCCCACTTCTCGGCCAAAATGTAGAGGATGGCGATTGCCGCCAATTGAACAGTGATCGCTCCCATCCAGCCGAAAACGTCGGGCAGGTGAATGCGCGGCCCGTTGCTGATGAAGTTCAGGGTCCACCAACCCATATCCCTGGCGGCCCAGAATGAACCGAGCACAAAAAACACGATCGAGAGCATTTGCATACCGAAACCTTCACCGATCCGCATGAGCGTTCCCGAGGCGCATCCACCGGCCAGAACCATGCCGATACCGAAGATAAACGCTCCGAAAATGGTGGCAAAGCTAACCGGCACGATAAACCCGCTGCCGGGAAGCGGCAGCCCTTTGACGCTGGCGCCGTATTGAATAACCACGAAGCCGATTGAGGTGATGGCCAAGGCGACTAATACCGCCCGGGTCAGAGAAGTGCTTCCGGTCATGTGAGGATCGCGCATGGCTGCCCCAAAGCAAAAACTGGACCGCCGCAGGATAAAACCGAAGGCTATGCCGGTCAGCCAGTAGATTCCTAAAACGGCGGAAATGGTAGCAAGGTAAATGCCGAACGCTATCACCAGCACTAAAACGGCAACCCCGTACTTGGTCTGGTCTTTCTTCGGCTTCCGGGTAACACTCCTTCTCGAGCTGCTGCGCAAAGAGGCGGCCGAGGCGGTTTCGTTCGTGTTGGTTTCTGCAGTCACTTCAGACACTTTTCAGCGCTCCTTTCTTCATGATTGGCACTATTCTGCCACATTACCACTAGATACACATTTCACAAGCCTGTGCGGTTTAAATTATAACAGCATAGTGAACATATTCACTATGCTTAGTGTTTATACATTATAGCTTTTTTTTATGGTACAATCATGCTATTATAAAAGAGAATCTTAACTATGTCTATTAACTCACTGTGATTTACCGGTCGCAATTTATGGCAATAATTGAAGATATTTGAGGTGCAGGCATTGAACATTGAAAGCCTAAAACTTTTTAAAGAGGTCGCTTCCAGGAGAAGCATATCTAAGGTAGCCGACAGCACTCATTTTTCTCAACCGGCGATTAGTCAGCAGATTAAAAGGCTTGAAGAATATCTGGGCTATGCTCTTTTCACCAGGAGCAACAAGGGGGTTCAACTGACCGAAGCGGGTGTTGTCGTGAACCGGTATGCCAACAGCATAATCCTGGCTTACGAAAATATGTTGGAAGACCTCTCTGTGATTGAAGACAGCTTTAATATAATTCGTTTAAATTGTACGCCCATTATTGCCAACTACGCGCTGCCCTGTACGGTATACAGCATTAACAACTCAAACAAGATGAACACTACGACGCCTCTGAAGATGGAACTGTATACCAACCACTCGGAAGAGGTAGAGATTAATATTGCCAATGGCACTTTTGATCTGGGTATTGTCATTTCGAAGCCAAACCACAAATATCTCACTGCCGACCTGTTGGCTACCGATACAATCATACCGGTTATCGCTGCCAAATATAAACTTGATCAGAATGTGACTGTTAAAGAGTTGGTGCAGGAAGATTTAATCTTACCGAGCGATCGATTTAGGATCAGAGAGTCTATCCGGAATTGGTTTTTAGAGGTAGGTTACGAACTGGATAATTTAAAGATCTCTTCAAACATGGACGAAATCGAATCGATCAAATCGACCGTGGTCAAAGGTTACGGCGTTACTTTTCTGCCTTACCTGACCATTAAGAAGGAGCTTTACACTGAACAGCTGAGAAGGATTCATGTTGAGGGTTTTGAACTGTATTATGATATTTACTTGATCTATAATGAAAATCGCTTGCACGAGGCGAGCTTTCGGGAATTTATCAAAATGTTTAAAAGCAGGGCCCGTAAAACATTTTGCTAAGGTTTAGTGACGGTAATCTCCCATATCCCGTTCATTACTTCCTCTTCCTCAATCAGGTAACTTTTTTTGAGCAGCACCTCTACAAGCGAACGCGCCACACAACTATGGTCGGTTACGATCAAGATCGAATCGCCCTTGCTGATTTTTTTTAACTCTTTGATCGATTTCAGGATCGGGATCGGACACATTTCGCCGAGGCAGTCTATCTTCACCCTCATAGTAATTCTCCCGGTTCATACACATTTTGTAAATAACAATACAATATTTTAGGAAATATGTAATTATTAAATATCTGGATAGTACATTTGCAAGTGTTATAATGGGTTACATGTATCCTAACATATAATCTTAGATTAGAAAATGGATTTTTCCGTTTGTGCAAAAATTAACAAGAACCCGGGAGGAAAAAATGAAAAAAGTATTAGCCGTAGGCACAATCGTACTGGCGGCCGTTATTCTTGCATTTGTTACCGGAGTCGGACCCGGTTCGACCCTCGTTGATCCGGGCCGCTACATTGTTGAGGCCAAAGATGTTGTGAAGCTGTTAAAAAATGAGCAGGTGGTTCTCGTTGATATGCAGGAAAGCGCGGCATATGCTGCCGGCCATATCGACGGTGCCGTTAATATTGAACGCAATGAAGTTGTGATCAATACACCTTATCCGAACCTGCTTGCCCCTCAAGCGCAGGTGGCGCAGGTTTTAGGAAGCCGCGGCATTGATCGCGAGACAACGGTTTTAATCTATGATGACAGCAACAACATGGATGCAGCGCGGCTTTGGTGGACGATGATGGTTTACGGACACGAAAATGTCAGCGTCGTCAGCGGCGGTTTCGAAGCACTTAAGCAGGCCGGTCTGCCGGTCTCTGTGGAAGTTCCCGCGGTAACGGCCAAGATTTACGAAGCCGGCGAGATCGACCGTAGTCTGCTGGCCGCGATGGAAGATGTTGAAGCGCAGGTGAAAGACCCTCAAGACGATATCATCCTCCTGGACACCCGGACTCGCGATGAATATACCAGCGGAACCATCCCCGGTGCACTGCTCGTTGATTACAGTGAGAATATTTTCGATGACGGGACCTATAAACCGGTGCAGCAAATTTTAATTAATTACAAGAATAAGGGGATTACCGCCGATAAAGAAATCATTGTGTTTTGCGCTGTATCGGTCCGCGGTTCGCAAACCCTGCTCGCCCTGTATAATGCGGGCTATCGTAACGTTAAACTGTACGATGCCGCCTGGGTTGAGTATTCAGATGTCGGCTTTTTCCCTGAAAGCGATGATGTTCCGGTTGAAGGTGGGCCGGCTCCTCAAGCCCCGGCGGCTCCCAGCGGCGGCTGCTCATAGCTCCTACTACCGGCAGACCAATTTACGTTATTGCTAATATCCATCATAGGCATTAAAATAGAAGTGGCAATTAATTGGTAAAGGGGATGGATCATTAGTGCGCAAAGGCTGCGGAAGAGCGGCGATCCTGTTGTTGACTGTTTTCTTGTTGACGTGCTCCTGGGCGGTTCTGGCCGGAGCGGAAGAGGTTGTAACGGAATCGGTTTTCACGCTGTTGGAACCCCATGTTGCGACCTACAACGAGAATATTGACAGTGTGCCCGATGCGGTAAAGAGCATGTTCGACGATGAGCGAATCAACTTCCATATCGACCTCGGTGACGACACAGAAGAGGTAATCGGTGTCGTCACATCCAAGGACGCTTGCGAGGTAACCGAATTTGTAGCCGGTGGCCTCGATGATCCCACGCTGCGGGTGTATATCACCATGGCCGATATCGAGCGCCATATTGCCGATCCGCAGGGAGATGAAATCCTGGATACGGTTCTAAACTTGAAGTTGGAAGGGGTAGGCTTCTTAAACCAGGCCAAGGTGTTTCTGTTCGGCGTCGTGCAGAAAATTGCCCGCTGGTTCACTTAAACATACAACGTTATTTGATTTGCTGCGCCACGGTGACAGGTCATGGGGACATTCCTCTGTAAGAGGTGTGTCCCCTAACATTTAACCCTGCCCCATGGCTTCACTGATTTTCACGTTTAAATGATAAGATAGTGTTATAAATGTCAAGATAGTTGCAAAATTTATCCCGGGTGGCCGTGTTATGATAATTGCAGCAGTTGCCGGAAAATTGACACGGAGGTTACAAGGTAAGTTATGAAGACTAAATTTGCTGTGTTGAGCCGGGAAGAAATTGAGATGATCCATGATGCTTCCATGGCGATATTGTCGACGGTGGGTATAAAAGTTGAGTATAAAATTGCCCGGGATATTTTTCGCTCGGCCGGGGCCGGGGTTGATGAGCACCATTTATGATCGATCATATCGTCCTGATTGACGCTTGCGACCATATTCATAACTCGCAGATGGATATCTGGCCCAATGATCTGCCGATGACCACCATCCACGTGGAGGCGATCTGGGAGTGGGCGCACCACAGCAGGAAGACGTTCGGCATGGGCTGCTACGGTTTTCTGCCCACCCTCGATATGATGCAAATGATGGCCCTGGTCGTCGGCGGCAAGGAGGAGCTGCGCCGCAAGCCGCGCTTCTTCGCCATCTGCTCGGTGATGAGCCCGCTGCAGATGACGCAGATGCAGGCGGAAGGGGCGCTCATTTGCGCCGAGTACGGCCAGCCTGTGGCCATGTCCCCGGAAGCGATTGCCGGCGCAACCTCCCCGGTGACCCTGGCCGGGCTGCTGGCCCAGGAAAACGCGGCCATCCTGGCCCATATTGCGCTGGTTCAGCTGTTTCGACCGGGAACCCCGGTGCTGTACGGCACCGTTTCCACCATCGCCAATATGCGCAACGGCCTCGTGGCCCTGGGATCCGTTGAGACAGGGTTGATCACGGCGGCCTCGGCCCAGCTGGCCCGCCATTACGGGCTGCCGTGCCGCAGCGTCGGGGCGGCGACGGAATCAAAATTGGAAGACCTGCAGGCCGGCATGGAGCGGGCGGCCACCCTCATGCCGGCGGTTTTATCCGGCGTCAACTTCATTACCTGCGGCGGCACCCTCGACAGCACCATGCTGGAGAGCCATGCCACGCTGCTCCTCGATGATGAACTGTGCGGCATGATGCTGCGGGCCGGCCGCGGGATCACTGTAAACCAGGCGAGCCTGGCCCTGGATCTGATCCAAGAGATCGGGTTTAACGGGGAGTATTTCTCCCAGCCGCATACCGCGCTGCATTTTCGCCGGGAGCACTATATTCCCACCCTGCTGTCGCGTGAGCCGCATGAAAAATGGGTGCAGGAAGGTTCCCGCACCGCCCTGGATCGCGCCCGGGAAAAGGTTGACCGCATCTTGAGCGGCCATCAGCCCAGGGCTCTTGATCCGGCGATGGTTAAAGAGCTGCAGGCCTTTAAAGATAAAGTGGCGGCCCGCTCCATGGATGATTTCTACGCCTTTGAAGACGTGTCCAGGCAGGATTTCGCCACCATTTGAATTTTATAAAGGAGGCCGTTATCGATGGATCATTCCGACGCCATTCCCGGGGGGAAGCTGCCGCTGAAGCAAAAGCTGCTTTACGGAACCGGAGACATCAGCGTCAGCGTGCCCCTGGCCATACTGATGTTTTTCCAGCTCTACTTCCTCACGGATGTGGCCGGGCTGAACCCGGCCCATGCCGCCTGGGCGGTGATGATCGGCCGGGTCTGGGATGCCGTGAACGATCCCTGGTTCGGGATTATCTCGGACCGGTTTCGCACCCGGTGGGGGCGCCGCCGCGTGATCCTCTTGTTCGGGGCCGTGCCCTTGGGGGTCGGTTTCATGCTGATGTGGCAGGTGCCCGCTTTGCCCGAGTTTTACCTGACCGCGTATTACACCCTCACCTTTATTGTTTTCAACACTGCCTTTACCTTTATCCGCCTCGGCTATTACGCGCTCCTGCCCGAACTGACCAGTGATTACGACGAGCGGGTCAATCTGAACGCCTACCTGATGTTCTACTCCATCTGCGGTTCGATCGGCTCGATCATCTTTGTGACGATCCTGGGCTGGTACGTGACGGAGCCCCGGTCGCTCTACTCGATTATCGGCGTGGCGCTCGGCGCCCTGGTGATACTGCCGCCCTTTATTGTGTTCAATGTTACCCGGGAGCCCCGGCGGGATCATGAACCGCCGCCGCTGCCTTTCTGGGCGGCTGTGAAGGCCACGCTGACCAACAGGCTTTTTTGGCGCGTGATGGTGATCTATACCTTGAGTTGGACCACCGTCAGCATCATCGCCGCCAACCTGATCTACTTTATCACTTATTATTTTCAGATACCGGAGCAATCGAGCTATTTTGTGCTGGTCGCCCAGGGCGCCGCGCTCGTATTTATCCCGGTTTGGGTTTGGATCACCAAGAAACTGGATAAACGAAAAGCCTTTATGCTGGGCATGGGTTACTGGACCCTAATCTTGTTGGCTATATCCACCCTGCGGCCCGGGCAGGTAATCCTGGCCTATCTCTTGAGCTTGCTTTCGGGAGCGGGGATCGCCAACGCCTACGTGCTGCCCTGGTCCATGATCCCCGATGTGGTGGAACAGGATCGCCTCGACACCGGCCAGAGGCGCGAGGGCTCGTACTATGCTTTCGCCTCTTTTTCGCAAAAGCTGGCCACGGGGGCGGCGTTATGGGTGATGGGGCAGGCCCTGGCCCTGGTGGGTTATATCAACCCGGTTGACGGCGCCGCCTATATGAACCAGCCGGAAAATGTGAACGCGGTGATCAGGTTGTTTATGGGGCCTGTGCCGGCCCTGTTCTTGATCGCGGCGCTGATCGTGGCCTGGCGCTACCCGGTTACCAGGGAGAAGCATCTGGAAATGAGAGATAAAATAACTGCTGCCGGCTGAGGGGAGATATGACTATGACCATGAATTGGATGCTGGAGACAGTGTCCGTGCATGCCGGTGAAGAGCCGGATCAACGGGAGTTGGAAGCAAGGGGCTTAGGCGTGCCGGTGCACATGGCTGCCTCGTTTGAGTTGCCGGAATTCGGGCCGGAGCTGTTTGACGCGCTGCTGCTGGAAAGCCCAAACCCGCCTCATGCTTACTCCCGGTGGAGCAATCCCACCCTCAGGGCACTGGAAGAAAAGATCAGCGCCCTGGAAGGGGCGGAAGGGGCGGTTGTGACCGCTTCGGGGATGGCGGCGATTTCAGCCGCGCTGCTCACGTTTTTGCAAAGCGGGGATCACCTCGTGGCCTCCGAGGTCTGTTATGTCGGGACGATGGAGCTCATGGGGCAGTACCTCTCCCGGTTCGGCATTGAGGCAACCCTGGTGGATACCGCCGACCTGGAACAGGTCAAAGCGGCCTTAAAACCGGAGACCAGGATGATCTACGCGGAGACCCCCGCCAACCCCGTGCTGCGCCTGGCGGATATCGAGGCGCTGGCCGGCGCTGCCCGGCAGGCGGGCGCGCTGCTGGTGGTGGATTCGACCTGGGCCGGCCCCTATATCCAGCGGCCCCTGGCGCTGGGCGCCGACTACGTGATTCACAGCATGACCAAGTTCTTGAACGGCCACGGCGACGCCCTGGGGGGAGCGGTCCTGGGCCCCCGGGAAGGGATCCGGCGCATCCGTAAAGAGATGCTGGTTCACCTGGGCGGGGCTTTGAGCCCCTTCAACGCCTGGTTGATCATGCGGGGGATCAGCACCTACCCGCTGCGCATGGAGCGCCACTGCCGCAACGCCGCCGCCCTGGCCCGCTACCTGGAGGGGCACCCCAAAATTGACCGGGTAATCTATCCCGGCCTGGCGAGCCATCCGCAGCACGCCCTGGCGAAACGGCAGATGGCCGGTTTCGGCGGGATGCTCACCTTCCAGCTGAAAGGCGGCATGCAGGCGGCGATTAAAATGGCTGCCCGGTTGAAATTGATCAAATACGCCACTTCCCTCGGCCATCCCCAAACCCTGGTCTTTTACTACCCGACAGATCTGTATATTGACGCCGTGGAATACATCAATCCGCAACAGAAAAAAGGGATCCGTGAATGGATGGGGGAAGGGATCGCGCGCCTGAGCGTAGGGCTGGAAAACATAGAAGACCTGGTTGCCGACCTGGAGCGGGCCCTGGATTAAGAAATGCAAGGGATGGATAGAGCGTTTACTCCATTCATCCCTTTAGTATGCATTCCTGCTGCGAGCGCCGGTTACTCCAGGTTAAGTTTTTTCTTTAAAAGCATATTGGTTAATATAAAATAGCCGGCAGTGAGTAGAGCGACGGGCAGAATCAAGACCAATAAAATCAAGTTTATTTCCAGCGCCCCGGGCGTGGTTAGATCCGCCAGTTGATGCCAAAAAACAGTGGCAAACGGCACCAGTATGAGCAGTGTGACCACCTGGTAAACAACTCCAGGATAGGATTGCTCATTATTTCTTCGCCTCCATGATCGCTGATATAGCCGATAAAATTTCTTCATGATCAAATCCCAGTCGCAACATCTTTTCCAGGAAACCCTGGATATGTTCCTGAACCAGCCTGTTTTTAACCTGCTTAATCATGTTTCTATCCTCCGTGACGAATCTCCCGCTGGTGCGGTGGGTATACAGTAAACCGTCATTTTCAAGCCTGGCCAGGGCCCGCTGCATGGTATTCGGATTCACCGATGCCTCCTGTGCAAGATCCCGCACCGGGGGCAGTTTTGAGCCAAGCGGGTATACGCCCGAACAGATCTTCAGTTCGATCTGTTCAATCAACTGGGTATAAATCGGGCGATCCGAATTTAACTCCCAGGACATTGGATCACTCCCTTGTATTATTGTATTAAGCGTTTAATACAATAATACAAGATCAATGCGGTTTTGTCAACTGCTTGTGTGGGGGCGGTTTCATTATTTAAGCAAAATGAGATTCATCGGACAGGTAACTTCTGGTAACCGGCAACGGTAAAATGGTTGTCGAAGGCAAAGGCTTCATCAATACCCGACTGCCGCATGGTGATAAAAGAGACCGCGTCGGTTAAGGAGAAAGGGTGGTCGCTATATTTTTGGAGTAGAGAAAAGGCGTCAAACATCGTACCAGCATCTGCATATATCATTTTTATTTTTAATGAGGTGTTGATTTTTTCCCACCAGGAAGAAGCGGTGCTCCAGCCGCAGTCCAGTCTAAGCAGTATATATGTCTCGGCGGCTACCAAATTTGTAGTAAGCAGTATGCCGTATTTTTTAAAAGCATGCTTGTAGTAATTCTTGGCCTCTTCATGATATTGATCGCGGCGGTTAACAACCGCAACCCAGCCTGAAGTATCAACAAATAATTTTTTCATTCTTTGATGCCCTTTTCCTTTAATACCAGGTAGAGATCATGTAGCTCCGCCAAATTTACACTTTTCCCTTCCCCCAGGCCGATAATATCCAGGCCGGGGTCTGCGGAGCCGAGATCTTTCTCCAGCCCCTGGTAGAGGTATTTTCTCACCAGGGCGGACATTGATAGATTATGCTTGTCGGCAATTATTCTAAGTTGCTCACGTAGAGTCTTATCTATATGAACTTGAAAGGGAACTTTATTCAACATATACACCACCAATATTATTTCATGAATATAATATACATGAAGGTAGACCTGATTACAACCTCTCGCCATCCGGAAGCACGATATCCAGAATAATCAAGCGATAGCTGTTTTCCGCGGCAAAGTGGTGCGCTTCCTTGCACGTGCCGGCGCAATCGACCGAGTATCCTTCCCGCCGGAGCAGCTCGCACAGACCATCTTGTAAAAAAATATCATCTTCGACAATAAGTAATTTTGTATCCATCGCAAAACCTCGATATTGATGACTTGATCGCCGACCTGGAGCGGGCTCTGGGGTAGTAAAGAGAGTTTTTCTAGGCGAAAAGTGAATCTAATGGAATTTCCAGGCTTTCAAAAACAGCTGAACTAATTGTCTCTCTTTCCTTAAAGCTATTCAGATCTTGTATGTCCCGCTCCTTGGAAAAGGTGTATTGAATAATACTTCTTGTTTCAATATCGACAATCCAGTATTCTAAAACACCGCTTTTCATATACAGGTTCAGTTTGGCCACCATGTCTTTCCCCTTGGTTGAAGGAGAGAGCACTTCTACAACCAGTGTTGGGATGCCCTCGTACCTGTTTTTTTCGTTAACTTTTTCTTGATCACAGATCACCACCACATCCGGCTGGACAACATTGGGGTCTTCCTCAAACTTGGTCGCATAGCCGAAGAGCCGCACATCCAAAGGCGCTGTTAAAGAGCGGCAGGGCTTTCCTTTGAAATAATTATAGAATTGACCGGCTAATTCGTTCACCACCACCTGGTGTTTAAAACCCGGTGAGGCCATCAGGTAAATCTCACCGTCGATCAGTTCGTACCTTTGGTCGGATGATTCAACCAACTCCATGTATTCTTCATAACTGATTTTTTTAGTTTTGTACTTTCTTGATTCTTCGTGAACGAGGAAGTAATCAGGTTCAGTATAGTGGGTGAGCTTGGCTATGCTCTTCCCATTTTTAATGATGATTATATCTTCCTTCTCCACCAGGGAAAGGTACTTCCCAAAAGCATTCTGCAAATCCGTGGTATTTACACGCATGCTATCAGCTCCCATAATGTGTCATCGCTATTATTATAAGTTCCAGTCCCGAAAAAGTCAATTCAAAATAGCTAATCTAGACGTAAAAAAAGCCGATAAAATTATTGGATATATCTTGAACTCAGTCCTTAATTTACTGCGCCCAATTCTCCAGGGGCAGCCCGTCTATCCCGGCAAACTCTTTAGTATTATTGGTTTATCCTGGATTAATCTGTCAATCAATTCTACCCTCGCGGAACTGCCTCCAATGAGAACGGGCCGCTTTCGACCTGTCTCTTACCTAGTTAAAGGAAAGATCACGGTACTGTCTAATACTATACCGTAATGAAGGATGGGAGCGGGGCTAACCTATATGGAAAGGATCCGGCCTGAAGTTGACCTGCACTACTTCAACAAGGTTTTAAAGAGTTTTTGCGCGGCGACCGGTCTCACCGTGGAGGCGGTTGGCGCCACGGGCCACACCTTGTTTTTCCCGGAAGGAGTGACCGAAAACTCTTTTTGCCGGTTGATCCGGGAAAATCCCAAGGGTGCGGCCCGCTGCCGCAAATCATACCGGCGGGCCTGCCTGGAAACGGCAAAATGGGACGAGCCGTATTTTTTCCGCTGCCATGCCGGTCTGGTAATCTGGGCTGTGCCGATGAAGGTGGATCAAGCATTCCTGGGCAGCATCATTTGCGGTAAAGTGCTGATGTGGGAGCCCGATACTGTCTTTTGGGAAGAGCTGAATACAAAATGCCGCGGCCTGGTTAATATGACCGAATTGAAAAAAAGGACGGAAAGCCTGCCCGTGGTGCCGCCGCGGCGGGCGCAGGCGGCGGCGGATATGCTCTTTGCTGTAATCAGTTTCCTATTGAAGAGAAATCTATTCCTGATGGAGCAACGGGATAAAATGAGGCGCCGGCAGGAGCAACTTAGAGAAGAGCTGGCCGGCAGGCGCAAAAGGATGGCACCTGTTCAGGATAAGCCGGACCAGAATGAAAGCTACTGGCGCGATGAAAGGGAACTGCTCCGGTTGATCCGGCTGGGGGATAAAGAGCGTGCCGTTAAAGCGCTGGAAAGCTTGCTCGGTGCTTTAAATGAAAACACCGGCGGGGATGGAAGAGCGCTGAGGATGCGCATCAATGATCTGGTTGTGCTGGCTTCCAGGGCTGCTGTCGACGGGGGCGCCAATGTGCAACTGGTCATGGAAGGGCTGGCTGAATTCAATGGCAAGGCTGTGGCGATCGATAACATGGATCAATTGGCACTTTCGATCAAGGAAACGGTGGCCGCATTTTTAGACAGCACCCTGCTCCTGGCGCGGCAGAAACATCTGGGCGTGGTTATGGAAGCGCGCAGATTCATAATGCAAAATTATGATCGCAATATTTCCCTCGAGGATATCGCGCGGCATCTCTATGTCAGCCCATCCTACCTCTGCCGGCTGTTTCGTTCCGAGCTGAACATCACTGTTCATGAATGTTTGAACCAGGTCAGGATCGAAAAAGCGGTGGAGTTGATCAAGCGGCGGGAGCTGAATATCGGCCCCCTCCTTGACGAGAACAAACGAAACGAGTTGACCATTTGGAGACCATTGCCAGTCGTAAATACTATCGACGGCATAACCTTCACGGGCTTTGGCTTCCAGCGCGGCTTCCACGCTGAAGCGTGGATCTTCATGCCTCCGGAATGATTTAATTATTGGGTCATTTTGGTCCTTCAGGTTTACTTCCCAAAATGCATCGGCTGTATGGTCCAATAAATCGCGTATAACAAACCTTTCTCCGTCTAGCCATCTTTCCGGTACAAACATATGCTCAGACGTGCCTTCTTTGATCTCCTGCATCCTGTTCTCCGGGAATGAATATAGTACTATGGAGGCTGAACGACCGTCCTCCACTGGAAGTGGAGGCGTGACCTCTTTGGGTATCCCGATAGCCAAGACCGGCCGGTCCGGCGCCCAACTATACCCGTAAGCATAACCAAGCGTAGCCACCAAGCTCTGGGAAGCAGTAGAAAAAATCTTTAGTTCTCTGCCTGAGGCGCCTGTACCGGAATCTACGGCCAAGAAATCCCCGTCCAGAGACCAATCTACCTGGCAAAGCATCCAATCTTGAACGGTACAAACCGGTACCTCAATTTTAATGCCCTCCTTAGCGCATTTAGAATCAGTTTTACTATAATATTTCATTTCCGACAAATGGTGACTTTTCAACGAGCGAAATATGTAAAAATAGTAGACTGTCAACTCTTAAGACAAAGAATATGCCAAAGAAAATGGGATTGAGTATGTCGGTTTTGACACGTTGATTAAAGAAGCGGACATTATCAGTATCCATGTGCCGCTCAACACGTATACCCGTAATATGATCGGTAAATGTGATCAATCATTTGAAAAACTAGTAACAGATCATCAAAGTGTAGGGGCAACTTGTAGCTGTCGTGCCCGGGGGAATCACCGCAAGCACGGTTTTGTGAATTCTTTTCCCTACTGTGTGAAAGCGGTTCATTATTACTTCAAAATCAATCATCATTGTTATCCTCTTGATGTCGCTTAAAGAAATCTTCCTTCCGGGCCGTAAAATCGTAACTTTCCATTATGCCCAGGATCGTGTTGTACTGCGATCTGATGGTTTCCACCCGCTCGGCGGTATGGTTGTACCTCTCCGGCGGAGATTCCAGGATTTGCGGCACGGGGATCACCCGGTGGCGCCAGCCGATGTGGCATATATTGACGGTATAGTTTACATCCTCAACCCAGGCTTCGCCGCTGTTCATATCCTTGGCCAGTTCGATCCGGGCCATGATGCCGTAGCGGGTCAGGTCAGTGGGCACACCCTCGGTCAGGTGCTGGTTGGTGCAGAAATTGCCCAGGGCATAGATCACCACCGCTTTACGGGCGCCGCCGTCCGCCTGGTTCACGGTGATTAAATCGATCGGCTGCAGCACGTGGGAGTGGGTGCCGATAATCAGGTCGCAGCCGGCCCTGGCAAGCTCAGCCGCGATCTCTTTTTGCCGTTGCATGGGCTCGTGCACATATTCCTCTCCCCAGTGCAGGTATGCCGCCACCAGGTCCGCCCCCGCATTCCGGGCTGCCTTGATGTCGGCGATGACCGGTTCAATGGTCTGAAAGTCCGGGATGAAGTTGATGGCGTACTCATGCCCCGCGGGGGGGTAAAAACCGTTGGTATTGTAAGTGTAGGAGACAAAGCCGACCTTGATCCCGTTGATATCCTGGATAAAAGGAGTGTCCCGTTCGGCCTGGCTTTTATGAGTGCCGATCACCTTTACCCCGAGGGCCCTGACATTATCCAGGGTTTTCATCAGCCCGTCGTAGCCGCGGTCCATGATATGGTTGTTGGCCGTGTTGAAAACATCGAAGCCGGCTTGTTTTAAAGCCTGCGACACCTCGATCGGGGAGTTGAAAGTGGGATAAGCAGAGTAACCGCCGGTCTCCTCGCCGGCCTGGGCTGTCTCCAGGGTTACCACGGCCAGGTCTGCCTCTTTGACCAGGGGCGCGATGATCTCGAAACTGGGGGTAAAATCGTACCTGCCGTCGTTGAGATAGGCCTGGCTGAGCTGCGGCGCGTGGGGGTAAATTGCTCCCACCGATACCATGGTGGCAGTACGGATATCCGGCGGCAGAGGGGTGTCATCAGGCTCCCCGTTGTTTCCGTCCGGGGGCGTGGGGCCGGTATTGTCCTGCCCGGCCTTGAAATAATCGGCCGCGTAGATGCCCAGGGCAAAAAAAGCGATTACAAAGATGATCAATCCGATAACATGGATACGACGCACTGCGTTCACTCCTTGATTAACATAATGTCCTGATCGGCAAATATCATATCCAGCAACCAGGCTGTTGATTCTACCGGCTTAACTGCCTCTGTCTTTCATTCCACTCCAAACCGGATAATCCTTCAAAGGCTCCGATTATCAATTACAGGTTCTCCTGGCGGTGATCGGAAATTTGCAGCGCCGGGTAGACGGCGCTGCGCAGGCGGGCGGCGCCGCAGGGGATGAGGCTGATCTCTTGTTTCCAGGCAGGAAAAAACCGGAACAGTCGCGTATACCTGAGTGAAAACAATGGAAAGCGGAAGGAGCGGAGGCAGGATGGCAGAGGTAATTGAAAAGTGTTGCGCGAACGATTTTGAGATGATCTTGACGATAATTAACGACGCCGCCGGGGCATACAAAGGGGTAATCCCGGCGGAATGCTGGCAGGAGCCGTATATGCCCCGCGCGGAGTTGGCCCACGAAATTTCAAGCGGCGTGGTTTTCTGGGGCTGGCGGGAGGCGGGCGAGCTGATCGGCGTGATGGGGATTCAGCATGTGCGGGATGTTACCCTGATCAGGCATGCTTACGTGCGCACGGCCCACCGGAACCGGGGGATCGGGGGAAAGCTGCTGGCGCGCCTTTTGCGGCAAATCAGCAAACCGGCCCTGGTGGGGACCTGGGCCGACGCCTCCTGGGCGGTTCGCTTCTACGAAAAGCATGGTTTTCGTCTGGTGGAACCGACTGTCAAAGACAATCTGCTCAATGAATACTGGTCCATCCCGTCGCGCCAGGTGGTAAACTCCGTCGTCCTGGCCGATGATTAGTGGTTCCGGCTGAATACCTTGCCGGAACGATGAACTATCATCAGGCAAGGCCGCTCTTGAGCAGTGAGCGGATTAAATTTGAGGTCGTGAACTGACCGTTTGTCAGGTCGGCCATCGAGCTTTCGCCTCCAAAGAGGCGCTCAACGATTTGGTTTTCCGAAAAGCCTTCTTGATGCATCAGCTGAACAGAGCGGCCCAGGTTTTCCAAATAGGCCAGGCAAGATGACAGCGCTCTCCTGCCGTCCGGCACGATCTTGCCGATGGCGGTAAAGAGAACAAGGTCTTGCCCGCGGTCGAGCAGCTTCCGCATGGAGCGCATGATCCCCCCGATCTCCTCCTCAGGACGGAGCACCTTGATCTTTTCGGAAACGAAGAGGTCGCCGGAAAAACACCATCCCCTGGAAGGTTCAATCAAAACCACATGGTCTGCGCTGTGGCCCGGGGTTTCCACCACCTGGAAGCGGCAGTTTTCCGTCCTGAATTCATCCCCGGGCAGCGCCTGAACCGCGGCCGGTTCGGGATAGCCCCAGACCAGCTCCTGGTAGGGGTAGAGCCGCGGGGCGCTGTTGAGCAGGGGAAGAGAGCGGGCATAGGCCCACAGCTTCACATTCAGCTTCTGCTGCAGGAGCGAGCAGCCCCCGACGTGGTCTTCGTGGTAATGGGTCATGATCGCGTCCCGTGGCTGCCGGTCCCGCAAATATTCCAGCAGCTCCGCCGCGGTATGGCTGCAGCCGGTATCGATCAGCAGGCCGTCCACCAGGTAAGCGGCAACCCAATAAAGGACCCTTCCGTCCAGTTCCCGGCCCATTTTAATTTGCGTCACCGCGCCGTATGCGGCGCTCTCAATCATACTATCCCTCCCGTAAGGGAACCTCGTTAATGCAGCTTTCTTGTTCCATGTTTGCGCTCGACTGTACCTGCCGCGCTTTGGTGATCAGGATGGCGCCGGTGAGCACCGCCGCGCCGCCGACAGCTTGCATGGCAGTTAAGCGGTCCTGCAACAGGATCACCGCGCTGATCGTGGTAAAGAGCGGTTCTGTCATGCTCAGGATGGAAGCCCTGACCGGCCCGAGGAGCTCTATTCCCCTGAAAAACGCAAGGATGGCAATGATGGTGCAGAAGACAGTCAGACCGAAAATGTGAACCCAGACAGTGGGGCTGAATGAAAAGTTTAGGTTTTCCGTAAACAGGCTGACAGCGATTACGCCAATCCCGGCGAACATGGAGACAAATGTACTGGTTATTATCGGTGGAATAGTTTTGATCACCCTGTTGCCCAGCATGATATAGACGGAATATACCAGCGCCGCGCCGAGGGCAAGAACAACGCCGAGCCCGCTGATTCGGCCGTACGATGTGCCCAGGATCAACAAGACACCGGCAAATGAAACACCGATTGACGCTATGGTCATTCGGGTCAGTTTTTCCCGCTCAAAAATACAGGAGAGGATAACGACATAAATCGGAAATGAGTATAACAGCAGCGCGGCCAGGGACGGGGTAATGTGGCGGACTGCTGTCAGGTAAAAGGTAGACTGCAGTGTATAACAAACACCGCCTAAAATAAACAGATGTAACAGATCTTTGAAGTTGAGAGTAATCCGGCGGTGTTTGATCAGGATATAGACCAGGAATAGAGCTGTGGCCAGCGTGAAACGAATAAACAGCAGGGTGGCGACATTGATTCCGCCCCGGTACGCGTAAAGGGCAAAAATCGGCATGAGCCCAAAACCGAATGCGGACAGTAAAACCAGCAGTACGCCTTTAAAGTATTGATGCATCTCATCACGTCCATCATCTGCTACCATGTCTATGGCTCGAAGCCCATTATATCATACCGGAGAGCAACCCGGCAGACGCGGTGCATTAGGTCTTCCCGGCGCCAGGGAACCAAATCCGCTTTTTGATGTCTATATTACCAAGAGGCTGTACTAAAGCAAAAAAGGATGTGAACAGCATGAAAAAACTAGTCGCCGTGTTACTGGTTGTATCTATCCTGGGAAGCGGTTTGCCGGCCGGCCTGGCGCAGGACTACCATGGGCAGGTTCTCGAATACCTGGCCGGGCAGCTGCAGGTCGAAGCCGGAGAAATTTCCCTCGATGGATCTCTGATCGATCTGCCGTTCAGCGGAGAGCAGCTTTGGGGGGGCAGGTACTACCTGAAAGGTGAGGGAGAAGAGGTGGATCCGGGTGTAATCACCGAAGATCCGGGTATGCCTGATGATGTTGTGTCGGATCCAGAGAGGTCCGTCAGCTATGACCTTAAGGCGGGAGCGGTCTATCTTCGCGTCAAGACGGGTGAAATTTTAACCTACGATGGGGCACAGATTTATTTTGACGAGGAGCAAAAGCTTCAACAACGTGAATTGGAAGAGCTGAGTAAAGATGCAGGCAAGATCGACCCCTACCTCTACCGGCAGCTGATCCAGGCGGCCGCGACACAGAAATTTGAAGTGATCATCTGGGCTAAATATAAAGATAGCGCTGCTATACAGGCGGCGATGGAAGCAGTTTATCAAGAATACCCCGAGTTCTCCAGGGGTGACCTGCGTACCCTTCCTATCCTGACAGATCCGGGCGTAATCGAGGGAGGCGGGAACGATTCCAATAGCGGTGTGGAACCGCTGCCGCTGCCGCGGCCGTTGCCGGCCGATGGTGTTGGTGAGGGTACCGTAGTACCAAGTGAAAAACCGGACATTTTGCCGTATGAAATCCCCTCCGATTTCGGAGATACGGACTGGGCCCGCTTTGAAGAGATGGAGAATAAGCTCGCGCAAATCGGTTTGCAGGGCTATCAAGAAAACCTGGACCGGTTGAAGAGCGAGTTGGAGGCCATGGGAGTAGGGTACGAGGTCATGGAAGGCGGTATTGCCCTGCGCACCGAGATGACAGTAGCACAGGTCTTGTCACTCAAGGATAGCGATTACATTGAGTCCATCTCTGAAGAAATGATGTATGCCCTGGACGGTATGGAACGCACCGCCGGGACCCTCGCCCTGAAAGACAGCGCCGGGAAAGAGGGCAATCTTACCCCCTGGCTGCTCGGTGCGGCCTTAATCTTGCTTGCCGGCGCGGGTTTCTATCTGTTTATCTACAGGAAGAACAAGCTGGTCAAGGAATAAAAGTTGTCAATGTCAAGGGGACGGAGGATTTGACATTATGTCAGATCCTCCGTCCCCGTTGACAGGCGTCCTTGTGCACTCGGGGATACTTTACGGCAAATCAGGCGACATCTCGCTCTTCAGGATTCCCATGATCAATGTATCCGTATAGCGGCCGTTTATGAAAAAATTTAATCTGCGGCGGCCTTCTTCCTGAAAACCGCATTTCCGGTAGCAGGCGATCGCTCTTTCATTATATTCGTGCACGTCCAGTTGAAGCCTGTTTAAATTCAGCCGGTTGAAAACGAAATCCTGGAGCAATTTGATCGCTTCGGTGCCAATGCCCCGGTTCCGGTTCTCCGCGGCGCCGATGACGACACCCAGTTCTGCAACGCGATTTTTCCAATCAATTTTGATCAGGTCGAGCTGACCGATATACTCTTCGCTTTGCCGGTCGGCGATGATAAAACCTCTCATATCGGTAGTGCCTTCGAGCATCCGGTTTAAAAAGTTTTCAGTTTCATTGAGCGTGTTCGGGTAGAGAAATACGTCGGAAAGGTTATCCACTACCTCCGGATCTGTAACCCATTCCCTGATATGCGGCAGATCCTCTTTCCGGTACTCTCTGAGCATGATTGTTTTCCCGTAGAGTCGCGGCATTTATCACACCTCCCGTATTGGTTTAGATGTTATCTATTTCCATACATGTTGTCAATAAGGCCTATTTTCCCGGGAGCAGTTTAGTAATCAATAATTCAGTTTGAAAATGTTTCTAAAAGAGGCAGGATTATTTGTATTAATGAATAAAAGAACTCATGGCAGAAGAAATGCGAATCTCTTAAGGAGGAGTGATTGAGGTTGTTGCGCTTGCTGAAATTTCTCGGCAAATTGATTTTCAGATTACTGGCGGCAGTAGTGGGGTTGGTTGTGCTGGTGGGACTGTTTGTCGCGGGGCGTTATTGGATTACGGTTCCGAAACCGGTGGCTCTCTTTTATGAGATGCACGAAG
>JBFMGD010000042.1:0-26003 GCA_040751775.1 Bacillota bacterium | reverse complement strand
ATCCCGAGGGCAATTTTATTATGGGATTTAGTGGAGTTGTTCAATTTGCTTTCAAAGATCAGTTCCCGGCCCGATTTGCGGAACAGGTATGTTTTAGTGTCTCCGGTTAATTGAAAGCGGATTTCTTCATCCGACTGGAGCTCTACGGCAGAGGCGTAACGCAGCTCACGGATCATTTTGTCCATGGCGATGCGCGCGCTCTGCTGGCTATCCATTTGTACAATGC
Organism: Bacillota bacterium; assembly: GCA_040751775.1. Taxonomy (GTDB): domain Bacteria; phylum Bacillota; class Dethiobacteria; order DTU022; family DTU022; genus JBFMGD01. Next base: position 25,777 of record JBFMGD010000042.1, on the reverse strand, counting down.
CGCGGTTCCAGCTGTTCAGCCCGGCAAGGTAAAAGGAGTAGATCGCACCGATGATTAAACCGAAGATGGCCAGGGCTGCAAGGAGCTCCAGTATTGTGTAGCCCTCTTGCCGGCGCGCCGGAGGTATCGCTTTCACCGCTCTGCGAGATAGCTTTCCAGTATTGTGCTGCGCTCCATGCCTTTACCGGTCCACGATACGGTGATCCTGATTAACAACAGCTCAATAGCAAGGGGTGCGCCGCCGGCCTCGAGAGAAACCGGCTTTACTACCGTTAATCGCCGGAATTGGGGAAATCCGGGGATTGCGTTATCTTCCAGGGGTGAGCGGCCTTCCCTGACATATAAGTTATAGACTGCCGTGTAGCCCAACGCCTTGGTCGATTCGAGCGCTGCGCGGCACAGGTTTACCGCGCTGGTTTGCTGACCGGCCAGGTTAATTGCGGAAAAACCGGCAGCCAGCAAACCCAACAGGGGAGAAACGACCAGGGCCAGGATGGTAACGGCGATCAAAAGCTCGATCAACGTATAACCCGCTGCAGTGTCCCGAATCATTTTCCGCATCCGCTCAGCTCCTTTAAATTAATGATGGATCGGTATGCATCGCGATTATGTTTGCCTGGAAACCGTGCCAAACATCTCATCCGGGCGACAGCCGCGCCTTAAGGTTTCAGCGCAGCAGGTGAATGTACCAGTTCCAGATCAATTCGCCCCAAAAAAGCTCCACCAGGACCGCCAATGAGAGGAAAGGCCCGAAGGGGAGGGCATCCTTACGGGTCAGGCGGCCCAGCGCAATTAGCAGCAAGCCGGTTAAGGCACCGGCAGTAAAGCCGAGCATCATCACTACCGCCGTACCCCGCAGCCCTACAAAAAAACCGATCAATGCCATCAGCTTCATATCACCGGCTCCCATGCCGCCGCGGCTGACCAGAAAAATGATCAGCATCACTCCCCCGCCGAGCAGCAGGCCGAACACGGCATCGAGCCAGAGCCGCTCCGGCATCAGCCGGGCAGGCACGGTAAGCCAGTTGGCTGCCATGGCCGGCAACTGCAGGATCACGCCGCCGGCGAGGCCCGCGCTGACCAGAGAGTTCGGGATCAACCGGTGCTCCAGGTCGATCAGCGAGATTGCCAGCAGCAAAAACAGCAGGAACATATAGCCGCCTGCGGTAAGGGTTAAGCCGAAAGCTAAGTATACATAAGAAAAGAGCAGCGCGGTGGCTAACTCTGCCAGTGGGTAACGGGGGCTGATCGTGCTCCGGCAGTGGGCGCACCGGCCTTGCAGCAGGAGATAACCGAGCAGCGGCACCAGCTCCAGGGGACCCAAACGCCGCCCGCAGGAGGGGCAGCTGGAAGGAGGTTTCCACAGTGAGAGACGGCGCGGCAGCCGGTAGACGACCACGTTAAGAAAGCTGCCGAAGCAGAGGCCGCTTAAAAATACAATCAAGTTAAAGAAAAAATGATCAGCGGGCATACGGTTACTGTCACCTTCCATCTCGGTGTCAACGGTAAATACTTTTTTCGACACATAATTTTATAATCCTGCTTAATATGGGCATGTTTCCAAGTGTTGTTAAAAAATTGGAGCTCCCCCACTTCCGAAAACCGGGCGAAACGTGTTATAATATGGTATTCCAGGTGAAAGTCGGTGTCTCTTATTGAATATTGATGCTCGTACCCGGATTTTCCTTCTGCTGGGCGATCCGGTCCGCCATTCCTTATCGCCGCTGCTGCACAACGCCGCTTTCCGCGCGCTAAATTTGAATTATGTTTATCTGGCCGCCCCGGTCCGGGCTGCTTCGCTGCAAGCCGCGGTATCCGGTTTAAGGGCGCTGGGCCTCGCCGGGGCAAACGTAACCATCCCGTATAAAGAGGCGGTTCTGCCTTACCTGGATCTGGTTTCACCGGAAGCGCTGGCCATCGGTTCGGTAAACACGATCGTGCACCATGACGGTAAATTAACCGGCAGCAGCACTGACGGCGATGGCTTTCTTCGCGCCGCCCGGGAAGAAGGGCTGGCGGAATTATTTAGTGATCCGATCCTGATGATCGGGGCCGGCGGGGCGGCACGGGCTATCGCCGACGCCTTGATCCGGCAGGGCGCTACGGATTTAATGATCGCCAATCGCACCGCCGCCCGCGCCCAGGCCCTGGTCGAGTGGATCAAACCGCAGAGCCCTCTCGTAACCGCTGCAGCCGTATTGTGGCAAGAGGAAGCGCTGCGCCAGGCTTGTTCACGCTGCCGGGTCTTGATCTATTGCCTGCCGGGTGATTTTCCGGAAGTGACGAAAGCGCTCAATCCCTTGCCCGGGCAAGGGAAGGCCCTTTTCGACCTGCGCTATCACCCGGCTGAAACCGAGGTAATGCGCCTGTTCCGGAGCCGTGGCGGTAAAGCCGTTAACGGCAGAGGGATGCTCCTCTGGCAGGCGGCGCTCGCTTTTGAGTTGTTCACCGGTCAAAAGGCGCCCGTAGAGGTGATGCGCCGTGCCGTTGACGGCGCCTGAATAAAGACACTCTGTTTCACTCGAGGAGGGAGGTTATGGTTCGGTCCAAACGCCGTAGGCTTGGTGAACTGTTGCTGGAAAGCGGCGCGATCAATGAAGAGCAGCTCACCAGTGTTCTGGCTGCGCAGAAATCGACCCGCAAGCGGCTCGGCAGGCTGCTGGTGGAAAACGGTTTAATCACCGAAGCAAAGCTGATCTCGATCATTGAAGAACAGCTGGATATACCTCAGGTCAATCTCTACAACTGCAAAATCGATCCCGCCGCCGCCACCTCTATCCCCAGAAGCATGGCGCAACGCTACCAGGTCATACCGATCGAAAAGCGGGACAGGCGCCTTCGCCTGGCCATGGCTGATCCGATGAATCTGTCCGCCCTGGACGATGTAGCCATGTTTACAGGGCTGGAGGTGGAACCGGTTATCGCCTCGGAGAGCGCGATCACGTATGCGAACAACCAGTTCCATGGCCTTAAGGAATCTCTAGCCGGCAGCGTAGCCGAAAACGACAGTCACACCCGGGATGAAGAAAAACTGACCCGCCTGCGTTCCCTGGTAGATGAGGCGCCGGTTGTAAAAGTGGTGAACGCACTGATCAAGCGAGCGGTTGATGAAGGCGCCAGCGACATTCACCTGGAACCGGGCGAAGAAGGGTTGCGCATCCGCATGCGCATTGACGGCATGTTGCAAGACTTGATGTCGCCTCCCAGGGATACCGAGCCGCTGATCATATCACGCATCAAGATTATGGCCAATTTAGACATCGCCGAAAGGCGGCTACCCCAGGACGGCAACATTCCCATTCAGGCCGACCGGCGAGAGGTAAACCTGCGCGTTTCCACAATGCCCACCATTCATGGTGAAAAAGTCGTGATCCGCCTGTTGGAGAGGTCTAAAATAGTTCTCCCGCTGGAGTCTCTGGGGTTTTCCGAAAATAACTACCGCACATTGCGCAAATTGTTGATGAACCCCTCCGGCATGATCCTGGTGACCGGTCCAACCGGCTGCGGGAAAACCACAACCCTCTATTCGGCGCTGCATTACCTCAATCGCCCTGAAGACAATATTATCACCGTCGAAGATCCGGTCGAGTACCGCCTGAGCGGCATTAATCAAATCCAGGTCAACCCGCGCATCAATCTCACCTTTGCCGGCGCGCTGCGTTTTATCCTGCGCCAGGACCCCAATATTATCATGGTCGGAGAAATCCGGGACCTGGAAACGGCAAAAATCGCGACCCAGGCCGCCCTGACCGGGCACCTGGTTCTGAGCACACTGCACACCAATAACGCCGCCGGCGCCATTTCACGCCTGTTGGATATGGGTATGGAAGGTTACCGGATTGCCGCTTCCCTGGTCGGGGTGGTTGCGCAGCGTTTAATCAGGATCATCTGCCATTATTGCCGCGCACCATACCCGCTTTCTGCGGAAGAGCTTCTTTTTTACCGGCATCTATTTAACAAGGAGCCGCCGGACACTCTGTACCAAGGAGCGGGTTGCAGGCATTGCAACTATACCGGTTACCGGGGACGGACATGCATCCAAGAGCTGCTGGTGCTGAACCAGGAGATTCATCAACAGATCCTCAGCGGCGCTACCGCCCAGCGCTTGCAGGAAAAAGCGGTGCGCCAGGGTATGGTTCCCCTGCTGCAAGACGGGCTGCGCTGTCTTGAATCCGGCGTCACTACTTTACGTGAGATCGTGCGGGTAACTTTCAGCAGCGTCTTTGACGATGAAATCAGTTCATATGTTGACGCGGCCTATTTCAGGAGAGAACCATAACCTGATTAAAGGTGCCTGGCACCCAATGCTTATCGGGAAACGAAAGGTGGCGGAACCGCTGGAGAGTAACATGCGCAAATTTTCGCCGGCATTTAGTATAATTGAACTGCTCTGTGTATTGGCGATCCTGGCTTTGCTCGCCGCGATCGCCGCGCCTGCCCTGGTGAACACCGGGCAAGGCAGAAACCTGGAGATTGCCGCGCGAAAATTGGCTCTTGATATGCGGCGTACCCAACAGGCCGCGATCACGTCAGGTCTGACCAGTTATATTGAGTTCCGGTTTTACGGTTCCAGCTACAGGGTTTTTGATAATGCCGCCGGGGAGCGTTTTACGGTCAGGCTGCCGGAAGGAGTTTCCTTTCAGATCATTAATTTTCCGATTGTCTCGGGCACGCAAAACCTGTATTTTCACCGGTCCGGGGCGCCCAGCCAGGGCGGCACTGTCTCCATGATCGATCAACAGGGAGCAGTGCTCTACATTATTGTCACCCCGGCCACGGGCCGGGTCCGCATATCAGAGCAGCCACCCGACAGCTGGGAAATCTAAAGCAGGTTCTAAACGGAGGTAAATGTAAGTGAATGAAAACCCTCTAGCGGTAAAAAACATCATCCTGACCGGCTTCATGGGAACAGGAAAAACGGCGGTGGGAGAGGTGCTGGCGCGCCGCTTAAAGCGCCGCTTCATTGATACTGACGCCGCGGTTGAAACGCTGGCCGGATTACCCGTACCGCTCCTCTTCGAGCGGTTCGGAGAAACATATTTCAGGGATCGGGAAAGCGAAGTAATCGCGGGACTGGCTCGCTACCCGGCCGGTTCCCTGATTGTAGCGACCGGGGGCGGCGCGGTGCTCAGGGAGACAAACCGTCTTTGCTTGCAGCGCTGCGGTGTGATCGTCCTGCTCACTGCTTCTGTCCGGGCGATCGTGCGGCGCACCGCCGGAGCCGGCGGGCGCCCCTTGCTGTACGGTGCTAAACCGGGCGAGCGGGTGCGCAATTTACTGGAGACACGGGAACCGTATTACCGCCAGTGTGACCTGCTTGTAGACACTACCGGCAAGACCCCCTCCCGGGTTGCCGCGGAAATCATAAAAAAACTGCGTAAGCCGCGTGACCTCCCCTAACTCCCCTGGCGATTAGTCATGAAAAATTAACCAATCAGGCAGGAATTCCATCCCGGATCAGGGAATGATATCAGTGGGGAGGTCGAAAAAACTGAACGACACCAAAAAAAGGATATTGGTTTTGCACGGCCCCAATTTAAACTTGTTGGGCCGAAGAGAGCCCGCGGTCTACGGCACAACGACGCTGCCGGAGATTGACGCCGCCCTGGCCCTGCGCGCCGCCTCCCTGGGGGTCGCCGTGGACTGCTGTCAGTCAAATCATGAAGGAGCCCTGGTGGACCGGATCCAGGAGGCTCCCGGCGTCTACCAGGCGATCCTGATTAACCCAGCCGCCCTGACGCATTACAGTTACGCCCTGCGTGAGGCGCTGGACGCGGCTGCGCTGCCGGTGATTGAAGTTCATTTAAGCAATATTTTCGCCCGCGAGCCGTTCCGCCATCTATCGGTAATCTCACCCGTGGCCGGCGGCGTTATCTGCGGCCTCGGTGCCGACAGTTATTTATGGGGTTTGGAGGCGCTGGTTAAAATAATAAATGAAGGCTGAGGGAGTAGGCACTTGATCGAGCGTTTGCGGCGTTTGCAGGAAAAAATACAGGAACACGCCCTGGAAGCGGTATTAATCACCCAGCCGTTCAACCGGCAGTATCTCAGCGGCTTTGACGGCACCAACGGCGTTCTTCTCGTGGGATGGGAACAGGCTTTTTTAATTACCGATTTTCGATACCGGGAACAAGCCGCGCAGCAGGCGCCGCACTGCGAGATCCGGGGCTGGCAGGATGAGCTGCCGCAAAGCCTGGCGCCAATTCTCGCCGAAACCGGCTGGCAACAGGTCGGCTTCGAACAAAAACAGGTCACCTACGCCCTGTTTCAAGATCTAAGCAAGGTTTTAACCGTTGAGCTGGTGCCCACGGAAAACTTGGTCGAAGAGATGCGCATGATCAAGGACCAGGGCGAACTGGCGGTTTTGCGCCGGGGCGCCTCTTGCCTGGACCAGGCTTTCACCCATATCCTGAACTGCCTGAAGCCGGGCCTGACCGAACAGGCCGTTGCGCTGGAGTTGGAAATATATTTACGCCGGCTCGGCGCCTCCGCGGCTGCTTTTGAATACATCATCGCCTCGGGAGAGCGGGGAGCGCTGCCGCATGGTTCGGCTTCGGCCAAGGCGCTGGCACGCGGCGAACTGGTGACCATGGATTTCGGAGCTGTTTTTGACGGCTACGCCACCGATATGACGCGCACGGTTTGCCTCGGCGAACCCGATGGGCGGCAGCGGCAGGTTTACGAAATTGTCCGCCGGGCGCAGGATGAAGCGGTGCGCCGGATCCGGCCCGGCATGACCGGCCGGGAAGCCGATGCCCCGGCCCGGACGATCATTGAGGAATCCGGTTTCGGCGAGCAGTTCGGGCACGGCCTGGGACACGGGGTGGGCCTGGAAACACACGAACAGCCGACCCTTTCCCCGCGCGGCGAGATTGTGCTCTCGCCGGGGATGATCGTCACCGTCGAACCGGGTGTCTATATCCCCGGGTGGGGGGGCGTGCGCATTGAAGATATGGTTTTGATTACCGGCGAGGGAACGGAGCGCCTGACGCTCTGTTCGAGGGATTTGATTACTGTAGCCTAGAGGGGGTAGCTGTTGATCTATGATCTCAACCAACGATTTTCATACCGGACTGACGATCGAACTGGACGGCGATATCTACACGGTGGTGGAATTCCAGCATGTTAAGCCGGGTAAAGGTTCGGCTTTCGTCCGCTCCAAGCTGAAAAATTTGCGCACCGGATCGACTACCGAAAAAACTTTCCGGGCCGGTGAAAAAATTGCGCGGGCTCACCTGGAGCGCAAAGAGATGGAGTATCTTTACAGCAGTGAGGGCGATTATTACCTGATGGATTTGGAAACCTATGAGCAGTTGGCCCTTTCGAAAGAGCAGATGGGGGATGCGGTAAAGTATCTCCGGGAAAATGAAAAGCTCAGCGTGATCGTCCATGGTGAAAAAATTGTCGGCGTGGAGATGCCCTACACGGTGGAACTGGCGGTGGTGGAGACAGACCCGGGTGTAAAGGGCGACACCGCCTCCGGCGGATCCAAACCGGCCACGCTGGAGACCGGGTTGGTCGTGCAGGTGCCGTTTTTTATTCATGTGGGAGATGTATTGAGGATTGATACCCGCAGCGGTGCATATATTGAACGGGTATAGTGGAATAATATGGTTATAAGTTGAAAGGAGGCATTATCTAGTGGCGGATGATTTGAAAGCACGGGTGGCTTATTTGAGGGGATTGGCCGAGGGATTGGAGCTTGGTGACGGCAGCAAGGAGGAGAAGATTCTGCAGAAGGTGATCGATATACTCGAAGAATTTGCCGATGAACTCGAGCAGCTTAAGGTCGATCACGAAGAGCTTTTTGAGTACACCGAGGCGATTGATGAAGATTTAACGGAACTGGAAGAAGATTTTTACGAGAACTGCAATGACGACGATGACGATGACGATGACGATGAAGATGAAGAATTCGAGGGCGGTTTTTCCATGGAGTGTCCGAACTGCCGGGAAGTAGTCGTGGTCAGCGAGGATCTCCTGGACCAGGATGCCGCGATCGAGGTAACCTGTCCGGGCTGCGGCGAAGTAGTGCTCATTGATGACGAAGATTGGGAAGAAGAAGATCTGGAAGAACTTCTCGACGAAGAAGAAAAAGATGGAGAGGACAAGAAAGAGCAGTAATTTTTTTAATCTGTTCTAGCATGTTTTAGCGGCATACCATAAGGCTGCCCGGAATCCGGGCAGCTTTTTTTTGCTGGTAGTAAGGATTCAGGAATCAGTTTTGTGATCGGAGGAGAATACCTCTCCCCCTCTCTTTTTGTCCTATCGCGCCGGCCCGGTTCATATACATAAATACGGACTTGAGAGGAGCCAAGCATCGGCAATACCTGTTGAAGGGGTTGTGAAAAAATGGCGCATGCGCACGCCGTGCCGGCCAGGGATCAGGTGAACAGTTTCCTGCCGCAACGCATCCGTGAAATGATCGATCGCTCACCTTTACCCCTGTGGGACGGCATGGAAGAGATCAGGCTGCGCCTGGGACGGCCGCTAGTTTTGCATGGCCGTAGCGGAGATATCTTCCTGGATGAAAATGGAACGGCGGTTACGCCGGAGAAAGCTTACCGTCCGGACCGAACCGACCTGGAACGTGCGCTGCAGCTAATCAGCAGCTCCTCGCTGTATGCTTTTGAGCAAGAGCTGCGCTGCGGTTACCTGACCGTACCCGGCGGCCACCGGGTAGGTCTGTGCGGCCAGGCGGTTGTAGAGCAAGGCCGGGTGGCGCGCCTTAAACATATTACCGGGTTAAACTACCGAATCGCCCGGCAAATTATCGGTACAGCGTTGCCTTATGTTTGTTATTTTGTCGATTACCGGCGGCAGCGGGTCAAGCACGGCCTGATCATATCGCCGCCGCGGGGCGGTAAAACCACTTTTTTAAGGGATCTGGCCCGCTGTTTAGGCGACGGCGTGGTGGAACTGGGTTTTCGCGGTTTTAAGGTAGCGGTAATTGACGAACGCTCGGAAATCGCCGGGTCGTTTCAGGGGATGCCTCAACTTGACGTCGGCCATTGCACCGATGTTCTGGATGCCTGTCCCAAGGTGGAAGGAATGATGATGCTGCTCCGTTCCATGGCTCCCCAGGTAATTGTCACGGATGAAATCGGCAGTGAGGCGGATGCGGCCGCGGTGGAGGAGATTATCCATGCCGGGGTGGCGGTAATCGCCACCGCCCACGCCGGAAGCCTGGCTGAACTGCAGGCCAGGCCCGGCCTGCGCAAGCTGTGGTCCATGCAGGTATTTGAGCGCGTTGTCATTCTCGGGCGGAGCCGCGGGGTGGGGACGGTTGAACAGATCCTTGACCCGCGCGGCGGCAAAGTCTATTTTCGGCGAAGCTAACAGCGGGCTTGGCCGGACTTGATCAATTAAATCAAGCCAACCAAGAGGCGCGGCGCAAGGCGTAAACAAGAAGCGGCGGGAGGGCGGATATGTCCGCACTGTATTTTAAACTGGCCGGCGCCGCCTGTATTATGGCGGCGGCGGCCGCCTACGGCGAGTTCAGGGCGCGCACCCTGGTCCAACGGGTTAATCAACTACAGCAGTTTCAACGTTCTTTAAAACTCTTGGCCGCGGAAATAGCGTTCGCCCGCTCAGTGCTGCCATATGCTTTTAAAACGGTCGGCGGCCAGTGTTCTTCTCCGGTGCGGGAAATCTACCTTGCGGCGTCGGAAGCTCTCCTGGCCGGAAAAGAGCTGCCCGCCAATGTGGCCTGGCGGGAGGCGGTGCTTCAGAGCTATCCCCAAAGCTGCTTCACTGCAACGGACCGGGAGATCATTGAAAGCGTCGGGGTGTCGCTGGGCGTGAGCGAGCAGGAAGGACAGATGAAACAGATTCAACTGACGGCGCAGCATCTCGAATTTGCTCTGGAAGAAGCGCGGGATAACAGCCGGCGCCAGGTCAAACTATGGCGCTACCTCGGTTATATCAGCGGCGCGGCGCTGATCATTCTTTTGCTCTAAACGGGGGGGAAACGGTGAACGGTGTGAACATTGATCTCTTGTTCAAGATAGCGGGTATCGGCATTTTCATCTCGGTTTTAAATATCGTGCTGAAACAGGCGGAGAAACAGGAACAGGCCCAGATGCTGACCCTGGTCGGAGTGGTGATTGTTCTGTTGATGGTTCTTCAACTGATCAACGAACTTTTTAACAGCATCAAAACAATTTTTAACCTGTTTTAGCATTTTTTTATTCTCATTTCTGACTTCTTAAATTCTGAATACTTGACTAGACGGGGTTGTTCTTCATATATGGAAATTTTGCAGGTAGTGGGATTGGGGCTGATCGCGGCAGTGCTGGTCATTATCCTGCGTGAATACCGCCCGGAACTGGCCGTGCAGGTCTCACTCGTGGCCGGCGTGATCATCATGCTCCTGGTGATCAATAAAATTGTCGGTGTGATCAATGTGATCACGGAAACCGCCGTCGGGGCCGGAGTTAACCTGGTTTACCTGCAGACCTTGCTCAGGGTAATCGGCATAGCCTACCTGGCCGAGTTCGGAGCCCAGGTATGCCGCGATGCCGGTGAAGGGAGCATCGCCTCGCGGATCGAACTTGCCGCCAAAGTGATCATTTTAGTGATGGCGGTACCGATAGTAGTTGAGGTTATGGAAAGCATTCTCGTGCTGCTTCCATAACATGCGTCTTAATACCGCAGTTTTTCGAGGGAGCAAACCATGGACCGTAAACAAAAAACATTGGCCGCGGGTACCCTGGTCATCTTTATCTTCTGCCTCGGCTTGACCGGGGCTTCTGCAGCGCCACAACCGCTGGTCCGGGAGTTGCAGGATCAGTTGGATTTAAATTTTTTTGACCGTTACTGGTCGGAGCTGGATAATGAAGTCCGGGAATATATGCCCGGTTTGCACTGGCAGATTTTAATGGAACGCTTGCAAGCAGGGGAAGCGGTTCTGGAGCCCGGTCAAATATTAACCGGTTTAAGCCGTATGTTTATGGGGGAAGTGGCTCTTCACCTCAGGTTGATGGGGCAGCTGCTGCTTTTAGCCGTGGCCGCCGCGTTTTTAAAAAATCTCGAAACCGCCTTTGAGCGCGAACAGGTGGCGACCTTGACCAGAAGCATCCTTTTTATTGTTCTGATCGGGATCTGCCTGCACAGTTTCAGCACTGCCATGCAAACCGCCGGCCAGGCGATCGGCAATATGGCTGATTTTACTCTGGCCATGCTGCCCACTTTGCTGGCCCTGTTGGCTGCCCAAGGCAGCCTTGCATCATCAGCTATGTTTCACCCTCTGGTAATATTTGGAATCAGTTTTTTCAGCACTGCGTTCCGAAATGTGATCATTCCCCTAATTTTCCTCAGCACTGTCCTGGGCCTGGTTAATCATTTTTCACCGCACTTTAAAGTGGGCAAACTGGCGGACTTTTTCCGTGACTTGAGTATGTGGGGTTCCGGCATATCGATGACGGTTTTTGTCGGTATCCTGGCGCTGCAAGGGACCGCGGGCACGGTCGCCGACGCGGTCAGCCTGCGGACGGCTAAGTATATGACCGGCGCATTTGTGCCCGTGGTCGGGAAAATGCTTTCCGACGCCGTGGAAACGGTGGCGGGAGCCTCGATCATACTTAAGAACGGCATCTACCTGTCCGGAGCGGTGCTCCTGATGCTGTTGACGTTATTCCCGCTGGTGAAACTGGCGGCGGTGGCGATCATCTATAAATTGAGCGCGGCGCTGATCCAACCGCTCGGCGAAACCAATCTTGGCGAAGCGGTCAATACGATGGGTAATGCTCTGGTTTTATTGCTCGGCGCTTTGGCAGCGGCTTCGTTGATCTTTTTCCTGGCGGTTACCGTTGTCGTGGGCGCCGGCAATGCCGCGATCATGTTCCGTTAACATGGGCGGGAGGGTGCTTAATGATCGATGTTTTAAGTATTTTGGGCCGCAACTTGGTCTTGATTATCTTCATCAACGTTTTGCTGGAAATGCTCCTCCCGCAGGGGCAGTTTCACCGCTATATCCGCCTTGTTACCGGTTTACTTGTAATTCTGCTGGTAGTCGGTACGATGAACATGCTCCTGGGCAAAGCGCCGGCCTATTCTGAGGCATCTCCGGCTGCCTGGGCGCCTGAAGCGGAAGCAACAGCTTACCGGGAGGAACTGCTGCGTAACACCAGCCGGCAGCAGGTGCTGACGCTATTTCAGGCTTCTCTGGAGGAAATCGTGCGGCAGGAAGTGACGGCTTCGGGCCGGTGGCATTTACGGGCGATCCAATTGACAGTGGAGGATAATCCGGAAAATGAGAACTTTGGAGCACTCTACCGGGTTGAAATAACCGTGCAGCGCTCTTTGGAGCAGAACGCCGGTGCGGTTGCAACGGTGCGCATCGACCCGGTTGATTTAAGTGCCGCGGAAAGCGAAGCGGCGCCGACAGGCGGCGAAGAACCGGCTGCGGCGGCAAGCCGGGTAATCGAACTGGAGCAGTCCCTGGCTGCCCGGTTACAGCTCGCCCCGGGTCTGGTATGCGTTACAGCGGTAGATTGAAGGGTGAGGTGATCGGTTTTTGATGGAATGGTTTGAGCGTTTGAAAAGATCATTCAAACAGCCCATGGCGAAAGGAACGAGGTTTAGGTTCGGACCGAAGCTGCTGCTGCTTTTATGCCTGGGGATCGGCCTGATCAGTTTTAATTCGCTCTTCAGCGGAGGCGGCAATAAAGTGGCAACGGTTGAACCGGCAAATCCGGTTACCGGTGTAGATTTCCCGGGCGGCCGGCAGCTGCTCCAGGATTTGACGGTGATGCTTGAGCAAATTCGCGGTGTGAACAATGTGGAGCTGATTATTACCCTGGAAAGCAGCACCCGGCAGGAGCTGGTGGTGGACCTGGAAGAATCGAGACGGCAGACGGTGGAAGGTGATGGTAGCGGCGGCCGCCGGGAGATTACTGAAGAAACCACACGTGAAACACATGTCCTTCTGCGCGATGCCCAGGGCCGGGAGATACCGCTGGTGATCCAGGAAAACCAACCCCGTTACCGGGGGGCAATTGTTGTCGCCGACGGTGTTGATTCTCCCCAGGTTAAAGCCCAGGTAGTGGAAGCGCTGCGCTCGATTCTTGATCTGCCTTACCACCGCATTACGGTCCTGCCGAGGGGGGAATAGGGGGAAAAGCAGAGCTCTGAGTCCTGACTTCTGGATATTGAAAAAAAGGAGAGGGTGAGCATGGCGAGGTATAAAAAGGCTTTATGGTTTGGCTTGATTTTGGTTCTGTGCGGTGCGACGTTCTGGGTGATCAGCGGCCTGGATACAGAGCTGCAAGAATACGAAGTTTTGCCGGATGACGAACTGTTGACCATCGGCCCGCTTAACGAGACCAGGGAAAAAGGGGACTGGGTTTACGATCAGGGCGGTGTTTTTTTTGTCGAGTATCGCCTGCAGCGCGACCGGATCAGGGCGCAGGAGGTTGAAATGCTGGAGGATGTTTTGAACAATCCGAATACGAGCACCGAAGCCAAAGTAGAAGCCGAGACCCTGTTGCTGGAAATCGTCCAATTGATGGAGCAGGAGCTGTTGATTGAGAATGTGCTCAAGGCACAGGGTTTTGACGATGCTGTTTTCTTTTTCCGGAACCGGGTTGCCACGGTGATGATCAAAAAAGGTGAGCTAAGCGAGCGGGAATTTATTCAGGTTACGGAAACAGTGGCGGGGATCATCGGTATTGAACGGGAAGAAGTGCAGGTTATCGCCAGGCCATAAGGTTGACGGAATGCACAAATTGAACTGTTTGCCACACTTTGGTATAATAGAAGAAGCATAAAAGGTTCAAGCATTTTTTACGTTTCAGGCGGTTGCGGCGGAAAGCACACCGCTCAAGGGCGATTGTATCTTAACGGGGAGGTTGCCGTAATATGTTTTCTGAAGCAGGAAGATCACTGCCCTCGGATTTGGGGGCGATTAAAATTTCCGATGATGTTGTTTCGGTTATCGCGGGGCTGGCTGCTACCGAGGTGGAAGGCGTGGCGGCCATGAGCGGCGGCATCGCCGGCGGAATCGCGGAGGTGCTGGGGCGACGCAATTTATCGAAGGGGGTAAAAGTTGAGGTCGGAACTGAGGAAGCGAAGGTAGATATATTTATCATCGTCCAATACGGGGTGCGCATACCTGATGTTGCCTGGGAAATACAAGAAAATGTGAAAAAAGCGATCGAGCGGATGGCCGGTTTACATGTTCTGCAGGTTAACGTTCATGTGCAGGGGGTCAGCTTCCCGCAAAAAGATAAAGACAGCGGCGATAAAGAGACCGAGGTTGTAACCATAAAATAACTTCGCGATTACTATAAAAAAGGGGGCCGGATCGATTATGAAGGGAACCGCGCGACTAATTTTAATTTTAATCGGACTGCTGTTAGCGGCGGGCGGACTGTATCTGCTGGCTTTGGGACTGGAACTGGTGGCGGGTTATGGGACAATCTTGACGAGAGCGCTGGATAAACCGGTCCTCATGGCGCTGGGAGCCGGTTTGCTCCTGGTGGCCTTGATTTTCTTATCCCTCGGGATGCGCTCGCCGCGCAAAATCGTACCGGACACCGTGCTGCAGACCAGTGAATTCGGAGAAATCCGGATTGCTGTTGTCGCCATCGAGAACATGGTGTTGCGGGTGGTGCAGCAAACCCAGGGTCTGAAAGACAACGGCCGTAAGGTGGCTTACACCCCGGACGGGCTGCTCATTCATGTCAGGGTGAAGGTGATGCCTGATTTAGAACTGCCGGCCCTGATCGGCGAACTGCAGGCAAAAGTAAAAAACTATGTGGAAGATGTTACCGGTATTATTGTCCATGAGGTCAAGGTATTGGTTGAAAACATCATTCTCGATCAGGTTCCGTTGAAAAAAAGATAGCCGATCGGCTTAAGGGGGGGACACTATGTCTGAATTAAACTGGTGGACCATGATGAGTAAACACTGGGGCAAGGTCCTGGGCGGGCTTCTCGGTTTAATCTTTGCAATCCTGGTAATCACCTTGAGTTTTTGGTGGGCTGTTTTTATTTTTTTCTGTGTAGCCATCGGTGTTTTTGTCGGCTGGCGTATGGACTTGAGTGATGGGTTGCGCAGCGTCCTGGAGCGACTTTTTCGTAATAGGGAAGACTACTAAGGACAATGTACAAGTGTCCTGAATTCAGAATACCTGAGTTAAGGAGGTACGCTCATTGAGTCGTCGCCTGGCCCGTGAAGTAGCCTTTCAGGCACTTTTTCAAGTAGATATCGGAAAGTCAAATCCCCGGTTGGCGTTGCATTATACCCTGAAGGGCTTGCGCTTTTCACCGGAGGAAGAGCAGTTTGTCCGGGAACTGGTCGAGGGGACGCTCGAAAACTGCCGGGCAGTGGATGAGATGATCAGCAAGCACCTGGTCAACTGGGAACTCGAACGCCTCTCGGCGGTGGATCGCAATTTGCTGCGCCTTGCTCTTTTTGAAATATTACACCGCCCGGATATACCCGGCGCGGTATCAATCAACGAGGCGCTGGAGCTGGCCAAGAAATACGGCAGCAGCGCTGACGCGGTCTCATTTATTAACGGGGTGCTGGATCGAGTAGTAGGAGAAGCTCTTGGCAGGGAAAGCTGAAAAGCGACTTTTTTTGGGCCTGGATACATCGGCTTACACGACTTCTCTAGCCCTGGTAGATCAAACAGAGCGCCTGATTTGGGAAAAGCGCCTTCCCCTGCCGGTAGGGGAAGGTGAGTTGGGTCTGCGCCAGTCTGTGGCGGTATTTGCCCACCTGCAAAACCTGCCCCGCCTCTGGGCGGAAGGCTCTCAAAACTTGAAAAGCGCGTCACTGGTTGCGGTTGCCGCTGCGAGCACCCCCCGCCCTGAAGAGAGTTCATATATGCCTGTTTTTAAAGTGAGCGAGGCCTTCGGCCTGTTTCTGGCACAAACCCTGGGCCTTGTTTTTATGCCTTTTTCGCACCAGGAGGGACATATTACCGCCGGGTTGTGGTCCGCGGGCTTGCCGCCGGGCCGCTACTTGGTGCTGCACCTCTCCGGTGGGACAACGGAATTTCTTGCCGTGGAAGAGGGCCCTTCCGGGCAGTTAAAAATCGAGCGGGTCGGCGGCAGCGCCGATCTGAAGGCCGGTCAATTTATTGACCGGATCGGTGTTGCCCTGGGCTTGGCTTTTCCCGCGGGTCCTAGCCTGGAAGAGTTGGCTCGCCGGGGTAAAACCGGCGCCGTTATTTTGCCGGTAGCCGTAAAAAAAGCGGCGCTCAGTTTTTCCGGACCGGCCAGCCACGCCGGCCGGCTGCTGGAACGGGGCTGTGCCGCCGCCGATCTGGCCAGGGCGGTTGAAGTATGTATCGCCGATTCACTGGTTGCTGCTGTAAACGGCCTGGCCGGCCTGGGCGGCTTTGATTCGATCATGGTGGTCGGTGGAGTGGCTGCCGACGCGTTTATCCGCGCCCGCTTGCAGTGCGGCATCCAGGCACTGCCGCTGCATTTCGCCTCGCCTCAGTTTGCCGGAGACAACGCCGTGGGGCTGGCCGTTCAAGCGGCGCGGCAGTGGGAAACCGTGAAAAAACGACAGGCTTTCGTAAATGTTAAAGGGAAATCCGTTAAAAATGGCGAACATAGAGAAAAGCCGGTCTAATGAACCGACCAATATTTATGAGAAACAGCTAGCGGGAAGGGGGGATAAGTGAAAAGAATCACGTGCTGCGGTATGACCAATGTAAATTTCCAGAGGGAGAGAGGGGAAAATGGCCAAGGTATTATTTAGCAGCTGGAGCGGTAACCTGATTGATGAACGCGGCAAGATTCCCGGAGAACAACTAGATTTGGATAAGCTGAACCTGCCTGGCCGGGTGGACGGAGCAGAGTTAAAAGCTTTTGTGGGGTGGTCCGGGCTTGTAATCGCGGATCCGCAGGTTGATGTTGTCGAAATATTAAAAACTTACTTTCAGAAAGTACAGCAGGAATCCTGCGGGCGCTGCATCCCTTGCCGGGTCGGCAGTAAGGCGATTGCGGACCGCCTGGAGAAAATAACCGCGGGGAAGGGCAACCGCGCGGATCTTTCCGCCATGGGCTGGCTGGGCCGCGTGATGAAGGACAGCTCACTGTGTGAACTGGGTCAATCAGCCCCGTTGCCTTTGCTGACCGCGCTTGAACATTTTCCGGATAGTTTTAACGCTTACCTTAATGGGGAACAGCCGGTTTCCGGCGGAAGTTTCAGCTATCGTTCCATATTGACGGCGCCCTGCCAAAACGGCTGCCCGGCCCATGTCAACATTCCAGGCTACATTCGCTGCATCAAGGAAGGATGCTACGAGGATTCCCTGGGGATCATCCGGGAAAAAACACCGCTGGTCGGTGTCCTCGGCCGGGTTTGCGTACATCCGTGCGAGTCGAACTGCCGCCGGCAGCCGGTTGACGAAGCTATATCCATCCGTGTCCTGAAAAGATTTGTGGCCGATTTTGCCGTGCATAACGAGACACCCGCCGCACCTGGGCCTGCGCTGCCGGCCGATGCGCCCAAGATAGCGGTAATCGGCGCCGGGCCGGCCGGGTTGAACGCCGCTTATCAACTGGCCCGCAAGGGTTACCGGGTTACTATTTATGAAGCGCTCCCGGTTGCGGGCGGCATGCTGGCGGTCGGCATACCAAGCTACCGCCTGCCGCGTGACATTTTGAACGCAGAGATCGAACTGGTTAAAGCGCAGGGTGTGGAGATTAAACTGAACACGCGCATCGGCACGGACTTGACCCTGGATCAACTGCGGCAAGACGGCTTCAAGGCGATCTGTATTGCCACCGGCCTGCATTTGAGCTCCAGTATGGGCGTAGAGGGGGAAGAGGCCGGTTATCAAGGGTTTATCCCCGGGGTGGAATACTTAAGGTCCGTCAACCTGAACCGGCCGATCGAACTGGGTAAAAAAATGGCGGTAATCGGCGGCGGCAACGTGGCGATGGACTGCGCCCGCTCCTCTTTGCGGATGGGCGTTAAGGAAGTATACCTGGTCTACCGCCGCTCCCGTAAAGAGATGCCGGCCAACGAAGCCGAAATAATCGCCGCCGCGGAAGAGGGCGTCAAGTTTGTGCTGCTGGCCAATCCAACCCGCATCCTGGCCGAAAATGGACGGGTTATGGGGATGGAATGCGTGCGCATGGAGTTGGGTGAACCGGACAGCAGTGGCCGGCGCCGGCCCGTGCCGGTGAAAGGATCGGAATTTATCCTGGATGTGGACATGATCGTGCCGGCGATCGGACAGGTAGCCGATTTCTCATTCCTGCCGCCGGACAGCGGGGTCGAAATAAACAAGCGGGGGACCATCGAAGCGGACCCCGACACCATGGCCACGGCTGCGCCGGACCTGTTTGCCGGGGGTGACGCCGTGCTGGGCGCGCGCACCGTGATCGAGGCGATAGCGACCGGAAACAAGGCCGCGGAAGCGATCGATGCTTACCTGCGGGAAGGAGCGGCATCCGCCGGCGATCGAGCGGTCATGGAAAGGTTTACAGAAAAGATGGGGGTTTATAACCCCGACGAAGTGCCGGAGATGGTAGGAGGCAGAGAGCGGCAAGAAGAGGAGTGCCTGCCGGTAGGAGAGAGGTTGCACGGTTTTATCGAGACTGAACTGGGCTTTAAAGGGCCGCTGGAGGCGCTCCGGGAAGCGGAGCGCTGCGCATGCTGCGTGCGCCTGGGCCTGGCCGTATTTTAACCGAGGGGAGGGCGAAACGATGAAAACAGTGACATTATGGATTGACGGCAAGAAGATCTATGCGGATGAAGGGATGACCATTCTGGAGACGGCCCGGAAAAACGGCGCTCACATTCCAACCCTTTGCTACCACCCCCGGTTAGAGCCCCTGGGCCACTGCCGCATCTGCCTGGTAGAAGTGGAGGGCATCGCCAAGCCGATTACTGCTTGTGACAACCCGGTCCGCGAGGGAATGGTCGTGCAAACCGGCACACCGCTAATCAATGAAATGCGCCGGGAAATATTGAGCATGACCCTCTCCACCCATCCATATCAAGACTGCTTAACCTGTGAAAAAGCGGGCGCCTGTGAACTGCAGGAAAAAGCCTATTGTTTGAAGGCGGCTCTGCCGGAACAACTGGAACGGGCGATACCCGAACCGTCAGGTGATCCGAACCCGTATATCGTGCGGGATGAGTCAAAATGCATTCTCTGCGGGCGTTGCATTCAGGTCTGCCGCACCGGGGCCGGCCGTTTTGTCTACAGCCTGGAGGGCAAAGGTGTCAATACCAGGGTAGTCCCGGCCAGGGACGGCGTGGAAACAAGCCTGTCAGAAGCAGGCTGTATCTTCTGCGGCCAGTGCGTGGATATCTGCCCGGTGGGGGCCCTCACCGAAAAAGGAAGGGCTGCCGGGGGCAGGGAGTGGGAGCTGCGGAGCGCCGCCGGAGTGTGCCTGGAATGTTCGCTGGGTTGTACCCTGGAGAGGCGGGCCGCCGGCGGCGCTCTGGTTAAGGTGACGGTGCCGCGTGAAGGCGATCAGGCGGCCTGGCTATGCCGGAGAGGGAAATTCGGGGTTAACCCGGTTTCGGAGGGGCGGATCACCACCCCCTTGATCCGGGATGGCGGTACGCTGAGAGAGGCCGGTTATGCGGAAGCGCTGCAGAAAACCGCGGACGCCCTGTTAAAGCTGAAAGACAAATACGGCGGGAGCGCTCTTGCTGTGCTCGGTGACGGCCGGTGCGGCAATGAAGAGAGTTACCTGCTGCAGAAACTGGCCCGTGCCGTATTGCATACGAATCATTGCGATTTGGGAACAGAGCCGGCCTGGGCGCAAGCGGTTGAAGCAGCCTCCGGCACAGCCGGTCCCGGCGCTTACGGCCCGACTATGGCCGAGCTGCAGCAGGCCGACGCGGTCCTGGTGGTCGGCTCCGGCCTGGCGGAAAGCAACCCGGTTGCCCAGATGGCGCTGCAGCATGCGGGCCGCTTCGGCCGGGCTGCTGTTGTCCGCGTCGGCGCCGCGGATGACACCGGCACGGCCTGGGAAAGCCTGCATCTGAAGGCCGGCCCTGCGGGTGAGGCCGCCGTGCTGCAAGCGATGACCGCGGCGCTGCGCCATGAACCGCTGGACAAGGCCGCCGGCGCGGCGGGTGTGGATCCGGCCGCTTTAAGCCGGGCGGCACGTTCAATGGCCGGCTTTAACACTTATACCGTGGTCTGTCCCTCTTTCTGGCAGGCGGCGGATGCGGCGGCGGTGGAGGCGCTGTTGGAGCTGGCGCGGGAGGCCGGCCAGCTTAAGCGTGGCCGGTGTAACCTGCTGCTGCTCTCGGCATCCGGCAACGCGCGCGGTATTATTGAAAACGGCGGGACGCCCTGGCTGCTGCCCGGCATGAACCGCCTGGACGATCCGGCCGCGCGCCAGAGCGCCGAGGCTCTCTTTGGGGCATCTCTGCCCGCGGCGCCGGGCCTCGACCGGCGGGCCGTGCTTGAAGCGGCGGCCAATGGGAAAGTGAAGGGTTTGTTTGCCGCCGGAACCGTAGACGTAGGGGAAGCGCTGCACGGCCTTGAGTTCTTCGCTGTGCTGTGCGGCGATCCGGACGCGGTGCCGTTGCAAGCTGATGTTGTCTTTCCAGCGCCGGCAGCCCATGAAAAAGCGGCCGCATTTACCGATGCCGCCGGGCGGGTGCGGTGCAATACCCAAGCCGTAACAAACACCGCTCTAAAACCGGAATGGGAAGTGATCACGGCGCTGGCCGCCGCCGCCGGAGCGGCATGGCACCTGGACGACCTGGCCGCGGTGCGGCGCGAAATGCAGTGTCTTAACCCCGGCTGCTGCTGCTGTCAGCGGCAAGCCCTCTAAGGGGTATACTAGTGGGAATTATGGAAAAGAACTCTCCCATTTTAACGGTTTCCGAGATCAACCGCTATCTGAAGGGGTTGATTCAGGGCGACCCCCGCCTCCGCGATTTGTGGGTGGCGGGGGAGCTCTCCAATTTCAAGCATCATCGTTCGGGCCATATGTATTTTACGGTCAAGGACAGCGCCTCCGCCCTGCGCTGTGTGTTTTTCCGGCGCGAGAATACGCGCTGCCTCTTCCGCCCCGCGGACGGGATGGAGGTGATCCTCTACGGCAGCCTGTCGGTTTATGAGCCGGACGGGGTATACCAGTTCTATGTCGCGGAGATGGAGCCGGCCGGGTTGGGCTCTCTTTTTATGGCTTTTGAACAACTCAAGGAAAAACTGGATCAGGAAGGGCTTTTCCGGCCCGAATATAAAAAAAAGCTTCCCTTTCTACCCTGCAAGATCGGACTGATCACCTCTCCCTCGGGCGCAGCCTTGCAGGATATTCTAACCACGATTGAAAAGCGTTTTCCCCATGTGCACCTGCTGGTGGTAGAAAGCCTGGTCCAGGGAGCGGGTGCTCCGGCGGACATCATCCGGGCTCTCGAGCAGCTCAACCGGCGGGGGGATGTCGACCTGATCATCCTCACCCGGGGAGGCGGTTCCCTGGAGGACTTGTGGCCGTTTAATGATGAAGCGGTGGCCCGGGCAATTTTCCGCTCCGGCATACCGGTGCTCTCCGCGGTGGGGCATGAAACTGATTTTACGATCGCCGACTTTGCAGCGGATCACCGCGCCGCTACACCAACGGCTGCCGCTGTGGCGGCGGTGCCGCACCGTGCGGAGCTTTTCAGGCAGCTGGAACAGCTGCGCGATCGGGCCGCCTTCGCCTTGCAGCGGCGCCTGCAGCAGGAAAAACAGCTTTTGGATTATACCGCAACCGATCGTTTTTTCCGCGGCCCCCGGCAGAGGTTGAATCGCTCCGGGGAACAGCTGGCGCGGTTGGAGCTGAAGCTGCGCCGGGAGATGATCCGCTCGCTGCAGTTAAAGGGAATGAAACTGGCCTCACAAACAGATCAGCTGGAAGGTTACAGCCCGTTGAAGGTAATGGGCCGCGGTTACAGCTTTTGCCGGGACGAAAGCGGTAAAATTATCCGTTCAGTACGGGACCTTAAATTGGGACAGGTCCTGCAGCTTCGCTTTACGGACGGCCGGGCCCGTTGCCGTACTGAACAGGTGGAGGAGGACTCCCCCGATGTCGGATGAGAACGTTGCAAAAATGAGTTATGAAGCAGCGGTCGCGCGGCTGGAAGAAATTGTGCGTCGCCTGGAAGATGAAGCTATTCCCCTGGAGGAATCGCTGTCAGCCTTCCAGGAGGGGATTGCTCTATCCCGCTACTGCCGGGAAAAACTGGCTGAGATTGAATACCGGGTGGAGTACCTGCTCAAGGAAGAGCGGGAAGCGCGCGGCGAGCTAACGGACAACGATACAGACGAGAGCGCGGATGAAGACCGATGATTGATTTTGACCATTACCTGGCTCGGGAAAGCAAACGGGTCAACGAGGCGCTGGAACGGTATATGCCGGCGGCCGGGCAGCCGCTTGTTATTTATGAAGCGATGCGTTACAGCGTTGAAGCCGGCGGGAAAAGGCTGAGACCGATCCTGACCCTGGCCGCGGCGGAGACGTTGGGCGCGGCCGGTGAGGAGGTAATCGAGGTTGCCTGTGCCGTGGAGATGATCCATACATACTCGCTGATTCATGATGACCTGCCGGCTATGGATAACAGCGACCTGCGCCGGGGAAAGCCAACCTGCCACCGCGTTTACGGTGAAGCGGTAGCCGTTCTGGCCGGTGACGCCCTGCTTACCCTGGCCTTTGAGCTGCTGGCCCGTTTCGGCCTCGCACAGAACCGCGCCAAAGCGGCCTTGCAAATCAGCCTTGAACTGGCGCGGTCTGCCGGGGTGGAGGGAATGATCGGCGGCCAGGTACTTGACCTGGAAGCCGAAGGCGTTGTCTTGCCCCTGGAAGAACTGGAGCGGCTGCATCGTTTGAAAACCGGCACCCTGCTGCGGGCCGCGGCGATATGCGGCGCTTTGGCGGCAAACGCTTCACCCGCGCAGCTGGCGGCGCTCTCCGGTTACGCCTCCAGCCTGGGGTTGGCTTTTCAAATCGTCGATGACCTGCTTGACCGGGAAGGGACCGCGGCTGAGCTAGGCAAGCAGCCCGGTTCGGACCAGGCCCGCGGCAAAGCTACATACCCGGCCCTGCTCGGTGCAGCGGCGGCATCACGCCGGGCTGAAGAGCTTTATTGGGAAGCGATCACTTTTTTGGATGCCCTGAACCGTCCGGCCGGGATTTTAAGCGAACTGGCCCGGCGCCTCGTTTTTAGAAAAAAATAGAAATGGCCATGATGAAACGTACCAGGCAAAGCCAGTTATTTGCGGGATCATCTGGAAGGAAACACACTGTTTCTTGGGGAAATATAAATACAACGGTTTAACTAAAGGAGGTTGGTTATGTATGGCCATGTCAGAAAAAAGCTGTGATTATTTCCTGGATGTTTTGTCTTCCAAGGCGCCGGTTCCCGGCGGCGGCGGAGCGGCGGCAATGGGCGGCGCCATCGGGATGGCGCTCTCCAACATGGTTGGCAATTTGACGGTCGGCAAAAAGAAATTTGCCGAAGTCGAAGATGAGGTCAAAGAGCTCCTGGAGAAAGGCTACCGGATTATCGATGAATTAAAGGCGCTGGTTGATCAAGATGCGGCGGTATTCGAACCGCTCTCGAAAGCGTACGGTCTGCCCAAAGATACGCCCGAAGAGGCCGCACACAAAGCGAAAGTGATGGAAGAGTGCTCTATCGTGGCCTGCTCGGTGCCGCGCGAGATTATGCGTAAAGCGTACGCGGGCATTAAGATTCACGAGCGGATGGGCCGGATCGGCACAAAACTGGCCATATCCGATGTGGGCTGCGGAGTTGTGTTTTTGAAAGCGGCGCTGGTTAGCGGCTACCTCAATGTGATCATTAACCTGGGCGCGATTAAAGACGAGCAATACGTGGCGGAGGCGTCAGAGGAAATGAACCGCCTGCTGGAAGACGGCAGCAGGATTGCCGATGAAACGCTGCAACTGGTGATTGATAAAATTAAGTAGGAGCACACCATGGCGTGCCCTGCCGCGCAGTCACAAATCATAATCGAAGTCAGGAGGATTTAGGATGGCTGAGAGCTTAAAAGGTAAACCGGTTGTCGATGCAATCAAAACAGAATTGACCCAAAGGGTGGAAGCCTTAAAGGCGAGGGGGATTTCACCCAAGCTTGGGATCGTACGGGTAGGAGCCCGTCCCGATGACCTTTTTTATGAAGGCGGGGCCAAAAAAACCTGTGATTCGGTCGGCCTGGCTTACGAGGTATTTGAATACCCCGCCGACGTCACCCAGGAGGCATTTGAAAAAGCTATTCTTGATGTGGGTGCCAATCAGGAGATTAACGGTATCTTGATGTTTTCTCCCCTCCCGAAACATCTGGACGAGAAAAAAATCCGCTCCCTGATTCCGGTGGAGAAAGATGTCGACTGCATGACCCTGGGCAGCGCGGGCAAGGTTTTCGCGGATGATCAAACCGGATTCCCGCCGTGCACACCCACGGCCTGCATGGATATACTGAAATATTATGACATCGCTTTAAAAGGGAAACAGGTGGTCGTGGTGGGCCGGTCGCTGGTGGTGGGCAAGCCGGTGGCGATGCTCTTATTGCGCGAACATGCCACGGTGACGATCTGCCATTCGCGAACCGAAAACCTGCCCGCAGTTTGCGCGGGCGCCGATATCCTGGTAGCCGCGATCGGGCGGGCTAAGATGATTAACGGCAGTTTTGTCAAGCCCGGACAGATCGTGATCGATGTCGGGATCAACGAGGATCCTGACAACCCGGGGAAATACTGCGGCGATGTCGATTTTGCCACGGTGGAGCCGATCGTAGAAAAAATTACACCGGTTCCCGGCGGAGTCGGTTCAGTTACCACCATTGTTCTTTGCAAGCACACGATCATGGCCTGCGAGATGCAGCACAACCTGTAAACGGCTGATGATAAGGTAAGCGCGGTGAGTTGTTAAACCGCAGGCGTTGTGCTATAATGATTTGTAAAATAGCGGACATAAGTGGTGCAGTATTCTAGTTGGCGCCGCCTCTCTGAAAACGGGCCTAAAAATCCGTTAAGGGCACATCGATGAAGTTCCTGGTGCTGGCTGCCGACGCCCAGTCGGGAGCTGGTGCTGGGAGTTAAGAAGGACGGGGCGATCTACAATGGCATGTGGGCGTTGACCCTGCCTTCGCGGAGACCCAATGTCGGTGGTGGATTGTTTAAGAGACAAGACTACTGCTTGGGTAGAACCTGTATGCGGTAAGAAGCTGTGTACAGTGTAGCCTGCCTTGAGTGGAACGGGTGGAGGACTGAAATTTCTTAAACCCTTTCTGCAAAAGAGGCTAGGGGACGGAGAGGCGCCAGTGAGGAAACCTCCTAGACTGCTCTCGCGAGAGAGGTACGCCAGGGATTAAAGTGCGAGCTAAGTGGCAATCCAGTTCTGCCGGTGGCGACACGGCAGGAATAATCTGAAAAGGGAACTGCCCGTTCGGTAACGAAGGGTGATTATTCGGGAAAACCTGCTGGACCTAAGCCGCAACGTTTACCTGGCCTGCTGCCACTTATGTTTGTTTGTACCGCCTGCGGGCGGCAGAGTGAAACATAGGGACAGTGACAGAGTATTACATATAAAAAAAATAGAGAATCTCAAGCCGGAATAAGGTAATGCTAAAATCAACCGGTAGTGTTTGCTTAAAAGTCTTCTGAATTCTGTATCCTGAATTCTACGAGTTTCAGTGGTGATGTTTGTTGGCGAAAATTTATAAAAACCGTCGTAGGGGCCGCTGGGTCCTGGCAATTACTGTATGGACGTTTTTTTTGGCGGTTTTCCTCGGTTTTATCGCGCAGGTTTTGTTGAGCGCGCTGGCTTCCCTCGTTT
>JBFMGD010000041.1:0-26467 GCA_040751775.1 Bacillota bacterium | reverse complement strand
GAGTGAAAATGCTGGACCGGCAAAGCCGGCCGATCGGCCGGGGCGCGGCGTCTCTGCTGAATTTGGCACGGATCGACGCCGCCGCGGTGCCGGACCGTCTCTCCGGAATTGAACTGGTAATCGGTTGTGACGTTGACAACCCGCTTTACGGACCCCGGGGAGCGGCTTATATTTACGCGCCGCAAAAAGGAGCGGCGCCGGAAGAGTTGCCTTTTCTGGATGAATGCCTGCGCCGCTTCGCCGCCGTGGTGAAAAAAGATCTGGCCCAGGATATCTCGCAGTTGCCCGGCGGGGGCGCCGCCGGCGGTATCGGCGCCGGGTTGGCCGCTTTGGGCGGCAAGCTGGTGCCCGGTATAGAAAAAATAATGGAGATCGCCGGCTTATCCCGTTTACTGGCGGCAGGCGGGGTTGATCTTGTGATTACCGGCGAGGGTGAGATTAACAGCCAGTCGCTGCGCGGCAAAGTCCCCGTAGGAGTCGCCCGCCTGGCCAAATATTATGGAGTGCCGGTTCTGGTCTTGGCCGGCTCCGTCAAGCTGGGCCTGGCGGAAGCGAGGCGGGAAGGGATCACCACCATGCTCTCCATCACCGACGGCCCGCTCAGCCTGGCGGAAGCGATGCGGCGCACCGCCGAGCTTCTGGAAAACACGGCTCAGGGTGCCGCCCTGCTTCTGGAGGTTGGAGGTTGGATGTAGGATATTGGAAAAAATAGACCATGAGACGCTTGATTCACTGGATTTTGGCCAGCAAGCGCAGCGCTTCCTCTTCCCCGGCCGGGTGAAATTCCGCCGCTTTGATTACCTTTAATAATCTCTGAGCCGCCGCTTTTGTTTCAGCCTGATCGGTTGTGCCCCGGGGGAATTCCCGGAATAGGCTTACCGCATACTCTTCCAAGGCGGCGGCAAGCCGCGGCCGGCGATTCGACAATTCTTTCCAGGGCAGCTCAGTCCAATCTGCGGCCTCTTCCTGCAGCGCGGCGGTTAGGGAAGGGTAGTATTCCTCCAGTTGCCGCTGCAGCGCTTCCAGATCGGCCCGGTTCAGGATCGCCTCTAAAGGGAAACCTGCTGCGGCCACATTTTCGTAACCGCCTTCCATCCGGTCCACCAAAACAAATACAGTCGCAACCCGCCCGCCCGCCTCCACCACCGCCGCCGCCGCGCTCAGCACCGAGGCGCCGGTAGTGAGGACATCATCAACAATTACAGCCTGCAGGTTGCGATAAAATGGCCCTTCAATACGGGATTGGGTGCCGTGCTTTTTTGCTTCCTTACGCACAATGAAGGATGATAGGGCGTTGGTACCCGGATCTAAATGGCTGAGTACGCATACACCAGCCGCGATCGAATCGGCTCCCAGGGTCAGGCCGCCTACCGCCTCCGCCTTTATACCGCGATCCGCCAGAGAAGAGATAATAAAGCGGGCTGTTTCATATAAGCCTTCCGGAGACATGGTCACCTGTTTACCGTCAATATAATAACTGCTCTTGCGACCGGACGACAGGGTAAATGAGCCGCTTTGATAGCCGTAGATAAAGGTAAGCCGGGTCAAGTTCTTGCGCAGCGCTGCCAACTCGGTCAATAAAACCGCCTCCTCGGGCCGTGGTTAAAATAAATAGCTGCATTTCCTCTATTATAACATTCTTGGAGCGCTCTATGGCAACGTATCCGGCGCAGCCGCCCGGCTGGTAGGGTTGAGTTAGGGTATCACTTAGGCTATAATTGTTAATAAGAACCAAAATCATTGGAATCGGCACTCCGTGGATCAGTATATCCGCAAAAAGATGCTCGGCTATCTCTAGAAGGGTGGGTGTTAAGAAGATGATTCCTGTAAAAGTCAGGGAAGTGGTACTGGATCAAGTCCAAAACCCGTTGCTTTTGCTGGTGGATATGGATGAAACCATGGTCTTGCCGATCGGGATCGGCTTCTGGGAGGCTCAGGCGATTGTGCTGAAACTGCAGGGGCATGTGCCGCCGCGTCCGATGACTCATGACTTAATTAAATCGCTCTGCGGTCATTTGGGCGCGACAGTTGAAAAAATCGTGGTTACCGATATTAAAGACAGCACATTTTTTGCGGAGATCTACCTGCAAACCGGCGGCCGGGAGCTGGTTGTAGATGCCCGGCCCAGCGACGCGGTGGCTCTCGCACTCACGGTAGGCAGCCCGATTTATATCACCGGAAAGGTGGCCGCCTATACGATTTTACTGGAAGAGCTGGCTGAAGAACCGGAACCGGAATCGTTAGAACATGAAGATACCGGTGATAGCGGTCCGCATCTTCATTAAAGTGGCACGGGGACACACCTCTTTCGGAGGAATGACCTCGTGGCGTGTCCCCAAGGCTTAAGGACTAACGTTTATCCTGGAGGTTTTTTCAATACGCGTCGCGATCTGTCGCTTTGAGTTGCACATTGCCGAAGCGGGTAATCTGAAACAAAAACGCAAGGTGTTGCAGAGCCTGATTCAACGCCTGCGCGCCCGGTTTAATATTTCCGTGACTGAGGTGGGCAGCCAGGACTTATGGCAGCGCTCCGAGCTGGGTTTGGCCGCGATCTGTCATAACAGCAGCGGCGCTGACCGGGTAGTGCAACAGTTAATCTCATTTATTGAAAGCGAGGGCCGGGTGGAGATTATTGCCTCCAGGGTAGAAATATACTAGTCTTATTGTTGAATACGGGCGGTTGTCAAATGATAAAAATAACTGAGTTGGCCCATCGCCAGGTAGCCGAAGCCTTGCACGGCGGCGGCCGGTGCCTGGCGGTTGACGCTACCGCCGGCGGCGGCAGAGACACCCTTTTTTTAGCCCGCCTGGTCGGCCCCGGCGGCCATGTTTATACTTTCGATATTCAGCAGGAGGCGTTGGATCAGACCGCGGCGCTTCTAAAGCAGGCTTGCTTAACGGATCGAGTGACACTGGTGCGGGCGGGCCATGAACGGATGGCTGAATATATTGAAAATGCTGTTTCAGCCGTGGTTTTTAATTTGGGTTACCTGCCCGGCGGAGACAAGAGTATTGCCACCAGCTCGGAAACCACCTTGATCGCTTTACGGCAGGCCTTGCATCTGTTGCGTCCGGGAGGGATCGTCACCGTGATCGCCTATCCCGGGCATGCGCTGGGGAAGATTGAAAGAGAAGCAGTCTTCGAATTCTGCCGCTCGCTTCACTCAAACACGTATGCTGTCTCGCACCTTACCTTGATTAACCGGGAGTATGAGCCGCCGGAGCTCTTTTCTATAACCAAATATTGACTGGCAGCGGCCTGATGCGCGGTAAAGGGATCCGGCGACATGTTGTCGAAACAGTGGTGTGAACAGCTCAGGGTATACTTTCCTGACGGCCCCGGTCCCGGCAGAGAGATCAAATAATTAGGTAGGGTCGCACCTATTTTTAAGGGTAGGTGAAAGATCGCACTGGACAGCATCTTTTCAAATATTGATCAAGAAATGAAACAGGTGGAACAGGGCCTGCTTCGTTCGATCAGTGCAAATGGTGTAAATATCGAAGAAATTGGCCGGTATATTTTTGAAGGCCGCGGCAAACGGATTCGCCCGGCTCTTTTTCTAATGGTAGCGCGGCTTCGCAAGAGCAACCTGGCCGGTTTTATCGACGGAGCGGTGGCTCTCGAACTGGTCCATACGGCTTCACTGCTGCATGATGACGTGATTGATCAAGCGGCCACCAGGAGAGGCCGCCGGGTCGCCAACGAGCGGTGGGGTAACCGGGTGGCCATCCTGGCCGGCGATTTTTTGCTGTCGCGCGCTTTTCAACTGCTGTTGCAGTATCGCAACTGGTCTTTGCTGGAGATCCTCTCTGAAGTGGTGCAGGAGATGGCGGAAGGTGAAATGGAGCAGTCGCTGGCCGGTTATGCACAACAGGCCATGGAAGATCGCTATTTCAACTGGATCGGTAAGAAAACGGCCCGTTTTTTTGCCGGTTGTTGCCGCGCGGGCAGCCTGATCAGCGGCGGGGGTTCGGAGGAACAGCAGGGTTGGTCAGAATTCGGCTTTCACCTGGGGATGGTTTTTCAGTTAATTGACGACCTGTTGGATTACACCGGTCACAATAATGCCACTGGAAAACCCCTGTTTGGTGATTTGCAAAACCGGATACTCACATTGCCCCTGATTCATACTTTGCAGTCATCGGCGGACAGCGCTGCGCTGTTGGCCGGCCTTTCCGGCGGCACGGATCCGGCGGCTGTTTTGCATTCGGTAGCCCGGGCAGTTCTGGAAGGCGACGGCCTAGGCTACACGCTACGTAAAGCGGAGCAGTATGCGGCGCTGGCCGGTGAAACGCTGGACAGCCTGACCGGTTTAAGCACGGCTGACAGGCAAATTTTTAAGAATCTTCTAGGGTATGTGATTGAAAGAAGTCAGTAAATATTCATTTAATTTAATCTATTGCAACTTATTCCATTGATAAACGCAAGCATTTATGATAAGATACTGAATGTTAACACTGCCTGTTTATGCTAAAGGGGAGGCGCAAATGCCCAATAGAAATATTTCAAAATCGGTGATCAAGCGGTTGCCTGTTTATTTGCGGATTCTAGATAATTTGATCCGGCGCGATATTGAGATAATTTCCTCCAAGGATTTAAGTAACGAGTCCGGTTTTACCGCGGAACAGATCCGTAAGGATTTGGCTTACTTCGGCGCTTTTGGCACTCGCGGTACCGGTTACAATACCTCCTTTCTCAGAGAAAAAATTCTTAAAATTATCGGCCTGGATAAAAAAACGAATGTGATTGTAATCGGAGCGGGCCATCTTGGCACCGCGCTGACCCGTTATAACGATGTTAAAAACCCTTATGTAAATATCGTGGCTGTATTTGATCGCGATCCGCATTTGATTGGCGAACGGATCGGTAATATTCCCGTTCTATCCGTTAATGAGGCACCCGAGTTGATCAAGAAGTATAATATAAAAGTGGCTATTATTACGGTGCCGGCTGAAGAAGCTCAGCAAGCGGTTGACGGAATCACCAGTTGCGGGGTCAAAGCGATCCTGAACTTTGCACCGGCCAAGCTGCATGTCCCGGAAGGCATACACGTTTTCAACGCCGATTTAACCATGGAGCTACAAAGCCTGATCTACTATTCTTCCGCTGAAGAAGAGCGTCTTTCGCGGATGAGCCAGGAATTTGACGATGCCAAGTCCCCAAAATTACTCACCCTGGATTAACACTAACTTTCAGTTTACATATCGAGTGATCGGGTAGTATTGACTTTTCCGGAGCGGTTGTGTATACTAATCTATGCGCTGGAGCTGTGGTGTAGTCGGTTAACATATCGGCCTGTCAAGCCGAAGACCGCGGGTTCGAGTCCCGTCAGCTCCGCCAAATTTGCCGAGATAGCTCAGTCGGTAGAGCAGCGGACTGAAAATCCGCGTGTCCCCAGTTCAACTCTGGGTCTCGGCACCATGATCATGCGGAAGTAGCTCAGCGGTAGAGCATCGCCTTGCCAAGGCGAGGGTCGCGGGTTCAATTCCCGTCTTCCGCTCCATTAATTATTAAAACGGCGACATAGCCAAGTGGTAAGGCAGAGGACTGCAAATCCTTCATCCCCGGTTCGAATCCGGGTGTCGCCTCCATTTTTTTTTGCCGGGGTGGCGGAACAGGCAGACGCAAGGGACTTAAAATCCCTCGGGTATTAATACCCGTACCGGTTCGATTCCGGTCCCCGGCACCAATAGATTAATTAATAAAGCGCACAAAGCGATACTGTGCGCTTTATTATTAATTGCTGAAGAACTGCGGGCAGAAATAATATTCCAGGAGCTGAATAAGTTTAAATACCGGCAGGATTAGCTGTAATAATGTAGAATACTTATCTGATTTAACTAAATTCTTTTATGTTCGGAGGTGAGCGGTTAGCGGAAAACTGTTTCTTTTAAGCTTTTACTAATAATTAAAGGACTAAGGGGGTAAAAAGAGTGAAGAAGTATGCTTTGATTATTGCCGCTTTGCTGGCCGTGGCAATGCTTATCTCCGGCTGCGGCGGCGGCGAGCAGGTTACTGAGGAAGGGATGGTAGTCCGCTACAACGTGGGCACCGAACCCGAAACCCTGGATCCCGCCTTGATGACCGGGATCCCGGAATCGACGATGCTGTTGCAAATGTATGAAGGTTTGACCCGGCTGGATGCGGACAACAACCCGCAGGCCGCCATCGCCGAGAGTTGGGATGTCAGCGAGGACGGAACCGAGTTCACCTTCCACCTGCGCGAGGACGTCAAGTGGTCCAACGGCGATCCCATCACTGCGCATGATTTTGTATTTGCCTGGAAGAGGGCCCTCGATCCCGAGCTGGCCGGCGACTACGCCTACATGCTCTACCTGGTTGAAGGCGCCGAGGCATATAACAGCGGTGAAGGCAGTGTCGATGACATTGCCGTGACGGCGGAAGACGACCATACCCTGAAAGTTAAACTGGTCGCCGGGGCGCCGTATTTTATTTCCCTGACCGCCTTCCCGACCTATTATCCCCTGCATCAAGCAACCGTGGAAGCGGATAACGAGGGCTGGGCCCTGAGCGTAGATACGATGGTTACCAACGGTCCCTTCAAGCCGGTGAAGTGGGCTGAAGGCACCATGGAATACGTTCCCAATGAGAACTACTGGGACGCCGGCGCGGTACAGATCGATCGCCTGGTCTTCACCATGGTTGAAGACGAGAGCACCGAGCTGACCATGTTTGAAACCGGCGCGATTGAGATGACCCATACCCTGCCCGGCCCGGAAATCCCCAGGCTGAAGACGGAGCGGCCCGACGAGCTGCACATCTTCCCTTACCTGGGCACCTACTACTATATCTTCAACTGTGAAAAAGCGCCGCTTGATGATGTCAACGTGCGCAAGGCTCTTGCCCTGGCCATCGACCGCCAGGCGATCGTTGAGAACGTGACCCAGGGCGGGCAGCTGCCGGCCTATGCTTTTGTACCGCCCGGTATCGCCGATGTGGCGGAAGGTTCTGATTTCCGCGAAGTAGGCGGCGAATACATTACAGAAGACATTGCCGAAGCGAAGCGTCTGCTGGCTGAAGCCGGCTACCCGGACGGGGTAGGCTTCCCCGGGTTTGAAATCCTGCACAACACCTCGGAAATGCATAAGATGATTGCCGAGGCGATCCTGGAAATGTGGGAACAAAACCTTGGTATTACCGGGATCACCATTACCAACCAGGAGTGGGGCGTCTATCTGGCTTCCCGTGATGAAGGAGCATTTGATGTGGCCCGGGCCGGCTGGATCGGCGACTATGTTGAGCCGAACACATTCCTCGATATGTGGGTAACCGGCGGCGGCAACAACAACAGCTTCTGGGGTGATGCCCGTTATGACCAGATCATCTCCGACTTGCTTCTAATCTCTGACCCCGCGGAGCGGCTTCCCTTGATGCACGAAGCGGAAGATATCCTGATGGAAGCAATGCCGATTATGCCTATTTACTACTACACCCTGCCTTCATTGGTAAGCACCAAGCTTAAGGGTTATGTCCAGCTGACTATCGGCGGAGTAGACTTCAAGAACGCTTATCTTGCCGAATAGGTTATTAGGGATATAAAGTTGAAAGAGGTATACCGGACCAACAAATGATGGTATACCTCTTAGTTTGAACAAAGGGGGCATCTTAGGACTTGTTGAACTATCTGTTGCGGCGCTTTTTTTCCGTAATCCTGGCCCTTTGGATCGTAGTCACGGTCACCTTCGTTTTCATGCATATTATCCCCGGCGGCCCCTTTCAAAGAGAAAAAGCTCTCCCGCCCGCAATTAAAGCCAACATTGAAGCGAGGTATAAGCTGGACCAACCTCTTCATGCCCAGTATCTCGATTACCTGGGGCACCTGGTCAGGGGTGACCTCGGTCCTTCGTTTAAGTATCGCGGCAGATCGGTGAACGATATCATCAAGGAGAGATTTCCCGTTTCCGCGCAGCTGGGCGCTACCGCCATCCTGATTGCCCTATTGGTGGGGGTGCCGGCCGGCATCCTGGCGGCGTTAAAGCAAAACAAGATTCCGGATTACGCAGTCATGTTTTTTAGCACGATCGGCATAGCCATGCCCAGTTTTGTTGTCGGAACTACCCTGATGTATTTCCTGGCTTACAAGTGGGGCCTGCTTCCTGCGGCGATGTGGGGGAGCTATAAGCATATGATCATGCCGGCGATCGCCCTGGCCGGCCTGCCGATGGCGTTCATCGCCCGGTTAACCCGCTCCAGTATGCTCGATGTTTTAAACCAGGATTATATGAAAACCGCCGTGGCCAAAGGGTTGCCGCAGATGCGCGTGCTCTGGGTGCACGGGGTAAAGAATGCGCTGATCCCGGTAATCACGTACCTGGGGCCCCTGGTAGCCGGCGTTTTAACCGGCAGCTTTATCGTAGAAAATATTTTTGCCGTTCCCGGACTGGGCAAACACTTTGTGACCAGCATCTATAACCGAGACTATACCGTCATTCTTGGAGTGACGATTTTCTATTGCGTTTTATTGATTCTCGCCAACCTTTTGGTGGATCTCGCCTACACGCTGATCGACCCGCGCATTAAACTCGGCGGAAGAAAGGAACTTGTATAAATGCAGCTGTCAACAGGGTTATTTAAACCTCTACCGCAAAAAGTAATCCAGGCAGACCTGGTCAGGCCGAGCACCACCTACTGGCAGGATGCCTGGCGCCGGCTGAAGCAGAACCCTGTGGCCATGGTCAGCCTGGTGTTGATCGTCCTGATCATTCTGGTGGCAATCATCGGTCCTCTTTTGTCGCCCTATTCCTACTCCGAGCAGGATTTTATCAGGAAAAACCAGGGTCCCAGCGCCGCGCACTGGTTCGGCACGGACGGCCTGGGACGAGACCTCTTTACCAGGATTTTATACGGCGCCCGGATTTCTTTATCCATCGGATTCGTGGCCAGCCTGGTCACCCTCGGTGTGGGGGTGCTTTACGGGGGGATCTCCGGTTTTGCCGGCGGCCGTGTGGACAATATCATGATGCGTTTTGTGGACATCATGTACAGCATCCCTTTTTTACTGTGGGTAATCTTGATGATGGTTTACCTGAAGGAGAAACTGCCCGAAAACGCCGGGTTAATCAGCATGTATTTTGCCCTGGGGCTGGTGTTTTGGCTTCCCATGGCCAGGATCGTGCGGGGGCAAATCCTGAGCTTAAAAGAGCAGGAATTCGTTCTGGCCGCCCACACGATCGGCGCGCCGAAAGGGCGCATTCTTTTGCGGCACCTGATCCCCAACTGTGTTGGCCCGATTATTGTCACCGCCACCCTGGCTATTCCGGAAGCGATATTTACCGAGGCTTTCCTCAGTTTTGTGGGCCTGGGCGTTTCCGCTCCCCGGGCCAGCTGGGGCATGCTTGCCTCCGACGCCCTGACATCCCTTAAATCATACCCTCACCTGTTGTTCTTCCCCGCTGCAGCCATCTGTATTACCTTGCTCGCCTTTAATTTTTTGGGTGACGGCTTGCGGGACGCCCTCGATCCGAAGATGCGAAAGTAGGAGGTTAGCCGTAATGGAGCACTTGCTGCAGGTCAGCGACCTGGAAGTCCAGTTTGGCACATATGCCGGGGTTGTGAAAGCGGTCCGGGGAGTTGATTTTCAGATCTGCCCGGGGGAAGTGGTGGCCATCGTCGGAGAATCCGGCTGCGGTAAAAGCGTCACCGCCCAGGCAATCATGCGTTTAATTCCTTCACCGCCGGGCAAGGTTACCGGCGGTTCAATCTTGTTTAACGGCCAAGATTTACTAAAAAAATCCGAACGGCAGATGCGGAAAATCCGGGGCAACACCATCGGCATGATTTTTCAGGATCCGATGACCTTTTTAAACCCCGTTTTAAGCATTTCCACCCAGGTCACCGAGAATTTGCGCCTGCACAAGGGTATGAGTGTGCAGCAGGCCCGGGAGCGGGCGGTGGAACTGTTCAACCTG
The DNA here is from genome assembly GCA_040751775.1 of Bacillota bacterium. GTDB lineage: Bacteria > Bacillota > Dethiobacteria > DTU022 > DTU022 > JBFMGD01. The sequence goes on along the minus strand of JBFMGD010000041.1, from coordinate 16,537 downwards.
GTCGGTATTCCGGAGCCGGAAATACGCTTAAAACAGTATCCGCACCAGTTCAGCGGGGGGATGCGGCAGCGGGTGATGATCGCCATGGCCCTGGCTTGTGACCCGAAGCTGCTGATCGCCGATGAGCCGACCACCGCCCTCGATGTGACCATCCAGGCGCAGATCATGGAGCTGCTCAAGGAAATCAAGGATCGTTTGGATACGGCAATTATCCTGATCACCCATGATCTGGGAGTAGTGGCGGGCATCGCCGATCGCATCCTGGTTATGTACGCCGGCCAAATCATCGAATCCGGGACCGTGGACGAGGTGCTAAAAACCCCGTCCCATCCCTATACCTGGGGTTTGCTGAAATCAATCCCCCGGCTGGACATGGCAAAGGGACAGAAGCTGTCCCCCATCTGGGGTCAGCCGCCGGACCTTTTGCAGCAGTTGGCCATATGTCCGTTTTTACCGCGCTGCGACTTTGCCATGGAAATATGTACCCAAAAAATGCCTTCAACTTATGAAGGAAGTAAGGTTAAATGCTGGCTTAAACATCCCCAGGCGCCGCAAATTCATTTCAGCAGGGAGGTGTCCTGACCATGGCTCAGCGTTCACCGGATGCTCCGATCCTGGAAGTAATCAATTTAAAAAAACATTTCAGCCAACGAGGAGGCACCCTGAATACCGCAAAGGCGAGGGTGAGTCCCATTGATAATTTAGCCGCCTCCGAGCCCAAGCAGTCACCGTTGAAAGGAGGCCTCCTTGGTAAAGGCGGCGGAACGGTAAAAGCAGTAGACGGGGTATCCTTTACCATTACCGCCGGAGAGACCCTCGGCCTGGTCGGGGAGAGCGGTTGCGGCAAGACCACGGTCGGCCGGACCGTGGTCGGCCTCTACAGCCCTACCGCCGGGTCGGTTATCTACAAAGGGGTGAACCTGGCCAAGGCCGCCGGTGAACTGCGCACCCGGAACCGCCGCCAGATGCAGATGATTTTTCAGGACCCGTACGCCTCTCTAAACCCCAGGATGACCGTCGGCGATATCGTCGGCGAACCGATCGAAATTCATCGCCTGGCCGCCGGAAAGCCGGAACGGATTGAAAAAATCCAGGCACTGCTTAATCTGGTCGGCCTCAATCCGGAGCATATTAACCGTTATCCGCACGAATTCAGCGGCGGTCAGCGCCAGCGTATCGGTATCGCCCGGGCCCTGGCGGTGGAACCGGACTTGATTGTCTGTGACGAGCCGGTTTCCGCCGTTGACGTCTCAATCCAGGCCCAGATTGTCAATATGTTGGAGCGGCTACAAGATGAATTGGGGTTAACCTATATGATCATTGCCCATGACCTCTCCATGATCAAATATATTTCCGACCGTGTTGCCGTGATGTACCTGGGGAAAATAGTGGAGCTGGTTACCAGCGATAATCTTTACACCAACCCGCAGCATCCTTATACCCGGGCGCTTTTATCGGCGGTGCCGATCGCTGATCCGGAAGTGGAGCGACGGCGGCAGCGGATTTTGCTTGAGGGTGATGTGCCCAGCCCGCTCAATCCGCCCCCGGGCTGTTACTTTCACACGCGCTGCAACCGGGTTTTACCGATATGCCGGGCAGAGGCGCCGGGGATGACGGACCTGGGAAGCGGCCAGTGGGTCGCCTGCCATAACCTGTAGGGCGGAATGTTACTGGAGGCAGACCGGTTATGCAGGCCTGTCCCTTAACTTTAGGCATTTTGATCTCAGGGGCACGCCATGGCGTGCCCCTGAGAAATGCAGTGTCCTTGCTCCTAAAAACCTACCCGCACTTTTCAATCTTACAGAGACAGTCGTAGAGAGCGGCCTGGAAGCCCATGTCGGTCAGGCGGTCCGGGGTGAGGTTATTGACGGAGGCGCCGGTGCCGTGCCACCAGCCTTCATATACGAGAACCGCGTCGGGCGGCACTTTGTCGCTTAAGACTGCCCTGGCTGTAATTGAGCCCCGCACCGAAGCGATGCGCACCTGGTCATTATCGCACAGGTTATGCTTCCGCGCCGCGGTTGGGTGCAGGTAAGCCAGGGGTGTTTCCCCATCAGGCAGGCGGTGTGTGGAATGGATCGATTCGCGGGGATGGGGTGTCACGAACCAGTAGCAATAGCCTTGCGCGTGCAGAGACCGGTCGCCGAGCTCTACCGGTTCCCGGTAGAGCGGCAGCGGGTCGCAACCGTCCGCTTGAGCGCCGGCTGAATAAAAATTATATTTACGATCCGGGGTGTCAAAGATCCGGTCCGCCCAGGGAACCGCGTTGCTGCCCGGCAGCAGCAGCGGTCCTTTTTTGATCTCTTCGAGGGTGAGGCCGGTTGCTGCGGTGAGGGGGGTAATCAGCCTCTTTAACAGATCAGCCGCAGCAAGATTGGGAAAACCGCTCAGGTTTAACAGTTTGGCCAGTTCCTGCAGGAAGTCGTATTCGGAGCGGCATTCGCCCGGCGGCTCGACCAACCTGGAGCCGTAATTCAGGTAGCGGTGGTTCATGGAATTGTAATAGAGGTCTTCTTCCTCCAGGAAAACGGTAGCGGGCAGCACCAGGTCAGCAGCGGCTGCGGTATCGGTCATAAAATGCTCCACGCTGATGATAAAGGGTATTTTGGCCAGAGCGAGCCGCAGCGCTTCACTTGCGCCTACCTGGGTCAGCGGGTTGGCCCGGCTGATATAGGCGACCTCGATCGGCGGATCGCGCATCTCCCGCAGGGCGACGGCCAGGCGCGGTTTGGCGTAGTAACGGTGGCTGGGCGAGAGATCTTCGCCTCCCAGGAAGACGTGGTCTACATGCCGGGCCGCTCGAAAGTTGGCATAGCTGGCGCCGCCGCCCGGGATGCCGATATTGCCGGTCAGCGCGGCGAGGGCATCGATCGCCCGGATCGTATTGCCGCCGTTACTGTGCCGCTGCAGTCCGTAGCCGAACAGGATCGCCGCGGGCTTGGCGGAGGCGTATGCCCGGGCCAGCGTTTCGATTTGGTCCGGGGTGATACCGGTGATCGCGGATACCCGTTCGGGGTGGTATGCCGCCGCCAGTTCAAAAAAGGGTTCAACACCGGAGCAGTATTGCTCAACAAAGTTACTGTCGAGCAAACTTTCCTTGATGATCAGGTGCGCCATGCCCAGGGCCAGGGCTCCGTCGGTTGCCGGGTTAATCCGGATATGCTGATCCGCCAGGGCGGCGGTAGCGGTGGCAACCGGATCGATCAACAACACCCGCGCCCCGTTTTTTCCGGCTTTGCGGATGTAGGGCAGCAAGTGCACGGAAGTGTCGGCCGGGTTGCGTCCCCAGATCAGAATGCAGCGCGCATTGATCAAGTCTTCAAAGTCATGGGAAAGCACGTCGCCGAAGTCGTAGCGCTGCGCGGCCAGGCCGGCGCTCCAGCAGAGGCTGCCCCGGTGGGTGGTGCAACCGCCCAGGGCGCTGAAGAAACGTGATTCGATACCTTTCAGCAGGCCGCCGTGGCCGCCGTCATAATAGTGCAGCAGCGACAGTGGGCCGTAGCGCGCCACGGCCCTGGAGATTCGATCGGCGGCGATTTTCAGGGCATCATCCCAGCTGATCCGGTTGAACCTGCCGCCGGTTTTCAAGAGGGGGTATTTCAGGCGATCGGGGTGGTTGAGGCGCTCCAGGTGTTGCTTTCCCTTGGCGCAGATCACGTTGCCCGTGATTTGTTGCCGCGGATCGGGGCCGATGGAGACCGCGGCGCCGTCTTTGACGGTTACCAGGAACGAGCATTGATCCCAGCAGTCCAGGGGGCAGGCGGTGCTGTAAGTTTTAGTCATATTATTCACCCGCTTCATCTTTCTTCTTCAGGCCCATGCCGTGCTGGATAAAATAGATCAGCCCGGCGGTGATCATGATGTCGCCGATACTGATCAGCTTGTGTTTCCCGTAGGGCAGGCGGATTATATCCGTCAGCGGGTAGAGGCGGGTTTCGCGCGTGATCGCGCGGTGAAAGGGGCTGTAGCTTCCCTCTGCCAGCTCTTGCCGGTAAGCGGGATCCAGTTTGTTTGAATCAGCGGGCATATAGCCGCCGTTGGCGGCGATCGCCGCCAGGTTCAGCAGCATGCCGATCCCGATGGTTAGCAGCCCCAGGCTGCGGCGGTTCAGGTAGCCGAACCAGAGCAGGGGCAGGTAAGAAATCAGGTGTAGCACGGGCTTGGCCGCGCCGAAAAAGTCGCCTCCCCAGAAAAATCCGACCCAGAGCGCCAACTGGATCAGGAAAGAGATAATTGCCAGGTAGAGCCCGCGCGGCTGGGCGCGCTCCAGGTTAAGCAGCTTGCCGCCCCGCAGCAGGCCGATGATTAGACCGGATATTACCCCTTCAAAAAGCACGGCGTACCCTCCTCTTACTATTTCATATTCGCGGCAGATGGCGGTTATCCTGTGCGGTGTTAACTAATTGACGGATCACTTACCGGGGGGATCCTTGAGCAGGGATACAGCGGCCAGTTCGCCATAGAGCGGCGCTTCTTCTTCAGTAGAAGTTTTGGCGGAAAAGTTGAGTTTTTGGTAGGCCCGGGTGAAGGCCTCCGCCATGCGCGGGTCGAACTGGGAGCCGGCCCCTTCGCGGATCTCCTGCAAAGCGGTCTGGGGAGTCAGCGCCTTGCGGTAGGGCCTATCGCTGGTCATGGCGTCATAGGCGTCGGCCACGGCCAGGATCCGCGCGCCCTCCGGGATCGCCTCGCCGCGTAAGCCGTCCGGGTAGCCGGCCCCGTCCCAGCGTTCGTGGTGATGCCTGATCATATCCGCGCCGCCGGCAAAGAAATTGTTGTTCCTGATCACCTCGGCGCCGATGCAGCTGTGGTTTTTCATCTCGTTGAATTCCGCCTCGGTCAGGCTGCCCGTTTTCTTGAGGATGCCCTCCGGGATGGCGATCTTGCCCACGTCGTGGATCAGGGCAATATACTTGAGCATCTCCACCCTGTCTTCGGGCCACTTCAGCTCCCGGGCCAGGGCTACGGCGTATTCCGCCACCCGGCTGGAATGGCCGCGGGTATACCGGTCCTTGGCGTCGATCGCCCTGGAGAGGCTCTCGATGGTGTCGAGAAAACTCTGGCGGGTATTGATATAAGATTGAAAAGAATAACGGGCCAGGAATAGCGGTACAACGAAGAGGACAAGGCCCCAGAAACCGATATTCGTATAGATAAAGGCAATCAGGATGCCGAGGGGCGCCATGCAGAAGAAGCCGGGAATAGCCCATTTTACGTTGATAATCCATAATGAAAAAAAGTTAAAATTTTGTATAAAGGATAGTATTAATGTTACAAAAGACCAATTTAGAAAAAAATAAACAAATAGACTTCCCAATGCTGCCAAAAAAAATTGCCATGAGATAGTTAATCCTGTAGGATTTAAATAATGATAGAATACTGAGGCTAGACCGACCGATATAGTCAATTGTGAAGCGTTGAAAAGAGCCTTGGGTGTAGTTTTGTCTTTTCTTACATACAGCAATTCATTTAATAATCCCAATGCGATAATAAATATAGGCTCGAACAATAATATTGCCGCAAATACGGGTGCGAAGCTGACTGTGATCATTCCCCCGCGCGGCAAGTGTACTGGAAATGATTCAAAAAGTATAATCACAATTAAAAATACAACAAGCGATAATAAATCGACACTTTTTAAATCGGGTTGAATATATATAAACCAACTTGTTCCCAAGGCTAGTCCGATAAGGATAGCGATATAGATTTTAGCTTTAAGTGGTATTTTTTCCATGTGCTCGGGACACCTTCCCTTAATCACAAAAAGAAGCCGGCAGCATGTTACTTTACCATCTCATTTGAGCACCGCCGGCCAGCACCAAAGCTGCCAGGGCGATGAGGATCTTCGCGACAGTAGCCTTCACGTTGTTTCCTCCTTGCGGTTTCTCAGCGGGATCCGCTAAGCCCGCCGGTACCGCTCCGCTCGGTTTATGCACAATGAATATAGTTATCGTTACACTGTTGCTGCCGGCTTCAAGGTTTAATTGCTTCGAAAAACGATCAGCCTCCGGTTGACCGCGTCCAGGGTGGCGCGCGCCGTTGCCTCCAGGTCGTCGCCTTTATTGAGGGCGGCGCCGAGCAGCTCCTCTTCGGCGTGGTCATAGTTCAGCGAGACGAGCACGATGATCGCTTCCTGCCCGGCCATGACCAGTTTCTGCACGTCGATGGTCACAAATTTGGCGCTCGCGCCGAGGTACTGCGCCACCGCGCTCAGCGTCGCCTCGGCCGCCAGGCGCAGCCGGTGCTGCTTGGCATTCAACCCCGCGATCGTGGCCGTGTAGGGCTCCCCTTCGATGGTTACGGTGATCTTGACGTTGATCTCGCCGTTGCCCGTGGAGTAATCGATCCGCTGCAGCAGCAGCCGGGGACCCAGAACAGCCGGCTGCTTGTCCGCGTCCCCGAGCTGGGCCACGCTGATCCGCTTGTGATCCAGCGCGTTGCCGAGCTTGACCAGCACCGCGGACTCGATATCGCGCACGACTTGCTTCGGTGAACGGGTATGATCGGCCAGGACGTGAATCTCGACGATTTCGCCGCCGCTGGAGACGACCCGCCCGGAGATGACACCTTGCACCTGGCCGATAATTGCTTCAATTTCTTTAGCCGCTTCTTTAGCCGCGAGGTCGACCTTGCCTGCTATCTTGTTACCCTCCTTTCCTGCGTAACGGTTAATTAATTTTGTTAGAATATTGCTTTAAGGTTCTACGAATGAGGTCATTTCTCCTTGTATATAACATAATTTTTTTTGAGAAAGATAACAAAAAATGTAGTTTTTCTCAAAAAAGTCGTTTTCGGCAGGGGATTGCCGGTTGAGAACAGAATATCTCAAGGCTGAGGGGCAACATTATAGATAGAGGAAGTGATCTTTTGCCGGATCCGCGCATTGACCATCTGGCTGAAATATTGGTCCATCATTCCACGAGCGTGCAGCCGGGGGAAACAGTCCTGATCGTCTCCACGGAGCTGGGGCAACCGCTGGTGGAGGCGGTCTACCGGAAGGTGCTTGCACTGGGCGCTTTTCCGCGCCTGAAGCTCACCTTTTCCACTCTGCAGCCTGTTTATTATCAAACGGCGAGCGACCAACAGCTTGATACCCTGCTTGAAATCGAGGAGATGGAGTATCAGCAGGCGCAAGCTTTGATCACCATCCGGGCGCCTGGAAATATGAGAGAGCTGTCCGGGATTGATCCGGCCCGTATGACCCGCCGTTCGAAAACCACCCGGCCGATCATGGATTGGGTCCAATCCGGCAAGGTGCGCTGGGTAGTATGCAATTACCCCACCCAGGCCCTGGCCCAGGAGGCGGAGATGTCTCTTTTTGAATACGAAGATTTTGTATTTGGAGCCACCAATATCGACTGGCTGGAGCACTCGCGTTTTCAGGATAATATCAAAACGGTTTTTGACGCCGCCGGCGAGGTGAGGCTGCAAGGGCCGGCCACGGATCTTCGCTTCAGTATTGCCGGGCGTGCCGGGATCAAGTGCGACGGTTCGTATAATATGCCCGACGGTGAAGTCTTCTACGCCCCGGTGGAAGATTCCGCCGAAGGTTTCATTACATACGATTTTCCGGCGATTTACTACGGCCGGGAAGTAAACAATGTCTACCTTGAATTCAAGCAGGGCGCAGTGGTCAAGGCTACCGCTGAAAAAAACCAAGATCTGCTCGAGAAAGTGCTGCAAACGGACGACGGGGCCAGGCGGATCGGGGAGTTCGGCATCGGGGTTAATTACGAAATCCAGCGTTTTTCCAAAGACATTTTGTTTGATGAGAAAATCGGCGGCACCGTGCACCTGGCGCTCGGCAACGCCTACCCGGAAGCGGGCGGCATAAACCGTTCGGCAATTCACTGGGATATGATTAAGGATTTACGGCAGGGCGGATCAATCTCTTTGGATGGCAGGGCTGTTCAGGAAGGCGGTAAGTTTAAACTGTAATTAGAATCGCTGATCCATAATTCTCCAGGACTGGCTATTTGGGGACACGGCGCGCCGTGTCCCCGCTGCTGTTTACAATAACCTTCTCTGATCATGCAACAGAGAGAAATTATCTGCAAATGGCAATAATAGTCATAGCAAATGTTGCCTTTGGAGAGGATGTGCAATCTTGGTTAAACGGTGTTGGGTTGCGCGGGTCATTGTGGCTCTAATTATACTGGTGGCGGCTGGATCGCTTTACATGCTTTTCGCCGGGTCAACTCCGGCGACACTGCCTCAACCGGCGGACCGGGCGCGAGAGAAAAGCCGGCCGGTCAAAGCGATGCTGCCGGACGGTTTGGCGCAGCCCCAAAAACACGCGCCCGATTCAGAACCGCCAGTAGTACTGCAGCTCTTTTTTGCCGATCAGGCGGCGGTGCAGAGCGGCCAACCAGGCGCATACGGGTTGGTGGCGCCGGTTCAGAGAACCCTGCCATTTACCGAAGGAGTCCTGAAACTGGCGCTGCAGGAGTTGATCCGCGGGCCGTTACCCTCGGAAGCGGGATTGACGGCTACCCTGCCTCAGTCCGTGCGTATTTTGAATCTCGAGTTACAAGGCGGCCTGGCGCTGATTGACCTTTCCGGGGAAGCGCTTCTGGAAAGCGGCGGGGGAATCACATCTGCTGCCGTATTTATCCAGTCGATTGTATTAACCGCCACCCAGTTTCCCACCGTGGATGCCGTGGTGGTTTTGGTGGAAGGGGATCCCTGGGAAGACGGCCATTACAGCTGGCGGGATCCAATAAGCCGCGCTGATCTGGCCGATCTCGGCGGTTGCCCAAGGAATGGATTATAAGCTCAGCCTGCCTCCAGCGAGGGCCTGTCGGGCGTGCGGCGCTCTATGTGTGCATTTTTTTGCCGTTCAGGCAGGAAAAGGCAGGTTGCAAAGCGAAATTATTAAGCCGGTTCAGCCTGGATTATTGGATCACTGCTCTTTTTTTCTGGTTTAACCGGTGCTATAATAAACAATAGGTTTTAGCGGGTCTTGCCCAGTGAAGCTCAAAGGAGGAGAAGGTTCTGGCGAAAAACGAGAAAACGCGAAAACAGCTGAAAAGACAACGCAAAAAAAGACGGAGAGCTAAAAAGAGAAAAAGATTGAAAGGCCGGACCTAAGATATAGCTGTTAACGGGGTCTATACCGTAACCATAGAGAGGTTACGGTATTTTGTATCCGGGCTTGCTGCCCGCGATGCCGTTGCATCAGGCGGGCAGCGCCTTGCAATATTCCCGATCTGTGCTATTATCTTTATATTGCAGCTCCTGCCCGACGAAAAAGAAATAGTTCCAGCCGCTGTTAAGGAGATGATGAATTGAAAATACTGGTTAGCGACCCATTATCAGGCGAGGGGATCGCCCGCCTGGAAGAATTTGCCCAGGTTGAGAAGGTCTCCGGGCTCAGCGAGGCCGAACTGGTTGGTATAATCGGCGCATACGACGCGCTGGTTGTCCGCAGCGGCACCCGGGTTACCGGGCCGGTTATTGATGCCGGCAGGCGGTTGAAAGTGATCGGGCGTGCCGGGGTCGGTGTTGATAATATCGATGTTGACCGGGCGACGGAACGGGGCATTATCGTGATCAACGCTCCCGAGGGCAATACGATTTCAGCCGCGGAACATGCCATTGCCATGCTCACCTCTCTGGCCCGCAATATCCCCGCGGCGCACAGCGCTTTACAAAGCGGCCGCTGGGAGAGAGGCCGCTTTATGGGTGTGGAGCTGTATCAGAAGGTATTGGGCATTGTCGGTTTAGGCCGCATCGGCGGGGAAGTGGCGAAGCGGGCTCGCTCCATGGGGATGTCAATCCTGGCCTATGATCCATATATCGCGTCGGAACAGGTGGAAAAACTGGGCGCGGTGCTGGTGCCTTTGGAAGAGATTATTCAGAAGGCCGATTTTATAACCCTGCATCTACCCTGCACCAAGGCTACCTACCATATCATCGGCGCCCGGGAATTGGCCATGATGAAGCCCGGAGTGCGGCTGATCAACTGTGCCCGGGGAGGGTTGATCGATGAAAGCGCCCTGAGCGAAGCATTAAATGAAGGGAAGGTAGCCGGAGCCGCGTTGGATGTGTTTGAAGTTGAACCCCCCTTGGAAAGCCCTCTTTTAAACCTGCCCAACGTGGTGCTCACTCCGCACCTGGGGGCGTCAACCAGGGAAGCCCAGGTGAATGTGGCTGTTCAGGTGGCTGAGCAGGTGGTACTGGCCTTGCAGGGAGAACCGGTGATATCGGCGGTGAATGTGCCGGCCATGCTCCCGGAAGTGATGGCCGAGGTCAAACCTTTCTTGCCGTTGATGCGTTTGCTGGGCGGATTTTATATCCAGACTTTCGGAGGGCAAATTGAAGAGATTACCCTCGAATACGGCGGCGCTGTAGCCGACCATCCGGTTACCCCTCTGACCAGGGCATGCCTGATCGGTGTTCTCTCTTATATCCTTGGCGAACAGGTTAATTATGTGAACGCGCCTCATATTGCCCGCAGCAGGGGCATTCGGGTCAGGGAGTCAGTCAGCCAGAATGTGGAAAACTTTACTAACCTGGTTGTACTTACGGTTCGTACCGGTGGAGAGACGCATACATTGGCCGGAACAATCTTTAACGGCTCTGATATCCGCATTGTCCGGATCGGCGATTACCGGATCGAGGTAATCCCGTCTCCCCTGATGTTGGTCTGCACCTACATCGACAAACCGGGGGTGATCGGCCGGGTCGGCACATTTTTGGGAGATAATCGCATCAATATAGCCGGCATGCAGGTGGGACGGCGCTCGATCGGCGGCGAGGCGGTAATGGTCTTGCAGGTTGACGATGCCATCAACCAGGGTCTCCTGGAGCAGCTGGAGCAATTAGAAGGGGTGTTGACCACCCGTTTCGTGCAACTTAAGGATCGGGACCTGTTTCCGGACAGGAGAAAGACCAGTTAGAGAGGAGGCAACGCCATGCCCCTGTATGAATTTTATTGTGAGCGGTGCGGAAAAAAATTTGAAGAATTGTGCGGCAGCGCCGTAACCGGTGTTAAATGCGCTACCTGCGGCAGAGAAGCGAAAAGAGTGCTGTCCGCGTTTCGCACGGGGAGAAGCAGCAGCGGTGGTACGTCTTCCAGCGGTTGCGGCGGTTGAACCAAGAGCAGCTGCAGCAGTTGCTGATACAATTGACAAACGACTGAACTGTGGTCCCCCGGGAGCTATTTTCCCGGGGGATTTTCGTATAACCAGTCGGGTTTTGAGGGAAAATAGAGTGTCAAATTAAGTAACGGCCGGTAAAGGTGGTATTTTTGTGTACGCAAGAGCGCCCGGTGCTATGCTCGTCGTCGCCGTAACCGCCATAATCTTTTTATTCTTACTGCATCGGGCTTTAAATCGCCTGCACCTGGGAAAAAGAGAAGCGCTTTTATTGATTGCCTTTATGTTGATCGGCGGCTATCTTCCCTCGATCCCCCTGGGGGGCGGTCTGGCCGTAAATATCGGCGGTATGGTCATCCCGTTGGGGATAGCTGTATATTTAATCATCAAAGCGCCCACGTTGGAACAAAAAATTCGGGGGCCGATCACGGCGATAGTCGTAGCGGCGGCGGTATGGAGCCTGGACCGGCTGCTGCCGATCAATCCCGGTTCAGCCGGCTACGAACTTGATCCGCTGTACCTGCCGGCGGCAGCGGCAGGGGTGGTGGCTTACCTGACCGGGCGATCCCGGCGAGCCGCATATATCGGCGGGGTAATCGGCGTAGCGCTGCTTGACTTAAGTTCGTGGGCCGAGAACATGGTGCGGGGCTTTCGCAATATACCGGTTTTTCTGGGAGGCGCGGGTGTTTTTGACGCGGCTTTAATTGCCGGCGTGTTCGGGGTGATGCTGGCTGAGCTTGTCGGCGAAATCCGGGAGCGCATCGGCGGCGGCCCGAAGGAAGAAATCTAATTCAAGGTTGAAGGTGAAATTTTGAACTGGCAGCGCTGGCGAATTCGGACAGTATTATTTTTAGCACTGCTGATCATTATTTATTGGTTCGGCCTGTTTTCCGATCGAAATACAAAAGCCTTGAGAACGCCGGATGCAGACGATCAGGAGCCTTTGGAGGAACTTACCGGTGACGAGATCCTTGAAGAGAGCTATTTTCGCCTGGTTGACGAAGACGGTTTGACCATTGTAATCACCGGGCGGCGGCTCAGGGTCGGTGACGGCTACCTGGCCGCGGACAACCGTCTCTACGAGGTCAGCGCGGTTGAAGGTCATGTGGCCCGGGCCCGTTTTGTGGAAAAAATAGAGCATGAATTTACCCGGGAATCGGCACGCGCCCCGGGAGGTGAGATCCCTGTTCAGGGCAGGCCCGCTTACCGGATCGCGATCTATCACAGTCATAACGCCGAATCATATGTGCCGAGCGACGGCACAGACAGTATTTACGGCCGCGGCGGCATACACGATGTCGGGGTTGCATTCAAAGAGGCGCTCGAGAAAAAAGGGATCGACGTTCTTTATTCCGATAGGCTGCACCTGCCGCACGATCGGGGTGCCTATCGCCGTTCCCGGGTAACTGCCCAGGAGCTGCTGCGGCAGCGGCCTGACGCCGTATTCGACGTGCATCGTGACGCGGCGCCGTGGGAGGCTTACGCCATGGAGTTGGCGGACGGGGAATGGGTCACGCAGATCCAGTTTGTTGTGGGCTTGAGCAACCCGGGGATTGCGACTAACCGCAATTTTGCTTTTGATCTGAAAGGGTATGCCGACCGTATCCACCCGGGGCTGGTGCGGGGGGTATTTTTAATCTGGGGCGGTTACAACCAGGATTTATCGCCTCTCAGCCTGTTGCTTGAAGTGGGGGCGCATACAAATTCCAAAGAAGCGGCTATCCAGGGGATTACCCGCTTTGCGGATGTGGTCGGTTATTATTTTTACGGACCGGATACTCTTGGAAATGGTGATACCGCTCGAGAACCTGATCCGGAAAATCTGCCGCCGGCTCTCTACCGCGACGCGGGCGGCATCTCGGGCGCTGTTTCCGGGACAGTGATCGGTCTGCTGCTTACTTCGCTGGGGGCGGCGCTAGGGTTTTATTTTTTAAATAACCCCGGTGCTTTGGAAAAATTATTTCTTTGGTGGGAGCATTTTCCAGATGTTATCTCCACATGGAGCCGGCAGGCCAGGGTTGCAGTCCACGGTTTTCCGGCGGCGGCAAGGCGCGCATGGATCGATTACCCGGCAAATGTGCAATACTCATGGCGGCGTTTGATACAGGAATGGCATGATCTGCCGCGCTTGCTGACGGCAACTGTGGAATACGGCCGCCTTTTGACCGGCCAAATTTTGTATACCTTAAAAACCCTGTGGAAAGCTCTGCCCGGGAATTTGCGGAAAACCCGGGCTCTCTTTGCGCGGGAAATTGTGGAATTCCCGGGTTGGGTGAGCCGCTGGCTCAGGCGAGCCGTAAGGGCGATCGGCCGTGCCGCCGCCATGGTTGCGCGGGTGTTGCCGCCGGTGTTCGCTTTAATCCGTGAAAACTTAGCTCAGGCCTGGGCCGGTGTAAAAGAGGAAACGATTTACCTCTTCAGCCGGCTCCGTGGGAAAATCGATTTATTGCGCCGCCGCATTCGCCCCTAGGGCTTTGCCGGGAGAGGATGGTTGTGTTTGGAATACCCTTTTTGGCCGTCTCGCGTATTTTTTGAACCGGCGGCTCTGCAATACCCGCGCGGCCGGGAGCTGTTTGACCTCTTTCATGACCAGGATGTCCCGGTCCGCATCACAGCCTCACATAACCGGGTGACCGGTATTCCCGGGGGATCGGCGCGTGAATCATTTATGGAGGCGAAACGGACGCTGGTGTTCGGGGTGCGCCGTGCCGCTTCTTTTCAAACCTGTAAACCGTCGGCTCATTACCAGCTTCCCCTGGCTACAGGGTGTCCGGGTGGCTGCCGTTACTGCTACCTGCATACCACCCTTGGGAAGAAGCCCTACTTAAGAGCATATATCAACGTGGAAGATCTCCTGGAGCGAGCGGGAGTATATATCCGGGAGCGAGAGCCGGAGCAGACCCTTTTTGAGGGAGCAGCGGTGTCGGATCCTCTGTTCGTTGAGCCCTTCACCGGGGGAGTCAGCGCCGCTGTGCGCTACTTTGCCGGCTGCGATCAGGGCAGATTTCGCCTGGTTACCAAGTTCTGCGCGGTTGAACCTTTTCTCAATTTAGAGCATCGCGGCCACACTCATTTTCGCTTCAGCATCAATGCCCCGGAGATTATCAAGCGGTATGAGAAAGGGACGCCTCCTTTGGAAAAAAGGTTGGCGGCGGCTCGAAAAATAGCCGCGGCCAATTATCCCACCGGATTCTTGATCGCCCCGATTTTTCTGGATGAAGGCTGGCCGGATCGTTACCGCGGCCTGCTTGAACATCTTAGACAAAATTTACCGGTTAACGGATTGCTCCCTACCTTTGAGTTAATTACACACCGGTTTACCTTAAGGGCAAAACAGAACATATCGGAAATATTTCCTGACGCGGCGCTGGATATGGAGACCGAGCGGCGGCAATTCCGGTACGGCCAATTCGGCTACGGTAAATATGTCTATACCAAGGATATGATGAAAGAAGCGGAACTGCTATTTCGGCAGGAGATCGCGCGCCTTTTCCCCGCGTCAACCATAGAGTATTTCGTTTGATATTTCCCGGTCAACCTGTAATCTTCATTCCCGGTCTGAGGCCCACCATGGTATGTTCGCATGGCTTGCCTTGACCCTTGCACATCCTCTTAAGCATTCTGTTTCTGAATTTTTACTTCTTAATTCACACTCCTGAGCTCTGAACGCCTAAGTTTTATGTTGTTCTTTGTCGTTTCTTTCGTTACAATATTACATGTGCGGCAGGGAATAACTGCCGGGTGTAGAAACCTTTACGATGTAAACAGCGTTCCGGCCGCAAGTTTGAATGAGGCAAACAGATGAATGGGGAGGCAATTATGACCAAGTATATCTTTATTACCGGTGGAGTTGTTTCATCTTTAGGCAAAGGAATTACCGCCGCTTCATTAGGATGCCTGCTGAAGAACCGCGGTCTCAAGCTGACCATTCAGAAGTTTGATCCTTATATTAATTATGACCCCGGAACAATGAGCCCGTACCAGCATGGTGAAGTTTTCGTTACCGACGACGGCGCCGAAACCGATCTGGACCTGGGCCATTACGAGCGGTTTATTGACGAAAACCTGATCAAAGATAATAATGTCACCTCCGGCCGCATTTACTGGTCGGTGATCCAGGATGAAAGGGAAGGGGTTTACCAGGGAAAAACTGTGCAGGTGATCCCGCATATTACCGACGAAATCAAGCATCGGGTACAGCGCATCGCCCGTGAAAGGGAAATGGATGTGGTGATCACTGAAATCGGCGGCACCGTCGGCGACATCGAGAGCCTGCCCTTCCTGGAAGCAATCCGGCAGCTGCGTTATGATCTGGGCTGGGAAAATGTGCTGTTTATTCATGTCACCCTGGTACCTTACCTGCCGATGTCTGGCGAGTTGAAAACCAAGCCGACCCAGCACAGCGTCAAGGAACTGCGCAGCATCGGGATTCAGCCGGACATCATTGTCTGCCGGACCGAGCATCACCTGCCCGCGGATCTGAAGGATAAAATTGCTCTTTTCTGCAATATTAAACCGCATGAGGTTGTCGAAAATTTAAGCACCGATATATTATACGAAGTACCTTTGCTGTTGCAAGAGCAGGGCATGGACCGGATGGTGGTTGACAAGCTGGGCTTGCAGTGCCGTCCCGCCGAGATGTCCGCCTGGCGGGAATTTGTGCATCGTTCCCGCCGCTTGCAAAATGAAGTGACAATCGGGTTGGTCGGCAAGTATGTTTCACTGCGGGATGCCTATATCAGCATCAATGAATCGCTGTATCACGCCGGATTTTTCCATGATACCGCGGTGCTGGTCAAACTGATCCCGGCTGAAGATCTGGAAACCGGTGATCCGGAAGCCATGCTCAGTGAGGTGGACGGCATCCTCGTTCCCGGCGGTTTCGGCGACCGGGGGATTGAGGGGAAGATAAATGCGATCCGCGTTGCCAGGGCCAAAAAGATACCTTTCCTGGGGCTCTGCCTGGGCATGCAGTGCGCTGTGATCGAGTTTGCCAGAAACGTAGCCGGAATTAGTGACGCCCACAGTACTGAATTTAACCCGGCTACTTCGGGACCGGTGATCGATTTTCTGCCGGGGCAAAAAGAGATCACTACGCTGGGCGGCACCCTGCGCCTGGGCGCTTACCCTTGCACGATTAAAAAGGGCACCCTCGCGGAAGCGGCGTACGGATCCGTGCACATCAGCGAGCGGCACCGTCACCGCTACGAGTTTAACAATCGCTATCGCGCCCAGTTTGAGGAAAGAGGCATGGTCTTCAGCGGTGTTAATGAAGATGCCGGCCTGGTGGAGATGATTGAATTGAAAGATCACCCGTGGTTTGTGGCGGTGCAATTCCACCCGGAGTTCAAGTCACGGCCGCACCGGCCTCAACCGCTGTTCCGTGACTTTATCGGCGCGACCCTGCGAGGTAAAAACAAGCGTTAAGGAAGCATGGGGAC
>JBFMGD010000040.1:0-27246 GCA_040751775.1 Bacillota bacterium | reverse complement strand
TGGCGTTATCAGGATATTGGCGCGGTTTTCAGCCAGGTCCCCCTGGGATTATACAGCGAAGCGGCTTTCCACGAAAAAATTGAAAACGACCTGGCTTGGATCGATAAAAAAGCGCGCAAGCATACTTATATTATGGAACAAATTCACGAAAACCATGATCTCATTCCCCTTCAGTTTTGTACTATTTACAAAGACAGCCAATCGATTGATCATCTCTTGCGCGAACACTACACTGACTTCAAACAATTATTATCCAAAGTGAAAGGTAATACAGAATGGACGATCAAAGTGTACTGCCAAGAAGAAAAGCTGCTGGAGAAACAGAAGAAAGAACAAGCTGCTACCATGAAAGCGGCTCTTGACGAACCACATCGAGGAAAAGCATACCTGATGAAAAAAAAGATGGAAAGCAGTATCCATGCAAATCTTCGAGACGGTTTGCTCAGCAAACTGGAGCTAATCGTTGGTACAATCAAAAAGCGTTTTCAGTTTTTTTCCGCGGGAGAATGCTACGATGGAGATGTTGCGGGGTCCGCCGGAAAAATGGTCTATAATTGCGCAATACTGGCGCCCCGCGGTAATACGGCGGATGTAATTGAAATTGTAGACAAGTTGAACGAAGCCGTTTATCATGACGCGTTGAGACTGGAATTGAGCGGCCCGTGGCCTCCATACAGCTTTACTTCCCTTGAACTTTGACACTTCTTACGGCTAAAGCAGTGAGATTCTTAAGCAAACCGCGCATAACGGTAACAGCATTTAACTAACCATGGTGACGACGGTCAATTGCTGATGTGGTGCTGCCTTTTCAGACACATTTCAAAGAGATCGGTCATACTATACTAAAAAAGCCATCGGGTAAGAGATATAGATGTCTAGAATGCAAATGCCCGAGCCGTACGCCGCGGAATCCACAGCCTAGTGTGATCCCTTTTCAGGAGATGCCAAGGTATACCTTCTGTATATCTTGGCCTACATAATACGCGGGAGAGTGTGTCCTTAAGTGACGGTCATGGAGAAAATAGATATTTATTATAATATGATAATTTGCACTTTTCAGCAGGCGGCGTTGAACGAAAGAGGGACGACCTACGTGCTTAAAATCGCTTTGTCCATGAAGAAAGGAGAGATTTGATTGTTATACCTGTACTGTCTAATGGACGCTCCCCAGATCGACCTGCTTCCTTACTCAGGGATTAAGGGTAGGCGGCCGTTCTTCGTTAAATGGAAAGACGTCGCCGCCGCGGTCAGTGATCTGGAATCTCCGGAAATCGAACTGACATCGGAATCGGTACTCAGCCATGAAGGAATTGTGGAATACCTATTTCAGAATCATACAGTTTTACCGGTTCGATTTGGATCTGTTTTAAGCGAGACCCGTGAAGTAAAGCATTTTTTAGAACGTCACTACAACGTTATTACCAAAAATATCGAGAAAGTAAAGGGGAAAGTCGAGTTAGGCCTCAAGGTAATCTTTAAAGAACAAGAACCGTGTCCTGTAAAAGCGGAAGAGGCCATCCTCGAAGAAAATAAAACGGACCGGATCAGCCCGGCCAAGTCTTATCTGATCAGTAAGCTGCAAGAGGAAAAAAAGCGGCAATACCTGATGGAAGAAGCAGGCAAATATATCGATGAGATTTACAACACTTTACGATCTTATACCACCCAGAGCTGTATTCGCAAATTAACTACGGAAAAAATGATCTTGAATTCCTCTTATTTAGTTCGTCGGGATCAAGTGGCCGCTTTTACGGTCAGTGTGGATTGGTTAAAGAACAAATACCCGTTCTTATCCTTTTTATACAGCGGGCCATGGCCTCCGTATAACTTTGTCGGCCTCGAAGAAGGGACGCAGCAAGATGCATAATCACACACCGTCTTTAAGCGACGAAGAGCTGCAAATGTTTGTAGAAGAAATTAAAAAAAGTCAAAGAAAGATCCCCAACCGCATCAATGCCGACCCGGAAAATATTGAACACGGCTTGGCTAAACTGGTCTTAACCGTGATCGAACTGATTCGTAAAGTAATGGAAAAAGAAGTAATCAGGAGGATGGAGCGAGAAACGTTGACGGAGAATGAGCTAGAAAGACTGGGCGAAGCTTTAATAAAATTGGAAGACAAGATGGCGGAATTAAAAGACGTATTTGGATTGGCAGAGGAAGACCTTAATATCGATTTAGGACCTTTGGGTAATCTGCTATAAATTAAGGAGAGGGGATTATTATGAGTATTCAACGCGTTTCTCAATCATCAAACCTGGCGGAAATACTTGAGAAAATCTTAGATAAAGGAGTAGTGGTAGCCGGAGATATTAAAATAGCCGTGGCAGACGTAGAGTTGTTAACAATCAATATCCGCCTGGTGATTTGTTCGGTAGAGAGGGCGATGGAAATTGGTATAGATTGGTGGCAGAGTGATCCTAATCTGTCCACCCGTGCGCAAAAGGAGCTGGCGGAACGCGAGCAACTGCAGGAACGAGTTAATAAGTTGGAATCGCAAGTAGCCCGATACGCATCCGCCGCCCCCCGGAAAATTGTTTCCGAAGATGTTGTGGTCAACGAGCAAGAAGTGATCAAGAAAGCCCTGGCTTCCACTAGCCCGGGAAACGGACCAAAGGCTGATACGAAGAAAACATTCGGCTTTAACCTGGAAGAAAAGAAAAAGAGGTTATAGCATATACAGTGGGGGTTCTTTCAATATGATCCGGGTATACTTTTTTTGGCTCTTACCCGTCAGGAGGATAGGTACTACTGGAGAGCAACCTCAGCGCCTGACGGGTTTTGCCTGGAAAGTGAGGATTGATATCTATACAACCCCTTCTCTAACGCCAGTTCCGTTTTCAACCTGATGCAGATGATCTTCTGCTACCATTTTGCGATTCGCTTTAATATTTCCTTCTGCTCGCTCTCATCTTTAGAATCAATGCATAAAAATAATCCTTCGGGCTTCAATACTGAAATGAATTCCTCAAGGTTTTACCATCCAAAGACTTTAGAAAACTCTCCACCTGGTACTCGGCATCGAACCACCGCTCTTTTAAACTGCTCCACCTGGTTTTATTAACAGCCAGAGTATTAAACTCGGCGTTATGACTGCTGAATCTTACGGGCGACCGGTCAATAATTTCTCCTTCGTACCAGGCATAAATTCTTTTCATGGCCATTTCAAAATCGGGTTTACATTCAAGTTCCAGGTGCCACTTTTTTTTATTCAACTTTTTCCCTCCGCCAATATGGAAGATAACCAAGCCTATTTTTGCCCATAATATGCCTCGCTGCCGTGTTTTCGCAAGAAATGCTTATTCAGCAGCGCCCGGTCGATACTCTTTGCCTGGAGATTTAGCATTAGCGTATGATAAGCCATTTTAGCAATTTCAAGGACGACGGCATTATGGAGCGCCGCCAAGGCGCTTGCTCCCCAGGTGAAAGGACCATGATTGATCACCAGCGCCCCGGGTATTTGGGCCGGCACCAGATCCTTGAAGGCTTCCACGATTACCTGCCCGGTTTCTTTTTCATACTCGCCGGCAATTTCTTTCTCCGTCATCTTGCGAGTGCAGGGAATTTCGCCAAAAAAATAATCCGCATGGGTTGTCCCAAGGGGAGGGATCTGTTTTCCCGCCTGGGCCCAGGCTGTGGCCCAGGGCGAATGGGTGTGGACGATACCCCCGATTTCCGGGAAAGCCTGGTATAGCCTGAGATGAGTTGGCGTATCCGAGGAAGGGCTCAGCTTTCCCTCCACAATATTTCCTTCCAGGTCCAGCACTACTAGATGCTCTGTTTTCAGCTCACCATAAGGCACCCCGCTCGGCTTGATTACCACCAGGCCTTTAGCCCGGTCGATGGCGCTGACATTTCCCCAGGTAAATGTCACCAGCCCGTATCTGGGAAGATCAAGGTTAGCCAGTAAGACCTGCTCTTTCAACGCTCCAAGCATTATTCCACCATCTGCCTTTCTTGCATCTGGTATCTTGCTCCTGCATATTCAAGAAACAAGAAATATTAAAAAGGATTTTCCCCAGCGTAAAGCATCGCTGCCGGCCGGTTAAAATCGACATTTTCCAGGCCCAGCATCTGCATCACGGCAAACAGCACCTTGCCCGCATGCTTAAACGCGACTCCGGTATGATGCGGATAGTTTTTGGCGATCAGAACATGCCTGTAGAACCTGGCCATTTCTTTGACGGCAAAAACTCCGATCCCTCCAAAGGATTTGGGATCAATGTCGAGGATCTCCCCCTGGGCGATATAGCTTTTGAGCATGCAATCCGCGCTGCCCTGCAACCTGAAAAGGGTAATCTCCCCGGGCCGGATCATCCCTTCCAGGGTGCCCCGTGTAATATCGGGCTCTTGGCCCTGTTCCAGCAAGCGGTGCATGATCAGCTGGTATTTAATCGAGAAATCTTTCATGCAGCCGGCGGGGGTGTTGCCGCAATGAAATCCCATGAAAAGGTCATGCCATTTATAGTCACCAATAATGCCCCTGTTATGATCAAACATATCTTCCGGGACGGTGTTGTTGATGTCAAGCAGTGTAGCCGGAAGATTTGTGGCGCATGTAATGATGTATTCGCTCAGCGCCCCATAGATATCGGTTTCGCAGGCAACCGGCACACCCTTAGCGGCAAGCCTGGAATTTACGTAACAGGGCACAAAACCGAACTGGGTTTGAAAGGCAGGCCAGCATTTATTGGCAAAGACCGCGTATTCGGAGGCGCCCAGGTTTTCTTTCAGCCAATTGCTTAGTGTTAATTCATATTGAGCCAGTTTCGGCAGTATTCCCGTATAGATGTTCTCGCTGCCCAGTTCTTCTTTCATTTCTTTAAGGATTTGTGCAATCCCGGGGTCATTTTGATGTTTCTGATAGCTTTCATACAGATCAAACTCTGAATTTTCCATGATTTCCACTCCGAGATCATAAAGGGGCTTGATCGGCGCGTTGCAGGCCAGAAAGTCATGAGGCCTCGGCCCAAAACTGATTATTTTCAGCTTCTTCAAGCCCAGGATGACCCGTGCGATAGCTGTAAAGTCAGAAATCATCGCCGCGATCTCATACGCGGTTCCTACTGGAAACGCGGGGAGGTAAGGCGTCAATTTTCTTAAAGCCAGGTTGTACGAAGCATTCAGCATGCCGCAATAGGCGTCGCCGCGCCCGTCTACCAAATTGTTTTCACTTTCTTCCGCGGCGGCGGCAAACATGCAGGGTCCCGCAAATTTTTGCGCGAGCATGGTCTCGGGACCTTCGGGACCGAAATTTCCGAGATAGACGACCAGGGCGTTAATCCCGGCCAGTTCAGCTTCATTAATCGCTTTTAATACATTTTCTCGTGTTCAACTGTTGTCGCTATCTCCGTGATCGTGATGCCCTGATCACGGCAAGCTTTTACTACCGTCGCTCTCCTTTTTTCACTGAGCACAATCGGAAAACAATCCCTGCTCACTGCCACAATTCCCAGCTTCACTTCCGGTATATTGATCATAAAAATCACTCCATTTGTAAAAAAGTTATATGATCAGATCTTTTTAATCAAATTTGTCAGCGCTTCTCCGGCTTCAAGATAGCGTTGATAGAGAACGTTATACATTTCCGTATTTCGGGCATCCGTTAGAAAAGTCTTTATAATGCCGCTGCCCATCTTCTGCTGCGCTGTTTCCACTTGATCATGCAACCCCGCGGCTACTGCGCCGAAGATGGCTGCCCCCAAGGCACAGGCCTGCTCCGATGCCGCTATTTTAATGGGCATTCCCAGCACATCGGCAGTAATTTGCATGACTAAGTCATTTTTCTTTGCTATTCCCCCGAGTGCGATCACTTGCTTGATTGCTAATCCCTCTTCCATAAACCGCTCATTAATCGCCCGTGCTCCAAAAGCGGTCGCTTCTACCAGGGCTCTGAATATCTTGGGCGCATTTGAGCCCAGGGTCAGGCCAACCAGGGCGCCCTTCAAAGTCTGATCCGCATAGGGCGTTCGCCTGCCGTTAAACCAGTCGAGTGCGATCAGGCCGGTTTCCGCTATACTGATTGCGGCGGCTTCCCGGGAAAGTTGGGTCAGGATGCGGTTTTTGATCTCCTCTTCAAGCGCAGCGGCTGTTTTTTGATCAAGCAGGGTTGTTTCGGGGAGGATTGCGCTCAAAGGCCAGGCCAGCAGATCTCTAAACCAGGCATACACATCCCCGAAAGCCGACTGTCCCGCTTCCAGGCCGACCATGCCGGGAATCACGGAGCCGTCCACCTGCCCACAGATACCGCCGATCAGTTTTTCTTTGATCATTTCTTTATCTGCTACCATGATATCGCAGTTGGATGTTCCGATAATCTTCACCAGCGTCGCGGGGGTTATACCAACGCCCACGGCACCCATATGGGCGTCAAAGGCTCCTACCGCCACGGCAATACCTGGTTCCAACCCTAGCCGGGCTGCCCATGCTGCAGTAAGTTCACCGGCTCTTACATTAGAGATATAGGTTTGAGTATATAAACGCTCGCGCAGGCCGCTGACTAACGGATCTAATTTTGTCAGGAATACTTCCGGCGGAAGGCCTCCCCACTCGCTATGCCACATGGCCTTGTGGCCCGCGGCACACCGGCTTCTCTTGGTCAAAGCGGGATTTTCGTTCCCTGTAAGAAGGGCGGGAATCCAGTCGCAAAGCTCGATCCAGGTATAAGCCGCCTCCCTTACCGCCGCGTCTTCCCGGAGAACATGAAGGATTTTCGCCCAAAACCACTCGGAAGAATAGACGCCGCCTTCGTACTTTGTAAAATCTGTGCCGCCCCATGTTTTGGCGGCCTGATTGATCTCCTGCGCTTCCCCGACTGCAGTATGGTCTTTCCATAGCAAGAATATGGCGTTAGGGTTTTCGGCCAAACCCGGTGCTAAGGCTAGCGGTCTGCCGCTCTTGTCTGCCGCGCAGGGTGTGGAACCGGTTGTGTCAATACCGATACCGGCTATATGCCGCGCGGCTCCCGGTGGGAGTCTTCTTAGCGCCCCTGCGACTGAAGCTTCGAGGCTCTCGATATAATCCAGAGGATGATGGCGGAATTGGTTCTTGGCAGGGTCGGAATAGCTTCCTTCCAACCACCGTTTGTACCAGGCAGTATCACTAGCCAGCTCTTCTCCGGTTGCGGCACTGATCACTATCGACCGGACCGAATCTGTCCCGAAATCAATTCCGATTACCATGTCCCGCATTTTATCCCTCCTTAATAGAGAACAGCCTGATCATAATAGATCATCACTTATTGCTGCAGACTGCGGTTTTATAGCCGGCACAAGTCCGGCAGACACCCATTCGTTTATGATCTTGTATCTCCTCCCGTACAATTTGCCATTATAGGTACGTACATGTTGTTTCTTTCTACAAATTTATTAAAAATCCTTTTAATACTACAATACTTGTTTCTCCTTATTCGCTGCGGTTTAGGTGTGCGGCGGTACGGCTGGGTAAATATTAAGAATAATTCCAAAGATTTTTAGATCTACGGGTAGGGAAAAGGCGGTGTACGGAGAATTAATAGCAAAGGATTTCTTAGGATCACAAATTGCGTCTAGGGTTGCTGCCGCTACCCTGGAAATTAAAAGGAGGGTCATTATGAGGAAGGTGTTACGCATGCTGGGCATAGCTATTCTGATCCCGGTGGTTTTGGTTTTATTGGTATTGGCAGCCAGCGCTGTAATCAGCCCGCCGGCAGGTGGAAAGAAAATTGCCCGGGAAATTGAGATTCCATACCGGGCGCTGGTGGCGCACCGGGGAGCGTCGTTTATCGCTCCCGAAGCCACTGAACCCGCGTACTTAATGGCCCGGGAGATGGGGGCGGATTACCTGGAGGCTGATTTACAGCGCACGGCCGACGGTGTAATCGTTGTTTTTCATGATGACACCCTGGAGCGGACTACAAATGTGGCAACGGTATTTCCGGAACGGAAAAACGATTTACTAGAAACATTTACTTATGAAGAGTTGTTGGAACTGGACACGGGCAGTTGGTTTAATGAAACCTTTCCCGAGTTGGCTCGAAATACATATGTCAATCTAAACATCATCACCCTGGAAGAGTTGCTTGATATTGCCGAATCCGGAAGCAACAATCCGGGGCTATACCTGGAGACGAAATCGGCCGACCGGCAAGCAGGCTATGAAGAGCAAATTGTGGAGATATTACGGAAAAGAGGCTGGTTGGACGGTACCGCGGCCATAGCCAATCCGAATGATGCCTTAAACAAGGCGGTGGGAGCCCCTACGGTAAATACGGCCTCCGGTCCAGCCAGGGTCATTTTCCAGTCTTTCTATCCCGGCAGTATTGCCCGGTTAAAGCAGCTGGCGCCGGATGTGCCGCGGGTGCTGTTAATCAGCCAGGAGACGGAGTCGGAGCAAGGCTGGAGCAACTTGCTTGAGCAGGCCGCCGCCGACGCTCAGGGGATCGGGCCTGTTGGATACCTGGGTTGGCCCTGGAAGGTCGGCCCCGCTCACCGGGCCGGACTGATTGTGCATCCCTATACTATCAATGCCGCCTGGCAAATGAAGCTGCTTACCTTTTTTGGGGCGGACGGTTTCTTTTCCGACCAAACCGCCATTGCCCTGGAGGCGCTTGGCAAGGGAAAGATTGTGGATGTGGAAGCTATTTTTAATCGGATCGGGTATTAGCGGATCGCCTTTGATCATACCCGATAGACGGAGGTGGGTTTGGATGAAAATTTTCCGCTACTTGCGGTTGATTTTTCCCGCACTGGCGCTAATCGGTATTTTCCTTTATCTGCTTCTTACCAGTACCGCATTTATTGATATCTCCGGTATTGTGGCGATCGCTCTCGTGGCGGTTACACTGATTTACTTTATTGTCTCAATGAATAAGAATCGCTAAGTCGGGGGGATCCCCCTGGATCTACAATTTACCGTGGAGCGGACGCGATCTGAGCGGTTCTACGTCTAAATTCCCTTGAGATCAGGATAATTGACAATAGAAAGGTGAGCAGGTCAGCCAGCGGTGTGGCCAACCAGATCCCGATCAGCCCAAAAAAGCGGGGTAGAAGCAGCAGCAGTGGAATATAGGCGATAAACTGGCGCATCAGCGACAGGAACAGAGCCGGTGTTCCCTTGCCGACGCCCTGAAAAAAGGCGCCTCCGATCAGCGGTAAGCTGAGCAGGGGGTACATAACCACCATAATGCGTATAGCCTCCATCCCTCCCGCCAGCAGCGCTGCATCGTTGCTGAAAACGCGTAAAAAGAGCCGGGGGAAGAGGAAAAATGCCAATCCGAGGACGATAACCAGCAGTGTGGCGGAAATTGCGCCTTTGATCATTGTTTCTCGAATCCGCTTAGGCTTGTCTGCACCGAAGTTGTAACCGATGATCGGCATTATGCCCTGGGCAATACCGATTGCCGGCATC
This sequence comes from Bacillota bacterium, assembly GCA_040751775.1. GTDB lineage: Bacteria > Bacillota > Dethiobacteria > DTU022 > DTU022 > JBFMGD01. Next base: position 17,859 of record JBFMGD010000040.1, on the reverse strand, counting down.
AAGGCGAACATCTGGAGCCTGAAAGCCAGCCCCATGACGGCGATGGAGAGAAATCCGAAAGAGCCCAGAATCCGATTGGCGACGATCAGCGAAATATTAGCCGACATTTGCAGGAACAAGGTAGGCAGGCCCACTTTGTAAATGTTGAGCATGGTTTGACCGTGCGGCCGCAGGTGGCTAAAACGTACCTTAAGGGCGCTCCGGCCGGCAATATAATACCATAACAGGATTACAGCGCCGATGGCTTTGGCCAGGACCGTGGCGATCGCGGCGCCGCGAATCCCCATCCCCAGCATAAAGATAAAAATTGGATCAAGGACAATATTGAGCACGGCGGAGAGGATCATCACGAACATCGGCAATATGGCGTTTCCTTCCGCGCGGACGGTTTGGTTTAACATCATGATCATAAACAGCATTACCGCCCCGTTGGTAATGGTCAGCATATAGTCAACAGTTTGCTGCAGGATTTCCGGGGTGGCGCCAAAAAACATCAACAGCGGTTCCAGTGCAAAAAGCCCGATCAGCGTGGTGCTGATGCCCAGCGCCAGCGCGATCATGATTACCTGGCCGGCGGCGATCACTGCTTCTTCATTTCTGTGCGCCCCGAGGGAACGGGAAATAAGCGATGCCGCGCCTACACCGGTTCCGACGCCGATAGCGCCAAATAGCATTTGGATCGGAAACGAAATTGACAAAGCGGCGATTGCGTCGCTGCCCAATCGACCGACAAAAGCGGCATCCACGATGTTGTATGAGGCCATTACCGCCAAGGCCAGGGTGGCCGGCAAAGAAAAACGCATCAACAGGTTAGAGATTTTTTCTTCACCCATGTCGGCGACATGGTGCTGTTGTGTCATCTGAAACCCTCCTCTCCGGTCACAGTCCAATCTTTGACCGTAAGGTTTTGATTTCGATACAATAATAACTATAACGTTAAAAAACAACACTGTCCACTGTTAACAAACAAACCGTTAACGAAGAAAGTAAACGGGTTTAGCGGCTGAAAGCAGGTCGGTGGGGTATTTTGAGTTCTGAATAACTAACCAGTGTTATGATATAATGATTACGCCGGGAGCAGAAAAATTGTTGATCATACACAAATTCAAGCCGGTGAGGTAGCAGATTGACTTTAGTGTATGTGGAAAAACCTGATATTGATGCGGCAGAGCTGGCCTTTCTCCGCAAGGCGGTCGGTTGGGATGAACGGCTCGATAAAATCAGGCGATCCGCCGGCAGCTGTTACCTCCGGATCGGGTGCTTTTCCGCCGGCAGGCTGGTCGGTTTTGTTGAAGTGATCAGTGATTTTGTTGATGATGCGTACATCCGCAATCTGATTGTACATCCGGATTTTCAGCGTCAGGGGATCGGCCTGCGGTTGCTGCAGATGGTAGCGGCGCGGGCCAGGGCGGACGGGATTAAAACAATGAATGTTTTATTTGAACCGGCACTAACCGGGTTTTACGCGAAAGCCGGTTTTACAATTATGTGCGGCGGCCTGATTGACAACGAAAGGGTCTCCGGGGACCAAACTGAATAATCTTAAACGCCAGGTGATAACTCATGAATATTGCTTTTTTTCTCTTGCCGAAACATGAAGTTGTTTATCTACCTGTTACCTGCACGATGCGGCAGGCGCTGGAGAAAATGGAGTACCACCGCTACACAGCTGTACCGCTTATTGACGAACAGGGGAAGTACGTCGGGACGATTACCGAGGGTGACTTGCTTTGGAAGCTGAAGAATACACCGGGCTTAACTATAGCGGGCACAAATTCCATTCCGCTTACCGATATTCCGCAGAGGATGAAAAACGCGCCGGTAAGAATTGACTGGCAAATTGAGGATCTGCTTTCGCTGGCGGTTGGACAGAATTTTGTGCCGGTTGTAGACGATCATGACGTATTCATCGGCATTGTCAGAAGAAGTGAAATAATTAATTATTATGTTACACTACTGAAAGATGATCACCGGGTCACCTAGAGACTTAAAAACGGAGGCTTAGGGGTGAAGGAGAAAGTAAACCGGATAGTTGAAGAGATGCAGCGGCCGGATAGTGGGCGCGAAGTCTGCTCCAGCCCTTCCATCAGGTTGACTGCCGGGGGAAAAAAGCAAACCAGGATTACGACCGCAATAAGGGCCTGCTTCAGCGCGGGCAGGCGGTACATAGAGAAGGCGAGCGCCGCGGCCAGCGCCAGGATTAATCCCGCCGCCACGGCGGCAAGGGTTGTTTGGGCATGCGAAGCCAGCAGCCCGAAATGATCATACAGGGCTATTCCGATCGCAGAGGGCGCCGGCAGCCGGTAGGCAGGAATACCGGCTGCTTTGCTTACCAGTTCGCATAGCCCAAGCAACGCCAGAAGCAGTAAAGCTGCCGGCAGGCTACGCTCGGTATTGGCCCACCTTTTCATCAATGGTCACACCCATGGTACTGTAATCGATCTTTACCACCGATAAGACCCGTTCCGACCCGGCAGCCGTACAGACCAACTGGGCTTCCTTGACGATCGCCAGCAACTGATCGAATTCGCCTTCCATGGTGGTTTCCATCGGCCCGACGGTATACTTCACTCCTGAATTTATAATTAGCGAGATGACCCGGTCCACTATCGGGTAGACTTTCTCTTCCGGCACAATGGGAATAATTTGCAGACTGACATTGCAAACCGGCATTGATTTTTCCTCCCTACGTGTAGCGGCAGTGTCGCCCCATACCTGCAACAAAAAAAGCCGCCGCCGCATCGGCAACAGCTTGCTCTAAAGCAAGGCTTTGTATGTTCCCTCCGCCGGCATTACCCAGATCAGGTCCAAGGGTCAGAACAGTAACATGTTCTATCTCAGCCGGGTTACCCCAGCCCCCCCATGTCATCCAAGAAGATTAATTCATTAAGAAGACATATTTCTGAGCTAAGAAAAGCCACCGTGGCGGCGATTACGCCGGAGAGAGTCAAGCAGCTTTTAGCCCGCGAAGAGTCCTTCGAACGCATGATCCCTCTGGCCAGGCGCATGGAGCAAAGCATCGCGGCAATGATTCATGATTACCGCCTGCCCTGGTACGTGGCGCGGGTGGGCTGCCGGGTGGAGTTCAGGTTTTTAGCGGCGCCGCCCCGCGGAATCACGTTATTTTGCCCAGAAATAAAATTAAACATAAAATAATGTGACAAAAAACCCACTAAATTAAATATAAATAAAGTGCCTTATAACATCCAGGTCAAGAACTGTGGTTTTGCCCTGGGCTATGGCTGTCGCCACCCTGCGCACCGCTTCCTGTGCTGAGCGCCTGGGCTTTTGTCGGCAGACACCAGAACATTGGTTTCCCGCCGCCCTGCTGCCCAAGTTACGGGGTTCTGACTCTTGCCCCGGCGGGTCTATTCCCCCGCTGAACGTTCCAGCCTTGACTAGGCATACGAGCAGTTACATTATTTTTCTGATTTGTTAGCTCTCTGCATAATTAGGCGATACGGAAAATTTTCGGGTGTTGAATGCAGGATGATCATGAAGTCAAAAACGCATGACAGGTCTATGCAATGGTACGGGAAGCATACCAAAATGAGGACTACATCTTAGATACAGAACTTCACCAGCGTGGATTTTACCACACGGGAAAAGAAATGGACGCTCGTAACAAAACCCAAAAGCAACGCGGGCAGGAACAATGACCTCCTGCTCTCTTTTTCGGCTGATATATCTGAAATCAACCGTAACCGTATTTCAACACAAGACATGTGTCTAGTGTTGTAGTGTTGTAATTGTAGCAAGCACTGAATTTGGATATATATTTTGGAAGCGGGGCACCGCTGCCGGGGCTGTCGCCAGTATCCTGGCCGGTTCAGTGGCCGGTTTGCTGGGTGTTACCAAGGTGCTTGTCTATGGCAGCGTGCCGGTGATCATAGTCGGCGGGCTGGTTTCCCTGGTTTTCTACGTGGTCGTTTCCCTGTTTACCAAACCAGTGGAGAAGACGCAAGCAGCTTAATTAAATGAAATGATAGTTAACACGCTTAACTTGCACAGCCCGGCAGGCGCCGGGCTTTTTATTTATCCTGCTTTGCCGTATCGAATGGCGCATCGACTGCAGGGCGGGAAGAGCTGTCCGCCTGGGTTGCCCGGGAAGCTCCAAGGTAATTGGAGTATTCCCGGCAGGTTGACTTGAGGTCTTCGATGATGCTCATTATTTTATTGTGCTGCAGGCGGAATGACGGGCCGCTGATACTGATGGCGGCAATAACCTGGTTGGTATAATTGCGTATCGGAACGGCAAGACAGGTTAAACCGGGGCTATATTCCTCCAGATCAAATGCATACCCCGCTTCCCTGACCTTGGCCAGGTGAGAGGCCAGTTCATTCAGGGAAGTAATTGTGTTGCCGGTATATTGTTCCAACTGCTCTCCACCGAAAATGGCCAGGAGTTCGTCGCTGTCCAGTTCGGATATTAAAACTTTGCCCAGTGCTGTTGCATGCAGTGGATCATGTTCCCCCACGCCCAAGTTTACTTTAACGGGCACATCCTGGGGGTCCACTTTCGATATTATTACCGCTTTATTGCGTACCCTGATGGCTAAATTAACGGTTTCCTTATATTTGCCGCAAAGCTCGTGCAGTATCTTCGTATCGAAGTAATCCAGATTGCGCTGCCTGGGAATGGTGCTGCCGATTTCAAACAGTTTCCAGGTCAGGCGGTACTTGCTGCTGTTCGGGCACTTTTCTACAAAATCATAAGTCATTAACGTATCGAGAATGCGATGCACAGTACTCTTTCCCAGGCCCAGCGTATCACTCAGAAAGCTGATTCCCAGGCCGTCACTGTTGCAGTTTTTCAGTTGCTCGATTATTTCCAACGCTTTTTCCAGGGTTAGCACGGGATACTTTGCTTTATGAGTGGTTTCTACCTGTTTGCACCTACCTTTAAGCAATTTCTATTAAATAATATCATATTCTAAATACAGAAACAAATTATTTGCGCATACTTGAAGCGAAAAATTCCCAACATGATGCAAAATGGCTATAAAATTCTTACTGAACATCATTAGAGATAAATATATTTATGTGTTGAATATGTTCTGATATACAGAATAGCATTTAGGAAAATAGAAAAAAATGATCATCCAGCAGGAAAACCAGGCAGTGATGGTGAATAATCTAGCCGGTAAGAAACTGCCCGGCTGCCAGGAAAAGAAAGGAGAACGCTATGGTCAAGAAAAAAAGTGTTATCGATTTTTACAACATGAAGAAAGAAGGGAAGCAGATTGCCTGGGTAACCGCCTATGATTATCCAACCGCTTTATTTGCTGAAAAAGCGGGCATGGATATGGTTCTGGTTGGCGATTCGCTGGGGATGGTTCTCCTGGGCTACGATTCAACTATCCCCGTTACCATGGAAGATTGCCTGGCCCATTGCCGGGCGGTACGGAGGGGCGCCCCGAACACCTGGGTGGTCGGTGATATGCCCTTTGGATCTTACCAGGCATCGGATACACAGGCGGTAGATAATGCGGTTCGTTTTCTGAAGGAAGCGGCGGTGGATTGTATAAAACTGGAGGGAGGCGTCAGGGTACACAGTAGGATAAAAGCGATCAATGACGCGGGAATCCTGGTCATGGGGCATATCGGCCTGACGCCGCAGAGTTCGGGAGTATTGGGGGGCTTTAAAGCACAGGGCAGGGATATCAGCAGCGCCCGCGAGGTTATTAAAGACGCCCTGGCAGTTCAGGAAGCGGGCGCGTTTTCCATCCTGGTGGAAGCGGTTCCCCCTGTCTTAACCGGGTTTCTGGTGCGGCACCTGCGTATACCTGTGTATTCCATCGGCGCCGGGCCCGCGGACGGCCAGCTGATCATCAGCGGCGATATGCTGGGCAAGTTTCAGGCCTTCACACCTAAATTTGTTAAGAAATATGCAAATGTGGCTGAAGTGGAAACCAATGCGTTCGCGCAATATGTCAAAGAGGTGAAAGAAGGCGTTTTCCCGCAGGATGAGCATGTGTATCACGCCCTGGACAGCGATGAGGAGTTTCAGAAATTATTCGGAGAATTTAACTGAACCAGGAGGTTTGTGGAATGCCTTTCAGCAAAATTGAACAATTCATAACCGAAAAGACCGATTTTCCCTTAAGGGACAGGCATGACCTGCCACAATCAAAGCTAACCTTCCCCGGCGGCGCCCATTACCGTATGGAGATAGCCGGCGTGGAGTGTGCTTCCAACTTTGAATCAATGCTTGCCGAATCGGAAAAACGCAATATGCCCATACACCGGGTTATAGGGACTGTCGGCGGCTCTGCCTTGCTCGACACCAGCGAACTGAAGCACTATGCCCGCATCGGCGCTGAAAGTAAAATTGAAGTGCTGTTAAATCCGGTTCCCAGCAGGGGTTGGGATAATGGCCGGCAGTTTGTAACCCCCGAAGGGTATGTTTCCGGGATGCGTATCAGGGGCCATGACAACCTTTACTACTGGTTGAAGGAATTCGATCGCTGCCTGGAGGCGGGGATCAGGGGGTTCTTGATTACCGACGAGGGCTTGCTGTCCCTGGTTGCCAGGATGCGCCAGGAAGGCGCCATACCCAAAAATGTTAAGTTTAAAGTTTCTGTTTTTGCCGGGCATGGCAACGCCACCGGCGGGAAGCTCCTTTCCGAATTGGGCGCAGACAGTTTTAATCCCCTGGCGGACCTCTCTCTTTCCATGCTGGCATCGATCAGGAGCGTCGTAAACATACCTCTCGATGTGTATATCAGTATTGTTGAATCCATGGGCGGGCATCAGCGCCATGTGGAGGCGGGAGATATTGCCAGGATATGCGCGCCTGTGTATTTCAAATTCGAGCCGGGGAAAAACGAGTGTGACCTGTACAATCCCTGGAAGGAACCGGATTACCAGGATTACCTGTTAAAGGTGAAAGTTAAATACGCGCAAATCTGCAAAGAATGGTGTGAAAAAAGCGGCCACGGCCTGGTTTTTAACGATTACAGGGAGGATTTATCGATCCCGGAACCCTAAAAAATGCGGCTGACTATCCTTAAAAAAATGAATAGCTAGACAGGAGGGCTGATTAATGAACGATAATCCATTTGAAACCGCGCTGACCACATTACGGGAAGCATGCGCAATCATGGGAATAGATCATGATGTGGTGCGGATTCTCAGTGAACCCAAAGGGATATTTCAGTTTACCATTCCTTTTAAGATGGATGACGGCCGGCTGGAGATATTTACGGCGTATAGAGTGCATTACAACGATGCCCTTGGCCAGGTTAAAAACGGTACCCGGTATGTGCCTGACCTGGACCTGGATACGGTAAAAGCCCTCGGTTTCTGGATGACAATAAAGCACGCCGTGGGGGGGATCCCGGCCGGAGGAGGCAAGGGAGGCATAAAAGTTGATCCTTCCAAGCTGACTGAAAATGAACTGGAGAGGCTCACCCGGGCCTATATCCGTAGATTGCCCCTGAAGGGAGCCTGGGTGGATGTGCCCGGCGCGGATATCGGCACATCGGCCAAGACCCAGGCCTGGATGCTGGACGAATATGAAGAGATCATGGGTTTTCACAGCCCCGCGGCCATAAACGATAAACCTGCCGAGGTTGGCGGCACCGTGGGAAGCGCCGAGGCCACGGGCACCGGGGTGTTCTATGTTATAATGGAGATAGTACGAGATTTGGGTATTAAAAAGGATGCCACCGTAGCCCTACATGGTTTCGGCAATGTGGGCAGTGTTGCCGCGTTCCACCTTTACAGGGAAGGTTTTAAAATTGTGGCGGTAAGTGATATTAAGGGCGGTATCTATAACAGTGAAGGCATAGATATTGAGCGGTTAAAGGAACACGTTGAGCAAACCGGTTTTGTTGGCGGGTTTCCAGGGAGCGAGCCCATATCGAATAAAGATTTACTGGAGCTGCCATGTGATATTTTGATTCCGGCGGCGGTACAAAGCGTAATCACATCCCAAAATGCGGAAAATATAAAGGCCGGCCTGATCGTTGAGGCGGCAAATGGCCCGGTTACTCCGGAAGCGGAAAAGATCCTGGGGAAAAGGGGTATCCAGGTTGTGCCCGACGTTCTGGCAAACTGCGGGGGAGCCATAGTCTGCTCATTCGAAAGAATACAGGGTCTGACCGACGATTACTGGGATTTGGAAATGGTTATGGGCAGGCTTAAACAAAGAATTGTCAAGGCCTATAAAGAAACCGTGAATACCTCGCGGGATAAAAATACCACCTTACGCAATGCCGCATGGATCAACGCTTTACTCAAGCTCAGCAAAGCCATAAAAGCACGGGGTTGGGTGTAACCCTGAATTTAACGCTGCCACGCAGGTGCTTAAATTATTATTTACATGAAGGTGTAACTACGGGGGGTATATTCAGGATGGCACTGTTCCACAAGACATAGCCGAAGAACTGAAAGAGGTGATCCTATCTGACATTACTGTATGAAATCCGGGATACAATACAAAGAGTTGCGGAAGCCATTGGAAAAGTGTTGCAAATTGAAGTGGTCATTACCGATGAATACTTCAAAATTATCGGCGGCACCCGATTTTACGGCAGTCGTGTCGGTTTGCGGATGGAACCCAGTTTTATTTTACCGGAAATTTTCAGAACCCAGAAACCTTTGGTTATACCAAATCCGGGCGAACACACGCTGTGCAGGCCCTGTCCCAAGTACCGCAACTGCCCGGAAACAGTTGAGATTGATTGCCCCATTATCTTTAACGGAAGTGTAATCGGGGTTATAACGGCGGAGGGTTATACCAAGGAACAAAGAAGCAACTTTTTAAATATGCAAGAGGTTTACCTTGAATACCTGGAAAGAATGAGTGAATTAATAGCCGGGAAAGTGGCGGAAAAACAAAAAAGCGACCAGGTGGGCCTGGTCCTCAACCAGTTGCAGGCCATCATGAATTCGGTTAATGAAGCCATAATGGTGATAAATGAAAGGGGTGTTATCACCCACTTCAATCCGTCGGCTGAGAAAATTACCAAGACAAAAGCGCAGGATGCTTTGCTCCGCCATATCAATGAACTTTTCCCCAGTATGCCCTTGCTTGAGGTGCTGGAAACGGGCACAGGCTTTACCGACCAGGAGATACGGCAGAACTTAAACGGGGGCGCCCTGCATTATGTTGTTACGGCCAAACCTTTATGGAATAATAATAAGGTGGAAGGGGTTGTGGCCACATTCCGGGATATTTCGGAAATAAGAAGCTTTGTGTACAAAATGCTTGGGCACAAGTCCAATTTTAGCTTTGAGGATATCCAGGGAGAAGACGAGCAATTTTGCAGGGTTGTGGCTGAGGCTAAGAAAGTCTCCTTAAGCAGTTCCACGGTTCTAATCAGGGGCGAAAGCGGCACCGGGAAGGAAATATTCGCCCAAGCTATCCACGCGGAAAGCATGCGCAGAAACGGCCCCATTATTACTTTGAACTGCGCAGCCATCCCGGAACCCCTGCTGGAAAGTGAACTGTTTGGGTATGAAGAAGGAGCGTTTACAGGAGCCAGGCAGGGCGGAAAACCGGGTAAGTTTGAACTGGCAACGGGAGGGACCATGTTCCTTGATGAAATCGGGGATATGTCGCTCTACCTGCAGGCAAAACTGTTGCGGGTTTTACAGGAAAAACGGATAGAAAGGGTAGGCGGGATAGACTCCATTCCGGTTGATGTTCGCATTGTGGCTGCCACAAACAAGGATCTGGAGGATATGGTTTCAAAAGGGGAATTTCGCAGCGACCTGTACTACCGGCTTAACGTAATATCCATAAGTATACCTTCTTTAAGGCAGCGTAAAAACGATATTGAGATACTAATGAGGTACTTCCTGGAAAAATATAATTCCAAAATGGGTAAAAACGTAACCGGTATTACCAGGGAAGCAAAGCAGGTGCTGTATAATTACAACTGGCCGGGGAATGTGCGGGAGCTGGAAAATGTTATAGAATGTGCTATTAACATGGCGGTTGCCAGCAACATTATTTTAGAAGATCTTCCTAAACGGCTGATTGAAAATAAAGACGTACAGAAGGAACATCATGATATAAATTTAAAAATCCTCTCCAAGTCTACTGAGAAAAATGCGGTGCTGGAAGCTGTAAACAGGTTTGGGTGGACGACACAGGGAAAAGAACAGGCGGCTCAACATCTGGGAATAAGCCTGTCCACTCTGTACAGGCGCCTGAGAAACAATTAATTTTCCTGAGTATCAAGTTAAGTCAGGTGACATGGTATGTGTTTTTAGGTTAATTTTTTTGTTGCAGCAGGAGTCTGGGTCAGGAGTCTGCATTTAGCATGGAAACCCGCAAAAAAGGGGAGCCCTTCCGGGAAGGCTCCCCTTTAGCAGCTAATCCCGCAGTCTGAATACTTTTTTGGCCGTATTGAAGAAGATATTCTCAGCGGCCGCCAGGGCATAATCCAGATCAAAATATCCTTCTTGCACCAGTTCAGATAAAAGCAGGCCAATTTCTTTCTTGGCCACCTTCGCTCCCAACCAGTGCAGCTCCGGTAAAACAAAGCCATCGGAGCCGTACATAAGTTTGTTAAGCGGGCACATGTCAACCATGTCCCGCAAACCACGCCGGAGCCCCAGGGGGACAAAGGGCACCATTTCGGACATGTCCAGGTACACATTGGGGTACATTGCGGCCAGGTAACCCGCTTCAAAACTGTACGGATAACCGCCATGCACCAGCACAATATCAGTCTTCATGTAGTCAGGATCTTCAAACACCCTTTTGAGCAGGAGGGGATTGTTCACGAGCAAATTGATGTTTGATTCTCCAAAAGAAGCGTGGATCTGCACCGGTATGTTGTATTCCGCGGCTTTTTCAATAGCTTTGAGCAAAAAGTAATCCCGGAACTCTTTTTCATCCCTGAACCCTTTTTTCAATTCGCCGCGATTTGCCTTGCGAATGTCAAGTCCTGTCCGGTAACCGATAATGCTTTTAAAAGCCACCGGACTGAGGGATGTTTTAGCTTCGGCCAGTGCCTCGTAGAATTTTTCTTCGGCTGCAGCAAGGGAAAGTCCCTGCCGCCACATTTCATCAACCACGGTTTCAATGCGGTAGACATACCGTATTTTACACGGGACCAAATCTTCAAATTCTTCCAGGCTGACTTCGGCCGGTTTGTAGCCTAAATCAACCAGCAGGGTATGCATAAAAACCTCTGTGAAGAGACGTGACACATAGCTTTTATAGTCTTCTTCAATGGTGGATTGTCGTTTTTTCAGTATCTCTTTCTCACTGCCTGACACACCCAGATGCTCTCCCAGTTCCTTCAGTACCTTCCGGTAGATAAGGGTGCTTGTGAGCTGTTCCTCAGGCATATCGTGCAAAGACAGGCTGAGGGTTTTAACAAGGTTCTGATCGCTGCCCGAAAGGCTAAACAGGTGACAGTGGTTGTCAATTACCGGAATTCTGGTCAGGTCCATATTTTTCCTCCGCAAATTGTAAGTATGCGCCTGCTACCACCCCGCGAAACGCGCCACCTCTGCATCTTTTACTCTTCCCTGGGAAACGTCATCCAGGGCCTCTTCCAGTTTTGCCAAGCCTTCGTCGGCTTCTTCCCTGGTAAGGGTTAAAGGAGGTGTAAATTCAAGAACATTGGAGTGGAGCCCCACGTAAAAAATTATCAGGCCTTTCTGAAAAGCTCTATAACACACCTTTGCCGTTTCCCGGGAGGCAGGTTCTTTGGTGGCCCTGTCTTTGACAAGTTCCACTCCCATTACCAAGCCCTTGCCGCGAACGTCGCCGATGAGGGAATATCTTGATTTCATCTCTTTTAGTTTATCCAGCATATAGTTGCCGATTACCCGGGCGTTTGTCATCAGTTCCTCTTCCTCGATAACATCAAGGGTGGCCAACCCCGCGGCGGTGCTGGCGGGATTCCCCGCGGTGGTAAACAGGTGGCCTGCCACAACCGCATCGAGAATTTCCGCTCTCCCCACCACGCCGCTTAAGGGCATCCCCGAAGCTATCGGTTTGCCGAAAACTATGGCATCCGCTTCAATGCCAAAATGCTCAAAACCAAAGAATTTTCCGGTACGGCCAATGCCGATTTTCACCTCGTCGAATACCAGGTAGATCCCGTTATTGTCGCAAATCTTTCGAAGCATTCCAAGGTAATTATCGGGCGGCACAACGCTGCCGCCATCACACTGAATGGCTTCCACGACAATAGCGGCGGTATCTTCCGGGGGAGATACCGATGTAAAAATGCATTTCTCCAGAAAACTGAGGCAGAAGCACTCACAATCCCTTGAATCTTTGTCAAAGGGGCACCGGTAACAGTACGGGTACGGTATTTTCGTTATATTGCCGCCGCCGATGAATTTGGCCTGGGCGGTATGGCCCGAGAGGGAAAGGGAGCCCATGGTCTGCCCGTGATACGAGCCGAAATATGAGATCAGGCGGGGGCGGCCTGTGGCCAGAGGAACCAGTTTGGCGATGCAATCATTGGCATCGGAACCCGACAGCCCGAACCACACCTTCTTGCTGAAATTTCCCGGGGCTTTTTCAATAAGCTTCTCCGCCAGTTCCACTGTTGGCTCCGAAATTACTGTGGTAAAAGAGGTAAAGCTGTTTTTGGCCATCTGGTCACTGACTGCCTTAACGATTTTCGGGTGGCTGTACCCGGTGTTCGCCACGGCCCAGTTGGCTGAGAAATCAACATAATCTTTACCCTGCACGTCAATAATCCTGTTTCCCCTGGCTTCCGCGGCTACCAGGGGAAACAGCCTGATTTTCATGGAGGACCCCAGGGCTTTTTCATCCCGTTCGATCCAATCCATTAGTTTACCGTCCATGTTCCTCCCCCCTTAATGGCTTTAAAAGATCTCCGCATACTTGTCAATTTCTTTTTGAGTAACATGTCGCGCAAACTGAATCCAGTTGTAGTACTTCATGGTGATATACTCTTTATACATTTCCTTGCCGAATACTTTTTCAAATAATTTATCTTCGTCCAGCGCCTTGATGGCTTCTCCCAGGGTATCGGGAAACCGTGTAATCCCTCTTTTTTTTCTTTCTTCCGGGCACATATTATCCGGGTCTCCAACAACAGGTTGGCCCGGATCAATTTTATTCTTGATGCCGTCCATTCCGGCGGCCAGCAACGCCGTCAGGGCAAGGTAGGGATTACAGGTTCCATCGGCGGGTTTAAATTCAAAATGAGTGGTTTTTTCTTCTTTCCCTTTCATTCCGGAAACCACGCGGATAGCGGCCTCCCTGTTGTCAAGTCCGTAGCAGGAATAAGCGGAGGCCCAGTTATGGGGGATCAGCCGCTTGTAAGATGTTACAATGGGCGCGGTGAATGCCAGGAGGGCATTGATGTGTTTCAACACGCCGCCGATAAAGTACCTGGCTGTATCGCTCAGTTTAATCTCGTCTTTGGGGTCGTAGAATATGTTTTTGCCGTTTTTCCAGAGGCTCACATGCAGGTGGCAGCCGCTTCCGGCCAGGTCTTCAAACGGCTTGGGCATGAATGAAGCGACCAGCCCATGAACCCTGGCCATGCCCCTGACAGTTTCCCGGAAATAGATCTGGTTGTCGCAGGCTTTCAGGGCGTCATCATACTTAATGATTATTTCATGCTGCCCCGGCCCGTATTCCGGGTAATGCTTTTCCACAATAATTCCCTGTTCCTGCAGGGCGCGGATAATGGTTAATATCACATTATGGCTTTCGTTCATTCCGGTGGTGGCGAAACAGATACTGTTATCAAAAGGAACCAGTTTGCCTGTTTCATTTCTTTTCAGAAGATAGAATTCATTTTCGCAAGCTATTTTAACCTCAAATTCCAGTTCGGATAAATACTGCTTAAGGATACTGCGGGAACAAAGGCCCGTGGGCTCATGGGTGTCCTTCTGTACAAAGTCGCAGAGTACGCTGGCGGTGTTGGGAACATGGGGAAGCACTCTGAAGGTATCCAGGTCGGGCACCGCGCTGAATTCGCCCGTTCCGGTGTACTTGGTGTCCGGGCCCAATATATCCAGGGCGCTGAAAAAGGCCATGCCTTTGGTATACGAATGGCCTGTCATTAAGTCGGATTCCAGCTCGCTGCCGGTGGTGGTGTAACCGCGTATCACGGAATCGTTGTCAGTGTATAAGAAGCGTATTAATTCGATGTTTTTTTCTTTTACTTCTGCCAGGATTTGTTCAACTGTTTTCATGATACTCTTCCTTTCCAAAATTAAATGAGGGAGAGGAGGCAGCAATAACTGCCTCCCTCGGATTGTTTACGAACCGGTATGCACATCTGTCTTGATTAATTTTGCCCGACACCTGTACCACAGGTAGAGGGGTATAATCCATACCAGGGAGAGGGGAATAACCTGTGGTGACCCATAAAGGGTATAGTAAGCGGTAATGGCGGTGCCGCCGATGGCCAGCGTAAATGTTAATACGGGCACAGGCATCCTGAAGGGCAGTTTGCCTACCTCGTCGGGGAAACGTTTCCGGTACATTATGGCTGCCGCGATAGAGAGCCCGTAGGAGATAAAGGCCGCCACCACGAACTGCATGGTAAGGGTAATGTACACGAAATCCGTGTTCCAGTAGGCGATGATAATCCAGGCAATGTTAAATATCCAGATGATGCTGATTCCCCAGACAGGGGTGCGGTATTTTGGATGCAGGTACCCGAAGATGGCCGGCATCATTCCTTTCCGGGCTTCATCAAAGAAGATCCGGGATGCCGAATAGAGGGTGCCCATCAGCAGGCAGGTGGCTGCGGCCAGTATGGCGCCGAAATTGACGACCCCGGCCGCCACGCCTCCAAAAACTCTTTCCGCGGCGGTTACATATATGGATTCCACCATGCTTAACTGATCCCAGGGTACAATTCCCAGAACGACAAACTTGGCGAAGGTGTAGAGAATTATAAAGGTAACGCTGGCCCAGATAAGTCCCCTCGGTAAGTCTTTAATGCTTTTACATTCCGAGCCTGCCGTGCACAGGCAGGCTGTACCCATATAGGCATAAGCACCAATGGGAAGAGCCAGCATCATGCCTTTAAAACCATAGGGGAGAAACGGGACAAAGTTCTCCGGAAAGCCCTTTAAGGCTTCGGGCAGTCCGAAAATGGCCAGGGCCGCCATAATACCCACGATACCCAGTGTCATCCACAGCTGAGTGCTGGCAGCCACCAGGCCTCCGAATATGTTTAAGAGGGCAAAAATGGTGATGGCAATTCCAGCCAGAATAAGCTCATGGACCGGGAAATAGTACGACAAAAAGCGCCCCAGGGCCAGGGATACGGCGCCGCCCACAATAACCCAGGCAAAGGCCCAGCAAAAGCCGGCCAGGTAGCCCCACCACGGTCCCATGAACCGTTCAACCCAGGTACCCATGGCTCCGGCTGAAGGCATGCCCACAGCCAACTCTACCAGGGCCATCATTAAGAAAAGCTGAAAAATTCCCGCAACTAAAAAAGCTATAATTGAGGCAGGACCTGCCAACTCTATTGCATACCCGATATAAAGGAAAATACCGTCACCCACCACAGCGCCAACACCCAAAGCCCAGATGTGCCAAAAACTCAGGTTTCTAAAAGGCTGAATTTCCAACGGGTTCAATGTTCCAGTATTACTTACCATTGATATACCTCCCTTTTATTTTTTTGGCAAATCGTGATTTTGCTGTTTCACGGTTTCGCGATGATTCACCTCCTTTCTGTATTTAAAAAAGGGAACATTTTTTCAGCGGCGCCCTTTCTCCAGGTACCGGACCACCAGGGCAGCCAGTATTTTTGCTCCCTTGATCATCAGTTCTTCATTAAACGTAAAATACGCGGTATGCAGGGGGTTAATATGACCGTTTACCGCGTCATATGACCCCAAACGCAGGTACACGGCGGGGATAAGCTCCGAATAAAAAGCGAAGTCCTCCGCTCCCAGAGAGGGAGATGAAATGTGAATAAGGTCTTCAGGAGAAATTAACCGGCCCAGTTCTTCCTCAACAAACCGGGTAAGGTCTTGATCGCACTTGAGGGGGGGATCTCCGGGGATAATTTCCAGATCATAATGCACGCCCTGCCCTGTTTTAATTCCCTCCAGAACCTGCCTCAGTCTTTCATGGGCGGTTTTCCGTATTTCTTCGTTGATGCTCCTGATGGTGCCCTTAAGTGATATTTTCTCCGGTATGACATTGCAGCCTGCGCCGCCGTTTATGGCCCCGATGGTTATCACCAGGGGCTCCAGGGGGTTTATACTCCTGGATACAATGTTCTGGATTCCGAGAATAAGGTGGCCGGCTGCTACAATCGGGTCTTTGCAATTGTGGGGGTAGGCCCCGTGCCCTCCCACACCTTTCAGGGTAATGAAAAACTCGTCGTTTCGGGACGTCATTGTGCCGTAACACAACCCTATTTTTTCCATGGGCAGGCCGGGGAAAATATGGGCGCCGAAAATCGCTTCCGGAGCGGGATCTGCCAGGGCGCCCTCTTCAATCATGATCTTTGCGCCACCGGGAAACTCTTCGCCCGGTTGAAAAATAAATTTAATTGATCCCGGTAGGGCCTCCTTTAAACCAGCCAGGATTGTGGCTACACCCAAACCGATAGCCGTATGGCCGTCGTGCCCGCAGGCGTGCATAACCCCGTTATGGGTAGAGGCAAAAGGCAACCCTGTTTGTTCTTCCAGTGGAAGTGCATCCATATCCAGTCTCAGGGCCACAACAGGTCCCGGTCTGCTCCCGGTCAGTAGCCCGGTTACACCGGATCCGGCCAGGCCTGTTTTAACTTCTAAACCCAAGCGTTGCAGTTGCCGGCTCACCACTTCAGCCGTGCGGTCGCATTGTAACTCCAGCTCCGGGTGCCGGTGGAAATCCCGCCGCCACTCAATAATCTGCTCCCGGATCTCTTCCGCTTTTTTATCGATATGTTCCCTCATTTTAATCCACTTCTCCCATCGGTTTGCCAGTGATCAATATACAAATACGCTGCATGTACAGCATGCTTTTATCGTTGTCAAGTAATATACAGCCGGGGAATTCTGTAACTAAGCTGACAGAGAAGCTCTTCCGGGTCTTCTCCCACCCAGTGACCCAGTTCTTCGGGATGAATAAAGTTTTCATTTTCTCCCCCTAAGATGAGCGCCTCATCGCCGGCTTCCAGAGGTTCCAGCCCTCCGGAATCAATGATCGTCATCTCCATATTAACGCCGATTATTTTACACAGCTTTCCCCGTACCCGTACAAAAGCTCTGCCTTCGAACTTTTTTCGCATACCGTCGGTGGTACCCACGGGCAGGGTGGCAATAATGATATCTCTTTCCGCCCTGTAGCAGCCGCCGTATCCGACCCCTTCCCCAGCTCTAACTTTATGAGCAAAACAAATATATGATTTCCATGTCAGGGGAAAAAGCAGCGGTACTGTTTTTTTAAACTCCTCCCCCGGGTAAAGCCCCACCAACCCCACTCCAATTCTTGCCAGGTCCAAATGGGATTCGGGAAGTGTCAGGGCAGCGGGAGTATTAGCCGCGTGAAGCAACGGGATATGCAAACCTCTTTTTTTTACCTCCCCAATAATGTGAAGAAAGGACTGTAATTGGCGCCTTGTTTCCGGATTTCCGAATAAGTATGCGTGCGAGAAGTGAGTATATGCACCCTCCAGCCGGATATTTTTCAGTTGTGACAGGCCGGTAAAAAAATCAAGAGCCAGGCCGGGAGAAAGACCGGTCCGGTTCAGCCCCGTATTAACCTTGACGTGAATATTGGCAACAACTCCAAGCTTAGCAGAATGTTCCGAAATTTCAGAGGCAAATTTTTCCGTATAAACCGTTAAGCGCAAATTGTTGATTAATGCTTCTTTAATATGCCTGGGCGGGAACTCGCCCAACACAAGGATGGGTTGCTTTATCCCCTTTTCTCTAATAAGT
>JBFMGD010000004.1:0-106464 GCA_040751775.1 Bacillota bacterium | reverse complement strand
TACAATTGAACCACCTCAAGTGCAAGGTTTTGGAGGGATAACTAGAATTTACCTTGCACTATTATATCATGAAAAGGGCCAAATGTCCTTATTTTACGGGATTTTTTGCTTGTGCAGGAAACCCTAATTAGAGAGCTTGATCGCAACGCCCAACTACGGGTGATGTGCGGCCTTGACAAGGTGCCGACATCCTGGGCATTTAGCCGTTAGCGATACGGATCCCGTTAAAAGAAGACCGCCGTGTTTTCACCCCTGTGGCTCGTTCGAGCTACAAGTGGAAAACTCTCTACAATATGGTTACGTCCGTGGAGCGGGTTAACAGCAGGCTTGATGTATCTTTTGGCTTTGAGAAGCACTACATCCGGGGACTTGATAAAATGCAATTGCGTGTCGGGTTAGCTCTTTGCGTGATGTTGGCCATGGCGCTGGGGAAAATCAAAGAAAACAAGATGGAGCAGATGCGCAGCCTTGTAAAGGCGGCTTAAATAACTCTTATTTTAAAGAAAAGTAAGGCCCAAGGCAGGGATCTACGTAAAATCAGCAGTCATTCGGCAAATACGCTAAATTTACCGAACGAAAGCACCCTAATCGGCGTCAGTGAAGGGCAAACTGCCTTAACTAGGTGGATTGCTAACTCAAAATATCGCTTTTTCTTGTAAAAAAGGGGTGCAGCGCAAATGGCTCATTCCCGAATACCATTGATTTCAAAGGGTTTTTAGGGTAAGATAATAGTGCGTGCGCCTGTAGCTCAGGGGATAGAGCAGCGGACTTCTAATCCGTTAGCCGTGGGTTCAAATCCTACCAGGCGCACCATTTCTTTGTACACTTTGTATTGTTACTGTAATATTACCGGGCCATGCGGCCGACTTCATCCAGCAGCCGCTCGATCTCACCCGCAGTGTTATAAGGCGATAAACCGATCCGGACCAGGCCGCCCTGATCCTGCAGGCCCAGCCGCTCCACCAGACGGATGGCGTAAAAATGGCCGGCCCAGACGAAAAACCCCTTCTCTCCGAGCAGTTCGGCAACCCGTTCGGAATGCATCCTATCGACTGTGAAAGAAACCGTTGAGGTGCGCGGGCTGCCGGCAGAGGGGCCGTGCACCTTCACCTTTTTCATCTCCGACAGCCCTTCGATCAAGCGGCGGGCCAGGGGCTGCTCGTACTCTTCCATCGACTCCATTCCCAAGACAATGGCTTTACGCCGTTCACTGCCGGCCGCATCATCCCGCACCCGGCCGAAGCGCCGGCCCAGATCGGCAATAAATTCTACCGCTTCCCGGGCTCCGGCGATGCCTTCGTGGTTCAGCGTACCCGTTTCCATGCGGTACGGGATTGCTTCGCTTTGCACCTTGAGCCGGTAAGTCTGCAATGTCTGGAACACTTCTTTCTTGCCGTAAAATATACCGAGGTGGGGGCCGAAAAACTTATAAGCGGAGCAGAGCAGAAAATCTGTATCCAGCGCCTTCACGTCAATGGGGCCGTGCAGGGCGTAATGCACGGCGTCTACCACCGTCAGCGCCCCGACGCTGTGGGCCAGATTCACCATCTGTTTGACATCGCTGACAGTGCCCACCCCGTTTGAGGCGTAGCCGAAAGCAGCCACCGCAGTCCGCTCCGACAGCTTGGCTTGAAAGTCATCCATATCGATGGTGCAGCCCGCCGGATCCAGCCGTACTTCCCGGATTGTAAAGCCCCATTGCGCCAACGCTTCCCACGGACCCCGGTTGGCTTCGTGGTCCAGTTCAGTGATCAGAATCTCATTTCTTTCTTTCTGTTTATCCCTACCCAGGGCTAGAGCCAGTTGGAACATCAGGGTGGTGGTATTCTGGCCAAAAGAAACCTCGTCGGCCTCCGCCCCCAAAAAGTCGGCCACCGCCAGGCGTGATTCTTTCAAGATACGGTCGCTTTCCCGGCTGGTATGAAACGGCCCACCGGCATTGGCGTTGCAGCGCACCAGGTAATTGACCACGGCATCGATCACCCGTTGGGGCACCTGGGTTCCCCCGGGGCCGTCCAGATAAACTGCAGGATAGCCGCTCACCTCCAAAGAAAGAGCCGGGAACTGCCGCCGTACATAGTCTACATCGTAAGCCATAAATGTCCCTCCTCAATTACCATTACCATCCGGTGTACTATTTCTACCAGCGGTGCCCTGTTTCCTGTAAATTATATTCAAGAATCGAGTACTCCCAGACCCGCAGCTTAAAAGGACATTGCCTCCTTTCATTGATTTTGAAGGGTTTTTAGGGTAAAATATCACTGAACATAACCTGTCAAGCATGAACATGCTGCAGTATTTTAATAGTTTTACAATGCAGGTGAATTTAATGTGATTGTAGAAAACTCTTGCAGAAACGCTCTTTGTTTTACCAAGGTGGTGAAGTGCCGAGGGCATTAGAGTATCGTCCTGCAAATAAATTCTTTTTAGGAGGTACATGCATATGGAAAGAGAAAAGTTTATCAAGATGATGGCTGAAGCCAAGCTGTATGACTTAACCCAGGGCTGCAGCATCTTCACCCCGCCGTTCCCCGGTGACAAATCGCTGGAGATCCATTTCTTCAAGCGGGTAACCGGCGCTTACGGCGGCGGCGCGGGCGCCAACGGCCAGATTTTGAACTGGAGCAACACCGTGGGTACTCACCTGGTGGGGGAGACCGCTTTTCACTCCGGCGGGCGGGCCATTGCGGATATTCCCTTGAAAGAGCTGAGCGGTGTCGGGGTTGTGGCTGATATTTCAGATATGGTCGGCGATTACGATCTTTACACTCCTGAAATGATCATGAAAAAAGTGGATGTGAAGGAAGGCGACATCCTGATCATTAACACCGGTTACAACCGTTATTCCTGGGACCGGCCGGATGTTTTCAATGAGAAAGCCCAGGGCGGCGTAGAGTCAAAAGAGTTCGGTTTCCTGGTGCGCCACCCCGGCCCGTCGCCGGATTTTTTCCAGTGGGTCATGGATAAAAAGCTGAAGTGGGTCGGCGTGGATTGCGGCTGCGCCGAGCATCCGATGAACACCCCGATCCGGAGGCTGCATGAAAGCGAATTCAAGAAAGCGGAAGCCAAGCTGGTCGCCAAGTACGGCAAGACCTGGGATGAAATGTTCCCGCAGGATTGGTATTATGAAATGACTCATATCACCATGCCCAAGCATCGCGTGCTCTTCGTGGAGTCGATCGTGGGGCAGGTGAATGAGCTGAGCAACCAGCGCGCCTGGATTACCGTGCAGCCGATCCCGTACATGGAAGTGGAAACCGCCTGGGCGCGCGTGCTGGCCTACCAGCCGCCCGGATGGATGAAAGATGAAGAGTTCTATGCCGAGATGGAGAAGGCGCAAATGTTTGATATGTCGGTGCCGTTTAGTGTCCGCTCGCCGCAGTGGGCCAATTATGAACCGCTCACCGTCAAGTATTTCAAGCGGGTGGGCGGCGCGCATTACGGCATGGCCCGCAACGGCTCCATCTGCAACGCTTCAATTCACCTGGCTACTCACATGGACGGCGAAAAGCACTTCTACCCCAACGGGCGCAGTATCGGTGAAACCCCGCTCGAGGAATGGGTCGGCCCGGGGGTTGTGGCCGATATCTCGCATCTTGTCAGCAATTCGAGTGTTTACACCCCGGAGATGATCGAGTCCGTCGTTGATATTCGTGAAGGCGACATTCTCGTGATTAAAACCGGCTGGTATAAATTCGGTTGGTGCAGCAAGGACTCCGACGAATTCCGCTACATGATCAAGCATCCCGGCCCGTCACCCGATTTCGCCGACTGGGCCGCCAGGAAGAAAATCAAATGGATCGGCGTGGATTGCGTGGCTGCGGATCACCCGATGAACACGATTCAGCGCATCTGGCACCCGAAGACGTTCGAGGAAGCGAATCAGAAGTTAATCAAAGACTTCGGCAAAGACTGGGATGAGATGTATCCCTTAGATGTCTATTACCAGGATATGCACCTGAACCTCTTCCCCAAGCAGATCGTCCATGCGGAAAACTTGGGCTGGGAACTGGCCGATATTCCCAGCGGTCGCTACTACATCGGCTGCTTCCTGCAAAAGGGGATGGAGATCGAATCGATGTGGGGCCGCTTCGTCGCTTTCAAGGAAGGTTAAACCGAAAGTTATACTGGTTCCAATTGTGCCGCTTAAGGTTGCGGGAATGGGCTTAGGAAGCTCATTCCCGTTTTAATTGAGTAAGTTAGATTGTTTTATGATTGCTTTTTAGACGCAGGAATAATTTAGCCGCTTCGAGAAAGTAAACAGGGTCGGCGTCTGCTAATTCGGGGAGGGGAAGACGATGAGCGAGTATATCCTTTCTATTGACCAGGGCACAACCGGCACTACGGCGATTCTTTGGGATGAGCAGGGGGTTTCGTGCGGCTCGGTCAACCGCGAACATAAGCAGTATTATCCGCAGCCGGGCTGGGTGGAACACGACCCGGAGGAGATCTGGGCGATGACGCTGCAGGCCGTAGCAGAGGTGCTGCGCAAGAGCGGGGCCGCCCTTTCCGAGCTCCGCGCGCTCGGCGTTACCAACCAGCGGGAGACGCTGGTGTTTTGGGACCGCTCCACGGGAAAGCCGCTGGCCAATGCCATCGTCTGGCAGTGCCGGCGTACCGCCGCCATGTGCCGGGAGATGAAAGCAGCCGGTTATGAAGAGATGGTCCGCCGGAAGACCGGTTTGCTGCTTGATCCTTATTTTTCTGGGACCAAGCTGCGCTGGGCGCTTGAGAACCTGCCGGCAGTAAAAGAGGCGGCAAAGCAGGGCCGCCTGGCCTGCGGCACCATCGACAGCTACCTCCTCTTCCGCCTCACAGGCGGCCGGGTGCACGCCACCGATTATTCCAACGCTTCGCGCACCCTGCTCTTTAACATCCACACGCTGCAGTGGGATCCGGAGCTGCTGGCCCTCTTTAACGTGCCCGAAGGGCTCCTGCCGCGCGTTATGCCCAGCAGCGGTTTATTCGGCGAGACCGACCCGCAAGTTTTTCTCGGAATACGGCTGCCCGTCGGCGGCATCGCCGGCGATCAGCAGGCGGCTCTTTTCGGCCAGGCCTGTTACCGCCCCGGCATGATTAAAAACACTTACGGCACCGGCAGCTTTCTGCTGATGAACACGGGGCTAAAGGCGGTGCTTTCCGACTCGGGTTTGCTTACCACCATCGCCTGGGGGGTGGAGGGCACGATCGATTATGCCCTCGAGGGCAGCATTTTTATAACCGGTGCCGCCATCCAGTGGCTGCGCGACGGCCTCGGGATCATCAGCCGGGCTTCGGAGACCGAAGCACTGGCCGCGCAGGTAAAAGACAATGAAGGGCTCTACCTGGTGCCCGCGCTGGCCGGTTTGGGCGCCCCGTACTGGGATCCTTATGCGCGCGGCCTGATTATCGGGATCACCGGCGGGACGACCCGGGCCCACCTGGCCAGGGCGGTGGTCGAGGCGATGGCCTACCAGACCAGGGACGTGCTGGAGATTATGCGCCGCGAGGCGGGCATACCTGTAGAAGAGTTGCGCGTGGACGGCGGGGCCAGCGTGATGGACCTGCTGCTGCAGTTTCAGGCCGACATGGCCGGGACAGTGGTGCGGCGGGCGGCTACTTCTGATACCACCGCCCTGGGAGCGGCCTACCTGGCCGGCCTGGCGGTGGGGGTCTGGCAGAATCGCGACGACCTGGCGCGGCGCTGGCGGGAGAGCGCGGCCTTTACTCCGCGGATGGATCAGGGCAGGCGCGAATCCCTCTATACCGGGTGGCGCCGGGCCGTGGAGCGTTCCCTCGGCTGGGGTCTCAACAAGTAGAGACCCCGTATCAATAAAAAACGGGGTCAACGCATTGCAAGAAGCTTGCCGGATCTTCGTAAATGTTCGGCAAGCATGGACTGGTGTACGTTTAATGTTTCCGTTTAAAGGTCTCGCACCTGGTTTCATCGGAACTGCTTGCCGCCTTGGTATGGTTGCGGTCGACCTGGATCAGCGGGGCATCGCATTTAACATTGTCGTTATATTCACATTCGGTAACAGTGCACTTAATTTCGTTGGGCATATTGTCACCCCCTTCCGGTTTGCTGGTATTAGTTTTCTTCCGGCAGGGTGAAAATATACTGTTTGATTGCGCTAGGCGGGTGGAGCCGGGTTTAACGCGGCTGTTTCATTCCTCCCGGGCGGCGAGACCAGGCCGCCTGAAATGATTACCTTCATCCCTTCTTCAATGGTCATCTCCAGTTCGATCACCTCATGGCTGGGCGCAAGGACCAGCATGCCCGAGGTCGGGTTGGGTGTCGTGGGGACAAACACGTTGATCACCGTTTCATTGGTTTTTTCCTGCACTTCCCCCCGGGAGCTGCCGGTGATAAACCCCAGGACATAAAGCCCTTTGCGGGGGTATTCCAGTAAGACCACCTTTTGAAAGGCATGTTTCCCCTGGACGGTAAAGGCGTCGATAATTTGCTTGGCGCTGGAATAGATGCTCCTGGTGAGCGGCAGCCTTTGAAAAACAGTATCCCAGAAGCCGATAATTTTTCGGCCGATAAAGTTCGAGGCGATAAAGCCGACCAGGAAGATCAAGACGATGCCGGCGGCGAAGCCGATGCCGGGCACTTGAAAGTTATAAAACCGGTTGATCACTCTCCCCAAAAGGGTATCCAGGAAATTAAAAATGAGATAAAAGATATAAATGGTAATGCCCAGGGGCAGCAGCGTCAATAACCCCGTGGTAAAGAATCTTTTTAAACTCATGCAAAAACCTCCCATGTGCGGCGTTCCGTGCAGTCTGTTACTTTTCTAAAAAGTATAACATGTTTTGCACAAAAAAAAACGGTTCTTGCAGGGGACGTAATTATTTTTGCGGGCGCCATTGATTACTTCTGCGCTATTTCTATTCTGCCTCATTTCGGTGAAAAAAATGAGGCAGAACCTTATTCGTTCATTTCGTAAACACCATTCAGGGCGAAAACATGGTTCTCCCAGATGCGCCGGTAGCGGCCTTCATCAGCGGCCGGTTTGCGGATCAGCTTCATAAAGTATGCCGTCTGGTCGGCCGTGCTGCTCGGCTTACTGTACAGCTGCAGGGCGTACTTGGAAAAATCGCGGACCATGAAATCAAAAATCTGGTCGACCAGGTCCGCTTCAAGCCCGTATAGGCGTGCGTTTTCCAAAACTAGCTGGCCGTAAACAACGAGGGTGAAGATTTCGCCCAGGGACATCAAGAAGTCGGTATCTTTCTGCTGTGCTTCGCCCGGGGTGGCGCCGCTGAGGAAATCCTTGAAAACGGTGATCTGTTCTTTGAATATGTTCACGTTGGGCAGATTGAAAGCATCGTAAACCGGCTTGTAGTCGTGGAAGCGAATCTTGCCGAGGCCGCGGGCCGGTCCCTGATCAAAAAGGAAGTCGTCGTTACGGGGTTGGTCCTGCTTCTCCATCGCGGGGTAGTCGGCGGGATTGAAGAAGTAGTTGGGCATGAACTTCAAAATCAGGGCGATATTGACGTGCACCGTACCCTCAAGTTTGGGCAGGGCCCTGATATCGCGCGTGGCCATTTCAAAATACATATCACGCTCGAAGCCTTTCGCGGCGATCACATCCCAGAGCAGGTTGATTACCTCTTCGCCCTGGGTGGTTACCTTCATCTTAACCGTGGGATTATAGAGGAGATAGCGCCTGTCTTCAGGGGTGGCGGTGCGCATGTAGTCAGCCGTCCGCAGGGCAAAGAGCTTCATCGCCGTAAGGCGGCTGTAGGCGTCTACGAACATCTGCTTAACGTGGGGAAAATCGGTTACAGCGATGCCGTAAAGGCGGCGGTTGGCGGCATGGTTGATCGCCTCGTAGAAGGCGTGGGTGCAGATGCCGATCGAGGCCCAACCGAGGTTATATTTCCCCACGTTGACGGTATTGAGGGCGCTGTTCCAGGCTTCCTCTCCCCGGGAGAGAATCTCTTCCTCGGAGACGTGATAGTCGCGCAGCACGAAATCGGCCACGTAAGACTGAGAGTTGACCACATTTTTCACCAGTTCGTAGTTTTTCTGGCGGTAGTTTGCGACGAAGAAGACGTAATCGCCGCTGCCGGCCATTTTGCCGAACGTGGAGACCATCTCAGCCTTGTTGCCGTTGCCGATGTAGTACTTCTCGCCGTTGGCCCGGTAGGTGCCGTCAGCCTGGGGGGTGAGGGTCATTTCAGTTGAATAGATATCGGCGCCGTGGTTGCGCTCGGAGAGGCCGAAGGCGAAGACATGGCCGTCCGCGAGCAGCGCGGCCGCCCGCTGTTTGGCCGCTTCATTCCGGCTCATCCAGATCGGGCCGAGGCCGAGTATGGATACCTGCCAGGTGTACCAGTAATGCAGCCCGTAAAAGGCGAGAATTTCGTTGAACTCACAGTTCCGCCAAGTATCCCAGCGGCATGCGGTTTTTCCGTAACCGGTGGGAGTGAGCAGCTCGGCAAAGATCCGGTTTTCCCTGATAAAATCAAGAAAATCAGCATACCAGACTCTCTCCCGGTCATCTTCTTTCACCTTCCGCTTGCCTTTGCTTTCAAAGAAGTCGATCGTTTTGCGCATAATCTCGCGCGAACGATCATCGGCATATGCCCGCCTGTGCTGTTTTGGGTTGAGCAGAATCATTGGCCGCACCTCCAAAGATAATCACTAGTAAACTACTCCTCTAATTATGGATAAATCTGAAATTACCTGCCGGGGCGGCCGTTTTTTTTAATCTGAGCCGATTTGTACATCCGGAATTGCTTTAATATGTGCGGGTTATGCTTGAAAAAACGGTAAAGCTGTTTGATTTGCTGAACAGTATTATCGCTTAGGTGATGCTCGATCATTTCGGTGTCGCGCAGTAAAAAATCGTTGTTCACGCCGATGATCCGGAGGAAGTTCTCCACAATCAGGTGCCGATTGAGTAAAAAACCGCCTAAAACCTTACCCTTGTCCGTTAGCTGGATTACCCCGTATTTCTGGTAATCGAGCAGGCCGAACTCGGTTAACTTTTGCACGATTTTAGTTACTGAAGACGCCTGTACGTTCAGCTGCCCGGCCAGTTGGTTGGTGCGGACGAATCCTTCCTTCAAGCAGTTGCGGTAAATCATCTCCAGGTAATCTTCCATGCTGGCGGTCATCTTATCCGTCAGCTGCTCATGCTTCTGTTTGAGCATCTGGTAGCCGCGAAAGGTGTGGAATTCATCGTTTTTGTTGTTCATTGATATTCCCTCCCCTCACCCTATCCCTCTCCCCCGCGTCATGCTGTGCCCCAATTATTTTCAGGGGCCGCTGTCACACTGCCGCGGGAAGGCCATATATTAGGTTTAAGAAAAAAGTTTTCCCGCTACTAACTTATGAATCGCACTGCTGGAAATAGGACTAAGGGAGGAGGTTTTTTTATGAAACCGGAATGGATTCCTCTGAACCGCGTGCCGATCGGCTGCTGCGGCGCGGTAAAACAGCTGCAGGCGGAAGGGATCGCCCGGCGGAGAATGCTGGACCTGGGGTTGGTTGCCGGTACCCGTGTCGAGGCCCTGCGGAAAAGCCCGTCCGGGGACCCGACCGCTTATTGGATCCGCGGTGCTGTCATCGCCCTGCGTTCGGAAGAAGCTTCGCAGATATTCGTCGAGGCAGCACGCTAAAAAAGGGGAGAGAAAAAGCAGGGATGGGTTTAACCAAGCAATCAACCTGGCTCAGCGCCTCCAGGGAGAACAGCGCCGCCCGTGATGGTGCGGCGGTCAGCGAAATGGTCATCGCCCTGGCCGGCAATCCGAATACGGGAAAGAGCACTGTGTTCAACAGTTTAACCGGTTTAAATCAACACACGGGCAATTGGCCCGGCAAAACTGTAACCCGGGCGCAAGGCCGCTACCGGCACCGGGAGGCCGGTTACACCCTGGTGGATTTGCCCGGTACTTATTCCTTGCTGGCCAAATCCGCAGAAGAAGAGGTTGCCCGCGACTTTATCTGTTTCGGCAACCCCGATGCCGTGGTGGTGGTGACCGATGCCACCTGCCTGGAGCGAAATTTAAACCTGGCCCTCCAGGTGCTGGAGATTACCGCCCGGGTGGTTGTCTGTGTCAACCTGATTGATGAAGCCCGGCGCAAGAAAATCCGTGTCCATTTGGAAAAACTGTCAGGTGCACTCGGTGTGCCAATTGTCGGCACAAACGCGCGTAACGGCCAGGGCCTGCATGCGCTTAAAGAGGCCGTCCGGCAGGTGGCCGGCGGCACGCTGCGCACGGCGCCGCTGCAGATACGTTACAGTGAGCGGATCGAGCGGGCGATCTCCCTGCTTGAACCGTATGTTGAGAAAGCAGCGCGGGGACGGCTTAACAATCGCTGGTTTGCGCTGCGATTGCTGGACAGCGGCCCGGCTTTTTTAGACAGCGTTCAACAGCACCTCGCACTGGAGCCGGAGAAGCGGAATGAACTGTGTAAACAGCTGTTAATATCAATGGACCGCGTTTGGCCGCGGCCGGAGGGTCGGCCTGAGAATCTGGTGGACGAAATAGTTGCCGCTATTGTCAGCACGGCGGAAAGAATTGGGGAAGATGCGGTTACCTTTGAAAATGAGCGCTACAACCGGCTGGATCAGCGCATCGATGACATCCTCACCTCCCGTATTTTGGGCATTCCAATCATGGTTGCGTTGCTTGGTGCTGTCTTTTGGATTACGATCACCGGCGCGAATTACCCCTCGCAGGCGCTGGCTTCCGGCGTCTACTGGATTGAGGGACGCCTGAGCACTCTCTGCATAACGGCGGGTTTGCCGGACTGGCTGCGCGGCATCCTGCTCTCGGGCGTGTTCCGGACCATGGGTTGGGTGGTATCGGTGATGCTGCCGCCGATGGCAATTTTTTTCCCGCTCTTCACGCTGCTGGAGGACCTGGGCTACCTGCCCCGGATCGCCTTCAACCTGGATCATATTTTTAAAAAGGTCTGCGCGCACGGCAAACAGGCCCTGACCATGTGCATGGGTTTCGGCTGCAACGCGGCCGGGGTAATCGCCTGCCGGATTATCGATTCGCCGCGTGAGCGTCTGATCGCCGTCATTACAAACAACTTTGTACCGTGCAACGGCCGTTTCCCGATTCTGATTTCGCTTGCCGTGATCTTTTTGGCCGGGGCGGCAGGTGCGTTTCAATCGTTGGCCGCATCCGGCGCCGTTTTGGGGACGGTCATTTCGGGAGTCTTCATGACGCTGGCGGTTTCCAAACTGCTGTCCAGAACTATTTTGAAAGGGCTGCCTTCTTCGTTTACCCTGGAACTGCCCCCTTACCGCAAACCGCAGGTCGGCCGGGTTTTAGTGCGCTCCCTCTTCGACCGCACCCTCTTCGTGTTGGGGCGGGCGGTGCTGGTGGCGGCGCCGGCGGGGGCGGTGATCTGGCTTGCAGCCAATACGCATGTTGGAGAGATGAGCCTTCTGGATCACTGTGCATCTTTTCTGCAGCCTTTCGGCTATCTGCTTGGCCTGGACGGCTATATCTTGGCTGCCTTCCTGCTCGGCCTGCCGGCCAACGAAATCGTGATCCCAATTGTGATCATGAGCTATATGGCTACAGGCAGCCTTCATGAACTGGCCACGCTTGAAGATTTGCGGTTGTTGCTTGTGCATAACGGCTGGAACTGGCTGACGGCGGTTTGTACCATGCTTTTCGCGATGAATCATTTCCCCTGCGGGACCACCCTCTTGACGATCCGCAAAGAGACGGGGAGCCTGAAATGGACCCTGGTATCCTTCTTGGTGCCCACCGCTGCCGGAGTCCTGATCTGCTTCTGCGTTGCGCAGGCGGTGCGATTGCTGGGACTGCTTTAATATCCGTGGGGCGGTGAAGAATTTTCCGGAGCAGTAACATATTATTGCAATTTTATCATACAATCTGAAAATCTTCATGTCTGCTTGGGTATTGTATGACAGTCAACTTATATGACAAAAAAAAGGATTTCATGTTTCTTCGTCGAAAGTTAATTACCAATACGCTTCGTTTAATTTTTTTTGTGCTTTCCGGTCAGGTTTTCCCGGGTTATCTAAGCGGGCTTAATTACATCCAACATGATAAAGGAGGGACTGATGCATGACCTAACAATCGTACAAGCTTATTACCCCAATCTCTTTGTTGTCAGCTTCAGTGAGACCGGATCCATCGTTACCGCCTGGTATTATGCTGTATTTAAAAGGTGGGCCCTATAAGATTCGGCCAAAGTATTGATCAAAATGTTGATGAAATTGTCATTTTCCTGTAATTAAAGTTGTCTGACTAAAAATCGAGCATGTTGGAAGGAGGGTTTTCCCCTCTGCTTCCCACCAGATAAAGCTTTTAATTTAGTAATTTTGAGGAAGGATGTCCAAACAATGTCCTTTTGGGTAATTCAAACAGTTAACGGCTTGGCGTTCGCCTCTCTTCTGTTTTTGCTGTCAATCGGGTTTACCCTGATATTTGGATTAATGCGCATTATCAAGCTGACTCATGGTTCTTATTACCTGATCGGCTCTTATATGTCCTTGACTGTAATGAGCAGGACCGGCAATTTTCTGCTGGCCTTGCTGGTGGGGGGCTTAACCGTTACCGCTTTGGGTATAATCCAGGAAAAAACGCTGCTCAGGCGTTTTCACGGCAAATCCTACAGCCAGGTGTTGCTGACGCTCGGTCTCTGGTTTATTTTCGACGATCTGCTTCTGGTGATTTTCGGCGGTTACCCGTACCGCATCCCGCCTCCCGCGATACTCAGCGGAGCCATGACCATGTTGGATGTCACCTTTCCCAAGTACAGGCTGTTCCTGGTTGCGGTCGGTGTTGTCGTGGCTGTACTGATCTGGCTGATCATCGAAAAAACGAAAATCGGCGCGATCATCCGGGCCGGCGCGGATAACGAGGAAATCGCCAGGGCAATGGGGATCAATGTGGACAAAGCTTTTATTTTCGCGTTTGCCCTGGGCTCCTTTCTCGCGGGCGCGGCCGGTGTATTCGGAGGCCCGATGCTCGGCGTGGAACCGGCTTTATCAGGGATCATCCTGCCGCTTGCCCTGGTGGTGGTTATTGTCGGCGGCCTGGGCAGTTTGAAAGGAGCGCTGGTGGGCAGTTTATTTGTCGGACTGATGGACAACTTCGGCAGGGCTCTGTTTCCGGAGCTGTCCTACTTTACCCTTTTCTTGCCGATGGCGATAATTCTTGCATTTAGGCCTCAAGGCCTGTTTGGACGCAAATAAAGGTGGTGATAAATTTGAACTTACAGAAAAACATGAAAACCAAATATTTACTGTTAGCGATTGCCGTTGCCGTCTTGTTGATGTTGGCGTTTTTGCCCCAGTTTACCTCGCGCTACACGATCAGCTTAATCATTCTCGGTTTCATCTTTGCCATTTTCGCGATGAGCCTTGACCTTCTGACCGGTTACCTCGGGCATTCATCCCTGGGACATGCCGCCTTTTTTGGGACGGCCGCTTACGTTTTGGCTATTGTCGATACCAGGCTTGGTTGGGGTTTTTTCAAATCAGTTCCGTTCGCTCTCGCTTTTACAGTGGCGGTGGCGCTTATTTTTGGGCTGCTTGTGGCCAGGATCAGCGGCGTGCAATTTTTACTGGTCAACCTGGCGCTGGCGCAGGTTGTCTGGGGGGTGGCCTACCGGTGGTGTTCAATGACCGGCGGCGACAACGGGATTGTCGGGGTCAGCCGGCCTGTGATCGGCAGCCTGTCATTTAAGGGACCGAATTACTACTATTTTGTACTCGCTGTTTTCGTGATCTCCTCTGTCCTGTTGTATTTGCTGGTCAACTCTCCGTTCGGTCAGACCATGCGGGGTATCAGGCAAAGCCAGTCACGCATGCGGGTCCTCGGTTACAATGTCTGGCTGCATAAATATATCACCTACGTCATCTCAGCCTTTTTTGCCGGGGTGGCCGGGATTCTGTGGGCATATTTCAACAATTATGTCGGCCCGACTGATGTGGCCATTATTACTTCGTCCAAGGCGTTGTTAATGGTACTGGCCGGCGGATCGGGGACTCTATTCGGCCCGATGATCGGCGGGTTTCTCGTTGTGTTCATGGAGAATCTGATCAGCGCCCGTACCGACCGCTGGGTTATTTTCCTCGGTGCGATGTATGTGATCGTGGTTATCTTCCTACCCGGTGGTGTTTTCGGCCTGGTTAAGAATATCGCCAGCTTCGCTAAACAGCTTGTAACCAAAAAGGAGGTGGGCTGCCCGGTTAAAAGAGAAGATCTCTAGTCGCTGTTGGTCCGGATTTACTCATTATTAGAGAGGAGTTCAGCAGAAAATGAAAAAAGTTCTCGTCAGTCTATTAGTTCTGGCAGTAATGGTCAGCTCTTTAGGTTTAATCGGATGCCAGTCGGACACCGGCCCAACCGGTGATGCTTTAAAAGAGCCGATCAAGATTGGCTTCCTCGCGCCGTTTACCGGCACTTTTGCCGCGCCGGGCACAGACATGCGTGACGGTTTCCTGCTTTACCTGGAAGAACATGAATGGGTATTGGGCGGCCACCCGGTTGATTTAATCGTGGAAGATACCGCCGGCAACCCGGGCGTGGCCTTGACCAAGGCGCGCAAGCTGGTTGAATCCGACGGGGTCGATATCCTGGTCGGCACCCTGCTGGCGTCGGAAGGTTATGCTGTCGCCGAATACGCCAAGGACAACAAGATTACCCTAATTCTGCCGATTGCCGCTTCCGACGATCTGACCAAGGAATTGGTCAGCGATTACGTGCTGCGCTGCGGCTGGTCCGGCAGCCAGGT
The DNA here is from genome assembly GCA_040751775.1 of Bacillota bacterium. Lineage (GTDB taxonomy): Bacteria > Bacillota > Dethiobacteria > DTU022 > DTU022 > JBFMGD01. Next base: position 91,736 of record JBFMGD010000004.1, on the reverse strand, counting down.
AACGCATCCGTTCGGTGATTATGTATACAATGAACTCGGTTACCGCAAAGTGGCGCTTATCGGGATGGACTACGCGTTTGGTTATGAAACGCTGGGCGGCTTCCAGTATGCGTTTGAGCAGTTGGGCGGCGAAGTCGTGACCAGAATCTGGACCCCGATCGGTGTTCCCGATTTCGGCCCCTACCTGGCTTCTATTCCGACCGATGTGGATGCGGTGGTCAGTTTATATGTCGGCGGTGATGCAACCCGGTTTATCCCGGCTTACGCAGAGTATGGATTGAAAGACAAACTGCCGTTGCTCGGAGTCGGCACCCTGACTGACGAGTCGACCATGCAGACCATGGGCGATGAATGTATCGGCTTGATTACCGCGCTGCATTACAGCGGCGCTCTGGACACCCCGGAAAACAAGGCGTATGCCGAAGCTTTCCGGAAGCGTTACGGCCGCCAGGCTTCTTACTACAATGAAGGCCCGTATACCTCGGGTATAGTGCTTGATGCTGTTCTGGAAATCGTCGAAGATTTCCGCGATCCGCTGGCATTTGCCGAGGCCTTCCGCACCGTGCCCATCCAGTCGCCTCGCGGGCCGATGACCATTGACGAGTACAATAACCCGGTCTTCAACGTTTATGTCAGGAAAGTGGAGAAGATCGACGGCGAGCTGAAGAACATCGTCATTCACACCTACCCTGAGGTATCACAGTTCTGGACCTGGGATCCCGACGAGTATATGGCGAGGCCGGTTTACACCCGGGATCATCCCGCGGTTAAATAGCTTAAAACCTTGAGTGAGCTTTATCCGGCCGCCCGCTTAACGGGCGGGCGGCCGGACAGCTTATATATTGTACAGCACTGAAGGAGGAGTAAATGTGGCTCCTGCAAGCGATGCCAGCACCAATCCGATAATATCTATATCCAATTTGGCGAAAAGCTTTGGAGGCCTGCAGGCTGTAAAAAAGGTGGATCTGAAGATCTACCCCGGCGAAAGGCACTCCATCATCGGCCCTAACGGCGCGGGAAAGACAACGCTGTTTAACATGATCAGCGGAGAGCTCATTCCCACCGCGGGCAGTATCAGGATTAACGACGTGGACGTGACCAAGATGCCCAGCTATAAGCGGGTTCCCTTGGGATTGGCCCGTACTTTTCAGGTTACGAACTTATTTTTTGATATGAGCGTCCTGGAAAATGTTGTCCTGGCGCTGCAAGGGTTGTCACCGGCGAAATTTGTGATGTGGAAACCGATGACTAGTTATAAAAATGTTTATAATCAGGCTGAACACATGTTAAAACAGTTTGATGTATGGGATTTGCGGGATGAGAGGGTTGACTGCCTCTCTTACGGCGATCAAAGGCTGCTTGAAGTAATCCTGGGCCTTTCCAGCAACCCTTCTATTCTGGCCCTGGATGAACCGACCGCCGGTCTATCGAGCGCTGAAACAGAAAAGATGGTCTCCGTTTTAACTAAAATCGACTCAGGCCTGACTATCCTGTTAATCGAACATGATATGCGCGTAGCTTTCGCGTTGACGCAATCGATGACGGTACTCGCGGACGGTGAAATTGTGGCCAGGGGTACTGTCGAGGAGATTCAAGGTAATAAAAAAGTTCAGGAAATATACCTGGGGACGGGTGATAAAGATGATTCTGGAAGTTAATAATGTCCACACTTACTACGGGGAAAGCCATATCTTGCAGGATGTAAACCTGAAGGTTGAAGAAAAACAGGTGATCGCTCTATTGGGAAGAAATGGTGTCGGTAAAACTACACTTGTCCGTTCGATCATGGGCCTGACGCCTCCCAAGTCGGGCAGTATCGTTTTCCGCGGCGCGGAGATTACAAAACTTGCCTCTCATTTGATTGCCCAGAAAGGGCTTGGCCTTGTTCCCCAAGGACGAATGGTGTTTCCTTCATTATCCGTGCTGGAAAATTTACAGGTTGCCTACCGCCGTGGCGGCGGCGCGGACGGTAAAGAATGGAATGTCGATACGGCTTTCGAAGTATTCCCGCGCTTAAAACAAAGGATCAATAATCGGGGCAATGAGCTTTCCGGCGGGGAACAGCAGATGCTGGCCATCGCGCGCGCTCTGGTCACAAACCCCTATATGCTGATCATGGATGAACCGACGGAAGGGTTGGCGCCGGTTTTGGTCAACGAAGTGAAGTCTTTGTTGCAGATGATCAAAAAACGCGGCTACCCGATCTTTCTGGTTGAGCAGAAACTGGGTTTCGCCCTTGATGTTGCGGATAAGGTCTATATCATGTCCAAAGGGACCGTTGTTTATGATGGGCTGCCGGAAGAGCTGGATAAAGATGAGGCGATGAAGCGGGAACACCTCGGTATATAGTGGAAGCATTATGTGATACACGTGATCTTGCAATCAACAGCTCGGTTTATCAGTCGGGTTTGGAGCGGTTCGTTTAGTTTGTCTACGCAATCCGGCGGTGATTACCCTTGCCGGGCTGATTATTTAAAGGCGTTTAGATATTGGCGGCCTGCGTGTTGCTAATCCGGCCCGGCCGGCTTCAGCCGCCGGCCGCTGCAGCCGTCAGTCAACCCTCTTTTACCGCTGTGAGAAGGCTGTCGCGTGCGGCTTTTAACCGGTTATTGCCTTGCTGTCGTTTTACTCCCAATTAAAAAAGTTTTACCCGGCCGGCTAACAAGCATGCCTCTAAGAAGAGCATGGCAGCTTTCTTGCGGGTTTCCGGGATAGATCAAATCGGTTAGGAGTGTGAGTGAATGCGAAAGATCTGTTTTCCTTGGCAGGCAAGGTAGCCTGATCACCGGGGCCGCCATCGGTTTTGCCGAATCCGGCGCGCAAGAAGCCCATCAAGAATTCGGCTGTGCAAAGCTGTTGCAAGGGCGCGGCATGCCGTGCTCGCGGTAACAAAAGATTGCCGACAGGAAGGTGTGTAACCATGAATATAGACATCCATACCCACTTCATCCCAAGGGAGTTTATTGAACTGGCCAGGCAGGATCCGGTGAAATACCAGGCCAGGGTGGAAGGGAAAGAAGGCCTGGAGATTATCCGTCACGACCAGGGCTACTCATACCCCCTGACCCCGGGATTTTTCGATGTCGAAGCCCGGCTTAAAGATATGGACCGGCGCAATATCGATATTGATGTTATTTCCGTTGCTCCCACCGTTTATTATTACTGGGCGAGCGCCGCGCTGGCTCTGGAGATTGCCCGGGTATGCAACGACAGCGCGCACCGGATGGCCCAGGCCCGGCCCGACCGACTGCAACCCATGGCCACCGTGCCGATGCAGGATGTATCGCTGGCGATGGCGGAGCTGGAAAGAGTGGTTAAATGTTACGGTTTCAAGTATGTTGCTATCGGCACGACGATCGAAGGAAGGAACCTGGATGAACCGTATTTCCGGCCATTCTTCAAAAAGGCCGTGGAGCTGGGTATGGCGGTAATCTTCCACCCCTATTACGTGGGTGCCCGGCCTCACCTGGGCGATTACTACCTGACCAACCTGATCGGCAATTCCCTGGATACGACGATCTGCGCTGCCCGCCTGGTTTTAGGCGGCGTTCTCCAAGAATGCCCGGCTTCCAAGTTCATCTTCGTACACGGCGGCGGCTATATGCCCTACCAACGGGGCCGGTTGCAGCATGGTTTTGCGGTGCGCCCCGAACCGAAGGTTGTTCTAAACGAGACCCCGCCGGCCCGGTATTTTGACAGCCTCTACTACGACACCATTACGCATTGGGGGCCCGCTTTGCAGTTCTTGGTGGAAAGTCACGGCCCCAATAAGGTGATGCTGGGCAGCGATTATCCCTTCGACATGGCCGACCCGGACCCGGTGAAAACAGTGAAAAGTCTTAACCTGAACAGCGATGACGAAAAGATGGTTCTCGGCATCAATGTGGAAAATCTCTTCAAATAGAGGTGATGAGCGTGCATTGTGTCAGCGGCAGGCTATTGGAGATAGACCTGGGCAACTGCGGCCTCTGCGTAGACGAACGGCCGGTCGATCGAGCAGCTGGGCGGTCCCGGGCTCAGGCTTAAGGAAGGAGATGATCTATTAATCACAGTTATGGTTTGCGGCGGTTAACCGACATTTGATCTAAGCTCTCAACAGACAAAGAGGTGAAAATAAATGTCCGGCTACAAGTATATTTTCCCCGCAGACTTGCCGGAAGCGCTGCGCATCCTCGCTGGAGAAGAGTACGGGGTGACCGTCCTCGGCGGAGGCACGGACCTGCTGGTCAGGGTGCGGGATGGGAAGGAGCGTCCCGGGGCTCTCCTGGATCTCTCTTCTTTAAACCTGGATTATATTGAAGAGAAGGAGGCCGGCGTTGTCATCGGCGCCATGACCTCCTTGACGAAAGTGATCGACCACGCGGTGATCAGGCGGCGCTATCCGATTTTGGCCGAAGCGGCCGCGGAAGTCGGCGGTTTTCAAACCCGGAACATGGGCACCATCGGCGGTAATATCTGCACCGGTTTGCCTTCAGCGGATATGGCCATTCCTCTGCTGGTCCTGGAAGCTAAATTAAACACAGTCAGTTTAGATGGGGCGGAGATAATCCCGGTTGACCGGTTTTTCATTGCGCCCCGGAAAATACGCCTGGCTCCGGGCGCCTTGCTGAAAGAGATTATAGTGAGTAGTGATCGCGGAAACGGCGCCAGGGGCTCCTCTTTTATTAAATTCGGCAAAAGAAAGGCGATGCGCCTTTGTATTATAAGTGTCGGTGTCAATTTGCTGGTCGACCCGGCTACAAAAGTAATTGACACGATCAGAATTGCCATGGGGACCATGTCCCCGATCCCGCTGCGGTTATATAAGGTCGAAGCATTTATGACCGGCAAGCCGCTCAGCGACGCTCTGCTTAAAGAGGCTGTCGCGATCATGGAAACCGAGATCTCACCCAGAACCAGCCTCAGGGCAACCTGCGAATTCAGGACAGATCTGGCCAGGGTGCTGTTGAAACGGGCTGTAAATCTAAGCGCCGGCAGAGCGATGGAAGGCGGTGCGGCATCATGCTGATCGAGTTTATCATGAATGGTGAAATGATGACTTATGAAATCGCCGGGGAAGAAACCATGCTCGATTTTATCCGTGAAACCCTCATGCTGCACGGTACAAAGCGAGGCTGTGAAAACGGCGAATGCGGCGCCTGCTCCGTCCTCGTTGACGGTGTCCCTGTGAACTCCTGCATCTATCCCGCCGCCCGGATTAACGGCAAGGCAGTGATTACGATCGAAGGTTTGGGCACCGCGGAGAACCTGCATCCCCTCCAGAAGGCTTTTATCCGGGAAGGGGCCCTGCAGTGCGGCTTCTGCGGTTCCGGGATGCTCCTGACGGCGAAAGCCCTGCTCGACAAAAACCCCGCTCCCACGGAGGATGAAATCAAGGCGGCGCTCTCCGGGAACCTTTGCCGCTGTTCGGGGTATGTGAAGATAATCAGGGCGATCCAGGCGGCGGCGCAAGAGCTGTCCGGAAAGGAGGCAATCTGATGGACCTTCGAGTGGTCGGCAAAAGGCTGCCGAGGCATGACGCTCTCCAACAGGTGACCGGGAAGGTTATCTATGGTGAAGATCTTTACCGGCCCAAGATGCTCTATGCCAAAGCGCTCTACAGCGAGTATGCTCATGCGGAGATTAAAGGCATCGATCTGAGTGAAGCGGCAAAAATGCCCGGGGTAAAGGCGATTATCACAGCCAGGGATGTGCCGTACAACCGCTTTGGGCTGAGCCATAAAGACGAACCCGTTTTGGCTGACGACAAGGTTCGTTTCAAGGGAGACGCTGTCGCGGTTGTGGCCGCGGAAAGCCTGGCCCAGGCCAATGAAGCGGTGCGCAGGATCAAAGTGGCATACAAACCTTTAACCCCGGTCCTTGACCCATTTGCAGGGATGAAGGACGAGGTCCTGGTGCATGAGAACACAAACATCGCCTCCCATATTAAAATACGCAAGGGCGATATTGAAGTAGGCTTTGCCCGTGCCGCTTTGATTGTTGAGGAAAAATATACAACCCAGAAGGTGGAGCATTGTCCGATTGAGCCTCATGTGGCGCTGGCGGAGTTGGAGAGCGACGGCAAGCTGGTGATCTGGACTTCCACCTCCCGGCCTTATTCCTATACGACCCATTTATCGGAAATATTGCAGCTGGGCATGAACTGGTATAAGGTTAAAACTCCCGCCGTGGGCGGCAGTTTCGGTGCCAAGAACGAGGTAACCCTGGAGCCTTGGGTAGCCTTGCTGGCGTTAAAAACAAAGCGGCCCGTTAAAATGGTCTTTACCCGGGAAGAGGAATTTAGTGTCTCCTCGGTCAGGCATCCGTACTGGATGAAATATAAAACGGGCGTAACCGGTGATGGGCTGATCACAGCCCGGGAAATTGAGCTGATCAGCGATAACGGGCCCTATGTCGGTTTGGGCTTTCAAACCCTGACCAAAGCCGCCGTGCATGCCGCCGGACCTTATGCGATCGCTAATATTAAAACCGACGCCTACCTGGTTTATACCAATACCGCCGTGGGAGGAGCAATGCGGGGATTCGGCGTGCCGCAGGTCTGTTTTGCGCACGAATCGCACACCGACTCGATCGCGCACAAGCTGGGGATGGACCCCGTGGAATTTCGCCTGAAAAACATATTCGGCGATGTCGGGGAGATGCCGACGGGGCAAACGGTAAAAAGCAAGCCTCTTAAGCAGTCAATTTTCAGGGCGCTCGAGCTGGAAAGATGCGGCGGAGAGGAGGACTGCAGATGAAGAAAAAGGGAAGAGGCATGGCTGTGATGTACTACCCGGTGGGGCCCACCGGAAAACCCAACCCTTCAGGCACCTTCTTAAAGGTCAATCATGACGGCACCGTGATCGCCCAGATCGGGGCTGTGGATAAAGGACAGGGCCTCATTACCGTGATTACTCAGATTATTGCCGAGGAACTTGGCGTCCGTTTCGAAGATATCAGGATCATCACCGCAGACACCGAGTTAAGCCCTTACGATTACGGGATCGGGGCCAGCCGGGGAACCTACTGGGTGGGCAACGCGGTGAGGAAGGCGGCGGTTGTGGCCAAGGCCATGCTTTTTGATGCCGCGGCGATCAAGCTGGATTTGGCCAACGGCGACAACCTGATCGCCGCTGACGGCATGATTTACTGGGACGGTTTTCCCGCGGTGAAGCTGTCGATCTCCGATGCCGCCTGGTATAGTGAAAGAGAACTGGGCAAACCGGTTATTGCCGCGGCATCTTTTACCCCCGCCTTGAAAGGGCTTTCGCCAGAAACAGGCCAGGGCAGGCCTTATGCCATCCATAACTATGCCACCCAGATCGCTGAAGTGAAAGTGGACACGGAAACGGGAGAAGTTGACGTGCTCAAGGTGATCGCTGTCCATGACTGCGGCAAAGCGATCAACCCCATGCTTCTGGAAGGCCAGATTGAAGGGGGCATCGTAATGGGCCTGGGCTATGCGCTGATGGAAGAGCTCCTGGAAGATCAAGAGACGGGCGGTGTGATTAATGATTCCTTTGTGGACTATGCTATTCCCACCGCTTCGGATATCCCCAAAGAGTTTGTGATCGACCTGATTGAAGATTATGAAGAGAAAGGTCCTTTTGGTGCAAAAGGGGTGGCTGAACCGACTCAGCTGCCGACGGCTCCTGCCATCACCAACGCTATTTTTGACGCGATCGGGGTTAGGATTTACGACCTGCCTGTAACCCCGGCTAAGATTCTGCGAGCCCTGAAAGAGAAAGAAAGCCTATAACAGGCGGTTAGAGACGGTTAATGGAGGGATCAGTGATGAAGAGAAAACCTCAGGTGTCAATAATACACCAGGATGATATTCCGGGTTTGCCGAATGATTACTCAGCTGAAGATTTCGCAGTGGTCTACCGGATGGTCAAAGAGGCCGTTGACATGGTTGGCGGCATTAACTCGGTGGTTAAGCCGGACGACAAGGTTGTCGTTAAAATTAACGCCGCTTTTGCCGCGTCGCCGGAGAGAGGTTACGGCACCGACCCTCGCGTTTTGGAAGCGGTGATTCGCTTGATCAGAAACGAAACCAAGGCCCGCTCCGTAAAGGTTGTAGAGCGGTCCGCTTCGGTCGGTGACACCACGCATGCTCTGGAGGTTACCGGTCTGCGGGCCGCGGCGGAAAGAGCGGGCGCCGATGAGATCATCAACCTCCAGTATGCCGCCCGTGTCCCGGTGCGCCTGCCCAACGCGGAAGTACTTTTTGAGCCGGTCTACCTGCCGCGCTGTTTAATGGAAGCGGACACGCTGATTTACATCCCCAAGATGAAGACGCATAAAATAACCGGTGTTTCCCTGGCCATGAAGTTAAGCCAGGGCTTTTTAACCTGGAGCGACATTCACCGCAACCACAGGGCGGATACGGAGCAGAAAATGGTCGATCTGCTGCGCCTGGTCAAACCGGACCTGGTGGTAATGGATGCCTTGTGGCCGCTGCAGGGCCAGGGACCGGTCTCTCCCTACCCTGATGATTTAATTAAGGATTTTAACGTGATTATGGCCGGCAGCGATACCGTGGCGGTTGACGCGGTCGCCTGTGCTGTAATGGGCTTTGAGCCGATGCATGAGATTAATACGATCAGGACCGCCGCCATGCATGGGCTGGGCGTAGGCGATCCGCGGCAGATCGAGGTGGTCGGCCGAAAAATTGAAGATGTCCAGCGCCGCTTCAGAACCGGCAATGTCGATCTCGCGGGGCTGCATCCAAAAATCAAGGCCTACTACGGCAGCGCCTGCAAAGGCTGTCTCCACCTGACGCGCACCGGCCTGGACCCGTGGCTGGCCATCCCGGAGAAACGGAAGAAGCTGGACCAGCTCGAGGCGCTCACTTTTATTATCGGCCCGCGCACAAATCTGCCCGATCTGATCTACCATTACCCGCCTTACTCTTACACCTTCGTGATCGGTGACTGCGCCAGGGAACACAAGGCCAGGGGTATTTTCTTGCCCGGGTGCGCCTCCTGGAGTATTGTCCAGATGGACTTTATCGGCAAGAGCGAAGAAGAACTGGTCCGCTGGTACCTGAACCGCTTCCCGGGTATTGAAAGGGAGGAAAACAACTGCGGCTTTATCGCGTAAGAAGTTGACTATTCGATGCATTTTGATTTCTGGATAAACGCCCATGCCATTAAAGGGATTAGTTAACAAGTATAGGGCGCAGATGTTGCTCCAGCTGAGCCTGACACCGGCAGCGAGGAGAACAGCGAAGCAGGGGCAGCATCTGCGCAGATAATTATTATGAAGGAGCGTGGCAGGCGATGAAAGCAATGATTTTGGAAAGCTTCAATCAACCTTTGCAATTGAGAGACGTTGCGATTCCCACGGTCTCGGACAACGAAGTATTAGTGAAAGTGAAAGTCTGCAGCATCTGCGGTACCGACTTGAAAATCATGTCCGGTAAAATCGATACTGTACCGCTGCCCTTGATCCCCGGGCATGAACCGGCCGGCGAAATAGTGGAAGTGGGCAAGAACGTAGACAGTTTTAAACCGGGCGACAGGGTCACGGTTGACCTTTACATCACTTGCGGCAAATGCAAAAATTGCCTGGCCGGCAGGTATACGGTTTGCCTTGAGTCGATCAAACGGGTCGGTTTCGAAATAAACGGCGGCTTTGCCGAATACCTGCTCCTGCCCGCCGCTAGGGCGGTGAAAATACCTGATACGATGTCTTACCAGGAGGCGGCGCTGATTCCCGATGCCATTTCCACCTCCGTGCATGCGTTTGTCGACCGCCATCCGGTTACACCCGGCGATAATGTCTTGATCCTGGGCGTGGGAGGGTTGGGGATCCACGGCCTGCAGGTGGCTAAGGCCCTGGGCGGCGTAGTCATCGCCGCGGATGTGGATAACCGCAAGCTGGCGCTGGCCAAAGAGCTGGGGGCCGACTATGTTTACAATACGCGTGAAGTAGACCTGGTTGCGGCCTGCAAGGCAATTACCGGCGGGTACGGCGCGGACATTGTCGGGGAATATGTCGGCGCTCCCAAAGTGAGCGAACTCGGGTTGAAATGCGTACGCATGGGCGGCACGATGGTAATGCTCGGTTACGCACCGGGAACCGTTTTTGAGGTGCCCTCCATGGAGATCGCCATGGGCGAAAGAACCATTACCGGCTCCAGGGCCATGACCAAACAAAGCACTATGGAAGCGATCAGGCTGGTCACCGAGGGGAAAGTGAAACCACAGGTCGACCGCTATTTCCCCCTGGAAGAGGCCAACGAAGCGCTGGAAGGTCTAAAAGGAGAGGGCTACCTGGGGCGGGGCCTTTTAACAATAGATCTCTAGGCCTTCAGAGAAAAGTAAAGTAGAAAATTTAATTTTAGGAGGCGCAGTACACTGATGGCGAAAAGGTATGATTGTGACGCGGTAGTGGCCCGTCTGAAAGGGGAGATAGCGCGCAAGAGGGCCATTCTCCTGGTCGGGGTGGGAAACGGTATCGTGGCCAAGATGTGTGAGTTGGGCGGTGTGGATTTAATCGCCACTTATATTATGGCGCGTTACCGCATGGCCGGACACAGCTCCATGCTAGGCTATCTTTCCATCGGCGACGCTAATGCGGTGGCCCTCGAACTGGGCGAACGGGAAGTGATCCCCGTGGTCAAGGAAGTACCGGTAATCGCCGGGCTGCTGGCCTGTGATGTCACGCGCGACCTCGGCTTTTTATTGGACCAGGTAAAGCAAGTCGGTTTTTCCGGCGTACACAACTGCCCCACCCTGGCCCTGGTTGACGGCACCTTCCGGCAGGTATTGGAAGAAACCGGGGTCTCCTTTGAGCGTGAGGTTGAGATGGTCCGCCTGGCCCGGGAGAGGAATCTGTTTTGCGAAGTGTTTGTGACAAACGCTGAAGAGACGGAGAAGATGGTCAAAGCCGGGGCTAACCTGATTATCGCGCACATGGGCAATTCGCTCGGCGGGACAACCGGCTCGGCAATTACACTGACGCTTGACCAGGCGGTGCAGCGCACCCAGGCGGTGATTAACGCGGCCCGCGCGGTTAATCCCGAGGTGCTGACCATGTGTCACGGCGGCCCGATCGCCTACCTGGACGATTTCAAGTATGTCCTGGCGCGGGTGAAAGGACTCGACGGCTTCATGGGCGGTTCAAGCGTGGAGCGGATCCCGGTTGAAAAGAGCCTCTTGGAAACAGTGCAGCAGTATAAATCTGTTTCATTGTGAGGGTAAACGGCCATGGTTAAGCGTGTTGCCGTAATCGGCACTTTAAACACCAAGCGCGCGGAGCTTGGTTTGATCCGGCAGTGTTTGCGCAAGCAAGGCCTGGAATCGCTGCTGATTGATATTAGCTGCCTGGAGTATACTCAATCAAGCCATGAAGCCAATTATGCGCAGGCCGATGTGGCGCTGAAAGCCGGCCTTGATCTAAATGAGATTTTCGGGTTGCCCCTGTTTAAGGCCGCCCCGCGGATGTCCGGCGGCGCTTATCAAATCCTCTGTGAACTGATCGCTGAAAAGAAGATCCACGGCTGCCTCGGGATCGGCGGTGCGAATGGAACGCTGATGGCCGCCGCGGTGATGGAGAATTTGCCCTTGGGATTTCCGAAAGCGATTATATCCGTCATGGCCGCGGTCGACACCAGGCGCCTGGTCAGCCACACCGATATCGTCATGTTCAACGCGATCGGAGACGCCGTGCTCAACCCCGTGCTGGAGGTGATTATCGACAATGCGGCCGCCGCTTTAAAAGGGATGACCGCGGCGGCGAATCTACCCGTGCTGCCTGAAATGGTGGGCTTAACAGTGCTCGGGGTGACGGATCGCTGTGTGAGCCACTGCCGTGCAATACTGGATGACAAGGGTTATCCTTCGCTGCTGCTGCACAGCAACGGTCCCGGGGGGGCCACCCTCGAGAAGATGGTTGCGCGTGACTTTTTCTGGGGGGTTCTGGATATCACGGTCAATGAGTTGGTCAATAACCTTCTGGGGGGTGTCTTTGACGCCGGCCCCGACCGCCTGGAGGCCGCGCTGGCCAAACAGCTGCCGCTGGTTATATCCAGCGGAGCGGCTGATTTTGTCAATTTCTGGGGAACACAAATCCCGGAACAATATAGAAACAGGCTCTTTTTGCGTCATAATACCCAGAACACGCTCATGCGTACGAATGTCGCTGAAAATGTCATGCTCGGCCGATGCATGGCGGAAAAATTGAACAGGGCGGCGGCCCCGGTCAAGGTTCTAATTCCCGCGCAAGGGTTTTCCAAGTATGACCATCAAGACGGGCCGAAGGGTAGCGGCCTGGACGGCCGGGTGATCGGTACTTGGCACTGGCCGGAAGCGGATCAGGCTTTGGCCGCCGCTCTGCGCGACGGGCTGCGCAATCCGCTGGTGCAGGTTGAGGTGAAAGAGATGCACATCAACGAAGCCGTTTTCGCCAGGGAACTGGTCAACTCACTGCTGGCTATGCATGAAAAATAATTCAGCCCAACTAGGAGGCCTGTGACCATGCGCTATCAATTCAAAGACAAAGGCTTACCCGATGTCCTGCTCCGCATCAATGACGATCAGATTACCTATGACGTCAACCGGAGCGCACCGGCCAGCCGGACGATTATCAAAAACGGCCGCGTGATCGACCCGTATAATCAACTGGACGCACAGATGGATATCGCCTTGATTAATTCAACCATCGAAAATGTAAGCGCCGAGATCAACCCCGCACCGGGAGACAGGGTGATCGATGCCCGGGGTTTAATCATTATGCCGGGGATTATGGATATGCACCTGCATGTTTACGACATCCCGGTATTCCAGGTCAAGGTGATGGAAGAGGCGGCCGTGCACGGCATTACCACCGCTTTGACGGCCGGCGCCGCCAATACAATCAGGGCCACTTCCTTCTTTGCCTCGGAAGTGGATCGCGGCAGTTTGATCAATCTCGGTTGCTTCGTCGGGGCGCCGGCTCTGCTGGCCGCCGACGTGCCCGAAGAAGAGTTGGTCAATTTTTTACTCGGGCGCATGGATGAAGACGAGGCGATGCAAAAGCTGGTCAGAAGCCGTATCGCCGCCCGCACGGCGCCTTATTTGATCGGGATCAAGGACCATCATTCCCACCTCGTTTTATCGCCCCGCCAGATGCAAAAGGTGGCGCGGCTGGCTGCCGACAGCAAATTGCTCTTTATGTCTCATACCCAGTGTCCCGAGTATGCCGGGGAGATAGTGGAACACTCGAAAGGTCACCATGTCCACTTCGGCCATTGCGACGCTTCCGCCTGCGGATCGCACGGTGACGGCCGCCAGGCTTTCAAGATAGTACTCGACCTGATAGCCAAAAACAACAATGTGACCGGTGAATTTACCTCCACTTTGCTCAGGCCGTCGGGGGGGGACCGCGACGGGATCCGCATCCCGGATGAGTGCCGGGAGATGGCTTTCCAGGCTTTGCGTGATGGGGTTGTGGAGATTATCGTCTCCGACGGTCCGTCCCATGCCTCGAAGGGATTCGGTGATACCAAGGACTCAGTGCCCCTGCTTTGCGAGCTGATTGAACAAAAGATATTGTCTCCCCTGGATGCAGTGGCCACAATGACCTTAAATCCGGCCAGGCTGATGTCCCGTGCTACCAGGTCGGGCTGGTGGGAAAAAGAGCTGGGCAGCCTTGCTCCCGGTTCCAGGGCCGACCTGATCTGCGTCAACCCGTTGGAGAAAGAGGTCGCCTATACATTTGTCTACGGCGAAATGGTTGCTTTTGAAGGCAGGGTTGTTACCACCGGTTACGGCAGCGGCGGCTGGGTGACCAGGCTGGGTATATTCCAACGTACCGGCCTGGGAGATCTCTCCAGGCTGGCCATAAAAAAATAAAAGCAGCTTGGGAGCCGGAAGTTAGAAGTCACTTCTTTCACGGGGCACGGCATGCCGTGCCCTAAGGTGGGAAAAGCATATTATCAGAACAATAAGCCGGCTGTATTGCCGGTTTATTGTTTAAGGGATTGTTAATCTAGGGCAGGATCCCGAAGATCCGGGCCGGTGCCGCCTCCGCGTTCATTATCTTCAGCGGTGCCGCAAAGAATTGGCAGCGCTGCGTGGTAATCTCTTTTAAATTGGTCAGGCCTTCGATGATGATGATACCCTGGCCGAGTATGATCCGGTGGACAACAAAGTCGTCCGGTTTGAAGTCTTCCAGGCGGGCCGAATACTCTTCAAAAAAGTCGAATGCAACAGCGCTCGGTTTCTGGTTGACAATCCAGCGGGCGCCGTCCGGCGTGAGAACGGGAGATTGCGTGAAGTATTCGATGGTCCCGAATTTTTTAGCGCCCCAATCCGTGCGGATGATCACAATGTCCCCTTCTTTTACCTGCCCGTCGAATTTAGCCAGATCCGGGGCATCGATTGACCCGTTGGGTACGCCTTTGTCGGTGAGGTCAAGAATAACCGCTTCTCCGACCACTTTTTCCAGGGCTACATTGCCGATCGTTTCCGCACCTTCAATGACATGTAACGGTGAATCCACATGTGAGGCGGTATGTGCAGCCATGGACATCCAGGTGGCCTGCCAGTGGCCCGGTGAACGATAAATCGGTTTAAACTCGATCGGATGTTTCTGAGAAGGCGGGACGATGGTGTTGTTGTCTACCGGCAAACTCAAATCAATAATCTTCATTTAAATTACCTCCTGCAGATTTTTTGATTATATTATCAAGCGCAAGACAGAGAAGCAAACCGACCAGCAAACCATTTCCGGCAAATCCGCTCAGCATAACCGGTAAAGCTGCCAGTAACGAGGCCGGTAGAAACATCACACCGGCGCCGATGATTAGCGGTATTCCGATCACCAGTGAATTTCTCTGGTTCATTTCAATACTGGCATAGTGGCTTAATCCCAGGGTGAACAACTGAACCAGGATTACGATCAGCACCGCATGACCTACGGCGGGAGGCATCGAAGTAAACAGCGCTCCGAGGGCCGGCAGCAAACCCATGACCATCAAGAAGACGGCATGCAGGACAAGCGGCGCCCGGGAGGCGATACCGGTGATCCCCACAAAACCGATACAGTGCGATTGGGGGACATAACCGAGCGTGCCGCTAAGCCCGCCGATCAGGTGGGCGACGCCAGTTATCGCTACCGCCTTGTCCATATCGGGGTTCGGCTGCCCCAGCAGATCGCCCATCCCTTTTACGGTGGCGCTTAAATTTGCCAAGACCATGAAAGCGATGATCACGGCGGTGACCAGCACCACCGGATCAAAAGCAGGCGTACCCCAGGGTAAAAAACCGACCGGCTCAAAAAGCGGCAGATTACCGATGTCCGCGATCCGGTAAGTACAGAGGCCGCTCATGGCCGCGGCCAGGTAAACCAGCCACCCGCTTAAGGCTCCGATCAGCAAGGCGACGCTCTTGATGAAGCCGCTGCCGCGCAGAGAAATAACATAAGCCGTGATCAGTGTAATCAACCCCACGGCGCAGTTTACCCAGTTAAACGTCAAAGTAGCGCTCAGGCTGATCAGGTTGCCGACAACCGTTTTACTGAGCTGGATCACGATCAGCATAAAAAATGTGCCCATGATGGCCGGATTAAACAACTTGACCATGCGGCCCATCATTTTCATACCGGCCAGAAGGATGTAGATTATACCGGCCGCGACCAGCCCCAGTGTAATTTCGCTGCGCAATAGGGAAAGCGGTTTTGCGCTCTGTATTGCGCTGCTGCCCAAAGCGATCATCGCGCTGACCCACATGGTTGACGGTCCTTCATAAATCGGCAGGCGGTGGCCCCAAAATACCTGCAGCAATGTGGCGAGGCCGGTATAGAAGAAGGTGCGTTGGGTTAACTGGCGCAAACCCTCTTCATCCAACCCGATATAAGGCGCGACCACCAGGGGCAGCACCAGGCAGACGATCAGGTTAATGCAAAGCCATTGCAAGGCGTAAATGAAAGTATTCCCGTTAAGCGGCTGCTCTTTGAGCCGGTTGTTCAAACTGGCAAACCCCTTAGACAAAGTTTTGTTGGTTAAGCATGCTCACGGCAATAACTAGCCGTGCCGGGCACGTTTAGTTATTCACCGGATCCTTAAAGGAGGGGATTCGCTTTTGGCACGGCACATTGACAAAGCATTTGCTGCAGGGCGAAAAAGGGAATCCATATCTGGCCCTGATCTGTTTGCCTTCGGTAATCTTGAGAAAATCGTTGCATCTGGCCAAATCTTTACCGGCCGTACTGAGCGCGCCTGAAGGGCAGCGTTTAATGCAGGCGCCGCACGTATTGCCGCTAAACCAGGGGCAGTATTCATATATTTCAATATACGGCCTCACGGTCGGCTCCAACTCCAGGGTAGTGATCACACTGCCGATTCTGCCGGCCAGCCCCTTTTCAGTAATAATACCCCTGTTCAGGCCGAAGGTGCCCAGGCCGGCGATAAACGCGGCATGCCTTTCCGACCAGTTGCTTTTCATATCCGCCACGGCGTAAGCCGGTGAGAGCAGCGGCGCGATCGAGTCATATCCCTCCGCCCGCAGGGCGGCGGTAATAACGTTCCTTAAACGGTTGTTAAAATCTTCACCATGAAAACGCGCATAGAGCCATTCTTCCGAGCTGCTTACTCCGGCATAATTGGTCTCAATAATTTCGCTGCTGATCGGGAGGGAATAAGAGATCACGGTCCGGGCGTTCGGCAGCCAGACAGCCGGCGTGCGGTGCCCAGGGCCGACCGCCTCTTTCTGCCGCAGTCGTTCAAATAACGGGTCTTCAGCCGCGGCAAAGGCGACCAAAGGTGTTTCAAAGATCGGGGTCGGCGCTCCCGGCAAGCTGTTTCCCCTGTCCCGGCGGACAAAGTCATTGATGATCTTAATCAGCTTTTGTTTTTTCATTGTTCTCCGATCGCCTGCAAGTCAGTCAATCAGGCCTTAATCGTTAATTCGTTCTTCAGGGATAAAAATCCTTTAAAATATGCGGAAAAAGTTAACTCTACAGATCCCCTCTCTCTCATGATTAAGCTATAATAGCAATAGCTATCGGAAGGAGGGATGCCAGACATGAACGGTGCCGGTGCGTCAGCATGGCGGCGCTGCCTGATCCCCAACAAGCGCGGGGAGGGGCTGGCGGCGCTGCTGTCCGAAGCCGCTTCGGGGAGGGCGGAGCATACCGCTATGCCCCTGGTGGTGGTCTGCCATGGGTTTACCGGATCGAAAGAGGGGGGCGGCCACGCTTTGCGGATGGGAGAGGTGCTTTGGACCGCCGGTTTTTCTACCCTGCTTTTTGACTTTACCGGATGCGGTGAGAGTGAAGGTGTTTGGGAAGAGATCAGCCTTTCACGGCAGGTGGCCGACTTGAGCGCGGTAGTGGATTGGTGCCGGGATAAAGGCTTTCACCGGGTTGTCCTGAACGGACGCAGTTTCGGCGGCACCACCGTGCTCTGTTATGCCGCCCGGGACAGGGAGATTGCAGCGGTCAGCACCTGGGCCGCCTCCGCCGGCCCTGCGGCGCTGTTTGCCGGTTTGGCCGCCGGAGAGCCGCGGGATCCCGCCGCCGCGGAATTATCTCTTACCGTTGAAGAAGGTAACACTGTTTACCTGCGCAAAGCGTTTCTCGATGATCTGCTTCTGCACGATGTTTTACGGTCTGCCGCCCGGATTGCACCCCGGCCGCTTCAGGTCATACACGGCAGCGCCGATGAGGTTGTTCCGGCTGGTGATGCGCGGTTGCTTTACCAGGCGGCGGCAGCGCCGAAAGAGTTGATCCTGATTGAGGGGGCCGACCACCGTTTCTCGGCTCACCATAGCGCAGTTTGGCGGACATTTACGCACTGGCTGCAGAGGGTGCTCCCGCCATGAGCCCCGGCAGTTGATACGCGGTTGGTAATTTAAACGAAAAAAGGCCGCTATTTGAATAAGCAGGCCTTTTTCATAACTGGCTGGGGCGGTAGGATTCGAACCTACGCATGCGGGATCCAAAGTCCCGTGCCTTACCGCTTGGCGACACCCCAAAGTACTTTTTAATTGTAAGAATGGGGTGAGTGATGGGACTCGAACCCACGGCCTCCAGGGCCACAACCTGGCGCTCTAACCACCTGAGCTACACCCACCATGCGTTGTTTTTCTCGCGAAGTTAATTTTAGCACGCCCCCTGGTAAAAGTCAACGCCAAAGGCGGCCACGCCAAAGGCGGCCAGTAAAACCGTCCCGGGGATTTCGTCAAATGAAAAGTTGTCAGAAGAACCGTCCCAGTGACAGCGCGGCCGATCAGCGGGCAGCGGCCTTTATTTGTTCATAATTTGTTCAGATAATGTTTATTCCGCATCGGCATAATGGTATAAAGGATATAACAATATGTGGCATGATTACTCATGATTACTTGTAAGGAGGCAAATTAAAAAATGCGCGTGATCAGTTTTCGTCTGGTAATGGGCTTGTTCTTATTGTTCCTGGGAGTGAGTATTATTCTGAACCGTTTTACCGGTTTAAGCATTAATTTAAGCACAGTATGGTCCTACTGGCCGGTGATACCTTTGTTATTGGGCTTAAACTGGGCTGTCCTTGCTTTTCGTTCTTCGTCAACGGAAGAAGGACGCCGCGTTTTCTTCTCCTGGGGCCAGTTTGCCTCGGGCCTGATCATAGCCGCGTTCGGCGCTGCTTTCCTGGGGCGGAAGATTTGGCCGGGCTACTTTGATTTCGACCTCAATATCATCTGGCCGGTGTTGGGATCGCTGCTCCTGATTATGCTCGGTATCAATTTGCTGCGGGGCCGCTCTATTACCGGATCAGGCGGCAAGTCAGCCTTTATGGGAGGAATCAATGTCGGCGGCAGAGTCCCCTGGAAACTGGAAAGCGGCAGTTATCTGGCTTTTATGGGCGGTATTGACATTGACCTGACCACGGCGGAGATATCCCCGGGAGAGACGGTGCTGGATCTGACCGCGATTATGGGCGGCATCGAGGTAAAAGTGCCCAAAAATCTGGCGATTATTTATGAAGGGTCCTGTATCCTGGGTGGGACTACCTTTAAAGGCCAGGAAGACGGCGGGATCATCGCCGGCCGGAAGATAGAGGAGAACCTGGCCGGGGCTGAGCGCGTAATCCGCCTTCAGGCCAGGGCGGTTATGGGCGGTATCGACATCAAGGAGAGATAGCAGTCAACAGCCGGTGGCCGGTGTGCAACAGGGCAAGCAGGGTGCCCGGATCAAACCCCGGCCACCCGGTTTTGCAGCGCTTCGAACACTTTTTTTTGTTCCAGGTGCGGTGATTGGCGGTGAATCTGTTCCAGGCAGAGCCGGGCGCCGTGATCCATGCCCTGGCAGCCGGCTAAAAGCAGCACGTCACCCGGAGCGGTATTGGCCAGCCCATGGGCGATCGCCTCGGGCAGTTCATCAAAGATGACGGTCTTGATTCCCGCCGCCTGCATCACCGCACGGAAAACCGCCTTTTCTTCGGTCGTTACCTCGTCCTTGTCGGTCACATGGGAGTTGCTGGTGGTGGCGATCACCTCTTTCACCCCCAACGCCGATACCCATTGGGCCAGCGCTTCTGCATTTTCCCGGTTTACCGTGACCCCGCGGCTGCCCCGGATGGCGTATACAATATGCAGGTTGCGGTAATCCATAAATTTTAACGTTTCCAGGGTGACATGGATATTGCCGCTGTTGGCGAAATGGTCGTCGATCACTTTAATATCGTCTTCGAATATCAGCTCAAAACGGCGTTCCACGCCGCGGAAAAGGCGCAGCGCCGTTTGGATCGCAGGCACGGGAACGCCGCAGAGCAAGCCGACCAGTATCGCGGCCATGGCGTTGTAAACACTGTGCAGGCCCAGTACAGAGAGTTCAATCGAAAACCGGGCCGGTTCCACTGAAAGCAGTTCGGCCAGGCCGGGCTTGTGCAGCTCTACGGTAAACCGGGCCCGCCCCGTGGAGAGGTCCAGGTTTTGCACCAGGCAATCGGCGCTGCCGTTTTTCACCCCGTATGTCAGGGTTTTCGCCCTGGTTTGACCGGTCAGGGAGGCGCTGTAGGGGCAATCCAGGTTAAAAACAGCCCATTGCTCCGGTTTGGCTTCCCGGACCAGTCTGGCCTTGGCGTTGAAATACGAGTCAAAGGAACCGTGCAGGTCGATATGCTCGCGGCTGATATTGTTCACGACGGCGATGTTAAAATCGACATTTCCGACCCGGTCAAGCTCCAGTCCCGAAGATGAGGTTTCCATGGTGACGTGCGAGATGCCTTGCTCCACCATCTGGTAAAAAAGGTGGTGCAGGTCGAGGGACTCAGGAGTGGTCAGCACCGCCGGGCGCACCGTATTGCCTGCCTTAATAATCACAGTGCCGATCAGCCCCGTTTTGAGGGCATGCTCTTCAAGAATGGCATCGATCATGAAGGTGGTGGTGGTTTTACCGTTGGTGGCGGTTACACCGATCACATTCAGCTTGCGGGAGGGGTGATTGTAAAAGCGGTCCGCCAACTGCGCGAGGGCCCGCCGGCTGCAGGCTACCCTGTACTGCGGTATTTCAAGGCCGGATTGGATCTGTTCAACAACGGCGGCGGCCGCGCCTTTTTCCACAGCCCGTTTCAGGAAGCGGTGGCCATCGGTTTTATAGCCCTTGATGCAGACAAACAGATTTCCTTCCACAATCCGTTCCGAGTGGTAGGCCAGCCCGGTCAGCGGCAGATCCCGCTCGTTTATTATTTCGAGAGGCTGTATGGAATCGATCAGCTCTTTCAGCATGATTGTCGGCATGATGCACCCCCGCTGCTTTTGGTCGGTCCAGTTGTAATTTCGTGATTGCCGGCGATAACTCCTGCCGTCTGCCCCGGTAAAGGTCCTGTTAATTGCTGTTAAACCGGTGTACTTGTTTCTTATGCGGCCGCCGGCCGGAATAGTCCAACCACAGGGCCGCTTCCTTGATTAAACCGTTTTGCACCGCCTCAAAAATAGTATTGACCAAGTAATTGCTCAGGAATCAGGAGTCAGAATTCAGGAGTCGGAATGAAAGAACCGGCGATAACATTGAAATATTAATTGCTCAAAGCTATTGACAGAAATAGGTCTACTGTATTAATATATTAATACAGTAAGCAGCTATTATTGAAACATTTAAACTGTTACTGCTGAGAGTTTGTTTCGGCTTATTCTGACTCCTGACTCCTGACTCCTGAATTCTGAATACCAAAGTAGAAACTTATCATTAATTGAAAGGATGATTCTTTATGATACCCTCGGAAGTATGGGATTTGCTGAAAATGCTTTGGCCGTTGATCGCGCTGCAATACGGTTTGGTCATCTGGGCGCTGGTGGATTTAGTGCGCCGCCCCCGCGTGCGTCACCTGCCAAAAATCGCCTGGGGCGCCCTGATATTATTTGTCAGCTTTTTCGGGTCGATCGCCTATCTGCTGCTGGGGAGAGAAGAAGTATGAGCGTACTGTCTGTAAAAGGGTTGTCTAAAGATTACCGCGGTCACCGCGCCCTGGACAACTTGAACCTCGAGGTGCCCCGGGGCAGTGTTTTTGGTTTTCTCGGCCCGAACGGATCCGGTAAAACCACCACGATTAAAATTTTAACCGGGTTGCTGCAGGCTACCGCCGGCAGCGCGACTATTTTGGACTGCCCGGTGGCGATTAACCTGGATCGGGCCTTGAAACGGCGGATCGGTTACCTGCCCGAGGAGGTAAATTTTCCGGAAGCGCTGAGCGGGTTCGAAGTAATGGAATTTGTCTACCGCGGCGCCGGTTTGCCGGCGGCGGGGGCCAGGAGCGAAATTGTCCGATTGCTTGATCATTTTAATTTGCTGGATGCTTCCCGCCGCCGCTGCGCCTCGTATTCCAGGGGCATGAAGCAGCGCCTCGGCCTCGCCTGTGCGCTGCTGCATCGCCCCGAACTATTGATTCTCGATGAACCGGTTTCGGCCCTGGACCCGGAGGGGCGGCGCGAGGTTCTCGAATTGATGGTCACGTCCAGGGCACATGCGACCGTTTTTTTCTCCAGCCACGTTTTGGCGGATGTGGAGCGGGTCTGCGACCAGGTGGCGGTTTTGAACCAGGGCCGACTTGTCGTTCAGGCTCCCCTGGCAGAGCTGCTGCGCAGCTATACCTTTCCGAAATACCGGGTTACGGTGCGGCAAGCGCCGCCGCCGGAGCTGTTGGCGGAAATCGGCCGGCGGCCGTGGGCCAGGCAGGTGGATCCCGGCCCGGACGGCGCCGCCGTTTTTACCGTTGAAGCGGCACCGGAAATTAGTGGACGCCTGGAAGAAGAACTGCTGCCTCTGCTCATACAGGAAAACCAGGTGGTTACCTCATTTCAGCGGGAGCAGCCCAACCTGGAGCAGATCTTCCTGGACCTGTTAAAAAAGCACCACCAAAACGGAACAAAGGAGGAAGCCGGTAATGCTGCTTCTCTTAAGTAAGGATTTGCGTCAGGCCTGGCGAACCTTCCGGCTGCCCGCGTTAGTGCTGACAGGGGTATTTTTTGCCCTGCTGGAACCTTTGACCGCGAAATTTATGCCGGAAATCCTGGCTTACATGGCCAAGGAGCTGGAAGGTCTTGCGGAAATATTACCTCAGATGGGACCGCTGGAGGCGTTAACCAGCTTTTGCGGCGACCTGACGCAAATCGGCGCCCTGGTGTTGATCGCTATCGCCATGGGTGCGGTAGCGCTGGAAAGGGAGCGCGGGATTGCCGCCTGGGTGCTTACCCGCCCGATCAGCCGGAGCGCTTATTTCTGGTCCAAGTACCTCGCCTTGTTGATCGGTGTGGCCGTCACACTGATCGTAAGCGGCGCCCTGGCCCTGGCCTACACCGCTACGCTGTTCGGTCCGTTTCCGGTAGGCGGCGCCCTTTGGGGCCTGCTGTTTATCGGCATATTCCTGATGCTGATCCTGGCGGTAACCGTTACCGCCTCGTCGTTATTACGGAGCCAGCTGGCTGCCGGAGGGGTCGGGATCGCTTTTTTATTTATCATCTTTGTGCCTCAGTTGCTGCTGGGCGGTACGGCGGTAGTGCGCTATTTCCCCCATACCCTGGCCGGGCATCTGAGCGGTTTGTTGTCGGGTATGCTGGAGTGGACGTATTTTTTACCCGCCGCGCTGATTACCGCGGCTTTAGCCAACTTGCTTGTTGCCGCCGGCGCTTTCTTTTTTCAAAAAGCTGAACTATAAATAGCGAAGAGCCCGCCGCCGGCGGGCTCTCGTTAAATTTAGATTGAAAAATGCTACTCGTTAACCTCAATCGCTTCGGTCGGGCACTCCTCGGCGGCTTCGCGGACCTTATCTTCATGTTCCGCCGGAACCGGGTTTGCCTTAACTTCCGCCTTTTCATCGCCCAGTTCGAATACTTCCGGGCAGATGTCTTCACAGATACCGCAGGCGCTGCATTCGTCGTTTACTCTGACCTCCATATCGATCCTCCTTTAAACGCAATTCTTAACAAGATTTTTATTCGCTAAGGATCGCTTTTTCCCTCTTTTATCCCGCGATTTTTTTGTAACCTTTCACTCTGATTAGCGATTGCCGTTATCTACTGATGGATTAGAATTCAGGAGATTTTCTGATTCTGACTCCTGAATTCTTAATCCTGATTAAAGGAAATTAGTCTGTTCAGATGGAATAGGCCTAAAGAGCGGCGGCATAAATTAGTCGCAGCATAAAGGAGGCGGGTAATGGCCCGGCCGAGAAGATTTGTGCGGAGGCGGCGCCGGAAGAAAAAAACCGGCAGGGGATGCGCGTGGTTCGCCTTAATATTGCTGATTATACTGATCGCAGTCTTGTTTCAAGCCTGGCGCTGGGCAACCGACCGGCTCACCGCAGAAGCGGTAGCCTTCATGGAACGGGTTGCCGCCGGAGAGCGGGAGGCGGCCGCGGCGCTGCTGGAAGGTGAGCCGTCCGGCCTCGATGAATGGATCGATTTTTTCCAGCAGCCGGGAATAATCTACCTGGGTGTAGACGGCGCCCGGCTGGCTTTTCCGGCGGGGGGACGGGTTGACGTAAATCTCCAGGTGGAAGGCCGGCCATTTGCTGTGCCTCTTATGTTTGCTTTTCACGACCGGACCTGGCGCGTGCAAGCCGTGCCAACGATCGAAACTGTAACGGGGGCGTTTGTCCGGTCTGAATCCGGCAGACGCTTGCGCTTGCTCTGGCAGGGGCGCGAACTAAATGCGCATACGGCAGCGCCGTTTGGCCTGCAATTCGGTGATCTGGTCACAGCGCTGCTGGTTGGTGATACGGCTGTGATAGTGGAGCCGCTGGAGCGCGTGGAGCTGTCGCGGCTTCTGCTGCGCGGCGATACGGTGCTGGAAGGAGAGCGCGAGGGGCTGTTTCCGGTGAGTGAGTCTATGGCCGTTTACCTGGTTGATCAAGATGAGGTTAAGACCGGTTCGCCGGGTGACCTGTTGATTGGCAGCACCGGTTTGTCGCTCTATCTGGTGGATGGGTTAGTTACCGCTGTTGCAATGGATGGAGCAGATGCTCCGGATACGATCCGGGTGGTGTTGCGCCGGAACCTGGCCGACTTAACCGGTGAAACGTTGCGGCACCGGTGGCTGAGCCTGACCAATGAGGCGCCTTACGCCCTGGAGGATAAAATCAACGGAGCCCGTTACAATTTTGCGGCGGGAGAAACCCTGGTGGTGGAACCGGTGCAGGATGGGATAAAAGTAACCGCCGCGGATGAAACTGTGCTGCGCTTCCAAAACCGCATCTTCCTGGAATCGCCGGAAGAGGGCCGCCTGGTTCTCATAGACCTGCCGCGCTCCGGTTGGGAGAGCGCGGCACCGGCCTACCGGGGTATTTTGGAGATCAGCAATCAGGGCGGGCAGTTGGTTGTGGTCAACGAAATCGGTTTGGAGCAGTACCTCTATACGGTGGTGCCCAGCGAGATGCCGCTCGCTTTCGGTCTGGAGCCCTTAAAAGCCCAGGCGGTGGCGGCCAGGTCGTACGCCCGTACCTCCATCTTTGCCGGGCCTTTCAGCGCTTACGGCGCTCATGTTGACGATAGTGTGCAAAGCCAGGTTTACAACAATATTCCCGAATATCCGCTGTCCCGGGAGGCCGTGGACGCCACCGCCGGAGAGGTGCTCTACCATGGCACTTCTGTGGCCGACACCCGCTTCTTTTCCACCTCCTGCGGCTATACCGCCAACTTCAGCGAGGTTTGGCATGACCCCGCAACAGGAAGCTTCCCCGGTGAAAACGTTCCCTACTTGAAGGCGGCGGGGCAGATTCCCGGGGCAACTGTTCGCCTGGACAGTGAGGCGGCAATACGCCAATTTTTGTTGCACACCGATTGGCCGCAGGCCTATGATCAGGAGTCGCCCTATTTTCGCTGGCAGGTAGAGATGACCGGTGCAGAGCTGGAAGCGGCTGTCAATCGTAACCTCGGCGAGCGTTTCGCCGCCCAACCCGATTTTATTCTAACTCGTGATGGGGATACCTTCCGCTCCCTCGAGATACCGCGTAACCCGCTGGGCCGGCTGCGCGATATTCGCGTGGTTGAGCGCGGCGCAGGCGGCAATATCATGGTCCTGGAATTGGAGGGGACCAACGGCGCCTACCGGATTGTCAAAGAATACAATATTCGCTTCACCCTGCGGCCGGTGCAGTATTTGCCCGGTGGGGATCCGGTTGTCCTGCGGCGTCATGACGGCAGTATGGTCGACAATTACTCAATTTTACCCAGCGCTTTCGCCATTTTTGATCTGGAGAAAGATGCGGCCGGATACCTGGAGCGAGTAGTGATTACCGGTGGCGGCAACGGTCACGGCGTGGGGATGAGCCAGTACGGGGCGAGGGGAATGGCCGCGCTGGGACAAAACTACCGGCAGATCCTGCAGCACTATTTCCCCGGTACGGAAATGCGCCGGATTTATTGAGGGTTTTTGGTGTTTTTTGCATGGGTTGCGCATAACATTATTATCCGGGGCGCGTACAATATTACGTAAACAAATTGTGCGCTTTGTGGAAAACAGGGTTTGTAAAAGCTGTACAGGCTATTCCGGCTGTGCATAACTATGTGGATATTGTGAGTTACTTTTTGTCGCCAGGGCTGGGAGGGCTTGTTTTCGAGGCATTTCTAAATATTGCGACAATATTCTGGTAGACATAAGCTCTTAACTTAATTCCATTCGTCTCTGTCAAGCAGGAATCTGTGGAAAAAAAAGGCTGCCCACACCGCGTGAGAAATGGCATAAAATGTATCGGCATATTTAGGTGACATTGGCTAATAATTGTGCTAAAATTACAGAAACAAGCTTCCTGACCGATTAAAGGCAACCCGCTCGAAAGGGCGGCACGCAAAGCTATGGGTCTAAAGCCCGAATTTCGGGTCATGATCGCCAGGCTGCCGAAGCAGGAATTTTGATTTCTCATGTAATCCTGTCCGGTCTGAAAGGGAGGCAAGTTTTATTTCCACAAAATTAAGGAGGAGATGAAATTTGATTAAGAAAGTAACGGCGGTACTGCTGGTGCTGCTTCTCGCCGGAAGCGGCCTGGTCTGGGCCGTGGAAGGTGAGACAACCGATCCCCTTTCAGCCGGTGATCCATTTTATGACTCGATCATCAGTTTGCTGACAGCTCAATTCGAACTCTCCGGGGAACCTGTCGAGCAAATGCTGATCCTGAACAGCCTGGCTGACCAGCTTGTCGAGGCGATTCTGGCCGGTGCGGATGCAGTCTACCTAGAAGAGTTGCTTGCCGAGCTGGAGAATAGCGAAGCTTTAATCGATCAAATGCTCATGCTGATTGCCGGATTGGAAAGCGGTGAAAACGATAATCCGGAGAACAGTGCGGCAGATGAAGAAGCGGAAAACGGCGCCGCTGATGCGGCAGGCGACCTGGATCAAGAAGATGAGGCACTTGACGAAGCGATCGACGCGGTTATGGCCGGCCGTGAAACGAGAGGTTGGCGCCTGCGTGAAAAGGTGGCGGATGAATCGCTGCCCGAACATGTGCGGGCCAATGCGCAGAGGGCGCTGGATCAGATGACTCGGGCCATGGTGTGGACACAATCCGGTGAAGAGGGTCCTCCTCCCTGGGCGGCCGCCCAGGTTAGGGAGCGTTGGGAGTGGTCGGAATCGGGCCGGGAGGGTCCTCCCCCCTGGGCGAACCGCAGCACCAATCATAACGGGGAAATTGAAGATGATAATAATGAAAATGATGACAATGGCAATGAAAATGATGACAATGGCAATGAAGACGATGAAGACGACGGGGATGACGGCAGAGGTCCCGGCAGAAATGGCGGTAAAAACAGTGGAAACGGCAAAGGCAACGGGGGTAAGTAAAAGGTTTTAATAACAAAATTAAGCTGCGGGCCGCCTCCGAGAAAAAAGGAGGCGGCCTTACTTTGTCTCAAGATTAAACGGTCACTTAATTTTTCAATCCTATCAAGCAGCTACATTTAATATAATCTTATAAGTCGGTTGATCTGTTATAATAAAATAACTGATAATTTTCTATGCAGGGAGGTGTCCAAACCATTGCGTAAAATGGCAACATCTTTACTGCTGCTTGCCGCCATGCTGGTTATTGTATTGTCCGGTTGCTCTCCCAGCCCCTGATAGAACAGCCGTTGGAGTTGGTCAACTCCATGCATCTTCTCGGAGCGATGCAGCCGACCCCGCTGCCGCGGATCAGCGCGGCTAACGGGTAACTGCGCCCTTTGTTTGCGCTAACCCTTGGCCGGTGTGCGGCTGTTTTCGAGGTAGATCCGGTGCCAGAGTAAAAAAACAGCGACGGCCCACAGCTTGCGCCCGTAATCCGCATTGCCCCGTGTATGCTGTTCCAGCATCTGCTCGAGGAGAGTGGTGTTGAAATAGGCGCAGGCGGCGGAGCTGTGGAACAGGTCATTTAGGTTCGATTGGTAGTGTTCCCTAATCCAGGCGGCGATCGGGACCGGGAAGCCGAGTTTGGGACGGCGGTAGACCTCTCCGGGCAGGTAGCGGGAGGCGGCTTGCCGCAGGACATATTTGGTCATCCCTTTATGAATTTTATATTGGGGTGGAATGGCGGCGGCGAATTCGACCAGTATATGATCCAGGTAGGGCACGCGCAGCTCCAGCGAGTGGGCCATGGTCATCCGGTCGGCTTTGGCCAGGATGTCGCCAGGCAGCCAGGTGAAAAAATCGAGGTGTTGCATGCGGGTGGTTCCGTCATAGCCCCGGCTGGCCTTGAAATACGGCTCCGTTATTGTGGTGGGGTCGGCCCAGCCCGCGGCATACAGCTCCGGGTTAAGGAGCGCCTTTTTCTCCGGCTCGCTAAAGATAAAGGCGTTGCCGAAATAACGCTGCTCCAGCGGGGTTGTGGCTCGTTTGAGATAATTTCTTCCCCTAACCCCTGCCGGCAGCCGGGCGGCGCCGCCGCGCAGCAGCTGCTGCAGTGGCCCGGGCAAAAACTGGACCGGGGCCACCGCGGCCGGCTCCCGGTAGATTTCATAACCGCCGAACACTTCATCCGCCCCTTCACCCGATAAGACCACTTTCACATCTTCGGCGGCCAACCTGGCTACAAAATAGAGCGCTACAGCGGCCGGGTCGGCTACCGGTTCGTCCTGGCACCAGAGAATGCGCGGCAGTTCGTTCCAGAATTCACCGGCTTCCACGCTGATTTCCCGGTGCCGGGTGCCCAGGAAGCGGGCTGTTTCCCGGGCGGCGGGCAGCTCGTCGTATTTGCCGCCCACGCAGCCGACCGAGTATGTATGCACATCTTCGAGGCGATTGAGCATGGCCACGATATTGCTGGAATCGATGCCACTGCTTAAGAAAGCCCCCCGGGGGACATCGCTGATCATGTGCAGCCGGACAGACTCCTGCAGCAGGTGATCGGTCATCTCGATTAAGTCGCGCAGCGGCTTGGGGTCTGTTTTGAAGCGGAGCTGCCAGTATTTTTTAATCCTGGCCCCTCCGGCATCCAGAGTAAGGTGGTGGGCCGGGCGCAGCCGGTAAATGCCGTCAAAGGCGGTTTCCGGATCGGGGAAATATTGAAAGGTCAGGTAATGCGGCAGCGCGCCCAGGTTCAGGCGGGTCTCCACGGCGGGATGCGCCAGGATCGCCTTTGCTTCGGAGGCAAAAATAAGGTTGTCGCCTACCCGGGTGTAATAGAGCGGTTTGATCCCGAACCGGTCCCGGGCCAGGAAAAGCCTTCGCGCGGCGGTGTCCCATACGGCGAAGCCGAACATGCCCCTCAGGTGATGCACGCATCTTTCTCCCAGGTCCTCGTAGAGGTGGACGATCACCTCGCTGTCGGTTTGGGAGCGGAAACGGTGCCCCCCGGCTTGCAGTTCGCGCCTCAGCTGCTTGAAGTTATAAATCTCGCCGTTAAAAATCAGCTGATAACGCCCATCTTCGTTCGCGATCGGCTGTTTTCCCGTACTCAGATCGATAATGCTCAGCCGCCGGAAACCGAGGGCGGCAAAGTGATCTACAAAAAATCCGCTGTCGTCGGGCCCCCGGTGCGCCATTGATCCGGCCATCACCTGCAAAACCGTACGGCTGTCGGCTGGCAGACCCCCCATTGAGACCATACCGCAAATACCGCACATCCTGATCCCCCCAGAACATCAGGTTATCCCGCAATATTATAATTTATGCTCTCACCCTCCCTTTCGTGCCAGCGGGATATGGGGCGTATTTTGTCTCACGAGCCATGGATAGCGTAATTCTAACTTACAAGTATTGAATTGAATCATCGAAAGAGGTGATCTGGGCGAGGCCGCTTTCGGTTACGAGAAAGGTGTCCTCGATCCCGACGACGCCCTCTCCCGGGAAAATAAATTTCGGCTCCAGCGCAAAGACCATCCCCGCTCCCAGTTTCGCCTCGGCGCCGCGGGCGATGACCGGCAGTTCATCGAGTTCCAGGCCGACTCCGTGGCCGATGAAGCTTACTTTTTCCGCCGCTCCCATAAAATGATCGAGCAGGCCGGCTTGCGCGGCGAGGTTTTCCGCGTGCCGGAAAAGTGCCGCACAACAGCTGCCCGCTTTGCCCAGGGCGATCAGGTCGGATTTGATCCGCAGGGCTGTTCCGTATGCCTGCACCAGCGCCTCCGGCAGCCGGCCCAGGCAGAAAATGCGTGTCTGATCAACCATGTATCCGTCCAATACGGTGACATAGTCAATCAGAATCGGTTCGTTCCGCCTGATTTTACGCAGGCCGGCCCCTTGCGGGTAGGAAGGGTTTAAGCCATGCCCTCCTGTGGGGCCGTCAAAGAAGCTGGGCGCGGCGGCGCTCTCACCGGACATCACGTGGCCGTAGAACATCTCCTGGTTGAATCCCCTCATTCGCACCGCCCCCTGGTGCCCGCGGCAACGGGTAAAGGATTCCAGTTCGGCCGCCAGCGCCGCTTCCGTCATGCCTTCTTTAATAATATCGCGGGCATAAGCAAACAAAGCCCACGCCAAGGCCGCGGCTGCTTTCAGCTGCCGGATTTCAAAAGGTGTTTTAATTGAACGGATTTGGCGGATGATAAAAGAAATATCAACGATAGTCAAGGGGTGCAGCGATTTACGGTATCGGAAATAAAGATTAACCGGCAGCACATCCAGCTCCATGCCGAGCTGCTCTCCCGCTGCCATGCCGCCGATAACGATTTGCTTTAATTCGTCCCAACCGGCAAAAGGGATTACCAGGTCAAGAGAACTCTCCTCTTTAGCTCGCTGCAGGTTCTTTTTAACCAGCAGCCGCGGTTCCCCTTCGGCCGGGACAAACAGGTGGCCGTTTTGGCCGGTGCCGCAGAAATAGTATAAATCAGCCCTCTGTACAATAAGGGCGCCGCTAATATTATTTGACCTGATCTCTTTTTGTAAGCGACTGATCCTGCCCAGCAGCTCTGTTTTAGGGATCATCCGGAATTGTGTTCTCCTTTCCGGCAAAACGGTATAAGAAAGCGTCCCTGTTCCATTGAACCCAGTATAGCACGCAGGAAATCATGCGCAAATAATAAAAAAAATGGGGCAAGAAACTTGCCCCATTAACCAACGGGCGATTTTAGATACGCTCAAAAAGACCGGCGGCACCCATGCCGCCTCCGATACACATGGAGACGACACCGTAGCGGGAGCCGCGGCGGGCCATTTCATGCAGCAGGGTGGCGGTAAGCTTGGCCCCGGTGCAGCCCAGGGGATGGCCCAAGGCGATCGCGCCGCCATTGACATTCACTTTTTCCGGATCGATGCCCAGCTCGCGTACGCAGTAAAGCGCTTGCGAAGCGAAGGCTTCGTTGATCTCGAACAGGTCGATCTGTTCTACTTTTAAACCGGCGTGCTTCAGCAGTTTCGGGATGGCTACGGCCGGGCCCACGCCCATCTCGTCCGGGTTGCAGCCGGCCACGACGAAGGCGCGGAAAGCGGCCATCGGCTTCAGGCCCAGAGCTTTGGCTTTCTCGGCGGACATCAGCACCGCCGCCGCGGCGCCGTCGCTGGTTTGTGATGAGTTGCCGGCGGTGACGCTACCTCTGGCACTGAACACCGGGCGCAGCTTGCTTAAACTTTCGAAACTGGTGTCAAAGCGGACCCCTTCGTCGGTGTCGAAGATGAGCTCCTTTTCCTTCACCTTATTGTCGGGCCCCACACCGCGGGTTACTATTTTTAAGGGAACGATCTCATCCTTGAAGCGGCCCTCTTTGATCGCCGCGCCTGCCCGTTCATGGCTGCGCACGGCAAATTTATCCTGTTCTTCCCGCGAAATATTGTAGCGCTGGGCCACGTTTTCGGCGGTAATTCCCATCGGGGTATAGCCCTCCACCCGCTGTTCCACCAGGGTGAGGTTGGGGGTGAGTTTGTTGCCGCCCATGGGGACCAGGCTCATGCTCTCGACCCCGCCGGCCATCATCACGTCGGCATAACCGAGCATGATTCTTTCCGCCGCCAGGGAGATAGCCTGCAGTCCCGAGGAACAGAAACGGTTTACGGTCATGCCTGAAACGGTGTCCGGCAGGCCGGCCTGCAGCCCGACCATGCGGCCGACATTCATGCCCTGTTCCCCTTCCGGGAACGAGCAGCCCAGGATCAGATCATCTATCTCGGCGGGGTCGAGGCCCTTGGCTCGAACAAGCGCTTCTTTAACAGCGGCCGTGGCCATATCTTCCGGCCTGGTATAGCGCAGCGTCCCCCGGGGAGCCCTGCCGACAGCTGTGCGAACACTGGAAACGATGACAGCTTCTTTCATCATGTAACCTCCTTAATTCCGTAATGGCTTGCCGGTAGTGAGGATGGCGGTAATGCGCTCGTGAGTTTTCTCTTCCGCGCAGAGGCGCAAAAACGCTTCCCGCTCAATGTCCAGGAGATACTGCTCGCTGACCAGGGTGCCGGGCGTAACGTTGCCGCCGCTTAAAACGTAGCCGATTTCACCGGCGATCTTCTGGTCGTGCTCGCTGACATATCCTCCCCAGAGCATGGTCTGGACGCCGGCCTTGAAGGCGGCGATGCCGTCGGTTCCAAGAACCTTGATCAGCTTGGGTGTCGGCGGCCTGTATCCTTCGATAGCCATGGCCAGCGCCGTTTGCTTGGCGTCGGCGATCAGGTAATCTTTGTTAATGGTTACTTTATCGGTAGAGCGGAAGTATTTCAGCTCCTGGGCTTCCCGGGCATTGTAAGCCAACCGGGCCATAGCGATATACTCAAAAGGTTTTTGTACGATCGGCAGCATGTTAATCGGCATTTCATCGGGCAAATCCTCAATGTAGCGGATCAACAGTTCCTTGTGGCCGCCGCCGCCGGGAATCAACCCCACGCCCATCTCCACCTGGCCGATATAGGTCTCCGCCGCCGCGTGGATGCGGTCGCAGTGCACGCAGATCTCCATGCCGCCGCCTAAGGTCATGCCGTGGGGCGCGGCCACCACCGGGATAGCGCAGTACTTAAAGCGCATCACGGAATCCTGGAAAGCCTTGATGGAGCTGCCAAGCATCTCCCACTCACCGCCTTGCGCCGCCATCATCACCAGGGCCACGTTGGCGCCCACACAGAAGTTCTCCGCCTGGTTGCCGATAACCATGGCCACCCAGTTTTTCTCCGCTTCTTCTACCGCTGCGAAGCAGAACTCGGTAAAGGCGGGGCTGATCGCCATCCGTGGGGAGTGCATCTCCAGGCAGACCACGCCGTCGCCGATATCGATCAGGCTGCCGTCGTCATTGCTCTTGACCACCTTGTTTTGCTTCTTCAGTGCGGCCAGGTCGATGGGAGACGGATTCGCGGGATAGAGCTTATTGCCCTTGATAATATAGTTCAAGGTTTTTACCGGCAGGTCCACTTTTTCCACCGGCAGGGGAACAGGCAGGTAGTTTTTGGCTTCAAGATCATAGTAGAAGCGATTGCCGGCCGCGTTTTCGGTGTAGAAAGAGGTGAAGCCGTTTTGCAGCATCTCTTCCACCAGGGCGGGTATGGCTTCGCCTTCTTCCTTCATCTTTTTCACGCTTGCTTTAAGGCCGATGGCGTCCCAGCTTTCAAATGGGCCCAGTTTCCAATTGAAGCCCCAGCACATAGCCCGGTCGACGTTGACGATGTCGTCGGCGATTTCGGGCACCAGGCCGGCTGAGTAGAGGAGAAACTGCTTGGTTAATTTCCAGGCAAATTCACCGGCGATCTCTTCGCCTTCAATCAGGATCTTGAATCCCTTATGCAGATCTTCTTCCTGCTTGACTTTCCTGAGGATGTCAAACTTGGCTTTTTCAGTGGGGCGGTACTCCAGGGTTTTATAATCCAGAGTCATCTTCTGAGAGTCGCCTTCGCCTTTAACCTTCTTGTAGAAGCCGCCCTTGGTTTTGTCCCCGAGCATCTTCTTCTCTACCATCTTGGACAGCCAGTCCGGCGCTGCCATCACTTTTTTCTCTGACTCGTTCGCGGATTTATCTTCGCATGTCTTGGCCACGTGTAGGAATGTATCCAGGCCGACCATATCCAGTGTGCGGAATGAGGCGGACTTGGGGTGGCCCATGGGCGGGCCGGTGATGGCGTCCACCGCCTCGATAGTCAGATCCATCTCTTCCATCAGCTTAATCGTGTACATCATCGCATAGGTGCCGATGCGGTTGGCGATGAAGTTGGGGGTATCTTTGGCGAAAACTACGCCTTTGCCCAGGACCTTCTCGCTGAAGGTGTGCATATAGTCGAGTACTTCTTTGGCAGTTTCTTTGCAGGGGATGATCTCTAATAACTTCATATGGCGCGGAGGGTTAAAGAAATGAGTACCCAGGAAATATTTGCGGAATTCTTCAGAACATTGCGAAACCATGTCGTTGATGGAAAGCCCCGATGTGTTGGAGCTGACGATGGTGCCTGGTGTAACATGCTTTTCGACGTTATTGAAGACCTTCTTCTTGATCTCCATGTTCTCGACGATCACTTCGATTACCCAGTCCACGTCTTTCAGCTTCTCCATGTCATCTTCAAAGTTGCCGGGGGTAATTAAGTCCGCTGAAGCATTTTTATAAAGGGGGTTCATCGGGCTGGGGTTCTTTTGAATTAATCCCTCTTTCCCCGCGTTGGCGAAGCGGTTGCGTACGGCCGGGCTTTCCAGGGTTAAGCCCTTTTTCTCTTCGTCCGGGGTTAGTTCACGGGGGACGATATCCAGTAAGTACGAGGGGATACCAACATTGGCCAGGTGAGCGGCAATGGTGGCGCCCATGACGCCGGCGCCGAGTACGGCGACTTTCTTAATTTCCTTAACGGACAATGGTTAAACCTCCTTACTTCTTATTCTTGCGGCACAGGTCCGGCTTACTTTTGCAAGCCCCGGACCAGCAGGTTAAAAACCGGGCCGGCCAGGCTGCTTAAGTCGTACGGCTTTTTGGACATGACCCAGCAGGTGACGACTTCGTCTATGGCTCCGAAGATAACTTTTCGCGCTGTCCTTACGTTTAAATCCTGGCGGAACAGCCCACTGATTTGGCCCCCGTTGATCACCTCCTCAATTAGTTTAAAATAGTTCATCAGGGGTTGCGATATGCCTTCATTGATCTCCTGGTCGATCTGCCTTAACTCGATCTGGGTTACCTTGGCCTGCTCCGGTTGATTGCCCAGCGTGGTCAGGTGATAGGTAATGATGGCCGCCAGTTTATCGGTGGCGTTGTTGTACCGGTCCAACTCCAGCTGGAGTCCGTTTACAAAACGGGCCATCATCTCTTGAAAAAGCGAAATGAGAATTTCTTCTTTTTTATGGAAGTAAATATAGACGGTACCGTCGGCGACTCCCGCCTCCCGGGCGATATCGGCCACCCGGGTCCGGTGGTAACCGTGCTGGGCAAACACTTTGATCGCTGCTTCG
This sequence comes from Bacillota bacterium, assembly GCA_040751775.1. Classification (GTDB taxonomy): domain Bacteria; phylum Bacillota; class Dethiobacteria; order DTU022; family DTU022; genus JBFMGD01. The sequence continues at coordinate 56,551 of JBFMGD010000004.1, read as the reverse complement.
AGGATGGCGAAGTATTTTTCACCGGTACGTTTAGCCACGTTAGCTCTCCGCTTGTAGGAAGTATTTATTAATGAATGAATGTTCATTCGGTTATACTATTTTATATGTTTTGGTATTAAAAAACAAGACTATTTCAAAGAATTAACATATTGGAACACAGCTGCAGCCGGAGCGACAGAGCACACTTATTGTCGGGGTAGTTGTATGAAGCCTGTTTCTATGTTAAAATATCCTTGCTTCGTGCCTGCGACGCCTGATCCAAGAGGCGTTTTTATGTTCACTTGGCTTGAAGGAATATACTTTATCGCGGCTGAGCATAAGATATGAATATGTAGAAAGAGGGAGGAGCATAAATGCTGACCAAGTGGGAAAAAATAGACGACAATAAAGTGAAGCTGGAAATTGAGGTGGCGGCACCCGAGGTAGATACTGCTCTGGCCAGGGCATACCGAACGGTGGTCCAAAAAGTAAACTTACCGGGTTTTCGCAAAGGTAAGGTTCCGCGGCGCATTCTGGAATCGCGTTTCGGGCCGGAGATCCTGCACGAAGAAGCCCTGGAAATACTGGTGCCCCCCGCTTACCAGCAAGCTCTCGAAGAAGCAGATGTGGAACCGATCGATCAACCCGATTTTGATCTGGATCAAATCGAAGAGGGGAAACCGCTTCTTTTTTCTGCCACGGTGGAGGTTCTACCCCCGGTGGAACTGGGCGAATATAAGGGCATCGCCATTGAACAGGAAGCGGTTGAGATTGACGATGCGCAGCTGGATCGTTACCTGCAGGGTATGCGCGAGCAGCATGCCCGCCTGGTCCCGCGGGAGGAAGGCGCTGCGGAAAACGGAGACCTGGTGTTAATCGATTTTCAGGGATTTATTGACGGAGAGCCGTTTCCGGAAGGAGAGGCGGAGAGCTATTCCCTCGAGCTTGGCTCCAACACCTTTATCCCCGGTTTTGAGGAGCAGCTCGTCGGAGCGGTTGCCGGGGAACAGCGGGAAGTCAAGGTCAAGTTTCCGGATGATTACCGCAAAGAAAACCTGGCCGGAAAAGAAGCGCTGTTTAAAGTGCTGGTCAAGCAAATTAAAGAAAAACAACTTCCTGAATTAAACGATGACTTTGCCAAGGAAATCAGCGAGCGTGAAACCCTGGAAGAATACAAGGCCGAGGTTAAAGAGCGCATGGAAAAGATCGCGCGGGAGCAGGCTAAAGTTAAGCTTGAAGAAGCACTGATCGATAAGGTAACCGAGAACTCCCGCATTGAGCCGCCACCGTCGCTGGTTGAACGGCAAATTGACCGCATGATGGCCGATATGGAGCAATATTTGCGCTACCAGGGTCTTAACTTAGGGAAATTCGCCGAACTTGCCGGGAAAACCCTGAAAGAGATGCGCGGTGAAAAGAAAGAGGAAGCTGAAAAAAGGACCAAGGCGAATCTGGTACTCGACGCACTGATTAAAAAAGAAGGAATAACCGTTGAGGAAAGCGAAATAGACGAAAAGATAGCCGACCTAGCGCAAGCCCACAGCGACGATCCGGCCCGGATCAAGGAAGTATTTCAAAAACAGGGCCGTTTGTCCGCCTTGCGCGAAGAGATTCGCATCCGCAAAGCGATTGATTTACTGGTAAAGGAAGCAGTGGTGACAACTGCTCCAAAAGCCCAGTCGTAAACGCATAAGATCAGGTTAGGTTAGGGAGGTTTATAAAAAGATGAGCGTTTTGGTGCCGATGGTAGTCGAACAGACCAACCGCGGAGAGCGAGCGTATGATATTTACTCCCGGTTGTTGAAAGACCGGATCATTTTCCTGGGCAGTGCGATCGATGATTACGTAGCCAACCTAATTGTAGCGCAGATGCTGTTTCTGGAGTCGGAAGATCCGGAGAAAGATATCAACCTTTATATCAACTCGCCCGGCGGAGGCGTTTATGCCGGCATGGCCATCTACGATACCATGCAGTATATCAAGCCGGCGGTATCGACAATTTGCGTCGGCCTGGCCGCCAGCTTCGGCGCGGTGCTCCTGGCGGCGGGAGCCAAGGGAAAGCGATTTTCCCTGCCCAACTCGCGCATCATGATGCACCAACCCGCCGGTGGGGCCCAGGGTCAAGCGGTCGATATTGAAATTCATGCCCGGGAAATATTAAAAATCCGCGAGTCCCTGAACCAAATTCTGGCCGACCATACCGGGCAACCTGTAGAGCGCATCGCCCGGGATACGGACCGCGACTTCTTTATCTCGGCTGAGGACGCCAAAGAGTACGGTATTATCGATGAGATACTGGTTCACCGGGCTTAACTACAAAACGAGGTGAATCTTAGGCTATGTTTAAATTCAGTGATGACAAAGGGCAGCTGAAGTGTTCTTTTTGCGGTAAAACCCAGGAACAGGTCCGCAAGCTGGTGGCGGGGCCGGGGGTTTATATCTGCGATGAATGCATAGAACTCTGCAATGAAATTATCGAAGAGGAGATCGGCGAAGAGACCGACTTCGGCCTTGTTGAACTGCCCAAACCGCAGGACATCAAGCATGTGCTCGATCAATATGTGATCGGGCAGGAAGAGGCCAAAAAGAATCTTTCGGTTGCCGTTTATAATCATTACAAGCGGATTAACGCCGGTCAGAAGCTCGAAGATGTCGAACTGCAAAAGAGCAATATCTTGCTGGTCGGTCCCACGGGAGTGGGCAAGACGCTTCTGGCCCAAACCCTGGCGCGCATTCTGAATGTTCCATTTGCCATCGCCGACGCGACCTCGCTGACGGAAGCGGGATACGTGGGTGAAGATGTGGAGAACATTTTACTCAAACTGATCCAGGCGGCCGATTACGATCTGGAAAAAGCGGAAAAGGGTATCGTCTATATAGACGAAATCGATAAAATCGCCCGTAAGACCGACAACCCCTCCATCACCCGTGATGTTTCCGGAGAAGGGGTACAGCAGGCTCTGCTGAAAATCCTGGAAGGCACCGTGGCCAGCGTGCCGCCGCAGGGCGGGCGCAAGCACCCCCACCAGGAGTTCATGCAGATCGATACCACCGATATCCTGTTCATTTGCGGCGGCGCCTTTGACGGCCTGGAGAAGATTATCCAGAACCGGATCGGGAAAAAGGGGATCGGCTTCGGGGCCGAGGTGCTGAGCCGCAACGATCAAAATGTCGGCACCATCCTGCGGCAGATTCTGCCCCAGGATCTGCTTAAATTCGGGTTGATTCCGGAATTCATCGGCCGGATTCCCGTCATTGCCACGCTCGATTCCCTGGATAAAGAAGCGCTAATCCGGATTCTTACCGAGCCGCGCAATGCTCTGACCAAGCAGTACCAGAAAATGTTTGAGCTTGACAATGTTTCCCTTGAGTTTAAAGACAGCTCGCTGCAGGCAATATCCGAGGAAGCGATCAAGCGCAATACCGGGGCCAGAGGGCTACGCGCGATCATGGAAGATGTCCTGCTGGAAGTGATGTTTGAACTGCCCTCACGGGATGATATCAGCCGTTGCATTATTACCAGGGATGCTATCTTGAAACGGGAAAACCCGATCCTGGTAACCCGGGAGAAACGTAAGAAAAAAGAAGAAACCGCTTAAGCGGTATAGGGTGCCCGGCACCAATATTAGAACCGTCCCAATGACAACGTTGTCAGCAGAACCGTCCCAGTGACAGTGACCCAACAAAGCGACCATGGAGGTCGCTTTGTTCTTTTGTGCGAGGCACTCTTTGAAAGGATACTATCCTTTCAATTGGGGGATAATACGCAGTGCTGCGTATGGAATTTTTGAGTAGATGAGGGGGGCTTGACTTGGGCAACTTTACCAGTGTTCTTGGTTTAGTGCAAATCTTCTTTGCCGTGGTAATCGGTCTTTACTTCTTCAACCTGCTGCGTAATCAACAAACAAGCCGTGTGGCTGTCGATAGGGAATCACGCAAGGAAATGGACCAGCTTGAACGCCTGCGCCAGATCTCTTTAACCGAACCGTTGTCGGAAAAAACCCGGCCAAGTTCTTTCGATGAGATCATCGGCCAGGAGAGCGGCTTAAAAGCGCTGCGAGCCGCGCTCTGCGGACCCAATCCCCAGCACGTAATCCTCTACGGCCCGCCCGGTATCGGTAAGACGGCGGCGGCCAGGCTGGTGCTCAACGAAGCGAAGAAAAATCCGCTCAGCCCCTTCGGAGAAAGCGCCAAATTCACGGAACTGGATGCGACCACCGCTCGTTTTGACGAAAGGGGCATCGCCGACCCGCTAATCGGCACCGTCCACGACCCGATCTACCAGGGCGCCGGTCCCCTGGGCATGGCCGGTATTCCCCAGCCTAAGCCCGGCGCCGTCACCAAGGCACACGGCGGGATCCTCTTTATCGATGAAATCGGTGAGTTGCACAACATCCAGATTAACAAGCTGTTAAAAGTCCTGGAGGACCGGAAAGTATTTCTGGAAAGCTCATACTATAATAGTGAAGATACGAATGTGCCCCGTCACATTCATGAGATATTTCAAAAAGGCCTTCCGGCCGATTTTCGTTTAATCGGCGCCACGACCCGCATGCCTCATGATATACCGCCGGCCATTCGTTCCCGCTGCCTGGAGATTTTTTTCCGCGGCCTGCGTCCCGGCGAGATTAAAATTATCGCCGCGAATGCCGCCCGGCGCATCAACTATGAACTCTCCGAGGAAGCGCTCGCGGTTGTCACCAAGTTCGCCACCAACGGGCGCGAGGCGGTCAATATTGTCCAGATGGCGGCGGGAATCGCCCAGGGGGAAGGGCGTTCCACTTTAACCGAAGAAGATATTGAATGGGTGGTAAACAGCGGCCAGTTGTCCCCCCGCCCGGAACGCAAACCGCCGGATAACCCGCAGGTAGGCTTCGTCAACGGCCTGGCCGTTTACGGTCCCAACATGGGTACGTTGATCGAGGTGGAGGCCACCGCCAACCCGGTTAAAGCGGGGCGAGGCAATGTTACGATCACCGGTATCGTCGAGGAGGAAGAGATGGGCGGCATGGGCCATGTCGTGCGGCGCAAGGGAACGGCGAAGGGCGCCGCGGAGAATGTCATTACCGTGCTCAGCCGCTATATGAGGCTGAACTTGCGCGATTTTGATATCCACCTCAACTTTCCCGGTGGCACCCCGGTTGACGGTCCTTCGGCCGGGATCAGTATGGCCACCGCGATATATTCTTCTTTAACCGATCAGCCGGTAGACCCGGTGGTGGCGATGACCGGGGAGATATCCGTGCGCGGTTTTGTGCGGCCGGTGGGCGGTATCCAGGCCAAAATAGAAGCGGCCTCCGATGCCGGGATCAAGAAAATTATTATCCCGCAGCACAACTGGCAGCAGAGTTTTAAGCAAAGCTTTGCCGTTAAGATAATACCGGTTACACGCCTGGAAGAAGTTTTCCGCGAAGCGCTGCTGCCCCAAGAGAATGCGGCAGCCCTGCCCTAGGGACGATCTTTTAAAGTCTAGATAATAGTATAAATATAGTTTTGTGGAAGCAGGGGCGCCGGGTAAAAAAAAGGGGAAAACTGAGCGGGAAGCGAATTATAGTTTACAGCTTCTCGCTTTTCGCTTTATGTTTTAAGGAGGTGACGAAAGCGAAGATGAAACAGAGGCATAAACTGGCACTGCTGCCTTTAAGAGGAGTCCTGGTCTTCCCGAATATGGTTTTGCACCTGGATGTAGGCCGGGAGCGTTCCGTCACCGCCCTGGACCGGGCTATGGTTGGCGACAACCGGATCCTGTTGGTCGCGCAAAAGGATGCCCGCGAAGATGAGCCCGTGGAAGAGGATCTTTACACGATCGGCACGGTGGCGGAGATAAAACAGATGATTAAACTGCCCGGAGGAACAATCCGGGTCCTGGTCGAGGGCTTAAGCCGCGCCCGGATTACCCGGTTTACCGCTGTTGAACCTTACTTCGAGGTGGAATCGATTATCATTAAGGAAGATGAGTCGCGCACACCGGAGGTAGAGGCGCTCATGCGCAGCCTCCTCTACCAGTTTGAACAGTATATCAAGGTTAGTCGGAAGATTGCGCCGGAAACTCTGGCCACGGTATCCGGATTGGAAGAGCCGGGGCGCTTGGCTGATGTGATTGCTTCCCATCTCACGCTGAAGGTCAATCAGAAGCAGGATGTGCTGGAAGCGGTTACCGCCAAAGCCCGTATGGAAAAGATCAGTGAGCTCTTAAGCCATGAGATGGAAATTCTCGAAATCGAACGTAAGATTAATCTGCGGGTACGCAAGCAGATGGAGAAAACCCAAAAAGAGTATTACCTGCGGGAGCAGATGAAAGCAATACAGAAAGAGCTGGGCGATAAAGATGAGCGGTTGGCCGAGGTAGAGGAATACCGCGGCAAGATTGCCGAAGCGAAACTGCCTTCCGATGTGGAAGCGAAAGCACTTAAGGAAGTGGATCGCCTGGATAAGATGCCGCCGGCCGCGGCTGAAGGGATCGTTATCCGTACCTACCTGGACTGGGTTTTAGATTTACCCTGGTCTGAGAGCACGATTGATCGCCTGGACCTGGACCGGGCGGAGCAGATCCTGGACGAAGATCACTACGGCTTGCAAAAAGTAAAGGAGCGGATTATCGAATACCTGGCGGTACGGCAGCTGGCGAAAAAGCTGAAAGGCCCGATTCTCTGCCTGATCGGCCCGCCCGGTGTCGGCAAGACCTCGCTGGCCAAATCGATCGCCCGCGCCCTGGAGCGTAACTTTGTGCGAATCTCTTTGGGCGGCGTGCGCGACGAAGCGGAAATACGCGGCCACCGCCGCACTTATGTGGGCGCGCTGCCCGGCCGGATCATCCAGGGCATGCGCCAGGCCAAGTCGAACAACCCGGTATTTCTGATGGACGAAATCGACAAGATGTCCACCGATTTTCGCGGCGATCCTTCGTCGGCGCTCCTGGAAGTGCTGGATCCGGAACAGAACCATGCTTTCAGCGATCACTACCTGGAGCTGCCTTTCGACCTCTCCCAGGTTATGTTTGTTACCACCGCCAACGCCTCCTTCAGTATCCCGCAGCCGCTGCTGGACCGGATGGAGATTATCCATATTCCCGGGTACACGGAAGAAGACAAGGTGGAGATTGCCCGGCGGCATTTGCAGCCGAAACAGATTGAAGAGCACGGGCTGGCGCCGAAAAACCTCGAAATATCCGAAGGCACCGTGCGCCGGATCATCCGTGAATACACCCGGGAAGCGGGAGTGCGCAGCCTGGAGCGCAGCCTGGCGGCAATTTGCCGCAAGGCGGCCCGGGAAGTGGTCAAGGACCGTGAAATCCGGATCCGCCTCTCCCGCCAGAACCTGCATAAATACCTGGGGATCCCGCGCTATCGCTACGGCGCGGCGGAAAAAGAGGACCAGGTGGGCGTGGCCACAGGGTTGGCCTGGACGGAAGCCGGCGGGGACCTTCTTTCGATTGAGATTACCCTGATGAAGGGTAAAGGCAAAATGATCCTCACCGGTAAGCTGGGCGAAGTGATGCAGGAATCAGCGCAGGCCGCCTTGAGCTATATCCGCTCCCGCGCCGACACGCTGGGGTTGGCGGAAGATTTTTATGAAAACTACGATATCCACATCCACGTGCCGGAAGGGGCCATCCCCAAAGACGGCCCTTCGGCAGGCATCACCATGGCCACGGCTCTCGCCTCGGCGCTGACGCGCACCCCGGTGCGCCGTGATGTCACCATGACCGGTGAAATTACCTTGCGGGGACGGGTTCTGCCTGTTGGCGGGATAAAAGAAAAAATGCTGGCGGCACACCGGGCCGGGATCAAGTATATGTTGATGCCCCTGGAAAATCGCAAAGATTTAGATGATATCCCCGAGAATGTGCGGCGCAAGATTGAAGTGAGACTGGTCGAGCATATGGATGAAGTTTTAGAGTTGGCTCTTTTACATAAGAAGCCTTTGCCGAAAGAAGAAGCTGTTCCCGGGGCGCTGCTGGAGCGGGGAGAGGTTCGCACCTCTCTGCATAATGACGATTCCATCATGCAGCACTAGGGCAACCAAAGGGCTTTCACTGCGGGTAGGTGCGAGCCATCGGGGCACGGTATGGCGTGCCCCTTACTTAGTATTGGGCGGGAATGTCTTTGAACTGCTGGGGGGAGCAGACGTGCATGTAAAACAGGCTGAGCTAAAGATTGGCGCATACCATGTAAAGGACTTTCCAAGCGACGGACGCGACGAAATCGCTTTTCTCGGCCGCTCCAACGTGGGTAAATCCTCGTTAATCAATGTGCTGATCGGCCGGAAAAACCTGGCCCGGACAAGCTCCACTCCCGGTAAAACCAGGGGCATCTACTTTTACCTGATTAATGATGCTTTTTATTTTGTTGACCTGCCGGGTTACGGTTATGCCAGGGTCTCCAAGAGCATGCAGCAGGGGTGGACGCCGTTAATTGAAGACTACCTGGGTGAGCGGCAAAGCCTGCGCGGTTGTATTCACCTGATCGACAGCCGCCAAGGACCGACTGCGGACGACCTGCAGATGACACGCTGGCTGCGCTTTCACCAGGTTGTCACGATTAGCACAGTTACCAAGGCGGATAAGCTCTCCCGGGGCGCCCTCTTGCAGCGGATGAAGCAGATGCGCGTTGAAATGGAGCTGTCGGAATCAGACCCCCTGCTTCCTTTTTCCGCCCGGACCGGGGCCGGACGGGACCTGCTCTGGAAAGCGATCAACAACCTGCTCCGTTGAAAGCAGGTATCTTTAATTTCCGCAATTGTCGGAATAGACAATTTATTTGAAAGGACTGTAACAGTTATGCCCGTGGCCGGTATTGATGTCGGTTCTCTCTCCGCTGAAGTGGTAATCCTGGATCAGGAACGTGTGCTCGGTTATGTTATTTTACCCACAGGAGCAAACAGTAAACTTGCCGCCGAAAAAGCGCTGCAGGAGGCACTGCGCGCCGCTGAGCTTGGCCGCGCGGATCTGGAATATATCGTCGCGACCGGTTACGGCCGGATCAGCATCCCGTTTGCGCAGAAGCGGATTACCGAGATTACCTGCCACGGGCGCGGCGCTTTCTATTTATTCCCGGCGGTACGCACCGTGATCGATATCGGCGGACAGGACAGCAAGGCGATTCGCCTCAACGAACACGGCAAAGTGCTTGATTTCGCGATGAATGATAAGTGTTCTGCCGGCACAGGGCGCTTTCTGGAAGTGATGGCCCAGGCGCTGGAAGTGGATCTGCCCGGGCTGGCGGCTTTAAGCGAGAGCGCCGCCCGCTCGGTGCCGATCAGCAGCATGTGCACCGTGTTTGCCGAATCCGAGGTAGTATCTTTGATTGCGGGAGGGTTGGCGCGCGAAGAGATCGCCCGCGGACTGCATGACGCGATTACCGACCGCACCAGCGGCCTGGTAGCGCGCGTCGGGTTGGCAGAGCAGGTGGTTATGACCGGCGGTGTCGCCAAAAACGGCGCTGTGGTGCGCGCCCTAGCCGATAAACTGAACACAGAGATCCTGGTGCCGCCCGAGCCCCAGATAGTCGGCGCTTTGGGAGCGGCCCTGCTCGCCTGGGAGGAACTGTGCGGCTAATAGTCAGCCGGTCCTGGAGCCTCTTACAAAGATCTCACCTCTCACTTCTCACCTCTCTATGCAGCCCGCTGGAGCGCAGGCTCTTTTTAATTTTTGCCCCCAGTGATGCCGCCAAGCCGGCCTTGAGCAGATCCACCGGGATAAAAGGCACCACGCCGGCCAGAAGCGCCTGCCTGGCGCTGAAGCCCATGACCAGGCTGAGCTGCGCGGCTCCGCAGAGGTAGATCCAGCCCAGCCCCAAGGCTACCGCTGCGCCGGTGCGCAGCAAGCCAGGCACGTTTTCTCCTTCTTGAATTCTGCCAGTAAAATAAACGGCAGGCAGAAAACCCCACAGGTAGCCGCCGGTTGGGCCCAATAGGGTAAAGAGGCCACCGCGGCCCAGGGCAAAAACCGGCGCGCCGGCGGCGCCGAGCAAAAGGTAGGCCGAAACGGCCAGTAGCCCGTCGCGGCGGCCCAGCAGTATGCCCGCCAGCAGCACTCCGACCAGCTGCCCTGTTACCGGCACGGGACTGAAGGGCAGCGGTATGGCCAGCTGCGCCAGGATAGCGATCAAAGCGGTGAAAAGTGCGATTATGGCCAGGCGCCGTAAAGCCATCTGATTTGCCTCCTTAATTATTGGACTTCTCCAAAGCAGACCTCTCGCACCGCTCCGGGGTGCTCTTCGATCAGCAGCGCGCCGTTCTGATCCAGATCCAGCGCCCGGCCGCGGATCGTTTCACCGCTCCAGGAGGTGACGGTCACGCTCTTGCCCAGGGTTTCGTTCAGATCAAGCCAGAGCTGCCGGAAAGGGGCGAATCCGGCCTCAAAAAAAAGCCGGCAGTCTTCCCGCAATTTGTCTAAGGAGGCCAGTAAGAGGGCGGTCCGTTCAAAAGAGCGGCCGCTTGCCGCCTTAAGTGAAGAGGCCTTGGCCCGCAGCTCCGGGGTAAAATCAGCCGTGTCGTGGTTAATATTCAGACCCACACCGATCACCAGGTAATCGACCGATTCCGGCCCGTTTTTCAGCTCGGACAGGATGCCGCCGATCTTTCTCCCATATAAAAGCAGGTCGTTGGGCCACTTTATTTTTACCGGCAAGCCGGTTTCCTGTCGGAGTGTAGTGGCCAGGGAGGCGCCTGCTGCCAGGGTAACCGGTGCGGCCGCCGCGGCTTTGAGCACCCGCGGCCTCAGGATCAGGGAAAAGTAAAGGCCTTTGCCTGGCGCGGAGGCCCACGCGCGGCCGTGCCGGCCGCGGCCCCGGCGTTGTTCTTCAGCGGCCACGGCGGTACCGTTGGCCGCTCCTTTTTCCGCCAGCCGCCTGGCGGTGGTATTGGTCGAAACGAGAGCCCGGTAATAGACCACTCCCGCTCCAGCCAGTTTTGCTGCATTGAGTTGGTTTGTTTCGCCGGTTATTTTCATACTATCACTCGGTTCTATACTTTGCTAAAATATTAGGATAATCGCTGACTGTTGTCAACCGTTTTATTTTTACGCTTTCGGTTAACTAGAAAGGGGAGGAGCGGTTTGCTGTTTTTCAGTGTGCTGCAGGGAACGATCGTCAACGGGGCGGCTATTATCGCCGGGGCGCTAGTCGGCGTTGCCCTGGGAAAGATCATTCCCAAGCGTTTAAGTGAGATTACGATGCAAGGTATCGGCCTGGCGGTGCTGTTGATCGGCCTGCAGATGGCGCTGCAGAGCCAGCAGGTTCTGCTGCTGATCTTCAGCCTGGTTTTAGGCGGCATAACCGGGGAACTCTTAAAATTAGAGGAGAGACTGCTGACTGTAGGCGGGTGGCTGGAAAGAAATGTAGGCCGGAATCAATCCAGCATCGCCCGCTCTTTTGTCTACGCAACCATGATCTACGTGGTCGGCGCCATGGCCATCACCGGCGCCCTGGAAAGCGGCCTGCTCGGCTCTCACCAGATCCTCTACGCCAAGGCTGCCTTGGACGGGGTTTCCGCTGTTGTTTTTGCCTCCACCATGGGGGTGGGGGTCGCATTTGCCGCTCTCCCGGTAGTGCTCTACCAGGGAGCCATTGCGCTGATGGCCCGTTGGACGAGCGTTATCCTGACGGAGGCGGTGATCATCGAGATTTCGGCGGTGGGAGGCATTTTAATCGTGGCGATCAGCTTAAGCCTGCTGCAGTTAAAAACCATAAAAGTGGGCAACCTGCTGCCGGCTTTTCTCTTCAGCGCCGCCCTGGTTTACTGGTTGGGATGAGTAAAAAAAGTGGCGCAGCTTTGGCGGCTGCGCCTAAGATGTATATTTTAAAAGAGGGGGTCAACTCGAGTTAATTATAAAACCCTTAGATTACAGGAATATTACAGTACCGTTTTTTTTTCATTACAGTTACCTTTTTTGGCAAACGCATTACCCCGTTGCCTTCAATCTCCACCCAGCAGTTCAGAAATCAAAATACTCGGCCGGATCTAAAAAAGGGTTTCTGATGCTGCTTTAAGAATTAATCCCTTAACTATACAGCTGAAAGCCGCCCGCTGCCCCGCTGCAGGGGCTTATGCGTGCTCGCCCGCGTAGAATACGGTTATTGTGATGCAACTATTTTTCCGATCAATCTAAAGGAGTAACCGGATGCTCACCGCTCAAGATGTGATGCTCAATTTACCCGCACCGGTTCAACTGCGGGATCAAGCCGCCTCCGTGCTCTCTGTTTTACTCTGCTCAAAAGACGGTCTGGCGGCGTTGGCGGAGGGTAGGCACATTACCGGGATTATTACCCTCTCATCCGCACTGCGCGCTTTAACCGGCGGCCGGCTCCTGGATCAACTTACCGCCGGCGATCTGGTCCAGGCAGAGCCGGCCCCGTTGAAACCGGATACTCCATGGTTGGATTTCTGGAAAGAGCTGCGGCGTTGCGGCGCTCTGCCGGTGGCCGACGCTGCCGGTAACCTGTGCGGCGCGGTTACCACCGCTGCCCTGGGGTTTAAACTGGGAATTAAGAATGAAGAGCTCGAGCGTGAACTGGACGCGATTATCAACTTTTCTTCCGATGAAATTCTGGTTGCCGACGGGGCTGGCCTGATCTTAAGGGCCAATGCCGCTTTCGAAGACAATTTCGGCGTTAAGGTTGCCGACGTGCTCGGTAAAAAAGTGAGCGAGCTGGAAAAGCAAAAAATATTCTTCCCCTCGGTAACGCGGCTGGTGCTGCAAAAGAAAAGTGCCCAAACAGTGATCCAGAGTCAACGCAGCGGCCGAAAATTTTTAGCCACGGGAACACCGGCTTTCAATTCCGACGGCAGCGTTTTTCGGGTTATTGTCAACACCCGCGATATCACCCGGCTAAACAAGTTGAAGCAGCAGCTTGAAGAGGCGCAGCAGCTGAAGAATCGTTATTACCAAGAACTGGTGGAACTGAGGCAGGGCTGTGCAACCGTTGGTGAAATCGTCGCCTCCAGCGCGCCGATGCTTGAACTGATGCGGACAGCGCAAAAGGTCGCCCCTGCCGGTTCAACGGTGTTTTTAACCGGCGAGTCGGGAGTGGGAAAGGGTCTAGTGGCCCGCTTTATTCACGAGCAGAGCCCGCGGCGGGAGAAGCCCTTTATCACGGTCAACTGTGGCGCCATTCCGGAAAACCTGCTCGAAAGCGAACTGTTCGGTTATGCCGGCGGCGCTTTTTCCGGGGCGCGCGGTGAGGGGAAAATCGGTAAGATGGAACTGGCCGACGAAGGAACTCTTTTCCTGGACGAAATCACCGAACTGCCGCTAAACCTGCAGGTAAAGCTGTTGCATGTAATCCAGGAAGGAATTATCAGCCGGCTTGGCGACACCAAAGAGAAACAGCTCAACTTGCGCATCATTGCCGCCTCCAACCGGAAAGTGGAGCAGCTGGTTGCCGCGGGCGGATTCAGGGAAGACCTTTATTTTCGCCTGAATGTGATCCCGCTGGAGGTGCCGCCCTTGCGCGAGCGCCCGGACGATATTGAACCGCTGACTAATCGTTTCCTGGAACAGTTTAACCGGCAGTATCACCAACAGAAGCAGCTTGACCGGTCTGTCTTTACAGTCTTGAAAACTTATCCCTGGCCCGGCAACGTGCGGGAGTTGGAAAACCTGGTGGAGCGACTGTTGATCGTAGCCGACACCGATACCGTGACCATAAAACACCTGCCGCGCCATATCAGCGGCGCGGCGGCTTCACCCGCGCCGGGTCAAAGCGCCGCCTTCTCCCTACCCCTGCAGCCTCTCAAGCAGGCGAAGGAATGCGTGGAAAAAGAGCTGCTCCGCCAGGCCATAAGCCGCTGCCGCACCACGTATGAAATCGCCGCCCTGCTGGAAATCGACCAATCCACCGTTGTGCGCAAACTGCAGAAGTACCATCTGCCGCCTCCTGATGGCGAATTGCATCAAGATTGATGTAAAAATGCATCAGGAGGCGGCAGGACGGTTGTCTGTCACCTTCTAATATTATGGCGTAGTTTCTTGGAATCTCGAAAGCCAGTTTGTCATTGCGAGCCGATAGCGTGGCTATTTCGTTTTACCTCCACACTATCACTGCATTTTGAAAAGCTGTATAGGCTCCCATGCCGTCATAGACAACATCTGCACACTTTTTAGGAATAAATCATTTTTACTGCTTGAAGATTGGCATAACTATTGCAACTTTAACAATCTTAGCAAGACCCAACAAACCAAAGGAGTGTGCAACCATGGATAAAGAAGCGGGTATGGTCAGTCCGTCAATTCCGGGGCCTCGCTCGCGGGAATTAATCCAGCTGCGGGGAGAAAATATTCCCCAGGGGATTTCATTCGCCGTGCCGATTTTCGTCAAGGAAACCCGGGGCGCCCTGGTGGAAGACCTGGACGGTAATGTTTTTATTGATTTTGTCGGCGGGATCGGGGTGGCCAATTTCGGCCACAATCATCCGGCCGTGGTGCGCGCTATCCAGGAGCAGTCGGAAAAATGCCTGCATACCTGTTTCATGGTGGCGATGTACGAACCCTACCTGAACCTGGCGCGGCAGTTAAACCGGATCACGCCCGGTGATTTTCCGAAGAAAACCGCCCTCTTCAACAGCGGCGCCGAGGCGGTGGAAAACGCGGTCAAGATCAGCCGCCGCTATACCAAGAAAACCGGAGTTGTCGCCCTGGAATGCGCTTTTCACGGCCGTACTCTGATGGCCATGACCCTGACTTCAAAGGTTAAGCCGTACAAATACGGCTTTGGGCCGTTTGCGCCCGAAGTTTACAAGATCCCCGCGCCTTACTGCTACCGCTGCCGTTTCAACCTCACTTATCCGGCTTGCGACCTGCAGTGCGCCCGCTACCTGGAGCATTTCTTCGCCGTGGAGTGCCCGGGCGATTCCGTCGCCGCCGTAATCGCCGAACCGGTCCAGGGTGAAGGCGGTTTTATCGTGCCGCCCCCTGATTACTTCCGGGTGCTGCACGAAATCTGCCGGCGGCACGGGGTGCTGCTGGTGCTGGATGAAATACAGGCCGGTTTCTACCGGACCGGTTACCGGTTTGCCAGCGAGTATTTCCAGGTTGAACCGGATCTGATCACCATGGCCAAGTCGCTGGCCGGCGGCTTGCCGCTGAGCGCCGTTACCGGGCGCGCGGCAATTATGGACTCGGTCGGCCCCGGCGAAATCGGCGGCACCTACGGCGGCAACCCGGTCTCCTGCGCGGCAGCCTTGGCGGTTATAGATTTAATCGAGCGCGAAAACCCGGAGCAGCAAGCCCGCGCTACCGGCGCCGCCGCGCATGCGCGCCTGCAGGCGATGCAGCAGCGCTTTGCGCTGATTGGCGACGTGCGCGGTTTGGGAGCGATGCAGGCGCTGGAACTGGTCAAAGACCGCGTAACCAAGGAGCCCGCCCCGGAAAAAGCCAAGGCTGTTGCCGCCCTCTGTCACAGCCGGGGGCTGATCATTATTACAGCCGGGATCTACAGCAACGTCATTCGCCTGCTCATGCCGGTCAATATCCCGCGGGAGCAGCTCGACCGCGGTTTTGATATCCTGGAAGAAGCGCTGCGCGAAGTGCAAGAGGGGATGTGATCTATTGCACGGCGCATACGGCAAACTGCTGATCATCGATTTAACCGACTCCAACATTACGGAGCAAAAAATAGACGAGGCTGTTTTCAAAAAATATATCGGCGGCAAAGGGTTGGGCAGTTACCTGCTCTTAAAAATGATTCCGCCCGGCACCGCGCCGCTGTCACCGCAAAATAAGCTCATTTTTACCACCGGGCCGGCAGCCGATACCGTCCTCGCGCCGGCCAGCCGCTACGGCGTTTTCAGCAAATCGCCGCAAACAGGGATCTATGCTGAATCCTACAGCGGCGGCCACGTTGCGCCGGTGATTAAAAGGACCGGTTACGATGCGATCGTGATTGCCGGCGCAGCCTCCCGGCCCTGTTTCATCCATGTATCGCCCGACGGGGTCAATTTCTACGATGCCGCCGGGATCTGGGGAGAGGAAACCTACTTTGCCGAAGAGGCGCTGCTCCAGGCGGTCGGTGTACGGGGGGCGCAGGCGGTGGTGATCGGCCCGGCCGGCGAGAAGCAGATCCGTTTCGCCTGTATCAAGAACAACCGCTGGCGCAGCGCCGGCCGCGCCGGACTGGGTGCGGTGATGGGTTCGAAGAACTTGAAAGGAATCGTTTTCAGCGGCGGGGCGAGCGCCCCCCCGGCCGACGAAGCGGGCCTGGCCGCCTGGAGCCGCTCTTTTTACGAGAAGCACAAGCAGGCGCCGGAAGCGCTGAGCTACCGCCATAAGGGCACGCCCGCCCTGGTGGCTGTAACCAATAAAGCCGGCTGTTTTCCGACCCGCTACTGGTCCGAAGGGAGCCTGGAAAGTTGGGCCCAGATCAGCGCCGACTATATGCAGGCCAACCTGGAGGTCAAACCGCGCGCCTGCCACCGCTGTTTTTTCGCTTGCGGCAAGCTGAGCAAGGTGCTCAAGGGGAGGCACGCCGGGCTTACCGCCGAAGGGCCGGAGTACGAGACCATCTACGCTTTCGGGGGCTTGTGCTGCCTCTCTGACCTGGAGGAGATTTTATATCTAAACGACCTTTGCGATCGCTGGGGCATCGATACGATCACCGCCGGCAACTTGGCCGCCTTCGCGATTGAAGCGGGCCGGCAAGGCCGGTTGAAAGAGGCGCCCCGCTATGGGGATGCCGATTCAATTGCCGCTTTTCTGGCGTCAGTCGTCGAAGAGCGGGGCGAAGGCGCGCTGTTCGGCCGCGGCTTGCGTGAAGCGGCCGCCGCGCTCGAGATGGACGATTTTGCCGTTCATGTCAAGGGCCTCGAGCCGGCCGGCTACGACCCGCGCGTGCTGAAAGGGATGGGCCTGGCCTACGCCACCTCCGACCGCGGCGCCTGCCACCTGCGCGCCACTTTCTACAAGCCGGAGCTAAGCGGCATGATCGACCCGGCGCAGGTAAAAGGCAAGGCCCGCCTCTTCGTGGATTTTGAGGATCGCCTGAATATCTACGACTGTATGATTTTCTGCCGCTTTTACCGGGATTTGATCCACTGGGAAGAGCTGATTACCGTGCTGCATCTGATTACCGGTGAACGCTACAGCGCGGCGGCGCTGCGCCAGGCGGCGGCGCGCATCCAGACGGCCACCCGGCTTTTCAATCTGCGTGAAGGAATGACCCGGGCCGATGATACCCTGCCGCCGCGCCTGCTCACGGAAGCGATTAACGATGGGCAAAATAAAATTAGCCGCACAGAGTTGGCGCTGATGCTGGACGATTACTACTTGCTGCGTGGTTGGAATGAAGACGGGGTGCCGCCCGGCGGCATCCTCTAATGACTAAACGTGCCGGGCACCGGACAGTTTTCCGTTTAAAGGCTATTGAAATGAATTATCGACAAGGAGGGTCAAGCAATTGAAGAATGTGGAAGACGTTTGCCAGATAGATAACACGTTGACGGCAACCAGGAATTTAATCAAGGAATCGGTGGAGCGGCTTGAGCTGTCGCCTATTGTCTACGAGTATCTGAAGGTGCCGATGCGTTTTGTCGAGGTGGCCATTCCCGTGGAGATGGATGACGGCAGCACCAAAGTGTTTACCGGCTATCGCTCTCAGCACAACAACGTCCTCGGGCCTTACAAGGGCGGGATCCGGTTTCACCCGGGAGCTAACCCTGATGAAGTAAAAGCGCTCTCAATGTGGATGACGCTGAAGTGCGCCCTGGTCGGTGTGCCTTTCGGCGGCGGCAAGGGTGCCGTGGTCTGCGATCCCCGGCAGCTGTCGCTTAAAGAAAAAGAGCGCGTCAGCCGCGGTTACGTGCGGGCGATGGGTAACGTGCTCGGCCCGGAAACCGATATCCCCGCTCCCGACGTCTACACCGACGCCCAGGTCATGGCCTGGATGGCCGACGAGCATTCGATCATCATGCAGAAACCTTCCTTCGGCGTGGTCACCGGCAAACCCATTCCCGTGGGCGGCTGCGTCGGCCGTGAAGAAGCTACCTCGCGCGGTTGTGTTTTTGCCGCCCGGGAAGCGGCCCGGGCCGTCAATATTCCTCTCAAGGCCTGCCGCATCGCGATCCAGGGGGCCGGCAATGTGGGCGGGCATGCCGCCTTGCTGCTGCATGAGGAAGGATGCAAAATCGTCGGCATTACCGATTCGCGCGGCGGTCTTTACAACCCGGACGGGCTGGACGCCAAAACAGTTATGGCCTACAAGAAAGCAAACGGCAGCCTGGAAGGATACCCCGGAGCCGAGCCGATTTCAAACCAGCAGCTGCTTACCCTGGATTGCGACGTCTTGATCCCGGCGGCCCTGGAAAATCAGATTACCTGTGACAATGCCGCCGCAGTAAAGGCGAAGATCGTGGTTGAGGGCGCCAACGGCCCCACCACTCCTGACGGTGACCGGATTCTTAAAGAGAGAAATATTCTCCTGGTCCCCGATATCCTGGCCAACAGCGGCGGTGTTACCGTCTCTTATTTCGAATGGGTCCAGAACAACTACGGTTTTCGCTGGGACGCCGTTACCGTGAACAAGCGCCTCGAAGATAAAATGGTTGAAGCTTTCCGGATGGTCTACAGCTTTACCCAGAAGAACTGCTCCGGCGTGGACATGCGCACCGGCGCGTATATGTATGCCATTCAAAGAGTAGCCGAAGCGATGCACTACCGGGGGTGGCTCTAGAGGCGGTCTGGAGCTTAGCCTGACTGCACGGATATAGATAACAAGGGGCACTGCATGGAGTGCCCCTTGTTATGGTCGGCTAATGGCAAGGGTTGCCAGCACGGTTTGATGATAGTTTAACTCCAGCCGGTAGACCCGCTCGATCAAGGGGGATACCGTTTCCGGTTTAAAGGTTTGTGCTTCCGAAGCTGTTTTAAAGGCCAGGGCGAGCTCGCGCCACGCCGCGGCGGCCTCAAGCATCAGTTGCCGTAATCCGGCTGAATCAACCGCCGGGTAGAACGCGGCCGCTTCTTGCAAAAAATCGGCGTAGAGCAGTCGAAAGCCGCCGCCCCCGGTACCGCGCCGCTCAATCACCTGGTAGGTGAAGCGTGCCGTCCAGGACCAGTCCTCCAGATCGCGCCATGTTTGCACTGCGTCGATCCATCTTGCCAGCGCGGCCGTGCCCTGGTATCCGTCCACGTCCTCCAGCATCATGCGGCTGTTAAAGCTGATCGCTTCGCGGATGACGCTGCTCATGTTTTCCGGTGCTTTAAGTGATTCCGGGCCGAACATATTTCCCGCGAGATCATATATGCCGCCCCGGCAGTGCCGCGCCCGGCGCATATCTTCAAAAGAGACCGGCAGCACGGCCTCCCGCTCGGTATCCGTTACCCAAAATACGCGTTTTAGCCTGTCGCAACCCCACACGGTAATCAGGTGGCCCGGGAAATGCGTGCTTGACCGGTAATAGGGCAGGTAATAGATGTCGGTCTGAACAATTGCCGGGAGCCCCGCTGCCACGCGTTCGCACAGCGCTTCTTCAGCCAGCACGGGGTCCGCGAAGCGTTCCCAGGCAAAGGGACAGCCGATGCGGTTAAAAAACCGCTCTTCTAAATCGGCGGCGCGCACGTGAATCAGGCGGCTGGGGGAAAGGCCCGGCAGATCGAGGTACCAGAAACCGAGGCCTGCCCCTAGGCCGAAGCACAAAGCTTCGCTCCAGGGCAGCCGGTGATAATTGACCAGGTTCCTGATGCCGGTACTGGCGCAGTGGCGGCCGGGGTGATGGGCTGCTTTAATCGTCACAAGACCTCCTTAAATCTTTACTGGGCGATGCGGCGCGGCCTTTTGCCTATTAGTTTCGCCGGCGGGGCGGTTATTCCTTTTCATTTTATTCATTAATTCCGGCTGGACTGCCTGGAAATCCCACTGGTCCTGCCGTTGCTGAAGGAGTAAAATAAAGTAGGAAAGAGCAATAATCTCTATTTTTTTTAATGTTCTTAATAAGATATGGTGTTTTTTGGTCATTTCCAGTCAGATGGTTGGTATGGTTAAACCTGCAGCCTACAGCTGGAGGTGACCTAAACATGGCTTCAGTGGAAAGAGCCGCGGTTAACAGGCGTATTCATATCAACCAGGAATGGTGCAAGGGATGCGGCATCTGCATGGCGTTTTGCCGCAGCGATGCGCTCTCTCTAAATGCTCAAGGTAAAGTCGCAGTAGCGCCGGAAAAATGCACCGTTTGCGCCGTCTGTGAGCTGTTTTGTCCTGATTTCGCCATCACCGTGCAGGAGGAAGGTGCCCGGGAGTGCCGGAAGTAAAACCGGTATTAATGCAAGGAAATGAAGCCTGTGCTGAAGCAGCGATCAGCGCGGGGGTTCGCTTTTATGCCGGGTATCCGATTACCCCTTCCACGGAAATAGCCGAACAGATGGCCGCCAGGCTGCCTAAAGTGGGAGGCGTTTATATTCAAATGGAAGACGAGATCGCCAGTATGGCGGCGGTGATCGGCGCTTCGATCGGGGGGAAGCGCGCTCTGACCGCAACCAGCGGGCCGGGGTTCTCCCTGAAACAGGAAAATATCGGTTACGCGGTCATGTCCGAAATCCCCTGTGTGATCGTGAATGTGCAGCGGATGGGGCCCAGTACGGGCGTGCCGACAGCCCCCGCCCAGGGCGATGTCATGCAGGCGCGCTGGGGCACGCACGGCGATCACCCGATTATTGTATTCTCTCCCGCTTCCGTGTATGAAACTTTTTACCTGACTATCGCCGCAGTAAACTTAAGCCAGAAGCTGCGCCAACCTGTGATTATGCTGCTGGACGAAGTGGTCGGCCACATGCGCGAGAAGGTGCTCATCCCCGAAGTCGGCAAACTGCTGGTGGAAAAAACGAGCGACCAGGTGCCCGCCGATTGGAAACCCTATGACGATAAAGGGCTTACCCCGCTGGTTCCCTTCGGTTCGGGCCGCTATTACCATGTTACGGGGCTTTTCCACGACGAGTACGGTTTCCCGAGCGGCGAACCTGCCGTCGTGGCGCGGGCGCTGGACCGTGTGCACGGCAAGCTGGCCCAATTCCGTAACGAGATTACCTTTACCAGTTATATCGGGCACAAGGAGCCCCGCGTGGCCATAATCACCTATGGTTGTACCGTGCGCTCGGCGCGCGCCGCCGTGAAGAAAGCGTACTGGCAAAACCGCTGGCCAATCGGCCTGCTCAGTTTGCAGACGATCTGGCCTTTTCCGGATAAAGAGGTGGAGGCGCTCGCCCGCCAGGTGGATATCATCTTGGTGCCGGAAATGAATATGGGCCAGCTGGTCGGCGAGGTGGAGCGCTATGCCCGCGGCCAGGCCCAGGTGGTGCCTTTGAACCGCTACGACGGTGAAATGATTACCCCTGAACAAATTTTTGACCAATTGGGGAGGTGGCTCCCGTAGAACATCTCAACCAGGATTTTTTGCGTGTTCAAAAATTGCCTCATATCTGGTGCCCCGGCTGCGGCAACGGTATTGTTACCGCGGCCCTGGTCCGCGCCGTTAAGCGGGCCGGATACGACCAGCGGGATGTGGTGATCGTTTCCGGTATCGGTTGCTCTTCCCGGGCCGCCGGGTACCTGAACTTTAATACCCTGCACACCACGCACGGCCGGGCGCTCGCTTTCGCCACCGGGTTGAAGATGGCCCGCCCTGAACTGATTTTGTTTGTGATCATGGGTGACGGTGACTGCAGCGCTATCGGCGGCAACCATTTCATCCATGCCGCCAGAAGGAATATCGATTTAAATGCCGTAATTATTAATAACTACATTTACGGTATGACCGGCGGGCAGCATTCGCCGCTTACCCCGACGGGTAAAAAGGCGACCACCGCCCCCCTGGGCACCCTGGAGCGGCCGTTTGCCCTGCTCGAGTTGGCCCGCGGGGCGGGAGCCACCTTCGGGGCGCGCGGCACCGCCGCGCAGCCGCGCCAGCTCGAACAGCTGATTGCGCGCGGCGCGGCGCATAAGGGTTTTTCCGTAATTGAAGCGATCTCGCCCTGTCCGATCGCCTACGGCCGTCGGAACAAGGAAGGCGGGGCGGTAGAGATGCTCCAGGCCATGAAAGATAACGCCGTCTCCGTCGAACGGGCCTCGGCCGTCGAGCCGCCGACACTGGACGGTAAAATTATCACCGGCGTAATTTACAGCGAAGAAGCGCCGGAGTACAGCGAGCAGTATTACCGTTTCATTGATTCACAGCGCGGTTAGCCGGCCGCTTTAGGAGGATTCATCCATTTGGGCAGTCGTCAAGAGATACTGTTAACCGGAGCCGGCGGTCAGGGGCTGATCCTTGCCTCGATTATTCTGGCTGAAGCGGGCGTTAACGATAATAAGAACGTGGTGCAAACCCAGTCTTACGGCCCGGAAGCACGGGGCGGGGCCAGCATGGCCGGGGTGATTATTGATGTCGATACGATCGAGTATCCCAAGGTAACCAAACCGTCGGTGCTCCTGTGCATGAATGAAGCCTCCTTTAAGAAATATCTCCCCAAAGTGGAACCCCGCGGCCTGGTCATTGTTGACTCCACTTTTGTCAGCGGGCCTTACCCTGAACAATATAATATTTTGGCTTTCCCGATCACCCGGGCAGCCCGGGAGAAACTGGGGCGGGAGGTCGTCGCCAATATGCTGGCCCTGGGCGTGGTCAATGCCGCGGCGGGGTTGGTGGACCGCGAAATTCTCAAAAATTGCATATTGCAAAGGGCGCCCAAGGGAAGTGGTGAGATCAATCAACAGGCCTATGAACTGGGTTACCAGCTCTATCAGCAGGGGATGGAGCCAGGTCGGGGACTCTCTGCTCAAACCCCTTAATAAGCGGGTTATCCTGGTTGTCACCGTCACCGTAATCGCCACGGAGCTCTTTATTGTCACTGATATCGGCCCCTTTCGTTTCTCCATCGGGACGGTGGTTTTTGTCTATGCCGTCCTCAGCCTGCACCACCTGCTGATTATCCCCACCGCGGCTCTGGTAGCCGTGACCACACTGCTGCTCAGGATTTTTCTGGACTACTTTTTTTGGCTGCCGCGCGAGTATTTCACGTTCATCATGGCCCACCAGTATTCCGGCGCGGTCTACTTTTTGTTTCTGTCCTGCATCTTAAGGCTGGTGGGGATCAAGGAGATCGGCCGCACGATCTCATCGCGCCTGGTGCTGTTCCTGGGCGGCGCCGTGATTGCCTCGAGCCTGGTGGAGGCTGTTGTGCGTGTGCCGGTGCGGGAAATTTTTACCCCGAGCAACCTGGTCATTCTGATCTTAATGTCTTCAGTACAGGTTTTCTTGATCACCAGTTTCGTCAATATCAACCACTTTCAGAGAGTGAAAGTGATGGATGAGCAAGAGCGGGTCAGCTACGAAAAGATGCTGATTGTGGCCTCGGATCTTTACGATGAGCTCTTCTATATGAAAAAGTCGACGGAAAACATGGAAAACGTGATGGCCAAGAGTTACAATTTACATAAACGCCTTAAAAGCCTGAAACCGGCGGACCGCTCCCTGGTCCGCTCCGCCCTGGAAGTGGCTGAAGAGGTGCACGAGGTGAAAAAAGATACGGTGCGCATCCTGGCCGGCCTCTCGCAGGTTTTGGATATCCGCAAAGAAGCGCATCGCATGTACCTCTCTGAAATCCTTGATCTGGTGATCAAAACCAACCGCAGCTATAGCCAGAGCCTGGATAAGAAGGTGCATTTCAGCCTGCAGGGGCAAGAGGATTTCAAAGTGGACCAGATTTATCCGCTCCTGGCGATCTTAAATAACCTAGTTTCCAATGCGATCGAGGCCATCCGGGAGGAAGGTTATGTCCGGCTGAAAATAGCTTCCAAAGGCCCGATCTTGCGCATCAGTGTCTACGATAACGGCGAACCGATCAAGGAAAGGGACCGCAGCTTAATCTTTGAACCCGGTTTTACCACCAAGTTCAGCCCCGAGGGGGTGCCGTCCACTGGGATCGGGCTCGCTTACGTGAAGGGATTGGTCGAGAACTTCCGGGGGCGGGTCTGCTTCCGGGAACGCCCCTTTGAAAAATGTTTTATTGTCCTGCTGCCCTTAAAAAAAATTACGGGGGAAAGCTGATGCACCAGAACACTTTTTTTGTGATCGACGACGACCTGGCCTGCCGACGCATCCTGGCCCAGATTATTGAAGATGAGGGGTTGGGCGAGATTATCGGAGAACTGGCCGACGGCCGCGGTGACGTGGCCGGCAAACTGATGCACACGCAGCCGGATGTTGTCCTGATCGATCTGCTCATGCCGGGCAAGGACGGCATTGAAATCGTGGAGAGCCTTAAAGAGCGCGCTTTTGGGGGGAAAATTGTGATGATCTCCCAGGTCGAAAAAAAAGAGATGGTCGCCCAGGCCTATGCCGCGGGTATTGAATTTTATATCAACAAACCGATCAACCGGATTGAAGTGATCGCCGTGATTAAACGGGTGGTGGAGAGACTGGAAATGGAGCGCTCCTTTGAGCGGGTGCGCGATTCGATCGCCGCCCTGGATCAGCTGCGCGGCCAGCACAGCCCATCAAACAACACTCCGGCCATTGTCCCGGGCGAGAAAGCCACCCGGGAACGGATCCGGGAGATCCTGGCCGAACTGGGCGTGATCGGGGAGCCCGGCAGCCATGACCTGGTGCAAATCGTGCTCTTCCTAAGCACCGTCCCCGACGTCGAAAAGTACCTCGGCGAATACCGCCACCTCAAAGACCTCTACCAGGCGGTGCAGAATAAGTATCTGACGGAAGAAGACAAACACTCCGATGTCCGGGCGATCGAACAGCGAGTGCGCCGGGCGATCAAGCACGCCATGGATCATATCGCCTCGCTCGGCCTGGACGACTACACCAACCCGATCTTTGAACACTACGGCTCACGCTTCTTCGACTTCACCGAACTGCGCCAAAAAATGAAAGAGCTAAACCAGGGCAAAGACACCCCCACCCGCACCCGTGTCAACATCAAACAATTCATCAACGCCCTCTTCTGGGAAGTCAAAAAATGACGCTCGGCTTCCGAATAGGTTTTCTGGCCCATGGAGTAACACCACTCGCGAATACTTTCGACGGCAAAGGCGGCAGTAAAGCTTGAGTGCCCAGTTTGGAATAAACGAAGACAGGCTATACTACCCAAACTCCCGCAGGAGTGAAATTATTCCTGCCGCCCTTGGATTCGTAGTGGCCGCACCATCTTTGGACTTAAGCCGCTAAGTGGTTCGTCTTCACTTCGTGAAAGACGAGGTTATGGCTATATGAGGGTGCCAAGAGGCATTAGCGGAGAAAACCTTGCGAAGCTGACATTTTCTCAGACCGCTTACAGGGTGACAATATCACAGTCCGATCACAGTGGTGTGATTTTTGCTTGACTTATGTGAATATTGGCATATAATCTAGGTAAAAGAAACCTGTTGCTCAGAGGTATCAGTCATCAGGGAGCACTGGGGAAATATCCCTTGTGCTCTTTTATATTTTTGGAGACGATACATTTGCGTTATCGCGGGCCATGCTTGAAAGGCTGGTGGAACAAGAACTGTGGGATTGAATTTTGCTATCGCCAAAGGTCCGAGAAATACCGGCGAACGCGAAGACGGCTGCTGGATATCGGTGTTACTATACGGTACTATTGGCGCCCCGATCAAGGGCTATGAGTATGAAACCATCGGCTTAGGAATTAACCATCTCTAGTAGAGAGTTGAATCAAGTTAACAATTCTCTTCTGCGATCTTTCGCAAACTGAATTACCTATCTTATACGAAATAAATTATTGGGGAAAAAGGATATTGCAGCGATGCATAGAATACAAGTTGTATACAAGATAAATACAGGAAGTCTACCGGCTGGCTTATACAAAACCTGATTCTGAGGATGGGAGAAGGACAATGTCTAAATTGGCTCTGCAGATTGAAGAGATCAAAAAAAATAAAAAAAATTTGGGGCAAGAAGCTTATAAAGAAATAAAAGAAGCTATAATCATGGGTAAATTAAAGCCTGGAGAAGTGTTAAGTGAAAATATGTTGGCAAAAGCCTTGGGAATGAGCCGGACCCCGATTCGGGATGCTCTCAAGGAACTGCTCAATGAAGATCTGGTGGAAGCAATACCGGGGAAGGGTGCATTTGTTAAAAACATAGAAGTCGTGGATCTCCTTGAAATATATGAGATAAGGGAAGTACTGGAATGTATGGCAGCAAAGACCGCGGTATTCAAGATTACGGCGGAAGAGATACAGGAGCTTGAAAACACCTGGAATGGTTTCTTGGAGAAAATCAATAACGGCGGAACTGTTGAACTGGAGGCTGTGGCTCTTGCCGACAATAAACTGCACAACCTGTTTATTGAAAAATGCAGCAATAAAAGGCTTAAAGATATCATCGGTATTCTCTACCAGCAAGTGTTAAGGTATCAGCTGATTTCTGCGCAGTTGCTGGGCAGCACAAAAACAACTATTAAAGAGCATTTGGAAATAATCGAAACTATGAAAGAAAAAGATGTTGAGAAAATTGTCTCGTTGCTGATAAAACACATCCAATGGTCCAGAAGTATCGTTGAAAGGGATTTAACGGGAAAACAGGCCTGACCATGTGCAGCCCGGAAAGCGCCCGCCATATATTTAGTGCCCTCGCCAAAACATCAGACAATTACCTGGTTATCAGGGCACTAGTTTAATAATCAGCCTGTTGGAGGTGAAATCATGAGCGGATTACAGTATTTTGACCTTGAGGGGATGGTTGCAGTCATTACCGGGGCCAGTAGGGGCTTGGGAAGGGGTTTTGCAATTGCCCTGGCGGGAGCGGGGGCCTTTGCTGTTTGCGTGGCCAGGAATGAAACAATGCTGGTTGAGACTGTAAGCCTGATTGAAAAGGCGGGAGGAAAAGCCAGTTTTTTAACCGGAGATTTTTCCGAAACCGGTGAGATCAAGGCTGTAATCGACAGTATTGCCGCCAGGTACGGAAGAATTGATATACTCGTCAACAGCGCGGGAACAGAAATCCCCAAGATGCTCCAGGATGTTACCGAAGCGGATTATGACACGATCATGAATACCAACCTGAAAGGTGTCTACTTTTCTTGCCAGGCGGCCGCCAAACATATGATTGTTCAGGGCGGCGGGAAGATAATCAACATCGGCTCTTTGGCCAGCCATATCGGGCTTGCCAAGGCAACTGTCTATACATCCTCCAAGGGAGGAGTGCTGCAGTTGACTAAAGCGCTTGCTGTTGAATTGGCCCAACATAATATCCAGGTAAATGCGATTGGACCGGGTTATTTTCTGACGGATATGACCGCGCCCTTTTTTGCTGATCCTGCGCATCGTTCATGGATCGAAAGTAAAATACCCGCTGGTAGAATCGGAAAACCGGAAGACCTTGCCGCCGCGGCTATTTTTCTGTCAGGGAGCGGCTCCGACTATATTACCGGCCAGATTATTTATGTTGATGGAGGCTGGTTGGCAGGCTGAGCGGGGCGGGTTCAAAAGCGCTTGCCTACGGCTAAAGAGAAAGTATTGAATATTGGTTTGCGGGGGAGACAAAATGCTGGCTGTTAGAAATTACGGTATCGGAAAGATAGCAGTTGATGAAGTGGCGCAACCGGTTCCGGGCCCGGAAGAGGTTTTAATCCGGGTTGCGTACGGCGGGATTTGCGGTTCCGATTTGCATATATATCGCAAAGGTATGTTTGTCAAGAACCTTCCGGAAACCATGGGCCATGAATTTATCGGATTTGTGGAGCAGCCGGGTGAAGCAGCCCGCGGCATCAAGGCAGGTGATACAGTTTCGGGGGACCCCAGGGTTTCTTGCGGCAGCTGCTCATGGTGCAAGAGCGGGTGCCATAACCTTTGCCCGGATCTATCATTTATTGGAGAGATAGCGCCGGGTTGTTTCGCTGAGTATATTACCATGCATCAATCAAAACTGATCCGGATACCGCCGCATGTAGATCTCCGGCAGGGTGCCCTGGTCGAGCCTTTAGCGGTAGCATTGTATCTTCTGGAGAAAAGCCAACTTGACGGGAACAAGACGCTGGGCATCATCGGAGCCGGCCCGATCGGACTGTTGAGCGCCGCGGCCGCAAAAGAGTTATATGGCTCCCCGCGGATCACTGTTGTCGATTTGAATGAAAAGCGTCTAAAAACAGCGCGCCTGCTGGGTGTCAACGAGATATTACCAGTCATGCCGCGGCAGCAGGCGGAACAGGCGGATGTGGTGATAGAGGCTGTGGGCGCGGAAGAAACGTTCAGGGGAGCGCTGGGGTGGCTAAAGCCTCAAGGGAGATTGATCATGGTGGGGCTTTTTGAAAGCCAAGCCTTCATTGATCTGAATGAAATCCTTTATAAGGAGATCAACATCACCGGTGTTAATGCTTATAAAAGAAAACACCTCGAGCAGGCTGTGGATTTTCTGGCTAACCGAAAGGTGGATCTGACCCCCGTAATATCCCATATTATATCATTAAACCAGGCAGAAAGTGCTTTTTCCATGCTTGCGGCGGGAAACAGTGATGCCGTCAAAGTATTGCTGAAACCCCAATAATACTAGCTGAGCTAAACGGATTGAGGAGGAACGGGTGTTGTTATTAACCAGAGAAGAACAGTCAATGCTAGAGGGAAAATATGGTGAAGGTATGGCAACCGCCATGAAAGTTTTGGTGGCTATCGGTGAATCTTTTGATGCTCCCAGGATGGTGGAAATAACCAGGGCTCATGTGGCCTTAAGCAATCAGGAAGCGGATCTGTGGTTTGTGGAAAAGCTGGTCAGCGGCGGGGCGAGATGTGTCGTTTCTCCGACTGTGAATCCCGGATTCAACCTGGAGTACTTTGAGAAAGTTTCCCATATCTCGGACAAGGATACGGATGTAATCAAGAGGACTCGCAAAGCCTATCAAACAATAGGGGCAACCCTTACTTATAACTGCACGCCTTACCTGGAAAAAAATATACCGCGCTTTGGGGAATATACTGCTTTTTCCGAATCCAGCGCCACACCTTATATCAATTCGGTATACGGCGCCAGAACAAACCGGGAAGCTGCCCAGAGCGCTTTGTGCGCCGCGGTTACCGGGAGGACTCCTTATTACGGGTATCTGATCGACGAAAACCGCAAGGGTGAAGTTCTGGTAGAAGTTGAAGCTGATTTGAAGGATGATTTTGATTATAACATGCTTGGTTACTGCGTGCCGGAGAAAACAGGTGTTACGGTGCCGGTTTTTACCGGAATTCCCAAAGACGTTACTCCCGAGGCTCTTATGAACCTGGGAGCCCAGCTAAATACGGCGGGGGCGGTAGCCATGTATCACATAGTCGGTGTTACACCCGAGGCTCAAACCCTGGAAGACGCATTTCACGGTGAAACCCCTAAAGGCCGCGTTTCAATTGCAAACAGGGATTTGCAGAGCATGAAGGAAATCCATTCCGCCGCTACGGGGAAAATCGACTTTGCGCTTTTTGGCTGCCCCCATTTTACAATCAGACAGGTTGAGCAGATTGCCGGCCTTATCACGGGCAAAGAACTGAAGGCCGAACTTTGGATCTGCACTTCTTCTTTAACTAGAACTCTTGCCGAACGCATGGGATTTTTACAGGATATCGAATCAGCGGGAGGGCATATCGTGGATGATACTTGTATTGACCAGCCTTGCTGGCACCACCTGTACGGCAAGAAAGGTGTTACCGATTCTCCCAAGTGCGCTTATTATACCAAAAGAAGAAACATGGAATTTGTCCTTAGAAATGTTGAAGAATGTATTGAAGCCGTGCTAAGGGGTGAAGTTTAATGTTTGATCAGGATATAACTCAACACGGCAGCGCCTCGCGTAAGCGGGGGGGCTTGCAGTTCGACTGCCACAAAATAGCCGGCGGGTACGCGGTAGGAGAGGCGCTGGTAGCGGATAACGATAGTATCTGCTTTTACCTGGTCGACCCGCGGACAGGTATTGTCATTGAGAAAAACCATGAGTTGGAAGGGCAGAGCATAGCAAGAAAGGTCCTGATCTTTCCGGGCGGCAAGGGTAGTTCCGTCGTTCAGCTCGACGGTCTTTATCAATTATCTCTGTACGGCAACGCTCCCAAAGCCATGGTGATCCGGCACCCTGAAACTGTTTTGGTTGCCAGCGCCATTATCATGGAGGTGCCCCTGGTAGATAGATTGGCCGATACGTTTTATAAAGCAGTTAAAAGCGGCGATCAGGTGGAGGTTAATGCCTCTCAAGGAATTATCACGCTTGTTAAACGTTAGTCAACTTATTTAAGGGAGGTAGGAGCTGTGCATTATTTAAAAAGAAGAATACCCAGACCCTCCAAACAAGCCGTCTCCGTTGAGGATCAGGTTAAGGAAATACTGGCACGGGTCAGAGAAGAAGGGGACAGCGCTGTCAGAAAGTTTACCCAAAAATTTGACGGGGTTGAACTTGAACATCTTAGAACAGGCGCCGCGGCATTGAAAAATGCCTACAAGCTAGTTTCGCGGGAGACAATAGACAGTCTTACGTTTGCCAAAGATCAGATCACTTATTTTGCCGAGCAGCAGCTTGCATGTCTAAAAACGCTCGAATGCAGTAATTTGCCCGGTATGACTCTGGGCCATAAGTTGCTTCCTGTTTCATCGGTCGGTGCGTATGTCCCCGCGGGCCGCTATCCACTCCCTTCCACAGCTCTAATGTCCGTGATACCGGCCAAGGTGGCCGGTGTAAAAAAAGTGGCGGTGTGTTCGCCGCCGTCCAAACAGTACGGCACTATCCATCCGGCCGTTCTGGTGGCCATGGATATGGCAGGCGCAGATGAAATATATTGCATGGGAGGGGCTCAGGCTATCGGCGCCTTTACTTATGGCACTGATTCTGTTCCCGGCGTGGATATAATCGTTGGGCCAGGTAATATGTACGTAACAGAAGCGAAAAGACAGGTTATCGGCCGGGTAGGCATAGATTTGCTGGCCGGGCCCAGTGAAGTCCTGATTATCGCCGATGATACGGCAGATGCGAAGCTAGCGGCCATTGACCTTCTGGCGAAATGTGAACATGATCCCATGTCAATTGCGATCCTGGTTACAACTAGTAAAAAGTTGGGCGAGCAGGTATTAAAGGAAATTGAAACTGAATTGACGGAGATAGGTACCGCCCGGACGGCAGCCGCGACCTGGAATGAAAACGGTGAGATTAGTGTGGTTGACAATATCGATGACGCCATCGGGCTGGCCAATGAAATAGCCTCGGAACATGTGCAGTTAATGACTTCAAGTAATGAAAAAATCATGGCAGAGATCATCAATTTCGGTTCACTTTTTGTGGGGCAGTACGCCCCCGTGGCTTTTGGAGATTACGTATCGGGTCCCAACCATACCTTGCCCACATTGACTGGAGCCAGGTATGCAAATGGGCTTTGGGTGGGGACTTTTATTAAAGTGGCGTCATACCAGGTAGTAACCAGGGAAGGCGCGTCCATACTTGCGGGCCCGTGTTCTTATCTGGCTGGAGTAGAGGGACTGTTTGCGCATCAAAGGTCCGCTAACCTCAGGAAGTAAAGGATTGATATTGAATAATCCCGGAGGTGGAAAGATGTATGGATAATTACTCAAATGATACGATGCTCAAGCTAAACAATGTGACCAAAATCTATCCCGGCACTATTGCGCTGCATGCGGTCAATATTGAAGTAAAAAAGGGCGAGGTCCATGGCATTATCGGCAAAAATGGCGCTGGGAAATCAACACTGGTCGGCATTGTCGCCGGATTGATTCCGCCGACCGGCGGAGAAATAATATTGGACGGCAAGAGATACGAATCTCTGACCAGGATTAAGTCAAAACAGGAGAAAATTGCCATTGTCACCCAGGAGCCGCAGGTCATATCTGATTTTACTGTTGCGGAAAACCTGTTTATTCCGGATTATACCTGCAAGGCCCGGATGATAAACTGGGCCGCTCTTTTTAAAATGGCTGAAGAGGTTATTATGCAGGCAGGTCTGGATATTGACCCGCGTGCAAAAGCCGGCGATCTTACCATCAGCGAGCAGCAATTATTGCTTGTGTTAAAGGCCTGCTATATCGAAAACGCTAAGATCATTATACTTGACGAGGCTTCGGCTTCTCTTTCCCAGGCTGATGAAAAAATATTATACCGGATTATTCAGGAGCGGAAGAACGGAGGCGCAACCATCCTTTTTATCTCCCATCGGATCGGGGAGTTGATGGAGGTCTGCGACCGGGTAACAGTGATCAGGGACGGGTATTCCATTACCACCCGGAACATCTGTGATCTCGACAAAGAAAAAATGGCGTCGCTGATTGTCGGTCAAAACAGTCAATACCTGCAGTTTGGGCTGGATAGGCAACAAGAAGAAAAAGCCTTAGGGGAGACTATTTTATCGGTTTCAAATCTTACATCAGCGGGCAGATACCGTAATATCAGCTTTGAATTGAAAAAAGGTGAAATATTGGGGCTTGCCGGTTTAAGGGGGAGCGGCAGGACCGAGATTCTTAAGTCTGTCGGAGGGATTGATTCTTTTGACGACGGGTCAATCACAAAACAGGGTAAACAAAAAAAATATACCGCCCCGTCACAGGCGCTTAAGGACGGGATCGTTTACCTGCCCGAAGACCGTGAAAATGAAGCCATATATGCAAATGCCAGTGTTCGGGCGAATATTGCATTAAACTCACTTTCGCAGCTTAGAAAAGGCTTATTTATTGACAGCGGTAGGGAGAAAGGTTTGGTGAACGACATTGTGGAGAGGCTGAAAATCAAGATCGCTTCTCTCGAACAGGAAGCACAGCAGCTGAGCGGCGGAAATAAACAAAAGGTGGTTGTTGGCAGGATTTCCGCTATCAGGCCGGATGTATTCCTTCTGGACGAGCCGACCCGCGGAGTCGATATTGATACTAAGGAAGGTATTCTTAGAGCGATAAAGGAGAACTTGAGCCAGTATTCCGGTATTGTGATGACATCACCGGGTTTGGAAGACTTAATCAAGATCTGCGACCGGATTTTGGTACTTTACCAGGGAGAAATTACGGGGGAATACCGCGTGGGAGATTTTGATGAAGAGCGGTTATATGCGGCAGTTCAGGGGGTAAATCACTTGGACCGGCAAAATTCTTGCGCAATGGAAATCGAAGAAAACAAATGATATTTGCCTGAGCTGAAGGAGGAAAGAAGATGTCAAAGAAACTCAAAGCGCAGTTGTTTGTTTTAGACAACCTGATCTGGGTTATCGTGATCGGATTTTTTCTCATAAACGCTTTTTTTACCCCCAGGTTTGCAACGCCGCCCAATATTGTCAACATATTTTATCATTCCGCGATCATGAGTATGCTCGTTTTGGGGCAAGGGCTGATATTGATCATGGGCAATCTCGATTTATCGATCGAGTCCACACTTGCTTTTGCACCAGGCATTGCCATGCTGGTGGCCACTCAGTGGATTGCCGGCGGTCTTCATCCGGTTATGGCCATAATTTTGACCCTTGCTATCGGCGCCCTGGTCGGTTTTTTCAACGGGTTCTGTATTTCCAAGGTAAAGGTCAATCCATTTTTACAGACACTGTCTATGATGATCATATTAAGAGGTTTAATTCTTTATCTTGTGCCTTTCTCAATCTTTCCGCTGCATAAAACTTATATTTATGTCGGGCAAGCAAGGATAGGCGAGATACCGGTTGCCATACCGATCGTTTTGGTCGTTTTCCTGATCAGCCACTGCCTGTTGCAATACACTCCCTTTGGTAGACGGTTTATGGCCACAGGCAGCAACCCCAGGGCCAGTTTCATCTGTGGTGTGGATACAACGAAGATGGTTATCTATGCATTTATGATCAGCGGTTTTCTGGCCGCGGTGGCCGGGCTCTTGGCGGCGGGCAGGCAGGGCTCTGTCTCCAACACTATGGGTGATGGAATGGTTTTATTGGCTTTTGCCGGGGCTATCCTCGGTGGAGCCGGCTTGGAAGGAGGAAAGGGTACTCCCATCGGTATGCTGGGAGGAGCAGTACTGCTGGGCATGTTTTCTAATTCCCTTAATCTTTTGGGTGTTGGCGTTACAATAGTTTATGCCACAAAAGGTGCTTTAATATTCCTGGCTATTCTGATAGACCGGGTCAGGGTAAAAATACGTAACCACCTGCTGCATCAGGAACAGTTACGTAAAATAAACCTGTCGGAAAAAGAGGTCCGGCATGCCGGCTTATCAACCTAACTTGTCATAGGGACCATTAGAGAGGGTGCTTTGCCAAGGTGGTCTTTGTGAATTATAACTATTATGGAGGAGGATAAACATGAGAGCAAGGCTAGTGGTTATGCTGTTGGTCATCTGTTTGGGCGCCGTACTACTATGCGGCTGCGAAAGCGGACCTCAGGAGGGCGGTGACGAAGAGCTGGTTTTTGGGATGGTAATTAAGTACCCCGGGGCACCATTTGTTCAAGCCTTCATTAACGCGGCCGAAACGAAAGCGGAGGAATTGGGAGTAAAAGTGGTCGTTGTGGACGGGCAGGCCGATTCGCTGACCATCTTAGAGCAGATGGACAATTTCATCGCTCAGAACGTGGATGGATTCATCATGGCCGGCGCGGTTGATCTGAGAGCGATTGTGCCGGGAGTAAAGAAACTGAATGAAGCCGGGATTCCCATCATAGCACTTGATACATCACCCGAGGGCGGTAAAGTCGATATGTTTATTTCATTCGACATTGAAGAGTCCAGTAAAAAGGCGGCGGAAGTCTTTGTTCAGGGTATTAAAGATAGAAACGGTGGAGAAGTGCCCGAAGGGGTAGTAATTGAAATTACCGGTTCGATCGTAGATATGTTTGCGCAGGCATGTACCAGTGGATTTAACAGTGTGATCGAACAGTACCCCCAGTTGACTGTTGTGCAGGGGGAAGGGCATTGGAACAATGTTGATGCCCATGAGCGTGCCAGCGATTTGATGACGGCCCATGGGGATAAGGTTTTGGGGATATATGTGCATACGCCCGATATTATGGGCCCCGGGGTGGTGACCGCAATTGAAGCAGCCGGACTTAATCCCGCGGATTACGGGATCACCGGTATTTGCATGGGGCCGGAAGGCCTGGAGTTAATTAAAGAGGGAAAAATCCTGGCTATCGTGGGCCAACCCGCTTATGATTCGGCTTTACTCGCGGTGGAATACCTCTATAATATCAACAAAGGTTTGCCTGTTCCTCAAATTGGCGATACTGTCGTTCAAGAAGGAGCACTCTGGTCGCCGGCGGAGGTTGTGGAAAACCCCTGGGCCGATGAAGGAGCATTTATGATCCTCAACGCACCCCTGGTTCCGATTGAAGTTGACGCGGATCATCCGGAGCTCTGGGAAAACAAACTCAGTCATCTGTGGAAATAAAGGTTTTAAGGCTCCCCGGCCGTACTGCCGGGGAGCCTGCTTGAGTGCGCCCGGCATGGGTGCTGTCTAGTTGTTGCAGTCAGTGAGTATTATGGAACACTCCGGCGCGTTACGGAGATAATGGAGGACCAAGGAGATGTTTGGTTTGAAAAGATATATAAAATCTCCTACCGGCAGCCGTCTAACCTGCAAGAACTGGCAGATAGAAGGCGCTTACCGCATGATCCAGAACAACCTGGATCCCCAGGTAGCCGAAGATCCTGATAACCTGGTTGTTTACGGCGGGATTGGCAAGGCGGCCCGCAACTGGGCTTGCTTTGATGCTATCCTGGAGTCTTTGAAGAGCCTGGAAATTGATGAAACTCTCCTGATCCAATCAGGAAAACCGGTAGGTGTGTTCAGATCTCACACGGAAGCCCCCCGGGTTCTAATCGCAAACTCAAACCTGGTTCCAGCATGGGCCAACTGGGAACATTTCAACGAACTTGATCTCAAGGGGCTGATGATGTACGGCCAGATGACCGCTGGAAGCTGGATTTACATCGGGGCGCAAGGGATACTCCAGGGAACTTATTTAAGCTTCGTGGAGGCTGGGAAGAAGGCATTCGGCACGCCCGACTTGAAAGGCAGGCTCCTGGTGACCGGCGGAATGGGCGGCATGAGCGGCGCCCAACCTCTTGCCGGTAAGATGGCGGGAGCGGTGACCCTGGTGGTGGAGGTAGATAAGAAGAGAATTGAACGAAAGATCAGTGAAGGATATTGCGACCTGGTAACGGATCAACTGGACGAAGCACTGCGCATTGCTGATGAATACAAAACCAGGGGTGAGGCGGTCTCCATCGGGTTGGTTGGCAACTGCGCCGATGTGCTGCCCGAGCTGGTTAAAAGATGTATTGTGCCGGATATTCTGACAGATCAGACCCCTGCTCATGATGCATTAAACGGTTATGTGCCGCACGGTTTGACTTTGCAAGCCGCTTTGGAGCTGAGAAAGAAAGATCCCCGGTTATATGTCCGGAAAGCAATGGAATCGATGGTCGTCCACGTCAGGGCGATGCTTGATCTTCAAAAAGCCGGGGCTGAAACCTTTGATTACGGCAACAATATCCGGGCTCAGGCCAAGAAAATGGGGTTGGAAGACGCCTTTGCTTTTCCCGGTTTCGTACCGGCTTATATTCGGCCCCTGTTTTGCGAGGGGAAAGGGCCTTTCAGGTGGGTGGCCTTATCCGGAGATCCTGAAGATATATATAAAACAGATACAG
This sequence comes from Bacillota bacterium, assembly GCA_040751775.1. Taxonomy (GTDB): domain Bacteria; phylum Bacillota; class Dethiobacteria; order DTU022; family DTU022; genus JBFMGD01. Next base: position 20,022 of record JBFMGD010000004.1, on the reverse strand, counting down.
CCGTAATGGAAATGTTTGCTGAAGACGCAACCCTGGTCCACTGGATTCAAATGGCCCGAAAGCATGTCCGTTGGCAGGGGCTCCCCGCACGTATATGCTGGTTGGGTTATGGAGACAGGCACCGCTTTGGGCTGAAAATAAACGAGATGGTGGCGGACGGCACCCTCAGCGCTCCCATAGTTTTTGGTCGGGACCATCTGGACTGCGGTTCTGTGGCCTCACCGAACCGGGAAACCGAAAGCATGAAAGACTGCAGCGACGCCGTATCTGACTGGCCTATTCTTAACGCTTTGATCAATACCGCCAACGGAGCTACGTGGGTCTCCTTCCATCATGGAGGGGGTGTCGGCATGGGTTATTCTCAGCACGCCGGCCAGGTAATTGTGGCGGACGGCTCGGAAGGGGCTGCCGCAAGAATTGGGAGAGTTCTTATCTCCGACCCAGGGATGGGGATAATCCGGCATGCCGATGCCGGTTATGATCGGGCTATTGCTATCGCCAAGGAGAAAAAGGTTAAAATACCGATGTTATAAATAAACATATTCCTGCCTGACGGGCTGCCGCGTATAATTGGCGGAAAGAATAAAGGCATACTCTTTAACCCTGTTTTGGAGCATGTATGAAGCTCGCTAATGGAGAAACAACTATTGTGCTATAGTTTAGATGACAGGAGTGAGCCTTGTGTTAATGCCGTACCGCAAAGGTTTCTTAAAATAAAACGGAGAGCATGGGGACGGAGTCGTCCCTGTGCTTCCTTATTTCAGTCTAAGGCCGCGGGCGTGGTCAATGCCGCGGCGGGGTTGGTGGACCGCGAAATTCTCAAAAATTGCAGCGGGTTATCCTGGTTGTCACCGTCACCGTAATCGCCACGGAGCTCTTTATTGTCACTGATATCGGCCCCTTTCGTTTCTCCATCGGGACGGTGGTTTTTGTCTATGCCGTCCTCAGCCTGCACCACCTGCTGATTATCCCTACCGCCGGTGCGGGAAATTTTTACCCCGAGCAACCTGGTCATTCTTATGTCCGGCTGATAGTAGCTTCCAAAGGCCCGATCTTGCGCATCAGTGTCTACGATAACGGCGAACCGAGGGCGATGCGACCTTTATCAACAGTATAGAGGAGCAACTGGGGCGCAACATACAGCCACAAAACCCCGGTCCGAAAAGCGAACAGCAAGTTTAATTCCCCGGCTAGTAAAACTTCTGAGTTATAGTTACCAATATTTGAGATTAAGTATGGTGTCCCCATTTTGGGGGAATATGGTATCGGATAAAAGTTAGGATTTGACTTTGGGGGGGGAAAATAATAAGATATTTTGGAGATTGTTCATCTAAGGGGTGAGGATATGGCGAAGGCGACGATGGCGCCGGCATACGATCCGGCGGCGGTGGAGCAGCGCTGTTATCAGTACTGGCTGCAAGGGGGTTATTTTCGGGCCGGCTGCAAGGTGGACCAGGAAACTTTTACCATTGTGATCCCGCCGCCGAATGTGACCGGTTCGCTGCATATGGGCCATGCCCTGAACAACACCATACAGGATGTGCTGATCCGCTGGCGCCGGATGCAGGGTTATGACACCCTCTGGGTACCGGGGATGGATCATGCCGGTATCGCCACCCAGAACGTGGTGGAAAAGCACCTCGCCGAAGAAGGAATCTCCAGCCGTGACCTGGGCCGCGAAGCTTTTGTGGAACGGGTCTGGGAATGGAAAAAGACCTACCACGCCCGCATTACCGAGCAACTGCAGCGCCTCGGCGTTTCCGTGGACTGGTCCCGGGAGCGCTTTACCCTGGACGAGGGCTGCTCGCGCGCCGTGCGCAAGGTTTTCGTGGATCTTTACCGCCGCGCTCTGATCTACCGGGGCGACTATATGATCAACTGGTGCCCCCGCTGTCATACCGCCCTTTCCGATATCGAAGTGGAGCATGAAGACGAATCATCCACACTTACCCATATCCGCTACCCGCTAACCGACGGAAGCGGCTTTATTATTGTCGCCACCACCCGTCCCGAGTCGATGCTCGGCGACACCGGGGTGGCGGTTCACCCCGGCGACGCGCGTTACCGCGACCTGGTGGGGCGGACTGTGATCCTGCCCCTGATGAACCGCGAGATTCCGATCGTGGCCGACGAATATGTTGATCCGGCCTTCGGCAGCGGCGCCGTCAAGGTCACCCCGGCCCACGACCCCAATGACCTGGCCATCGCTGAACGGCACAACCTTGAGCTGATCACGATCATCGGCGAGGACGCCCGGATGACGAAAGCCGCCGGCGCCTATGCCGGCCTGGACCGCTACGCCTGCCGCGAGAAAGTGGTTGAAGACCTGCAGGCCCTGGGCTTGGTGGAAAAAATAGAAGATTACAGCCATGCCCTGGGGCACTGCCAGCGCTGCCGGACCGTGGTCGAGCCGCTTATCTCCCGGCAATGGTTTGTCAAGATGAAACCGCTGGCCGAACCGGCCTTGGCGGCGGTGCACAAAGGCGACATCTCCTTCGTGCCGTCCCGCTTCACCCGTGTCTACTACAACTGGGTGGAAAACATCCGCGACTGGTGCATCTCCCGCCAGCTCTGGTGGGGCCACCGTATCCCTGCCTGGTACTGCTCCTGCGGCGAGGTGATCGTCGACTACGCGGAACCGGCCGCCTGCCCCGGCTGCGGCGGCACAGCGCTGGAGCAAGACCCGGATGTACTGGACACCTGGTTCAGCTCGGCGCTCTGGCCTTTCTCCACCCTGGGTTGGCCGGAGGAGACACCGGATTTAAAGCGCTACTACCCGACTAACGTTCTGGTCACCGCTTACGACATCATCTACTTCTGGGTGGCGCGGATGATGTTCATGGGGATAGATTTTATGGGCGAGGTGCCCTTCCATACCGTCTATATCACCGGCCTGGTGCGCGACGCGCAAGGCCGCAAGATGAGCAAATCGCTCGGCAACGGGATCGATCCGCTGGAAGTGATCGCCGGTTACGGCGCCGACACCCTGCGCTTTACGCTGATTACAGGGCAGGCGCCCGGCAACGATCAGCGTTTTCGCCAGGAAAACGTGGAAGCGGGGCGCAATTTTTCCAACAAGATCTGGAACGCCTCCCGTTTTGTCTTGATGAACCTGGCCGCCGGGGAGGAGGCGGCGCCGGATTTCGCGCCGCTTAATCCTGATCACCTGCCGTCTGATTTGACCCGCCCGGACCGCTGGATCCTGCACCGGTGTGCTGAAACCACGGCCGCGGTAACCGGCCTGCTCGAAGCATACGAACTGGGCGAGGCGGCCCGGCTGATATACGAGTTCCTGTGGAGCGATTTCTGCGACTGGTATGTCGAGTTCAGCAAATATTATCTCTACCGCGAAGGGGAAGCGGCCGCCATCGAGCTTGACCGGCGCCGCACCCGCGGGGTGCTGGTCTATGTACTGGATACGGTAATGCGGCTGCTGCATCCCTTTATGCCTTTTATTTCCGAGGAAATATGGCGCCACCTGCCTCACCGGGAAAGCGCCCTGGTGGCAGCCGCCTGGCCGGCAGCCCCGGCGCATTTAAGCTTTCCCGCCGAAGCCAAGGAAATGGCGCTGGTTCAGGAAGTGATCCGGGCCGTGCGCAACCTGCGCAGCCAAGTCCAGCTGCCGCCCGGCAAAGCGGCGCCGGTTATCCTGCGCGCCCCGGGCCAGGCGTCGGCATGGCTCGCACAAGAGCGGCACCAGATTGCCAAACTCTGTTTTGCCGAGCCGCTCACGGTTGAGCGGGCCGCTACAAAGCCGCAGCAGGCTTTGACGGCGATCGTCAGCGAAGGGGTGGAGGTATACCTGCCCCTGGCCGGCGTGATCGACCTGGAGGCGGAAACCGCCCGCCTGCAAAAAGAGCTGGCTCAGCTGGAGAAAGAGCTGCGGCAGACCGAAGTGAAACTGAACAGCCCCGGCTTTCTGGCCAAGGCGCCCGCCGCGGTCGTGGCCAAGGAAGAGACGCGCCGGGAAGAATACCGCGCCCGGCAGGGCAAACTGCGCGAAAGGCTCCGGGAGCTCGGGTAGACATGGATCAAGCGGAACGCTACCGGCAGTCACTGGCATGGATTCACAGTATCGGCCGCTTCGGCATGAAGCCCGGCCTTGAGCGGATCGCCGCGCTTTTGGAGCGCCTCGGCTCCCCCCACCGGCGCCTGCGCTTCCTGCATATCGGCGGCACCAACGGCAAAGGTTCCACCGCGGCCACGGCCGCCGCCGTGCTGCAGGCTGCCGGCTACCGGGTGGGCCTCTATACCTCCCCCTATCTTCTCTCTTTTACCAACCGCATGGCCGTAGACGGCATGGATGTCGACCCGGCGGAGCTGGTCGAGCTGGTGGAGCGGGTCCGTCCCCTGGCCGAGTCGATCAGCGCCGATCAGAGCCTGGGGCAGGTGACCGAATTCGAGGTGGTCACCACGCTGGCCCTGCTCTTCTTTGAGCGGCGCCGCCCCGACCTGGTCGTGCTGGAGGTAGGGCTGGGCGGCCGGCTGGACGCCACCAACGTGGTCACCCCGCTGCTCAGCGTTATTACCAACATCAGCCTGGAGCATACCGACGTCTTGGGCCATACCATCGCTGAGATCGCCCGGGAAAAGGCGGGCATTATTAAGCCGGCGGTGCCGCTGCTTACCGCCGCCGCCGATCCGGCGGCGCTAGCGGTATTTCAAAACCGGTGCCGGGAACTGAACGCCCCCCTCTACCGGGTCAGCTCTTCGTCTGGTGTCGCCGGCCGCGGTCCGCTGCAGGCTGAAGAAGCGGTGTTAACCGCTTTCCACGAGCGGGGCAAAATCATCCCGGACGGGCAGCACTTTACCTACAACGGTTTTTACCGCCGGTTGGACGATCTGTTCATTCCGCTGCGCGGCGCCTACCAGGTCACCAATGCCGCCACCGCTCTCGCCGCGCTGGAGCTCCTGGCGGCGCACGGTTTTACGATCAACGAGCCGGCCCTGCGCCGCGGCCTGGCGCAAACAAGCTGGCCCGGCCGGCTGGAAGTCCTGGACCGTGCGCCCCTGCTGATCATGGACGGCGCCCACAACCCGGCGGCAGCCGGTGAGCTTGCGGCGGCCCTGCCGGAATATTTCAGCTATCGCCGCCTGATCCTGATTCTGGGGATTATGGCTGATAAGGATATTGAGGCGATCCTCAGCCCCCTGCTTCCCCTGGCCCATACCCTGGTCCTGACCCGCCCGGAGTTGCCGCGCGCCGCGGACCCTCATGCCCTGGCCGATCTGATCCGGCAAAACTTCCGCTTCACCGGGGCAATCCATATCGCGCCGGCGGTGCACCGTGCGCTCGCTCTGGGCCGCGGCCTGGCCGGCCCCGCCGATGCTCTCCTGGTTACCGGCTCCCTCTACACCGTCAGCGAAGCCCGCGCCGCTTTTAAAGATCAATAGTTGATCAGCAATTTCCAGAAGACTTGACCGTCTAGATCTAGTAAAATAGCGCTAACTGATCTGAATTCTGACTCCTCAATTCTGAATACTTGGGCTCCACAAATGAGTGACATATTAGAATCTTTCATCTTTATTTCCGGCTGTGAAAAAAGGGGTTTCCGGGCAGGACTTTATAGAGAAGTAACGAACACCTTACTGTTATAGCTAGCACAAGGGTGCTTCTAAGATACTACTTTTTCCTTAAAGGGGTGATTTTTAACGCATGGCTACACCATTTTTTAAGGGCGGCGTTCATCCTGAGTACCGAAAAGAGCTGACCGCTTCTCTGGCCATTACCGCCCTGCCGCTGCCGGCACAGGTTGTAATTCCTTTGCAGCAGCATATTGGGGCGCCTTGCGAAGCGCTGGTTGAAGTCGGCGACATGGTCAAGGCCGGTCAAAAAATCGGTGAAAGCAAGGGATTCGTTTCCGCGCCCGTTCACGCCAGTGTTTCCGGAAAAGTAATCGCTGTCGGACCCTATAATCACCCCCTCGGCCGTAAGGTAGAGGCGGTAACGATTGAATCGGACGGACTGGATGCCTGGGTTGAAGGGCTCAAACCGGCCGGTGATCTGAACAGCATTACCGCAACAGAACTGCGCAGCCTCATCCGGGAGGCGGGTATCGTCGGCATGGGGGGAGCAACTTTCCCGGCTCATGTGAAGCTGGCCCCACCGCCGGAAAAGCCGATTGACATGGTGATCATCAACGGCGCCGAGTGTGAACCGTATCTCACCGCCGATCACCGCCTGATGCTTGAAAAACCGGGAGAGATCGTCTTTGGCCTCAAGGTAATGATGAAAGCCCTCGGGGCTTCCACCGGCATCATCGGGATCGAGAACAATAAACCGGATGCTTTGCGGGTAATGCAGCAAGCGGTAGCCGGCGAGACTGATATCCGGGTGGTGCCGCTGCATACCAAGTACCCCCAGGGCGCGGAAAAAATGTTGATCCAGGCGATCTCCAAGCGCAAGGTTCCTTCCGGCGGGCTGCCCATGGACGTGGGGATAGTCAACCACAACGTGGGCACGGCGGTCGCCATGACCCGCGTGGTCAAGGAAGGCAAACCTTTGATTGAGCGGGTGGTTACCGTTACCGGCGAGGGAGTAGTGCGCCCCGCTAATTTGCTAATCCGTATCGGCACCCTGGTCAGCGAGGTCCTGGAGGCCTGCGGCGGTTTGAAAGATGACACCCGTAAACTGATTATCGGCGGCCCGATGATGGGTCTCGCCCAGACCACCGCCGACCTGCCGGTAATCAAGGGCACTTCCGGTATCCTCGCGCTTACCGCGGAGGACGTGGCGCTGTTTCAGAGCCTCCCTTGCATCAAATGCGCCAAGTGCGTCGCCGTTTGCCCGGTGAGCCTGGTCCCTACTTTCATCGCCCAGGCGTCGGAGCACGGCATGCTGCAGCGGGCGGATAAGCTGCACGCCGCCGATTGTATCGAATGCGGCTGCTGCTCATACATTTGCCCCTCCCGCATCCCCCTGACTCAGTTGATCAGGTTGGCCAAGGCCGAAATATTGGAGAAACGCAAGCAAAAATAGTATTCCCTTCAAGAATGGGAGTGATAGAAATGAACGGCAAACTGGTTATCTCATCTTCGCCGCACATCCGGACGATCGAATCCGTGCAGAGCGTCATGATCGATGTTCTGGTCGCTCTCTTTCCGGTAGCCCTGGTGTCGGTGCTGCTTTTCGGCTACCAAGCCCTGGTGACGATGGTGATCGCTGTAGTCACCGCCATGGTTACCGAGGCGCTCTGCCTGCGTAAGCTGGATCTTTTTGGCGACGGCAGCGCCGCGGTCACCGGCTTGCTGCTGGCGATGACCCTGCCGGCGGCGCCGCCGTGGTGGCTCGTCGTGGTGGGCGCCGCTTCCGCTATTATTATCGGTAAGCAGGTTTTCGGGGGCATCGGTTATAATATCTTTAACCCGGCCCTGGTTGGACGGGCTATCCTGGTCATCTCCTGGGGCAGCCACATGGTTGGGCAGATGCCGGTCCCCAAACCTTTCGCTTTCGGCACGGATATCGGCGCGGTGACCGCAGCCACACCGCTGGCCGGGCAGGCACAGGCCCTCGAAGTAACCCTGGGCCAGCTCTTTGTCGGCAATGTGGCCGGCTGTCTCGGCGAAACCTCAGCCCTGGCTTTAATCCTCGGCGCGCTCTGGCTGCTTTATAAAGGCCATATTGACTGGCGGATCCCGGGCGGTTATATCGGCGTGGTCTTTATCATGGGGACCGCTTTCGGCGGCGGTTTTTATGAAAACCATCTCTTCACCGGTCTCTTCCACGTCCTGGCGGGCGGGGTGCTCTTGGGGGCGCTGTTCATGGCGACGGATATGGTTACTTCACCGGTGACCACGCGCGGTAAACTGATTTTCGGCGTCGGTTGCGGTGTGATTACCATGCTGATCCGCCTGTTCGCTCCACTGCCGGAAGGGGTTACTTTCGGCATCCTGATCATGAACGCGGTGACCCCGATTATTGATAACTTTACGTTGCCGAAGAAATTCGGGGAGGTGAAGAAAAGTGCGTAACATCCTACGCCTATCTTTAACTCTGGCGATAGTGGGAATCGTATCGGCGGCCCTTTTAACGGGAGTATACAACTGGACTGAACCGATCATCGCCGAACGTGAGGCCGCGGAGTACCTCCAGGCCGTGCAGGAATTTTTCCCCACAGTAGCGGATACCAGGCAAGAAACAATTGAAAACAATCTGTTCGACCTGATTTACGACTCTTCAAACAACCTGCTCGGGGTTATGGCCGTCATTCAACAGCAGGGTTACGACGGCATCATTACCTACAACCTGGCGATGGACAGCAGCGGCAAGATTATCGGGCTGCGGATCATCTCCCATTCGGATACCCCGGGAATCGGGGACGTAATTACCACACCCGGCTTCCAAAGCCAGTTTATCGGTAAGACCTATGAAGACCCGATCGAGAAAGGAGTAGATGTTGACTCCGTCAGCGGCGCCACCGTCAGCACCAGCGCCATGATCAACTCGGTGCGGCAGATGGCCGGTGTAATTGCCTTTACCTTCCTTTCCTTTGAGGAAGAGATATTTGACATCACCGCGGTTCCCGACGGCACTTACGAGGGTATCGGCAGGGGCCTGATGGACGAGATCGCGGTCGCAGTAACTGTCGAGGGCGGTCAAATAACCGCAATCAAGGTTTTGCGGCAGAATGAAACGCCCAACTACTATGTTGAGTCTTACCCCCTGATCCCGGAACGGATCATCGCAGAGCAGAGCCTGGAAATTGATATCAAGACCGGGGCGACGGGCAGCGCGGAAGGAATTGTCAATGCTGTGCGCGACGCCTTGCAGAAAGCGATTGAGGGCGGAGGTGAAGAGAGTGAGTAATATTTATCTGCAGGATATCTCCCGGGGCATTGTCAAAGATAACCCCGTTTTCCGTCTGGTTTTGGGCATGTGCCCGACTTTGGCGATCACGACGTTAATGGTTAACGGCCTGGGCATGGGCCTGGCGGCCGCCGCGGTTTTAATCTGTTCCAACGTGGTCATATCCAGCCTGCGCCGCTTTATCCCCGACCAGGTGCGCATCCCCTGTTTTATCGTGGTCATCGCCAGCTTTGTGACCGTGATTGAAATGCTGCTCAAAGCTTTTCAACCCGGTCTCTATGACGCGCTCGGCGTTTTTGTGCCCCTGATCGTGGTCAACTGCATCATTCTGGGGCGCGCGGAAGCGTTTGCCAGTAAAAAACCGGTGCTGCGCTCTCTCGCTGACGGCGTCGGCATCGGGCTCGGCTTTACCGTCAGCCTGCTGATTCTCTCCACAATACGGGAAGTAATCGGCAGCGGCACCCTTTTGGGTGAAACCGCGATGACGGTAAACCTCTTCGGGCCGGCCTTTGAGCCGATGAAGCTCTTCGCCCTGCCGCCCGGCGGCTTTATCGTCCTGGGGTTGCTGCTGGGCTTGGTGAATTTGATTTTTAAACGGTACAACATCAAGTAGGTTCAACATCAAATCTGTTCAAGAAGCGGGAGGGTCGCTATGGAAAAGCTGCTTTCCATCATATTCATCTATATTCTGGTAGATAACTTTGTCCTGCAGCGCTTTTTTGGAATCTGCCCCTTTTTAGGGGTTTCACGGAAGATGGATACCGCCGTGGGGATGAGTATGGCCGTAGTGTTTGTCTTGACCATGGCCACGCTGGTCACCTGGCTGGTTTATACCTATGTTCTGGTTCCCCTGGGCCTTTACTACCTGCAAATCGTCGCTTTTATTCTGATTATCGCTTCCCTGGTCCAGATGGTGGAGACGATCTTACGTAAAATCAGCCCAACTCTGTACCAGGGCCTCGGTATTTTCCTACCCTTGATCACCACCAACTGCGCCGTGATGGCGGTGGCCCTGTTGGCGGTGCGCCAGGAGTTCACCCTGGCCGAGGCCGTTGTGTTCGGGGTGGCCGCTTCGGTCGGGTTTTCCCTGGCCCTGATCATCATGGCCGGTATCCGCGAGCGGTTGGAAACGGCCAAGATTCCGGCTCCCCTGCAGGGCACCGCGATTACCTTGATCACCGCCGGCATCCTTTCCCTGGCTTTCATGGGTTTCAAGGGTATGCTCAGCCTTTAAGCTGCTGATGGTTAATCTTTTTGAGATCGTATTGAATGCACTATTTCTCGATGTGAGGTGACAAACCGTGCAAATATTATATGCGGCAGCAGCGTTGGGTGGAGTGGGCCTCATTTTTGGGACTCTCCTGGCTTTGGCCGCCCGTTTCTTCGATGTGGAAGCGGATCCCCGTGTGGAAGCTGTCCGGGAGACGCTGCCGGGAGTAAACTGCGGCGCCTGCGGTTATGCCGGCTGCACCAACTTCGCCGAAGCGGTGGTAGAGGGGAACGCCGCCCAGAACGGCTGTATTCCCGGCGGCGGCGATACCGCCAAAGCGATCGCCGCGGTGCTGGGCCAGGAAGCGGTCGAAGCGGTACCGCTGGTTGCGACCGTGTTCTGTATCGGCGATACGGCCAGGGCCCGGGACCTGTTTATCTATGACGGTGTCATGGATTGTGCCGTGGCGCAAAAATACGGCGGCGGATTTAAAGCCTGTTCAGACGGCTGCCTGGGCCTGGGCAACTGCGTGCGCGCCTGTCCCTTTGACGCGATCACGATGGGCCCGCACGGCCTGCCGGTGGTGAACCGGGAGCGCTGCGGCGGCTGCGGCCTCTGCAGCAAGGCCTGTCCCCGCGGCATCATCAAGATTTTGCCGAAAGGGAACCAGGGCCACCTGGTATTGTGCAGCTCTCAAGGGCGCGGTAAAGCGGTAACCGAGGCTTGCGAGGTGGGCTGCATGGCCTGCAAGGCTTGTATCAAAGCCTGCCCCAGGGAAGCGATTACCATGGACGGCAACCTGGCTGTAATCGATCTCGCCAAGTGCGATGATTGCGGTGAGTGCGTCTGGAAATGCCGCCCGGGGACCATACACCCGCGCTGCCAGGACCCTGCCGCCCGAACCGGGCCGGCGGCCAAGGCGGCCGCGTGTGCCGAAGTCTAGAAACCAAGGCGGGAGGCTCCTCCCGTCTTTTTTATATCTCCGGCAGGAAAAGCACAGAAGATAAAGAATATAATAATATGTTAGGCAATAACAGGCCGCAGCTTTATGACAGCATGACCACAACCTGAACACGCTCGGTTTCTTCCTTATTGCCTCTTTTATACCCGGAAAGATTAAGGTGTTGCTTAAAATGACCAAGCGGAACATCTGCAATTATGCCGGCCACTTTATGCTTTTTATGCTCTTCTGGATCGCGGTCAGCGGCAGCCTGCGCTGGCAAGAGCTGCTGCTCGGCGCCGTTGCCGCCGTTTTTGTAGTCTATTTCAACCGCAACCTGCTGGTTAACCGGGCTGAAAGGCCGCCGGTTAACTGGAAGACGCTTTATATCGCCTTCGGTTACGTTTTCAGGCTTCTCCTTGAGATTATAAAAGCGAACCTGCAGGTGGTCCGGGTGGTGCTGCATCCGCGCATGCCCATAGCGCCGCGGCTGATCCCGCTTCCGGTAGAGCTCGAGAGGCCGGTTGACCGCCTCATACTGGCCAATTCAATCACCCTCACCCCCGGCACGCTGACAGTGCTGGCGGAAGAGAACCGGTTTTGGGTTCACGCCCTCACCAGGGAAGCTGCCGAAGGGGTTGCGCAGTGGGAATTGATCAAGATGCTCATGCGGTTGGAGGAGGGAGCTTCATGAATGCTGTCGGACAGTGGCTCCACCTGCTCAACGGGGCCGGTGCCGTCTGCGTGGCGGTGCTGCTTTTTCTCTCCCTCTACCGGGCCGCGGCCGGTCCGACGGCGCCGGACCGGGTTGTGGCGATCAATGTCATCGGCACGAAAACACTGCTGATCATCACCTTGATTGCCCGTTTCTACAGCCATGATTATTACCTTGATATCGCCATGGTCTACGCCCTGATGAGCTTTATCACCACCATCGGCGTGGCCAAGTATCTGGAGAAGGGAGCGCTGGAGTGAGCATGCCGCCCCTGGAGACTTTTTTAAGCGTTGCTGCGGCCCTCTGCCTGCTGGCCGGTCTCTTTTTTCTTTTTGTCGGCACTCTGGGGCTGCTGCGCCTCCCGGATGTCTACTGCCGCCTGCACGCGACCACCAAGTGCGACACCCTCGGCGCCGGGTTGATTCTCTTATCTTTAGCCTTGCAGAGCAGCGCGGCGGCTGCTGTCAAGTTGGGCTTGATCGCCGCCTTTATTCTGATCACCAACCCGTCCGCGGCCCATGTGATCGCCCGGGCGGCTTACCTGACCGGCCTGAAAGTAAAGGAAAAGACGGAGGGATCCGCATAACGGAGCTGTTAAACACACTGCTGTTGCTGTTCCTGATCGTCTGCGCCGTCGCCGTGGCCCGGACCCGGGATTTGCTCAGCGCGGTAATTATATTCGCCTCTTTCGGCCTGATCATGGCTGTGATCTGGCAGCAGCTCGCCGCGCCCGACGTCGCCATGGTAGAAGCGGCCATCGGGACCGGGGTCACCACCCTGCTGCTGCTGGCCGCGATCAGCAAGACCAGGAGAACGGAATAGGAGGAAGTTGGGAGGTAATGATATGCCGCCGAATACGGTCTTAGTGGCGATCACCGCGATCGTGGTTCTATACCTGGCCTTTAGATTTATCCCGGGCCTGCAGGCGCGGAGTGTGTTAACCCTGCTGCTTTTAGGCTTGATCGGCTTTTTCCTGGTGATTACCGTGGCGGAGATGCCTCCTTTTGGTGAGCCCGGCAATCCCGATTACAACGAAATACCGCAGCGCTTCCTGGAGCGGGGTGTAACGGAGACGGGAGCGGTGAACGTTGTCAGCGGGATTATTCTTGATTATCGGGCTTTCGATACCTTCGGCGAAGTGACAGTGCTTTTTACCGCCATCGCCGCCGTAGTTGCCGCCTTGAAAGCGCACCAGTGAGAAGTGAGATGTGAGAAGTAAAATTTTGTGATTAGAAATGAGCAGAGACTCGTTTTGCCTGTCGCGATAAACCGCTCAGGGTTGGGAGGAGCGAGCATGGAAGACCAGATTGTCCGCCTGATCAGCCGCCTGGTAGCACCCTTTATCCAGTTATACGGCATTTATATTATCCTGCACGGGCACCTTTCGCCCGGCGGCGGCTTCTCCGGGGGAGCCATCTTCGGGGCCAGCCTGGTCCTGCTGGCCCTGTCATTTAATCTGGCAGCGGGGGTGAAGCAGATCTCTCATGCCACGGCCTCTTACCTGGAAAGCGGCGGCGCGCTGGGCTTTGCGCTCACCGGCTTGGCCGCCCTGGCCCTGGGCGGCTATTACCTGGCCAACGGCTCGGCGGGTTTTCCGCTCGGGCGGCCGGGAGAGCTGTTCAGCAGCGGGGCGATCCTGCTCATAACCGTATTTATCGGTATTAAAGTAGCCAGCACCATGGTGACCCTCTTTTACAACCTGATCGAGGGGGAAGCAAGAGATGGAGTTTCTGAAAAGCCTGAGCAATAACTACTATTACCTGGTGGCAATAATCCTCTTCGTAATCGGGATGCATACCATGCTCACTCATGCCAACCTGATTAAAAAAGTAATCGCCATGAACATCATGGATGCTTCTGTCTTTTTACTGTTTGTTGCGGTCGGCTATGTGCGCGGCGGCGCGGCGCCGGTGATTGAAGCGAGCGCCAACCGCGTCTATGTCAACCCGCTTCCCGGCGCCCTGATGCTGACCGGTATTGTCGTAGGAATCAGTGTCACCGCTTACGCACTGAGCCTGGTGACCAAGATTTTCCGCTATTACGGGACCGTGGACGCCGATGAAATCGTTGAAATCAGGAGCCAGGAACAGTAATGATGGTAGAACATTTTCCCGTCTTGATCATTGTGCTGCCGCTGGCCGGCGCTTTTCTGATGCCGCTGCTCGCCCGCCGGCAGGTTAAACTCTGCTGGCCGGCCCTTTTATTAATACTTGTTCTTGTCCTCGGCATGGCCGTGACGCTGCTGTGGCGTTTAGACTCAAGTGGCCCCTATTTTTACCACCTGGGCGGCTGGCCGCCACCCTGGGGGATTGAGCTGCAGGTGGATTTCTTAAGAGTTTACCTGTTGCTGGTGGTCTTGGGCCTTGGTTTGTGGATCGCGGTGTACGCCTGGCGCGACCTGGAGCACGAGCTAAAACCTGAACTGATCGGCTGGTACTGTGCGCTTTACGCCCTGCTGATCGGCTCCATGGCCGGTATCGCCCTGACCAACGACCTCTTCAACCTGTTTGTATTCATGGAGATCTGCGCCATCGCCTCGTGCGCCGTAATCACGATCAAAGAGACGCGTGAATGCCTGGAAGCCGGTTTCAAATATCTGATTTTAAGCGCCATGGGCACCGGTTGCTATCTGCTGGCCGTAGCCCTGATCTATATGGTTACCGGGCACTTGAATTTTGCCCTGGTGCGGGAAGCGCTTCCGGAAGCGGCGGCCCTTTACCCGAACAACGTCCTCGCCGCGGCCGCCCTAATCATTGTCGCCTTCGCGGTTAAGGCTGCGCTGTTTCCCCTGCATGTCTGGCTGCCGGACGCCCATGCCGCGGCGCCGTCGCCGTCAAGCGCGGTCCTTTCAGGGGTGGTGATTAAAATTTACGCGTTCGCCCTCCTGATCCTGTTCTACCGTGTTCTGCCTGGCAGCCTGTTGAGCGCGGTTCCGTTAAATGAGGTTATCCTGTGGCTCTCTGTGCTCGGGATTGTCTTCGGATCCATCTTCGCCATGGTGCAGGAAGATTTAAAGAAAATGCTCGCCTATTCCAGCATCGCCCAGATCGGCTATGTTTTCCTAGGGATCGGTCTGGCTAACCGCACCGCGCTGGTCGGCGCTCTTTATCACCTGCTCAACCACGGTATCATGAAGGCGTTGCTCTTTATGGCGGCCGGCAATATCATCCATGCGGCCGGGCTGCGCCGGATTAAAAGTTTAAGCGGGATCGGGCCGAAGATGCCCCTGACGATGCTGCCTTTTGCCGTTGCGGGCGCTTCCATGATCGGCATCCCCGGCACCGGCGGCCTGATCGGCAAATGGTTCCTGGCCCTGGGTGCCCTGGAAACGGGCCGGCTCTTAATTGTAATTATTATCATCGCCGGCAGCCTGCTCAACGCGATCTACTACCTGCCGATTATCATCAATGCTTACCTGAACCCGCTCTCAGAGGGTGTGAGCTTCAAGCCGGTCCCACGCTTGATGACCGCTTCGCTGCTGGCCGGGGCGGCCGCGGTTATTTTTTTCGGGGTATTTTCCAAGCCGGTGGTCCTCCTGCTGGAGCGGGCTGTAACCG
The DNA here is from genome assembly GCA_040751775.1 of Bacillota bacterium. Taxonomy (GTDB): domain Bacteria; phylum Bacillota; class Dethiobacteria; order DTU022; family DTU022; genus JBFMGD01. Next base: position 4,794 of record JBFMGD010000004.1, on the reverse strand, counting down.
GGTTTTTCTAGTGCTATACTTTTGGCAGGGCCCAATTCGTCAGGCTTGATAAAAAATTAAGTTCATTCATGGCAAATCAGCGGTATAATTGTGATAGGAGGTGTCATCCTTGGAAGAGACAGCTGCTTTAGCGGTGCCGATATTTGCATTTTTATTCCCGATCCTGATGTCTCCGGTGATCATGGCGGCAGGCCGCCGTTCGGCGCAGCTGCGCAACGCCCTGGCCCTGGCTACCACCGCGGCGGTATTTTTGGCGGTAGTCTCTTTGTACCCGATCATGATGCGGGGTGAAATCATTCAATTTACTTTATTTGAAATACTGCCGCAGCTGGAAATATCGATCCGCGTTGATCTGCTCAGTTTCAGCCTGGCGGCCCTGGCCTCTTTTGTCTGGCTGCTCTGTACCATTTATTCGATCGACTATATGGCCCGCGAGCATGCCGGCAGCCGCTATTATCCCGTTTTGATCTTTACCCTCGGCAGCTGCCAGGGGATATTTATGGCCGGCGACTTCTTTACCCTCTTCATCTTCTTTGAGCTGATGTCGCTGATCGCTTATATCCTGGTGATCCACGAGGAAACGCCCCAGGCGCTCAAAGCCGGCTACAAATACCTGATCATGACGATCATCGGCGGCCTGGCCCTATTTTTCGGGATTATCATCACTTTCGAGCTTGCCGGCACGGTCAGCCTTGCGGCGGGACCGCTGGTCCGGGAAACCTCTTTGCTGGCTTTTCTCGCCTTTATCTCATTTTTAATCGGCTTCGGCATGAAGGCGGGCATATTCCCCTTGCATGTCTGGCTTCCTGATGCCCACCCGGTCGCCCCTTCGCCGGCCAGCGCGCTTCTTTCCGGGATCATGCTCAAGACCGGGGCCTACGGGCTGCTGCGCATGATCTTCCACGTCTTTACGATCGACGTGATCCGGGCCGGGGGCTGGGATAAGGTGATGGGGGTAATTGCCGTGATCACGATCCTGCTCGGATCGGCGGTCGCCCTGACCCAGGATGATATCAAGCGCCGCCTGGCCTACTCCAGTATCGGGCAGATGGGTTATATCCTGCTTGGCATGAGCGTGCTCAATGAAAAAGCGCTGATCGGCGATGTGTTTCATATCTTCAGCCACGCCTTCATGAAGAGCGCCCTCTTCCTTGCCGCCGGCGCGATCATCTGGAAAACCGGCAAACGGCTCGTTTCGGAGATGGCCGGCATCGGGCGCGAGATGCCCTTTACCGTGGGCTGCTTTTCCGTGGCCGCCCTGGCCATGATCGGGGTCCCGCCTTTAAACGGGTTTTTAAGCAAGTGGACGCTGGGCCTGGGCGCCCTGGAATCGGGGCAGCCGTTCTATGTGTTTGTCCTGCTTGTGAGTAGTCTGCTCAACGCCCTCTATTACCTGCCGATTATCGTGCCCGCCTTCTTCGGCGGGTTGGAACACGAACATGGATCCGGTTTCAATATCCGTGAGGCCACGCCGCGCATGGTGGCGCCGATCGTGATCCTGGCCCTGAGTACGCTGCTCTTCGGCCTCCTGCCGACCAATATCCCCTTTGACCTGGCCCAATTAACGGCGACCTTTCTCCTGCGGGGGGGTCCGTAATCAATGTTTACCGCCGCAGCCGAAGCGGCCGTTCCGGCGGAGCAGCTGCTTCATTCAGCTTTGCCCTTGATGGTCATTGTGCTGCCCATGCTGGCCGCGATCCTGCTCTACCTGCCGGGTGAAAATTGGGAGAAGCCGCGCAAGGCGCTTTCCCTGGCTGTCTGCGGTTTGACTCTCCTGGGCTCGGCGCTGCTGCTGCCCGGGGCGCTGGCCGGCACGGTGGAGCAGCAGCTGATCGGCTTCATGCAGCTCGGCCTTTATTTCCGGGTCGACTTAACCGGCTGGATTTTCGGCGCCCTGATTGCGACGGTCTGGTTCCTGGCCGTTCTTTTCTCGCTGACCTACATGGACTACGAGCACAACCGGCGGCGCTTCTTCAGCTTTTTAATTTTTACCCTGGGGGCCACCCTGGGCGTGGTCTTCGCGGGCGATTTTTTCACCCTCTTTCTCTTTTTTGAGCTGATGACCTTCAGCTCGTTTATCCTGGTGATCCACGAGCAAAACCGGCAGGCGATGCAGGCAGGCGCGCTTTACCTCTACCTGGGGGTGGCCGGCGGTCTGGCGCTGCTCTTCGCCGTGCTCCTGGTTTACGCCTCCGCCGGCACAGTCGTGATGGGGCCGCTTCTGGGGCACCTGGGCGGGCAGCGCACGCTGATCTATATCCTGTTTCTGGTCGGGTTCGGGATCAAGGCCGGCCTGGTGCCGTTGCATATCTGGCTGCCCCAGGCCCATCCCGTGGCCCCTTCGCCGGCCAGCGCCCTGCTTTCCGGAATCATGATCAAGGCCGGCGCTTACGGGATCTTGAGAGTAACCCTGCTGCTTTACTTCCCGGCGGGACACGGCAGCCCGGCGGACTGGTCCTATATCGCGCGACTCGGGGCGGTTCTGTTCTGGATCGGCATGGTGACCATGTTCAGCGGCGCGCTGATGGCGCTGCTCCAGACCAATGCCAAGCGGATCCTGGCCTATAGCAGTGTCAGCCAGATCGGTTATATCGCCGCCGGGTTGGGCGCCGCGGCTTATATGGGCCTGGAAGGCGGGATGGGCTTTGCCGGCTCGCTTTACCATATTATCAATCACGCTTTCTTCAAGGCCGGCCTCTTCATGATGGTCGGCGCAGTCTATATGCTTACCCGCGAACTTGAGCTGCCGCGTTTGGGCGGCATGGCCCGGAAAATGCCCCTGGTGGCGATTACCTTCCTCATAGCTGCTTGCGGGATCGCCGGAATACCCGGCTTCAACGGCTACGCAAGTAAAACACTGCTGCATGACGCGCTCTTAGAGCTCCACGCGCATTACGGTTACTTCAGCCTCTACCTGGCCGAGCGCATCTTTGTCGTCACCAGCGCGCTCACGATCTGTTATTTTATTAAACTATTCCGCGGCCTCTTCCTGGGGCCTCTGCCAGACCGGCTGAACCGGACCTGTCGCCTCTCTCTTACCGCGAACGCCGCTTTGAGCAGTTTCGCCCTGATTATTATCGGGATCGGCCTTTTCCCGAATTTACTTCTGGAAAAATTAATCCTGCCCGCGGCAGCGCGCTTCGGGTTCGAGGGGCAAGCGATGGACCACCTCGCTCATTTTAACTTTTTTGAACATCATCCCCTGGAAGCGATGCTGGTGGTGGTGCTTTTGGCGGCGGCGCTCTACCTGCCCGGGGCCTACCGCGGCTGGTTCAACTGGACACCGCCGCAATGGTTGAGCATTCACGCCCTGCTCTACCGTCCCCTGACCAATTTATTAATGAGCGCGGTTTGCCGCGGCGGTAGCCTGGTGGACCTGGCGGTCGGCCGGCTCTACGACCGCTCCGGCAGCGTGGCCCGTTTATGGTGCCGCTATATCGGCGATTTTGACGGCGTTTTGGACCGGTTTTATGAGCACACCGGCAAGGCGGCCCGCGGCCTGGCCGACCGCTCCTGCAGCATGGACCGTGCCCTTGATCAAGCTTACAGCAAGACAGGGCTGCTGGCGCGGCTGCTGGCCGACCGCACTTCAGACCTGGATCACGCCCTGGACGAAGCCTACGGCAAGACCGGTCAGGCGGCTCGCAGGCTGGTCGATCGCACCTCAGATCTGGACCACGCGCTGGACGAAGCGTACGTGAAAGCCGGTGATTCGGCGCGCAAACTGGTTGACCGCACCGCGGAGCTGGACCACGCGCTGGACGAAGCGTATGTCAAAGCCGGCGATTCAGCCCGCCGCCTGGCCGGGAAAAGCAGCACCTGGGATCAGCATCCCGAACCGCCCGGCGCGGCAACGGCCAAGCGCAGCTGGAACCCGGCCCAATGGAACATTAAAAACCTGAACTTCGACAACCTGCTCCTTGCCGCCGTGCTCGGCGTAATCCTTTTTGTCGTTTTCTACTACGGCCGCCGCTGATAGGAGAAGGGACGGCCCCTTGTCCCATTTTTCAAACTGCTGAATACTGTTCCTGGAGGAAAGAACAAGGAGAAGCGGGCTGTATTTCCCCTTGTTTTTCTTATGGTGAAGATGGTATATTAATTGCTAGGTGAAGGTTAAGGAGAAGGAAGAGGGAAGATCATTTGAACCCAGGATCCGATTTTGCCGACCGGCATAACCAAAAAATTCAGGCACCACGGAAGCGCAAAGTCTTAGGCCCCGTGCTTTTTGTGGCCGGGCTTTTGATTATAGTAGGGGCGGCAATAGATATGATCAGCGGCGGCGGTTCGCCGGCCAAGATGCACCATTATTATCATACGGCCATGGATACCGCCATCGAATTGCAGTTTAACGCTGCGGGACTCGCTCAAGCCGAGGCCGTAAAAAGCGATCTGTTTGCCGAGGTGGACCGGTTGGAGCGGCTGCTCAGCCGCAGCGCATCCGGCAGTGACGTGGACCGGGTTAACGCCAAAGCCGGAGTTTCGCCGGTAAGCGTTGACGATGAAACCTTAACCGTGGCCGAGGCGGCGTTAAAGTACGCCGGTTTAAGCGAAGGCGCCTTCGATCCGACTATCGCACCGTTTTTGGATCAGTGGGGCTTCCTGGGGCAGCAGTTTCGGGTGCCCTCCCCGGCGCAGATTGAGGCGCTTTTCCCCTTGGTTGATTACACCCTGCTGGAAATAGATCGCGCGCGCGGCACCATTTACCTGCCCGCAGCCGGCATGTCCCTAGATCTGGGCGGTATCGCCAAGGGTTATATCGTAGACCGGGGACTGGCGGTCCTTGCCCGGGCCGGA